>JADKKO010000001.1:0-600000 GCA_016720465.1 Holophagaceae bacterium
CCATCGAACGTTCCTGACCTTCATGGCGCTGCATCCGGACCTGCCCCTTCGAGTGGTGATCCTCGGGGCGGGACGGGCCGGGCTGCCCTGCTCAGGGCCCCGAAATCAGAATGGGAGCGGCCGACCAGCTCTGGCAGCTCACCGGCATCGTCACGGTGTCGGACAACGGAGGATCTTTCGGGACGGCCTGGAGGAACTCGGCGTAATCCCGCCCGGGGATCTGCGCTACTGCTCGTCGGCGCTCACCCGGCAGGAATCCATCCTCAGCGACCTGTTGAGCTACCGGTTCAAAGGCGAAGGAGCCTGGCGGGACACAGCCTGGGCAACCTCATGCTGCTGGCCATGGTGGACATCACCGGGGACTGGGTGAAGGCCATCCGGGAGCTGAGCTGGCGTGCTGGTGACCGCGGGGCGGCTCTTTCCGTCCACCACCGTGCCTGTGACCCTTTGCGCCACGGATGCCGAAGGTCGTCCCTGGCGTCGGCGAAACCGCCGTCAACGAAACCAAGGCGCCCATCCGGTCCATCTGGCTGGAGCCCGGAAGCCCCGGAACCGCTGCCGGAAGCGATGCTCGCCATTCTGCGGGGCGGACCTGATCCTCCTGGCGCCGGGAAGCCTCTACACCTCCACCCCGCCGAACCTGTTGATTCCAGAATTGCGGCGCGCCCTCCAACAGACGAACGCCCTGATCCTGTACGTGGCCAACTTGATGACCGAAAGCCGGCGAAACCACGGGGTTGGACTTGGAGGCCACCTCCGGGCGATCCTGGACATCGGCGGCGTGCGGCCCACAGCGGTGCTGGTCAATGATTCCCCGCCTTCGCCTGGAGGTCCTGGCCCGCTACCTGGAGGAAGGCGGAGCTCCGATCCTGCCATCGGGTCCGGAGACCGCGGGCATTCCCGTGACCGCTAGACCCTTGCTGGACCTGGATGCGTCCGCGGCGAGGCATCATCCGTCGAAGTTGTTGAAGGCTGTCCGGGAATGATTACAAATTATTACCAGGCCAATTTGCCCTCGGGACGCAGCCAGCCTATTCATCTGTGCGTAAATATTTGCCTGAGCTACTGGATATCTGGGATGGGGTGCCGCTGAATGGGGTTGAAGGGCGAATTTGCCACGATGGGCCTGGAAGACATCTTCCAGTGGCTGGCCGTTGCGGAAGAAGACCGGAATCCCTCGAAATCAAAGGCACGTCCCACACCAAGCGCGTGAGCTTCGCCGACGGCAAAGTCACCTCCGTGTGGTCTTCGGATCCCAGGGACTACCTGGGCCAGTTCCCTGCTGGCCTCCAACCGCATCACCGAACAGCAGCTCGCGGAAGCGCTGGCCGCCCAGGAGGATGAGAACCAGGTGCTCGGCAAGATCCTGGTGAACCGCAACCTCATCAGCGAGGCGGAAATCCGCCGGATGGTGCAGACCAAGACCGAAGAAAGCATCTACGACACCTCTCTGGGGCGTGGGGACTTTCGAATTCCCGACAACCGGCTGCCGGACCAGAAGACCATGCTCATCAGCCTGGAGGTCACGGGCATCGTGCTGGAAGGCGCCCGCCGGATGGATGAATGGGAAGGTCATCCGCCAGACCATCAAGGGCGAGGATGCAGTGCTGGGGCCGGTTTCGGAAGTCATCGCCAAAATATGCTGCCGCTCTCGCCGGAAGACGCCGATGTGCTGTTCCGCCTGGACGAGCGCAAGACCATCGCCCAGCTCATGCAGGAACTCCGCAGGTCGGAATTCATCCTCAGCAAGCATCTGCACGGAAATGCTCGAGCGCGGCATCTTGCGGACCATCGATCCGGGCGGGCACCTGAATGACGCCACCCGCCCAGCTCATGAAGGCCAGGGGATTGATGGAAAGGAGAAGCTCCAGAGAGGCCCAGAGTGAACTCCGGCGCCTGCTGCAGGTGGACCCGAAGATCCAGGAAGCCAGCCGCATGCTGGAGATGGTCCAGCACAAAGCTGGAAGACCAGAACCTGGACCAGGAGCAAGTGCTCGGAGCTGGCCCTGGAGCATGGACGAACTGATGCAGACCCACCTGGAATCCAGCGCGAGGCCTTCTGGCCACCCGCGTGAACGGGGTCTGGAGCATCCGCGATGTCATCGCTGGGAGCCCATTTCCTCCTGAAGAGTGCCTGGCCATCTTCGCGAAACTCATCCGCCGTGGGGTGCTGGAAGTGAGCAATGCCGGGCCATCCGGACCCGGACCGCGACGTATAATTGAATTGTGAGAAGCTGGATGCTTCCAATGGGAGGTTCATGCGCCTTGCCACGACCTGCTTCGCGCTGGCGGCCCTCACGCTGCCCCCCTGTGCGCCGCGTCCGCGCCCCCAGTCCAGATCGAAACCCAGGACCAAGGCTCCGAAAGCTTCCCAGGCTGTGGCGAACCCTCCAGGCCCAGGTGAAAAAACTGACCGCCGAGCGCGATGATCTCTCCACGAAGCTCGGGAAGCCGAGTGCAGCAGGAAGACCTCGCCGCGGCCCAGAAGAGCCGGGACCAGCCCAAGGAAGAAGCGGCCTCCGTCCGCAAGGAACTGGAGCAGATCAAGGGGCAGCCTGAAGGAGAACCAGCAAAGCGGCGACAGCATCCTGATGGACCTCCAGGGGCCGCGAAGCCCTCAAGGCCGCGCAGGAAGAGAACGCGAAACTCAGAGCAGACCTGCTCGCCGCCAACTTGCCAAGCTGGCGGAAAGCAGGGGGAAGGCGCCCCGCTTCCCATCACCCCAGACGTGAATCCCGCCCGGCCCATCAACCTGAACCAGGTGCGTCCCAAGGCGAAGAAGGTGGACACCGGCGTGGGTGGTGGTCAACGTGCTCGTCAATGAGAGCGGCGAAGTGCCGGCCACCAAACTGCTGCAGGGCCTGCCGGGCACTGGCGAGTGGGTGGACAAGGCCAACGAGGCTTGCGTGGAGGCGCCAAGCGCCTGGTGTTCGAACCGCTACCGTCGGCGAAGGCAAGACCCGCGTGCGGGTATGGCAGGGCGTGGGATTCTTGTGATCGACTGGAGGCCGAAAAGAAGTCCCAAGTCTCAAGTCTCAGTAAAGCGGCCCCGTGGGGCCTTACTGCATCTCACCGAGACTTTGGACTTGAGACTTGGGACTTCTTGCTCCTCTACTTCCCCCTCGCAGATCCTTCCCCTCTTCTCCCACTAAGCAGCTCACGTCGCCCTGGGGCCCATGCCTGGCAGGCCAGGCGCTGGTCCGGGGAGGCTTTGAGGATGGCGAGGATGCGCTTTTCAGCGGAGAGCGGCTCGCTGAGGTTTTGAGCGCCGCCTTCGATGGTGACGAGGCAGGTTCCGGGCAGCGCATGGCCGCCGCAGCGGTGGTGGAGGTCCACCTCCGGCCTTGGTCGCGATGGCCAGGAGGCTCAGCTCCCGCTCCAGCTGCACCTCGCCTGCGGCTTGCCTTCTGGAATGAAACCAGGAACATGGATGTCCCCGCCAAGAAGGCGCCCGGCGCGGCAGCACAGCATTCAAGGCCGCGGCCGCACCGGGCGGAGCTCCATGTTAGCAGGCGCCTCGGGAGAGGCAGCGCAGGGGGCCGGGTTCCTCCGGATCTCAGCGCATCCAGGGGTTTCGCGTTCAAGCTCCTCCAGGATCCCAGCAGGCCCACCGCGGCCGTGAGCAGGGCGGCCGCCGCCAGCAGCACAGGCGCGGCCCATGGATCCGTTGGCGGGCAGTTCCAGGATTTTCTTCGCGTAGAGGTCCGAGAGGATCCGGGCCCATGCGCTGGCGATGAGGGGACCGCGCTGGCCCCAGCAGCAGGAATTCAGAGCAGGCTGCCCAGCAGGGTGCCGTGGGTGGCGCCGAGGGGTGCGCAGCAGGGCCAGATCCCGCTGCCGGCCCAGGCGGCCCGCCAACAGGCTCGCGGCCAGCACCAGGAGGCTGGAGGCCAGCATGAGCGTGGCGAGGGGCGCGGGCCACGGTCGAGATCAGGTCCAGGATCCGGCCCACCTTGCGGGCCACTTCCGGAGATGTCGATGACCGTGATGTTGAGGGAAGGCCTGCGCCACCTCCGTCTGGATGCGGGCGCGGGGGTCTCCCCGCTTTCAGCTTCGAGGGCCACCAGATCCAGGCGCGGCGCCCCGCTCAGCAAGGAAGGGTGCAGGACAATGAAGAAATTAGGACGCATGGTCTGCCACACCACCTTGCGCAAGGAGGTGACCTTGCCGCGGATTTCCTGGCCCTGCACATCGAAGGCGAGTTCATCGCCGAGCCTGGCCTGGATGCTTTGCGCGAAGAATTCCTCCAGGGAGATTTTCCGCGAGGGGCGCCCTGGGATCGCTCCAGAAGCGCCCGGCGACGAGGGTTTCGCCTTCCTCCAGCACCGCGCGGTAGGTGAGGTTCTGCTCTCCGGGTGCGGAAGCCCTCGCGGCGGGTTTGCTCCTCGTTGCCTTCCACCGCCCCGGGCCCCGCGGACAGGGCGGCCGTTGATCGCCTTGAGGCGCGCCCGCACCAGGGGCGCCACCAAGGGGCTCGCGTCCGGAAAGGCGCTTGGAGCCGGGTTCGCAAGGCCTCGCTCTGGTCCGGCTGGACATCGATGAAAAAGATTAGGGCGGTTGCCCGCGCCGCGCTGTTTCAGGATCGGGCCCACCAGGTCGTCCTTGATGAAAGACGTGGCGAGCGTGAGGAAGATGGCCAGTCCCATCACCGCCATCATGCAGGCGAGGTGAGGGCCGGCTTGGCGCCCAGCTGCGCGAAGCCGAGCTTCATGGCGAGGGCATGCGCGGGGCGAAGCGGCCATAGAGCCAGAGCATCAGGCGCGTGGCCCCCATGAGCAGCGCGAAGAGCAGGGCCAGACCCGCCAGCGTGGCGAAGCCGGCCTTCAGGCTCGGGGCGTTGCGCAACACCAGCCAGGCCGCCACCAGCAGGGCCGAGCCACTGCAAAGCCAGGTCGCGGCGCGGTCCCCTCTCTGGACGGTGGATTCCCGCAGCAGCTCAGGGCCTGACCTTTCCCAGGCGCAGGAGGGGCGGAAGGGAAGGCAGCAGCACCATCGCCGCGGCCGCCAAGGTCTCAGTCAACGGGGGCCATTGAGCCGGGGCGTTCTTCGCCGCTGCGGGGATGATGTCGCCGAGGATCCTGGGGATCGAACGCCGCGGCCGCCGAGCCCGCGGTGAAACCGAGAGCCAGGGCCGCGCCCAGCAGGATCAGGGTGAGTCCGCTGTAGATCAGCACCGGCGCGTTGGGCGGAGCGCCGAGGCAGCGCAGAATGGCCGCGTCGCGCCGCCGGCCATCGAGAAAGGCCGCGAGGATGGCCCAGGCGCCCAGGAGCGCCAGCAGCAGCGTGAACAGGCCCAACTGCTGGATGAACCGATTGAGGTTGCGGATGGGGCGCGCCAGGGCCCCGCTGGCCTCCTCGTGGCTCTGGGCCCGCACCATCGGCCCCGCGTTTCCCGCGAGGGACCGCAGCTTTGGCAGGGAGGCTTCCGACCCCGGCGCCGGGCTTGAGGGTCACCAGCAGGCGTCCCGTCATCCGCGAGCGCTGGGTCATGAGACCCAGGGACCGAGCTGTTGCCAGTTCCATGTGCACCCGCGGCCCGAGCGTGAAGGCCGAGGCCTGGCGGGATTCATCCTGGCCACGATGCCCCGTACGGGCAGGTCGCTGGTGCCGATCCGCAGGGAGGCGCGCGGTTGGATTTCCGTAGATGGAGGGTCCCGCCACCGACAAATGGAAGTTCTCCGCGAGAATCCCTTCCACGAACACGCCGTGGTCCAAGGCCGGGCGGCCCCGGCATCGCCAGCAGGGCCGCCGGTGATGTCCAGCGCTCCCGCCAGCGGATACCCGGGGCCCGCCGCGCGCTCCCCACGAGTTTGGGCGGGAGCCTCCACCGTGGCCATGGTCGCGAAATCATAGACCAGGCAGGCGCGGTCCACCTCAGGAAGGGCCCGGACCTTGGCTTCCAAGCCTTCGGGCATCAGGCCGGTGGCATTCAGGGCCGCATCGCCGCCGAGGATGGCCCGGCTCTCGGAGTGGATGGCGCCCAGCACCCGCGCCGAGAACCCGTACGTGGCCGCAAAGGCTGCGAAGCCCAGGGACAGGCAAAGCGCGATGAGCAGCAGCCTTCCCTTCTGGCGGTCCAGTTCCCGGCCCACCATGCGAAGAAGGAAACCAGCCGTCATGCCGCGCCGTTCCCGAAGCGCCCGCCCTCCAGGAAGACTTGGCGA
Source organism: Holophagaceae bacterium (assembly GCA_016720465.1). Lineage (NCBI taxonomy): Bacteria > Pseudomonadati > Acidobacteriota > Holophagae > Holophagales > Holophagaceae > Holophagaceae bacterium. The sequence continues at coordinate 6,165 of JADKKO010000001.1, forward strand.
TCCAGGCGGTCCGCCAGGTGGGGATCGTGGGTCACGAGCACCAGCGTGGTGCCCAGGTCCTGATGCAAGGCCAGCAGCAGCTCGAAACACCTTTGAGGCGTTCACGCGGTCCAGGCTGCCGGTGGGTTCATCGCAAAGCAGGATCTTGGGCCGGGCCACGACGGCCCGCGCGATGGCCACCCGCTGGCATTCGCCGCCGCTGAGCTGGCCGGGCAGGTGCGCCATGCGGTGTTCCAGCCCCACCCGGGCGAGGGGCCTCCTGCGCGGATTTTATGGAGAGCCAAGCCCCGCGATCTCCGCGGCGATGACGACGTTTTGCAGTGCCGAAAAATGCTGGAGCAGGTGGAAGGCCTGGAACACGAATCCCAGGTTCCGGGCCCGGAAACGCGACAGGCCCGCTTCGCCGAGGGTTCCCAGCCGGTGGCCCGCGACGTTGACCTCGCCGGAAGTGGGCTGGTCCAGGCCCGCCAGCAGGCCCAGCAGGGTGCTCTTGCCGCTGCCGGAAGGGCCCTCGATGGCCACCGAAAGGCCGGCCTCGAAGGAGCAGGACAGGTTTTCCAGAACCGTGAGGGATTCACCCGAGGGGGATTCAAATATCCGCGACACCGCGCGCAGTTCGATCATGAACCCAGCGTACCGGAACAGACCACGTGAATCCTGGACCCTAGCCGTGAGAATCTTTTCCTATGCGCCATTGGCTGTCCATCCTGCTGTTCCTGCCCACCTGCGCGGGACATGCCACGGCTCCATCCGAAACCCGCCGCACGGTCGTGTTCCTGGGCGACAGCCTGACGGCGGGGCTGGGATTGCCGCTGGAACAGTCCTTTCCGTCCCTGATCGAAGCCCGCCTCCGGGCGGAACGGAGGCCCTGGAAGGTCGTGAACGCGGGTGTCTCCGGCGACACCACCGCCGGTGGATTGGCCAGGCTCGACTGGATCTACAGGCAGAAGGTGGATGTGCTGGTGGTGGCCTTGGGGCAAACGACGGCCTGCGCGGACTTCCCGCCGTCCAGACCGAACAGAACCTGCGGGGATCCTCCAGCGGGCCCGCAGGAAGGCTCCGCGTGCTCCTGGCGGGCATCCGCCTGCCGGATAATTTCGGTCCCCGGGCCCAGGCCCGCTTCGCGGCCATCTATCCGCGCCTGGCGGCGGAATTCCGCGTGCCGCTGGTGCCTTTCCTGCTCGAGGTGTGGCCATGGAACCGGGATTGAACCAACCGGATGGCATCCATCCCAACGCCGAGGGCGCGCCGGGTGGCGGACCACCTCTGGAAGAAGTTGGGACCGATGCTCTCCGGCCCGCGCTGAAGAGCTACACTGCACCAAAGCAATCGTAATGGGTGGAACTGGAGCCTTCATGAAGTGGTTGAAGCGGATCGTGCTGATCCTGGGTGCGGCCTTGGGGCTTGGAGCTCTCTGGGCCTGGTGGACCATCCAGCGCCAGCTCCCGGATGGCGCGGTTCCCGTGATCCATGGCCTCGCCAACCGCGTCCAGGTGGTGTTCGATGCGCGGGGAGTCGCGACCATCAAGGCTGGATCCTTCCAGGACGCCTTCCGCGTGCAGGGCTATCTGTCGGCCCGGGAACGCCTGTTCCAGATGGAATTGCAGCGTCGCACCGCCGACGGGCTGCTGGCCGAAATCTTCGGCCCCTCGGCCTTGCCGGTGGACCGGATCCACCGGGTCTATGGCTTCCACCAGACGGCCGATGCGGCTTCGCCCCAATTGCCCGAAGACGAACGGGACGCCTTGGAGGCCTTTCGAGACGGGGTCAACGCCTTCATCCAAAGCCATCCCGATCGGTGGGGACTTGAATTCCAGTTGCTCGGCATCAACCCCGGCCCTGGACCCCCGCGGATTGCCTGAAGGGCCTGCTGCTGATGCACGAGGATCTCTCCAGCACCTGGAAGACGGAGCTGCGCAACGAAGCCTTGAAAGTCCTGCCTGAACCCCAGCGGCGCGCGATCCAGCCCGTGGCGACGGATTGGGACCAACTCATCATTCCGGATGTGGAAGCGCCGCGCCTGGATGCGGAGCTGCTCTTCCAGGCCCAGCCGCTGTTCAAATCCTCGAAGCTGCCCGGCTTGCCCAAGGATGGGCTCGGCCTCAGCCCATCCGCCGGAGAACGCGATCCCTCCATCGGCTCCAATGCCTGGGTGGTGAGCGGGAGCCGCACCGCGAGCAGGAAGCCGATCCTCGGGAACGATCCCCACCTGGGGCTTTCGAGTCCCGGCATCTGGCTGCCCCTGCGCATCGAAATCGGCGAGCGGCACGCAGAGGGCGTGGCGCTGCCCTTCCTGCCGGGCATCACCCTGGGCCGCAACCAGGCCATCGCCTGGGGATTCACGAATCTGGGCACCGACGTCCAGGATCTCTACCGGGAAGCTCCGAAGGGTGAGCGCATCGAGGACATCCCCGTCAAAGGCCGGGCGGCCGAGCGGTTGCGGGTGCCCTTGGGCGCCCACGGGCCACAGGTGCGGCCGGGCTACAGCCTGAAATGGACCGCCCTGGATCCCGCGAATCTGCGGATGCCCGTCACGAAGCTGATCCGCGCCACGGATTGGGACAGCTTCAACGCCGCCTGCGATGGGTTCCTGGGTCCCGCGCAGAACATCGTCTATGCCGACGCGGAGGGCCACATCGGCTACCGCGCGACTGGTCTCGTGCCCCTCCGGAAGAAGGGCGACGATGGTTCCCTTCCGGTGGACGGCAACGACCCCAGCAACGATTGGCAGGGCTTCGTGAGCCAGGCGGAAATGCCCCGTGTGCTGGATCCGGCCAAGGGCTACCTGGTGACCGCCAACCAAAGGATATTGGGCAGCGGTTTTCCGTATCCGGTCGCCACGCGCTGGGCGAGCCCCGTCAGGGCCAAGCGCATCGCAGAGCTGATCGAAGCCGCGGGCAGGCTGGATCATCAAGGCGCCGAGCGCATCCAGCTGGACATCGCCTCGCCTGAACATCGTGAATTCATGAATCTGGCAACGCAGGCCCTGGACGCGGGCTGGCGGACCGAATTCCAGGGATGGGATGGCCTGGCGGAGGCCGGCTCAAGAAAATTCCTGGAGGCCGATCTGCTGAAGAAGCATTTCCGGGCCCAGTTGCTGAGCCGCCTGCTGCGGGGCACCGGGTGGGACGCGGACAATTTCAGTTCGGACACCGACGACGCCTTGCTGCGGGAAGCCCTGAAAGCGGATCAGGATGCCTGGACCCGCGCAGGCCTTGGCGACAAACAGGAAGCCCTGTCGGAAGCCGCCCGCCTCGCCAGGAAACAGCTGGAGGCGGGCCCCAGGACCTGGGGGGAATCCAACCGCCTGGCCATCCAGAATCCCCTGGGCCGGGCGGGCGGCGTGCTGGGCTGGGCCTACAATCCGCCCCGGGTCGGCCAGAAAGGCGCGAACCACAGCGTCCGCGTCGCCAAGCCGGGATTCGGCCAAAGCATGCGCCTGATCGTGGATTGGGGAGATGCCGACGCCACCACGCTGGTGGTTCCACTGGGCGTGAGCGGCCACCTGGGTTCCAGCCACCGCCACGACCAACTGAAACACTGGCGCGAGGGCGATCCTGCCGGCCAGGCGACCCGGCTCAAGCAGGCAGAACGCGGCAGCGGGCTTGTGTTCCCGAATTGAGCCCTCAGCCCGATGGTTCTCCCGCTGCCATGCCGCGGGAAACGATGGGTTCAAGAATGGTGATCAGTCCGGCACGGGCAGACCGCTGGGAACCGAGGACGGGACTTCTCCGCTCTGGTCGAGCGCGCCGGGATCCGTCAGGGAGTGGAGGAACTCCACCAAGTCGCCGATTTCCGCCTCCGAAAGGGCCAGCGGCGCCGCCACGATGGGATCCAAGGTGTTGAACACTCCTGCCTGGATGATGTCCTGATTTCGCACCTGGCTGGCGAAGCGGGAGGGCAGTTGATTCGGATCGTAGGTCTGGAGCGACTGCCTTGGATTGAGATGATGCCTGACCACGGCTTTGAGGGAGGCATAACCTCCGGCGTGGGTCCAGGGACCGGTCAGGGCTACGTTCCGCAATGGGGGAGTGCGGAATTTGAAACGGTCCGGGGCCAGGCCCTGTTTCGCGCCCCCGGCCATAGTCCAGGGGGGACTCCGCCCCCTTGCCGGGGCCGACCTGGGGCATCGCGAGGTTGTGGAATTTCAGGTCGGTCATCGAGGGGCCCGAGTGGCATTCAGAACAGAGCGCTTTTCCATAGAACAACGCCGCGCCGCGTTTTTGGGCCGCGGAGAGGGTGGTGGAATCCCCGGCCACATAGCGGTCGAACGGGCTATCCGCCATTGCCCAGACGCTGGCTTCGAAAGCTCCGATGGCGTTGGAAGCATGTTGGAATCCCCACTGGGCTTGGGGCACAGCCGGATAGGCGGCCGAGAACAGCCGCACATATTCCGGTATGGCCATCAGACGCGCCATCAGGCCATTCCAGATCCCGGAGAAATCGCTGTCGGCCAGGGCCGCCAGTTCGTTGGGCTGGCCGTCCACCCGGGTCTCTCCCGCGCTGCCCCGCATCTCGTCGCGGGAAGTGACCGGGAACATCGCCTGGGCTGCCAGCGCATTTTCCAGTCCCGGCAGAAGCTTTGGGCCCGCCGGCGTGGTCAAACCGGGTTTGGGCGGTGCCGCTGACCCGGCCATCCCAGAAGAGGACGTTGAAATCGCCGGCGCCGCGGTTGAACACCTCGGGCGCATTACGGGGAATGAAATTCCGGCCGGGTCCATTTTCCCGGTTCGCCCCCAGCCCGGCGCCGCCGGTGCCGATGGAGACGCTGAGCGCGTCCGCGGTGTGCGCGGCCGGGTGATGGCAAGTGGCGCAGGAGATGTCCATGTTGCCGCTCAGGATCTTGTCGAACATCAGGGCCTTCCCCAAAGCGACTTTTTGCGGAGCCTGGGCGGGCGTCTGGAGGGCCCGGACCCCGGCCTTCTCCAGCTTGGAGCGGAGCAGCCCATCCTCGGAGGCGCGGTCTTCCTGGCGGCCGCCGCAGGCTGACAACAGGACCACGGAAAGCAGTGTAGGCAGCAGTAGGGATTTCTTCATGAGTCCTCGCTCGAAGCGTGGGGATGGAAGGGCGCCTGGAACCGGCGTAGCGGTTGGTTTGCCTGGGGCCGAATGGGGGGAGATGCATCATTCTCAACCAGAACCGGACATTTGCCCAGGGTGGCGCCGGATGCAACGCTCCACCTGCGGCGCAGGCCATCCGAGCAGGCGGAACTTCGTTGCGAGGAGGCGTCCTGGCTGGCTGAAGCATCCTGGCGTCGCGCTGGGGGGCCGCGGATGCCCGCGAAAAGGCCTACAAGGAGGCGGGCTCCATGCGCTGCTCGCCTTCCCAGCGGTAGAAGCCCGAGCCGCTCTTGCGTCCCAGACGCCCCGCCGCCACGAGCTGTTTGAGCAACGAGGGCGCCTTGAACCGGGGTTCGCCGAGAGCGTCGAACATCACATCCGCCACGTTTGCGATGGTGTCCAGCCCGATGAAGTCCGACAGATGCAGCGGGCCCATGGGGGTGGCCGCAGCCCAATTTCATGCCCGCGTCGATGTCGGCGGTGCTCGCGAGATGCTGCTCGCGGGAGCGGATGGCGTCCAGCAGGAAGGGCACCAGCAGGCGGTTGACGATGAAGCCCGGCGCATCCGGCGCCAGCACTGGGGTCTTGCCCACCCTCCGGACGAAGTCCTGGAGTGCTTCCACCGTGTCGGCGGAGCTGAGCACGGTCCGGATGATCTCCACCAGCGGCATGGCGGGCACGGGGTTGAAGAAATGCAGCCCCGCCGTGAACGGCTGGCGATCGGGCCCCAGGGCGGCGGCCAGCTCGGTGATGGAGATGGATGAGGTGTTCGAGCAGAGCAGGGTGGAAGGGGCCATGACGCGGTCCAGCTCGGCGAACATCTTCAGTTTCAGGGACAGGATTTCAGGCACCGCCTCGATGACCAGTTCGCAATCGCCCAGGGCGCTCCATTGCAGCGTGCCCTGGAGCTTCGCGCTGAAGACATCGGCCTCCTGCTGGCTGCGCTTGCCCTTCAGCACGGCCCGGTCCCACTGGTTCTGGATGCGGACCAGGCCGCGGTCCAGAGCAGGCTGGTCGACCTCTTTCACCACCACGCTGAAACCCGCTTCGGCCGCGATCTGCGCGATTCCTGCGCCCATGAGCCCGCATCCGACGATGCCCACCGTGTTGACCGAGCTCATGTCCATGGAGGCCTCCGGAATGAAAACAGCTTAGCTCCCCGCCCCGGGATTGCGGGAAACTCTGGGTCGTTGTTCTGGAATAACTCAGTCCTTTCATCCAATGGCACGACATAAGGATCCGTAACTCAACAACCAGAAAAGCATTGGTTGTTTCGTAACGGCTCCTAAGGTGGAGACCCCATGATCATCGCGCAGCACACCCTTGAAACGACGGCCACACCCGAAAACATCTGGGCGCTATGGGCGGATGTGGCTCGCTACCCGGAGTGGGATGGCGGGACCGAATGGGCCAGGCTGGATGGTGGATTCAAGGCGGGTAACCACGGCGAACTGAAGCCGGTGGGCGGCCGGGCCGCAGCCTTCACCATCACCGAGATGGTGGAAGGGCGGTCCTTCTCCGACCTCATAGGGCTGCCCTTCGCTCGGCTGCGGTTCCACCACTCGATGGAACCGACCGGCATGGGCGCCCGGCTGACCCACCGCATCGAGGTGGAAGGCCTTCTCGCCTGGATCTGGGCACGCAGGTTGGGACCGGCGTTCCGGACGGACCTTCCGGCCTCCATGCGGAAACTGGCGCGGCTGGCCGAGCGGCCCGAAGGCCGCTGAAACGCTGGAGCCAGCCGCCAGCGCTAGACCGGGAAGCCGATCAGAGCGAGGCCCAATCCGTCGGTTCCGCGGCAGCAGCACCATAGTTGGTTTCGATCTGCGCGAGCTGCAGCTTGCCGCTGGCGTCGTCGTTCACGGCGTGCCACTTGGTGTAGGAGTCGATGACCCAGATGCCGCTTTCGCGGGTGCCGTTGCCGCTCCAGCCGTTGCCGCCGAAGGGCATGTGGGCTTCGGCGCCGGACGTGGTGTTGTTGATGGAGCTCATGCCGGCCTTGATCTCGCGCTTGAAGCGCTCCACCCAGTGGCGGTTCTCGGTGTAGAGCGAGCTGGACAGGCCGTAGGGCGTGCCGTTGGCGTAGTCCATGGCCTGGTCGAAGTCCTTCACGGTGGAGATGTTCACCGTGGGTCCGAAGACCTCGTTCTGGAACAGCCACATATCGGCGGTGACGTTGTCCCACACGGTGGGCTGCATGTAGATGCCGTGGCTGATATCGCCCTTCACAACCGCGGTGCGGTTGGCGTCAGTCCATTGCGCGCCGCCGCTCAAGCGCTTGGCGCCCTTGTCCTTGGCACCCTCCGCCCAGTGCTCCTCGAAGCCCTTCGCGAAACGCGCATTGATCATGGGGCCGTAGGTCACTTCGGGGTGCGTGATGGGGTTGCCGATCTCGAGCTTGGCGAGGCCGTCCATGAAAGCCTGCTTGAATTCAACTGCGCAGGCCTCGTGCACGATGATGTTGGCGAGGCTGGTGCAGCGCTGGCCTGCGGTGCCGAAGGCTCCCCACAGCGCGCCGCGCACGGCGTTGTCCATGTCGCAGTCCGGCATGATGATCATGGGATTCTTCCCGCCCAGCTCCAGGCTCGGGATCATCAGATTGCGCCCGCACATTTCGCCGATGGTTCGGCCCACCTGGGTCGAGCCCGTGAAACTGAATTTCTGGTAGTAGCCCTTGTCGATGCCCGCCAGGAAATGCTTCCCGCAGCCCGCGCGGCCCTTGCCGTTCACGGTGTTCACGACGCCATCGGGGACGCCCGCATCCTGCATGGCCTTCAGGAAGAGATACGCGATGGTGGGCGCGTCGTCGCTGGGCTTCCACACCACGGTGTTGCCGCAGAGGATCGCGGGGATGATCTTCCAGGAGGGCACGGCCATGGGGGAAGTTGTTGGCGGCCAGGATGCCGCACACGCCGATGGGCCGGCGGTAGGTGTAGAGCTCCTTGTGAGCCATCTCGGAGGGCACGGTCTGGCCGTACAGCCGGCGGCCTTCGGAGGTGAAGAAGGTGCAAGTATCAATGGCCTCCTGCACTTCGCCCGCGGCCTCCCGCGGGGTCTTGCCGATCTCGCGGGTGATGACGTGGGCCAGTTTATCCTTCTGGTCGGCGAGGATCTGGCCGATGCGCTGGATCACGGCGCCGCGGATCGGCGAGGGCGTGGCGGACCAGGTCTTGAAGGCCTTCGCGGCGGCCTTGGCGGCGTTCTCCACATCCTGTTCGCCGCTGTCCGGGAAGACACCCACGAGATCGCGGTCATCCACGGCGGAGCGGGATTCGATGTGGCCGACCCCCTCGACCTCCTTGCCATTGATGTAGTTGAAGCCCTGGATCGTTTTTCCCGCGTGGGCTGCTTCGGGGGCGTTGGGTTTGAGAATCATGTGGGTCGCTCCATATCAAACCCTCAAGGATAACGCGGCCTTCCCAAGTTGTCCGAAATGGTTCCAGGACTCCCTCATAGGATTGGAGAACCGCCCTTCCACGGGTTAGTCTGGATGTCTAAGGGAGAGCGCAGGTGCGCCGCTTCCGGGAAGGCCAGCCCATCTCTGAAACTTCGTGATCCGATCCGGCATCAGGATCCCTCCCTGATCCGGAGCAATGACACTGTCTGGAGTCAGATTGTCTGAAACATTTTCGCTGCCCACGGTCCTCGTCACCTATGTCGCGCTGCTCTTCGCCCTGAGCGTCCACGAGGCCTCCCACGCCACCATGGCCTACTACCTGGGGGACGATACCGCCAAGCGGATGGGCCGGATGACCTTGAATCCGATCGCCCACATGGACCTTCTTGGCACCCTCATCCTTCCGCTGTTGGGTATGCTCACGGGCTGGCGGGTGCTGGGCTGGGCCAAGCCCGTTCCTGTCGACCCCAGGAACCTGACACGCCACATGCGGGCCAGGGTGGGCATGGCCGCAGTCGCGGCCGCCGGGCCTCTGTCCAACTTATTGCAGTCCCTCATCTTCATCCCGATTCTCGCGATCCTGATCCGGAACCTTCCCGGTGCGGTCGAGGCAGAGCGCATGAAGATATTCCAGGCGGCCATGTTCCTGCCCGTGGATGCCTTCACCGGTGGCAGCCTCAGCAATCTTCAGGTGTTCGGCCTGACCCTCCTGGGCCGCCTCGTGATCATCAACGTGGCTTTGGCCCTCTTCAACCTGCTGCCGGTCGGACCCCTGGATGGTTCCAACATCATCCGCGGGTTTCTGCCGGTGGAGTGGCTGTCCAAGTACGATCGGGCTCAGCCTGCCATCTCCATCGCCCTCCTGGTGATGTTCCTGTTCGGGTTCATCGGCATCATCCTGGGGCCGCTCTTCTTCCTGGCCGAAACCTTCTATCTGAATCCAACTGCCCGGTTTTTCCTCGGAGTTTGAAATGCAGCGTGTCCTCTCCGGAATCCAGCCTTCCGGCTCCCAGCACATCGGCCACCTGGTCGGCGCGCTCGACAATTTCGAGAAGCTCCAGCACGGCAACGAAGCCTTCTACATGATCGTGGACTGGCATGCGCTCACGTCGAAGTACGAAGCCGTCGAAGAGATCTGGCCTGCCACCGAAGAGCTCACCGCCTGCTTCCTGGCCACAGGGCTGGATCCGGATAAGGCGACGATCTTCATCCAAAGCCAGGTGAAGGAGCACGCGGAACTGCACCTGCTGTTGAGCATGATCACGCCCCTCTCCTGGTTGGAGCGCGTACCGACCTACAAGGAGAAATTGCAGAATTCCGTGGCCGATCTCAGCAGCTACGGGTTTCTGGGTTATCCCCTGCTCATGGCGGCGGACATCATCCTCTACAAGGCCGACAAGGTGCCCGTGGGCGAGGATCAGCTCTTCCACATCGAGCTGGCGCGGGAGGTGCTGCGCCGCTTCAACTTCATGTACCGCAAGGAGGTCTTCCCAGAGCCCGCCGCCGTGCTCACCCAGACCCCCAAGGTGCCGGGCCTCGATGGCCGCAAGATGTCCAAGAGCTACGCCAATTGCATCTACCTGCGGGACACCGACGCCGAGATCCTGGAGAAGTGCACCCGCCAGATGGCCAGCGACCCTGCCCGGGTCAAGCGCACGGATCCAGGCAATCCGGAGGTCTGCCCGGTCTTCGAATTCCATAAGCTCTTCAGCGACGACGAGACGGTCCAGTTGGTCAACACAGAATGCCGCCGCGCAGGCATCGGCTGCTTTGATTGTAAAAAGAAGGTCGCCGAGGCCATGGTCCGCCGCATTGCCCCGGTGCGCGAAAAAATCGAAGACAACCTCTCCCGCAAGGACCACCTTCGCGACATCCTGCGCACCGGCAGCGCCAAGGCCCGCCTGGTGGCCCAGGGCACCATGGCCGAAGTGCGCGAAGCCATGCAGTTGCCCAGTCTGTGACCCCCCGCGATGAATCTTCACCTTGCGGATATTCCCCCCATTGCTACACTGGAGCGTCGGTTCCTTAGCTCAGTTGGTTAGAGCAGCTGACTCTTAATCAGCGGGTCCAGGGTTCGAGTCCCTGAGGAACCACCACCAACCAAAAGGGCCACCCAAAAAGGGTGGCCCTTTTGGTTGGTGGTGGTTACGGATGGCGCGCAGGTAGCGGTAGGCGTAGGGCGCGTGAGCGCCCGCAGCCGGTTCCGCGAAGCGGAAACCGCGTGCGCAGCCAGCCGCGTGCAAGCTATGGGACGAAACCACCAATGTTTCGAAGTTCCTGCCCACCCAGGAACTCGGCCCCAAGGGCGGCTCTTTTTGTTGGTGGTTACAGTTGACTCGGGCCGCGGGCCCTCGCCCTTCGGGCGGCAATCGGCTGCGCCGATTCCGTCCTATCCTCCCTCCGCTGCGCCTCGGTCGGATGGTGGCGTGCAGGTCGCAGTAGGGCTGGATTGGCGGCAGGCGGGTTCCGAAACGGGGCGCTATCGGCCGGGTGCCACCCTGCTCATTACCTTCTCACTCCGTTTCGTTCCGGTGTCCATCTCCTTTGCCATCGGCGCCTCCGGATCCAGCTCCCTGGCGGCCATTTGGGGGTGTTTGAATTTCCCATCAACCCGATTGACAGCGGGGTGCGAAAGGAGCAAGCTCACTGCGCTTTCCAGCGCATTGACCGTGCGGACCCTCCCGGGTGGCCTTGTCCAACTGGCTTGGATCCGGTTTTCTCCTTCCTTTCCTCGCGGAGGCTTTATGCCTGACCGGTCCCTCTTCTCACGCCTTTATTCCGGCCCGGCCGAATGGCTGATCATCGTCGGACTTGCGCTCACGCTGTTCACGCACATCATCCCGAGCTTCAAGGATGGCGCGGTGGAGAGCGCCCGGGTCCGGGTCGAGACGGCCGAGGAATTGATGCGCCTCGACATGAAGATGTTCGAACGCGACCAGGAGGCGGAGCGGCGGAAGCTGAGTGCCGATGCGGCCATCACTCCGGAGGACCGGCAGAAGCAAGAGCAGGTCCTGAGGGACGCGGCGGACCGGATGCGCAAGGACCTGGAGCAGAAGAACGACACGATGGTGCTCCAGCGGGACTACCTGCGGGCGAAGGCCTCCGCGGCCGGCAGCCGGATCCATCTTCTGTTCGGGTGGGTCGGAAGGCTCATGCTGCTGGCGGGGCTACTGGCCATCACGTTCATGAGCGAAGGCGCCAAGCAGAAGATCGTGCTGGTGGTCCTGCTGGTGGTCCTCTTCAGTTCGCTGGCCGGCGCGAACCTGAGCATTCTCGGAGCGGGCCAGTTCGGGGACTCGTCCGACATGGTCCGCCAGTTGAAATTGAACCGGTGAGCGGGGGCCGCTGAGGCTTAACAGAGATATCCACATCGGGTTCCGGCGGGCCCGGCAAACCGCCCGCCGGTGGAAGGTCCGCCCCGGCGTGGCAGAATGGACCGAACCCACGCCATCGCCAGGATCGCCCCATGTCCACCGTCATCAACAGCGTCGCCTACCGCAACGGCAAACGCCTCGCCGATGTGCCCGTGCCGGAAATCAGCGAGGCGATCAAGGAACCCGGCACCTTCGTCTGGCTCGGCCTGCACGAATCGGATCCCTCCGTCCTGTCGGACATCCAGGAGGAATTCTCGCTGCACGACCTCGCCATCGAGGACGCGCGGAAGGCGCACCAGCGGTCCAAGATCGAGACCTACGGCGATTCGCTCTTCATCGTCATCAAGACGGCGCAGTTGAAATCCGGCAGCGCCGCAGGCCGGGAGGATTGCACCATCGAATTCGGCGAGACGCATTTTTTCGTCGGCCGGAATTTCCTGGTGTCGGTGCGGCACGGCAACGCCCAGGGTTACGCGGACCTGCGGAAGCGCTGCGAGGATAAACCGGACATGCTGGCCAAAGGGCCCGCCTTCGCCCTGTACGCGCTGATGGACTTCATCGTCGACAACTACCAGCCGATCGTGGAGCGGCTGACCGAGGAGTTCGACGCGCTGGAAGTGGATATTTTCCGGGGCCAGTTCGACCAGCTTTCGATCGAACGCCTGTACGAGCTCAAAATAAAATTGCTGCAGCTGCGCCAGGCGGTGCTGCCGGTGGAGGACATCTGCCTGCAATTGATGCGCCTGCATCCGGAGATCATCCACAAGGACCTGCGCGCCTATTTCCGGGACATCCACGACCACGTGGCCCGCACCATCGAAACGCTGGACAACCTGCGTGAAATGCTGACCACCGCCATGACCGTCAATCTGGCCCTGGTGACGGTGCGGCAGAACGAGGTCGTGAAACGCCTGGCGGGCTGGGGCGCGATCCTCGCGGTGCCCACCGTGGTGTTCAGCCTCTACGGCATGAATTTCCACGAAATGCCCGAACTGAAATGGCATTACGCCTATCCGGCGCTGTTGTTCTCCACGCTGGCCGTGTGCGGCGTGTTCTACCGGAAGCTGAAGAATTCCGGCTGGCTGTGACCCACGAGGACAAGGTCCGGGGCCGCCCGATCAGCGCAGCGGCCTCCTAACCACGAAGCTATCCATCAGGTCCATCACAGCATCTTGGGAACGCAGCGGGGTGGCGGGCTGGGGCGCGACCGGGGCGCCGAGCCATTGGCCCAGCAGGGCATAGGCCTGCGCTGCATCGGAGGGCGTGAGCGAAGCCAGCTTGGAGCTGTGGTTGCCGCCGGGAGCGAGGTATTTCCAGACGCCCCGGGACTGGGCCGCGGCCGGAACCGCCAGGGCGCCGGCGGTCCAGGGATCGTTCTCGCCGTAGACGAGGATCACCCGCTGGGCGGAGGTGTCCAGCCATGCCTGGATGTCCTGCATGGACGCGCCGCCATCATAGGCCTTCGAGGCGCCCGCGGGCGGGTAGACCGCGGGCACGTCCTGGCCCGGATACAAGAGCTCCGCGAGGTGGCTCTCCTTGTTGGCGGGATAGCCCAGTTGGTTCGCGCACTGCTGGTAGTAGGCCTGGTAGTAGTCCAGGGTGCTGTCGGCCCAGGTGTACACCACGCCCCGGTTGACCAGGTCCAGGTAGGCATAGAGCGCCTGCGCGGAGGCATCGGCGGGGGGCACCTGGGCCGCGAGATCCGCGTAGCCGTACTGCCAGAGGATGAAGGGGGATTCCAGCACTGCGAATTCAAGGGTCTTGTCGGCGCCGATGAACGCGAAAGTCTCGCCCTTGGACGCCGCATCCGCCTGGAACAGGGTGAGCACTTCGGCCCGCTTCCCGAGGACGGCCCGCTGCCAGGCTTCGATGGCCAGGCTGGTGGCGGCGCTGCCGCGGGATTCGATGAACGGGGGGTAGCGGGTGTCGCCGTTGGCGAGGTTGATGGGCGCGACATAGGCCAGGGTGGCGTCCACGTCGTCCGGGTAGAAGCGGCGGTGGAAGAGGGCGGTCATGCCCCCCTTGCTGCCGCCGGTGTTCAGCCACTTGCCGCTGAAGAGCGGCTTCAGGGCCGTCACGAGCTGGTGTTCGTCCGCCGCGGATTGCTGGATGGTGAGCTTGGACCAGTCCTTGGGCGAGGGCGTCGATGTGGCGAAGAAACGGTGCTCCATGGTGATCTGGTTGGCGGAGAGGATGCGCGTGGGTTCGCCTTGACCGGGATTCTGGGAAATGCTGTAGCCGGTGGTGGCGAGCACCACGGGCGCCGTGCGGGAGCGGTAGAGCAGGGTGACCACCTGCTGGAAGGTAGGACCGCCGCCGGTGGTGTGGTCCGCGGGCTGGGCCAGCGTGAAGCGAAAGAACCGCGTGCCGCCGATGGTGCTGGCCACCTCCGTGACGCCTGAAATCCCAGCGGTGGCGCGCAGGGCCGCGTCGATCTCCAGGGTGGGTGGCGGGGGCGGGATGGGATCCGGGGTGTTCCCCCCGCCGCTGCAGGCCAGCGGCAGCAGGAAAGCCAGGAGCAGCAAGGCGGAGGCCCGCATTGCCCCCAGGACGCGGCGGCCGCCCCTGAAGCCCGATTGAGTTGGCTGCGCGTATCGATCCTTGCGGTTCATGCTTCATCCCCGGCAGAAAAACATCCACTGGGTCCATCTTCGCCCAGGATCGCGGGCAGTCCAGGAGGTTCTTGCAGCGCCTTCAGCGCATCGGGGTGCCGAGGCCGCTGGTGGGGCCAGCCGGTGTTCATCTCGCCTTTTTCTTGCCGATCAGGTGGGCGGTGAAGTTCACGTTGGGCACATCGTGGTTGGTGATGGCCACGGTATGGAAGGAGGGCGAGAAAGTGAATTTGGCGTGGGAGGGACGAAGCGAGTAGCTTCCCGGAGGAACGCTGCGGAAGGCGTAGGTGCCATCGGCCTGGGCAGTGATGGTGCGGGTGGGCTTGCGGTTTCCCGTCAGCGTGAGTTTCGCCCGGAAATCCGCGGAAAGATCCGCGATGTGGCCGGTGATGTCGTACTTCGCTGGAGGGGCGTTCTTGTCGCCCCCGGGAGCGGCGGCTCCGAGGGTCAGGGCAACGGCGAGAAGCAGGCTTGAAGGCCCGAGGAACAAGCTCCGGTTGGCCATGGCAGACTCCCTGGTGGTTAGGTCCGCTCCCAACATAAGGTCCGGGCGGGTGCGCAGGGCCCGGGTCCCAGGTCTTTTGCCGCAGGGCACAGCCGCCATGGCGCCGATTCCATGGAAGGTTGCCGGCTACACGCCGATGCGTTTGAGCAGCTCCAGCAGGACCTCGGGCTCGAATGATTTGCAAAGGTAATGGTGGCGCGGGTTTATCGGCGAATCCTGGGGCTGGTCCGGCGAGATCAGGGCGCTCAGGAAGATGATCGGCGTGGCGGCCGTGGCGGGTATCTGGCCGAGCCGCTCCGCGAGCTGGACCCCATCCATGCCCGGCAGCATCACGTCCATCAGGACCGCATCGGGCTTGAATGCGGTCAGCCTCGCCATCAGATCCTCCCCGTTGGCGGCTGCCATCACCAGGTAGCCGCGCCCCACCAGAAGACGCGTGAGGATCTTGATGGCGATGGGGTCGTCATCGACGATCAGGATGTGCTTGGGCAAGGTTTCCTCGATGCACGGTCCTCCGCCGGGGGGAGGAACAGGTGGGTCCAGCCTGCTGTTGGACGGGCTCCGTCCAGGATCGAAGCCTAGCGCAATTTCCGGGCCCGCGGCCACTCGGTCCGCGAAGGGCCGCCACCGTGCTTTGCGTTCTATGCCACCGTGAACATGCGAAAATTGTCTAAAAAACTAGAGCAATAATAATGCCATTAAATAAACACAAAAATCACAAATGTCCGTTGTCGGGCATATTTTGCCGATGCTATCTTCAACCAGTCCCAGGAGACCACCATGCGCCATGCCGTCTTGCCCTCGCTTCAGGCCTTCCTTCGCGGGTTGGTGCTTCCTGTCCTGATGCTTTCGGGGACCCTCGCTTCCGCCCAGGCGCTCACCAACGGCGACTTTGAATCCCCGTACGTGGCTCCCAATATCGATGGCTGGCTCAAGACGAAGTTCCTGAATACGGGCCTGACGGGCGCCACGCCATACAACGGCACCAGCATCGTGAGGGTCGCCGGGGGAAACGACTTGACGAACGTCGTGACCGCCCCGCCTCCGCCGCCCCTGCCTGAATCCCAGGTGGACGCGGATCTCGGGGCCGCCCAGTCCCTTCGCTGGCCCAAGTTCGGAGCGAAGTGCGTCCTCATCAATCCCCTGTCATCGAGCGCTTTCGGAAACGGCCGGAACGGCAACTCGGTGAAGCAGACCTTCACCCTGGACAGCAGCATGATCGATCCTGCGCTGGCCGGCGGGGACGACAGGCTCCACATCCGCTTCGCCTTCGCGCCGGTGCTGCAAAACCCCGTCGGGCACGGGGCCAACCAGCAGCCCTACTTCTACATCGGCGTCAAGGATGTCAGCAAGGCCAACGTGAGCCTTTATGACAACCTCAACTTCTCCAACCAGCCCGGAAGCCCCTGGAAGTCCGTGGTGATCGGCGGGCAGGCGGTCGTCTACACGGACTGGCAGGTGAAGGACATCGCCCTGGATCCGGCGGTGTATCTCAACGACATCATCGAGATCGAATTCCTGGCGGCGGGCTGCTCGCCGACCGGCCACTGGGGCAAGCTCTATGTGGACGGCTGCTCCGCGGTGATTCCGGGCCTCTGGGTTTCGGTCGTGGCGGACCGGACCACCGTGCCGGTGGGCGGCACCATCCGGTACACCTACACCGTGCGGAACACCGGCGCCACGTCCCAGGCGAACGTCATCGTCGACGCCGTCGCCCCCGTGAACACCACCTTCTTCTCCCTCCAGGACCCAGGCGGGCTGCTGGCTCCCGGCGGTTTCCCCACCCTGGACAACATCGGCACGCTGGCGCCGGGCGCGAGCTACACGTTCAGCGTGGATGTCACGGTGAATGGCGGGACGCCCGCAGGCACCGAGATCACCAGCGGCAACTATTACGCCAAGGCGGACCTGTACGGGGCGTTGTACGGCTCCCCGGTCAAGACCTACGTCGAAGGCCTTGGAACGGACCTCGCAGTGAGCATGACGGCGGGCGTCTCTCTGGCCAACGCCTGCAACACCGCATTCACCATGACGATCACCAACAGCAATCCTGGGGCCATCGCGAGCCAGGCGCAGGCCAGCCTCCCCCTTCCCGCCAATACGCAGCTCGTGAGCGCCACCACGACCTTGGGCCTCGTGACGGGCGCCAATCCGGTGGTGGCCTCGTTGGGCGACATGGCCGTCGGCGGCAGCGCGACCTTCACGGTCACGGTGCGTCCCACCACCACCGCGGCCGTTTCGGGCACCGTCACCGTGTCCGGCAATTTCACGGATACCGTTCCGGCGAATGACACGTCCACGGCCTCCTTCGCGAATCCCTCGGGCGGACCCCAGGTGAGCATCACCACCCAGCCGGTGGGCGCGACCATCTACCCCGGCTCCACCCATTCCATGAGCGTGGTGGCCCAGGACGGCTGCGGCGGCTTCACCTACCAGTGGTACCTGAACGGCGTGGCCGTCGGCGGCGCCACGGCGGCGAACTACACCACACCGGTGCTCCCGATCGGCACCCACAATTACACGGTCCGCGTCACCGAGGGCTCTGGTTTCTACGTCATCAGCAACGTGGCTGTCGTGACGGTGCGGAACCCCATCGTGACGGTGCCGGCCCTCACCAACGGCACGCTTGACCCGGCCACGCCGTCCCCCGCCTCGGTGCCCCTCGGCGGCACCACTGCGTTCACGTTCAACGCCAACACCGGCTACCACGTGGCCTCCGTTTCCGGATGCAGCGGAGCGCTTTACACCAACACCTCCAATGCAGTGAGTTCGTACACCTACACCACCGGGGCCATCAGCGGCGATTGCACTGTCACGGCCACCTTCGCTCCCAACATCTACCAGGTGACGGCCACGGCCCTCGCCAACGGCAGTTTGGATGCGACCACTCCGTCCCCCGCTTCGGTGGCCTACGGAAGCACCACCAGCTTCAAGTTCAACGCCGCCCCGGGCTACCACGTGGCGTCCATTTCCGGATGCGGCGGGCCGCTCTACACCAACACGTCCAACGCGGTGGGGAGCTACACCTATACCACCGGGGCCATCAGCAGCGACTGCGCCATCACCGCCAGCTTCGCCATCAATGTCTACCAGGTGACCGCCTCGGCCCTCGCCAACGGCAGCCTGGACGCGGGCACGCCGTCACCGGCCTCGGTGGCCCACGGGAGCACGACGAATTTCACGTTCAACGCCAACGCTGGCTACCACGTGGCCTCGATCTCCGGCTGCAGCGGAGCTACCTACACCAACACATCCAATTCGGTCGGCACGTACACCTACACCACCGGCCCCATCACCGGGAACTGCGGCATCACCGCCACCTTCGCGCTCAACCTCCTGTACAGCTTTTCCCCGGCTTCGGGCGCGCCTGGCACCGTGGTCTACCTGTCCGGTTCCGTCCTGGGCAGCGCCATTTCGGTGAGTTTCAACGGCGTCCCCGCCACCTTCACACAGGTTTCGCCGACCCAGCTCCGGGCGGTGGTCCCCGCCGGGGCGACCACGGGCCCCATCTTCGTCACCAACGCTGCCGGAACCATGCAATCCACCTCGAACTTCACGGTTCCGGTGCCAGCGCCGCGCATTCTCTCCTTCTCGCCCAACGCGGGTTCGACCGGCACCGTGGTGTTCATCAATGGGTTGAACCTGGGCGGCGCCACGGCCGTCCGCTTCAATGGCACCGCGGCGGTGTTCACAGTTGTTTCCGCCACCCAGCTCAAGGCCACGGTCCCCGCCGCCGCCACGACCGGGCCGATCTCGGTCACCACGCCCTCGGGCACCGCGACCACGGGAATCGTCAAGTTCAAGAAGCTTTGAAGAAAACCTCCAGACAATGGTTCTTCACGGAATTGAGGGAAAAGCTAACCACGCGGAGGGCAGCGGAGGCGCGGAGGGTAGCGGAGAAAAGAGTCTGGCTTTCGTTCTAATCAGGTCAGGTGGGGGTTGAGGGCCGGATGCCGTTGCCGGAATCGTGGCACATAGGAAACCCAGGAAAGAGCCAAAGATGAACCCGCCCCTTTACTTCCTCCGCTTCCCTCCGCAATCTCCGCTACCCTCAGCGTGGTGTTTTTAAGACGCCACGGTGCCTGCTCTTAACTGAAGCAGTTGCTACGTGCCACTTCCCGCATATCCGTGAAGAGCCCAGACAATAGACGAAGCGGGCGCAGGGAAAACCGATTTCCCTGCGCCCGTTGAATTTCTGTCCACCCAGGAAGGATGGCGGAAAGGCCCCGGCCTACCCCCGCGATTTCTCCAGCAGCGCCATCATCAGCAGGCTCAACAGCGCCCGCGTTTCCTCAGCCTCATTCAAAGTGCCATCTTTCGTGATCTCGAACCTGCCTTCGAAGAAGGCTGGCAGTTTCTGGATGCGCATGACCGCGCTGCCCTGGCGGGAAACCAGGTAGGCGGGGTGGAACACGTAGCCCGAGAACATCCCGAGCACCGGGATGCCGCTGAAGATTCCATCCAGCAGTTTGATCCACGGGTTCTCCTCGCCGACTTCCATGGCCAGGATGGAGCCGTCGAAAATGTCGTAATGGGCCTTCCACAGGGATTTCATGCCGCGCTTCTTGACGGAACCCAGGTCGGCTCCCGCCGCGCTGCGGAAATGGTACTGGGCGGAGAAGTCGATGATGCGGTCCGCATTGATGGTGAACAGCAGGTTCGCCTGCTCCTTGTCGGCGAAGACATTGACTGCTTCCTTGAGTTTGAACAGCTGCTGTTTGAGGTAGAAGATGAGCCTGCCGTCCGCATCGGTGACGCTGATCTGCGGAGCCAGCGCGATGGTCTTGAAGGTGAGCGTGAGCGGGTAATTCATGGTTTTCTCCCTTGGGCCATGCACGGTTCCTGGACCTGCCGTTGCCCTGATGGTGCGCGGTCCGCTCGGTCTGAAGCAAGCCTGTCCGTCTTGAATTCGGGGCGGGTGGCGGATTCAGGCTTCGCGGGCTTCCCGGTCGAGGCTGCGCCAGAGGCCCACCGCCAGGATCCCCAGTCCTGCCGCCATGGCCGTGTGGGAGATTCCGTAGAGCGAGGCCCTCAGGGCGTGGTTGCCGAAAATGAAGCTCTGGTCGAGCGCGCCCAGGTCGAGCGCGCCGCCCCGCATGCCGAGCAGCAGGTGATAGCCCTTCCACAGCATCAGCAGCACGCTCGCCAGAGAACCGGGGATGTAGAGGCGCAGTGCCCAGGCCAGCGATCGCGCGGAAAGCGGCGCGGCCCCGAGGGCCAGGCCGATATGAAGGGCCCAGATGGCGGCCAGCGGCAGCAGCACGCCGATGAGGATGGCGTGCCCATGCACCAGGGCCAGGGACAGGACCGACTCCAGATGCATCCCCGCGGGGATGGCTGCGGTGATGGGCAGCTTCCGCGCGGATTCCCGGAACGCGATTCCCGCCAGCAGCCCGAAGACCAGCATGATCAGCGCATAGCGGAGGTGGGCGCGGTAGAAGCGGCGGTAGGGTTCGGGAAGATTCATCTCGGCTCCGGAAAGGGCATCAAGAAAAGTACCGTGAAAGTCCAGGCTGCGGACCCGCGAGCGGACGGCCATCCGGGGCCCAGGTCCGGTAGACTGGTGGAACAGGCTTGAAATCCTTGGCCTGCCTGGTCCATGACCGCCGGCGGAGAAAATCCGCCTGGACCGAATTCCCGACTCCCAACCAAGTATCCGGGCCCAGATGGCAGACTCCCGGTTCCCAGCTCCGGATGGCCCATGCAATTCAGGAATGTTTCGATCCTCGGCCTCAGCCACGTAGACGCCCCGCATCGCGTGGCCTCCGCCGACATGTGCGCCCGCCTCGCGCCAACGCTCGAGCGCCTGGGCATGCGGCCGGATCTGCTGGAGAGCGCCTCGGGCATCGTGGCCCGCAGGTATTGGGATCCTGGGACGCAGCCCAGCGAAGTGGCGGCCCTGGCCGCGGAGAAGGCCATCGAATCGGCGGGCGTCGACCGTTCCCGCATCGGCATCATCATCAACACCTCGGTCTGCCGCGACTACATCGAACCCTCCACGGCCTGCCTCGTCCATAACCGGCTGGGACTGCCGGCGGAGTGCCTGAACTTCGACCTTGGCAACGCCTGTCTGGCCTTCATGAGCGCCATGGAGGTGGTGGGCAACATGATCGAGCGGGGCCAGATCGACTACGGTCTGATCGCCAACGGCGAGAGCGCGCGCTTCGTGCAGGATGCCACCATCGACCGGCTTCTGGGCCCTGACACCACCGAGGAGGAATTCCGCAGCCAATTCGCCACGCTCACGCTGGGCTCCGGGGCCGCGGCGATGGTGATGTCCCGCTCGGACCTGGCGCCCGATGGCCATCGATTCCTTGGCGTCGTGAACCGCGCCGCCACGCAGCACAGCGGCCTCTGCAAGGGGCAGGTCGACGAGATGCGCACCGATGCCAAGGCATTGCTGTTCGCGGGCCTGGGCCTCGCCACCGAGACCTACGCGGAAGCCAAGGACGCGTTCGGTTGGGATGGCGGCAATGTCGATGAATTCGTGCTGCACCAGGTGAGCGGCACCCATACCGCGATGCTCTGCCAGACCCTTGGACTGGACCCGGACAAGGTCATGGCCATCTTTCCCGAGTTCGGCAACATCGGGCCCGCCTCGGTGCCCATCGTGCTTTCCAAAGCTGCGGAATCCGGCCGGATCCGCAAGGGCCAGCGCGTGGCGCTCATGGGCATCGGATCGGGGCTGAACTGCAGCATGGCCGAGGTCGTCTGGTGAGGCGGTAATCCAATGGTGGGGCCTTTCAACGCATCGCTCTTTCCCTTTCCGCCGCACCATTTCGATCGCGGCGCAGGACTCCGGATGCACTACCTGGATGAAGGGAACGGCCCGCCGGTGCTCATGGTGCACGGCAACCCATCCTGGTCCTTCCACTATCGGAACCTGGTGCTCGCCCTGCGCGGAACGCACCGCTGCATCGTTCCGGACCACGTGGGCATGGGCTTGTCGGACAAGCCGGACGACCAGGCCTACACCTACACCCTCGCCCAGCGCATCGATGACCTGGAAGCCCTCGTGGCCTCCCTGGATCTGCGAGAACCGCTGACCCTCGTGGTCCATGATTGGGGCGGGATGATCGGCTTCGGGTGGGCGATCCGGCATCCAGAGCAGGTCGCCCGGCTGGTGATCCTCAATACCGCGGCCTTCCCTCTGCCGGAGGGCAAGCGGCTGCCCTGGCAGTTGAAGCTGGCCCGCACGCCTCTGGGCGCGCTGCTGGTGAGGGGTTTCAACGCCTTCGCATGGGGCGCCGCGCGCGCAGGCTGCGCCCGGCACCCCATGCCGCCGGAGATTTCGGCCGCCTACCGGGCGCCCTACGATTCCTGGGCGGACCGGATCGCCACCTTGCGCTTCGTCCAGGACATCCCGCTGCACCTAGCCGATCCATCTTTCGCCCTGGTGCACCACATCGCCGGGAATCTGGAGCAATTCAAGGCCACGCCCGCGCTGATTGTTTGGGGGGGCAAGGATTTCGTGTTCGACGAGGATTTCCTGGCCCAGTGGCGGGTGCATCTGCCCGCAGCCAGGCTGCGCTACCTGGCTGACACCGGGCACTTCGTGCTGGAGGACGCCTCCGACGAGGTGGTCCCGCTGATTGCCGATTTCGTGCGATCGGGCCATTCTTGACGTGGCCCGCTCATGACTGAACCCGATCCTGAATTCCAGCCTACGCAATCATGCAACATCGCCTCATGGCTGCCAAGGATGGCGCGCCAGCAGCCTGGCACGCTGGCGGTCGTCTTCCCTGACGGCCTGGATGCCGGCGGCAAGCGCGCCTACTCGCACCTGACCTACCGGCAGCTCGACGAGCGCAGCGATCAGATCGCCGCGGGATTGCGGCGCCACGGGCTTCGGCGGGGCATGCGCACGGTCCTGATGGTGAAGCCGAGCCTCGAATTCTTCGCCCTAGCCTTCGCCCTGTTCAAGGCGGGCATCGTGCCGGTGATGATCGATCCGGGCCTGGGCGTGAGCCAGCTCAAGACCTGCCTGCGGGAGGTGGAGCCCGAGGCTTTCATCGGCATTCCAACCGCCCACGCCGCCCGCGTGCTGCTGGGCTGGGGGCGCGCCACCATCTGGCGGAACATCACGGTGGGGTCCCGCTGGTTCTGGGGCGGCAAGACCCTGGCCCAGGTGGCGCCCGCCGGGAAAAGCGCAAGCCCCGTGCTGGAAGACACAGGCGCCGATGAGACCGCCGCCATTCTCTTCACCAGCGGCAGCACCGGCATCGCCAAGGGCGTGGTCTACTCCCACGGCCAATTCATGGCGCAGGTGGACCTCATCCGCGACACCTACGGCATCCAGCCCGGCGAGATCGACCTGCCCACCTTCCCCCTCTTCGCGCTATTCGATCCCGCCCTGGGCATGACTACGGTGGTTCCGGACATGGATTTCACGCGGCCCGCCCAGGTGGACCCCGAGAAAATCAGGACGGCCATCGAGGACTGGGGCGTGACGAACGTGTTCGCCTCGCCCGCCCTGCTCGCCACCGTTGGGCGCCACGGGGAGAAGCACGGGGTGAAGTGGCCCACCGTGCGGCGCATCCTCACGGCCGGGGCGCCTGTGCAGGCCATCACCCTGGAGCGCATGCACCGGATGCTTTCGCCGGAGGCTTTGATCCACACGCCCTACGGCGCCACAGAGGTGCTGCCGGTCACCAGCATCAGCAGCCGCGACATCCTCCGGGAGACGCGGGAGCTGACGGACCGCGGGGCCGGTGTCTGCGTGGGCCGCGTGGTGGCGCCCAACGACGTGCGCATCATCGAGATCACCGACGGGCCGTTGGAGGAATGGTCGCTGGCCAAGGAGATGCCCGTGGGCCAGGTGGGCGAGATCGCCGTGTCCGGTCCGACGGTCACCGCCAGCTACTATGGCCGCCCCGAGGCTACGCGCCTGGCGAAAATCCGGCGGGGAGGCACCATCGTCCATCGCATGGGCGATGTGGGCTACTTCGATGCGGAGGGCCGGCTCTGGTTCTGCGGCCGCAAATCCCATCGCGTGGAACTGAGCGACATGACGCTGTTCTCGGCTCCAGTGGAGGAGATCTTCAACACCCACGTGGGCGTCTTCCGGACGGCCCTGGTGGGCGCCATCATCGGCGGCATGAAGGTGCCCGTCCTGCTCATCGAACGGGATCCGGACGGAGGCGCGGACGCGAATATCGGGGACCAGGATCTCTTCGAGGCCCTCAAGGCCATGGGCGCCAACTTCGCCCACACCCGCGTCATCACCCACTTCATGGTGCACCCCGGGTTCCCCGTGGACATCCGCCACAACGCCAAGATCGGCCGCGAAAAATTGACCGCCTGGGTGCAGGAAAAAATTTCATGATCCTGGTCACCGGCGGCGGCGGCTTCCTGGGGGGCGCCGTGGCCCGGCTGCTGCTCGCCCGCGGAGATTCGGTGCGCTCGCTGCAGCGGAGCGACGCGCCCGCGTTGCGGGATCTGGGCGCGGAGATCGTGAGGGCGGATCTTGCGGATGCGGAAGCCGTCGTTTCCGCCGCAGAGGGATGCGATGCGATCCTCCATATCGCCGCCAAGGCCGGCGTGTGGGGTCCTTTCCAGGCCTACTACCACGCCAACGTGATCGGCACGCGGAACGTCCTCGAGGCCTGCCGCAAGCAGGGGATCCAGCGCTTGGTCTACACCAGCACCCCATCGGTGATCCATGTTGGCGGGGATGTGGAGGGCGTGGATGAAAGCGCGCCGATCGCTTCTCGTTTCGACACCGCCTATCCCGCCACCAAGGCCGAAGCCGAACGTATGGTGCTGGCCGCCAATGGGCCCTCTCTCGCCACGGTTGCGCTCCGCCCGCATCTGATCTGGGGACCCGGCGACCCTCAGCTTGTCGCCCGCATCCTGAGCCGGGCCAGGGCAGGGCGCCTGCGCCTGGTGGGCGGCGGCGCGAAGCTCATCGATTCGGTCTACATCGACAATGCGGCCCACGCCCACCTGCTGGCCCTGGATCGCTTAGAGCCCGGTTCAACCTGCGGCGGCAAGGCCTACTTCATCACCCAAGGCGAGCCCATGGCCCAGCGGGACCTCATCAACGGCATCCTCAAGGCCGGGAACCTGCCGCCTTGCGAAAAATCCATATCGCCGAAGGCGGCCTACGCCGTGGGCGCCGCCCTGGAAATCGTCTGGCGGATCCTGGGACGCGAGGACGAACCGATGATGACGCGGTTCCTGGCCCGGCAGCTCGCCACGGCCCATTGGTACAGCATCTCCGCCGCTCGGCGGGATCTGGGCTACACACCCGTAGTGAGCGTGCGTGAAGGCCTGGCACGCTTGGAAGCGTATCTGCGGATCCACGGGCATTGATCCACCCCTTTCGAGATGTGCATTTCCGAACCCGTGGCATCTATTGCTTTTTGCCCGCAAAGAGAAAAGCCGCCGGTTTCCCGGCGGCTTTTCCTGCTTTGGTTTGTAGGGTCTAGATGCTGTTGATGATGTAGACCGTATTGGCCACGGTGCCTGCCGGATTCTGGACGGTCAGGCGGACCCGGCGCTGCTGGCCTGCGACTGGAGCCGCATTGATGGTCAGGGAGTCGCCATTGCTGACGGTCCAGGTGGTGCCGGTGACCTCTTCCAGGACTCGGGCGGTGGTGTTGCCCGTGAAGGTCATGGTGAGGGTCACGGGCGTGCCCGCGGCGATGGAGAGCGGGCTCGGGAGCGCGCCGGCTTCGGTGATCGTGGCAGTGGGCAGTTCCCAGACCATGACGGTGCGGGTGGTGTCCACGGTGCTGGTGCCCTGGACCAAGCGCAGCGTGAAGCCGTACAGGCCATAGGGAGGAACCACGAGCGACACAGGCACGGAGGTGCCGGTGCCAGGGCTGCCTGCTGGGCCAAAGGGACCATAGATGGTCGTCACTACGCCGCCATCGTCGGTCTGGAGGACAGTGGCGGTGCCGGTGGCATCCAGGTTGTATACCCAGTTCATGAAGATCGAATCACCGACGCTGACGATGGCCGGAGACACCGTGAAGCTGCTGGAGAAGGGCAGCGCGAGGACCGTGACCGTGGCCGTGAAGGTGTCGATGGCGCCCGCGGCGTTGGTGACGACCAGGGTGTAGGTCGTGGTCACGAAGAGCGTGACATTGTAGGACCCGCCGTTCACCACGTTGCCGATAGCCGTGATCACGCCGGTGCCGTCGGAGAAGGTCGGCACCAGGACGCTGGCCTGTCCAGCGTTGATGGTGGCCGGTGTGGCGACCAGGCTGGTGGCGACGGGGAGCGGAACGACCACGACCGTGGCGGTCCGGGTCACGATGGTGCCGGCCCCGTTGGTGACAGTCAGGGTGAAGGTCGTCGTGGCCCCAAGTGCGGCGGTCGGGGCGGGCACGCCCGAAAGGACAGCTCCGATACCGTTGTCCACCGAACCGGTGGCACCGGTGCCGGAGAAGATCGCCGTCAGATTGCTTGTTCCACCGACCGAAACAACGGCCGGCGCTGCGATGAAGCTGGTGGCGAAGGGACCGGACAGCACCGTGATGGTGCGCTGGGCGAAGGCCTGGAAACCCGCAGCGTTGGTGACCGTGAGCTGGTAGGTCGTGGTGGCTGCCGGGGTCACGTTGTAGATGCTGTTGCTTTCAACGATGCCGAGGACCGGGGCCACAACGCCATTGCCATTGGCGAAGATCGGGCGCAATTGCGCGCTTTCGCCGGCGGAAATCGGAGCCGCACCGCCGACCTGGTTCAGGGCTGCGGTGGGAGCCAAGAGCACATCCACGGAGACGGTTTCAAGATCCGTGCTGCCGGCCGTGTTGGTGACCAGCAGGCTGTAAGTGACGGTGGTGCCTGCCGCGGCAGCGGTGGGCGTGACGAGCACCGGGACGCCGGAGGTAGGCGTGGCCGGCAACTGCGCTCCTGTGAAGGAGTTCGCGGAGCCGGTGAGGCCGCCCACGGCGGTGCCGTTGATGAAGAGGGCGGTCAGGTTGATGGAATCGTTGACTGTGATGATGCGGCGGCTGGCCGCAAGGCTGATGGCATTGGGTCCGGACACCACGGTGACGGTGGCCTGGGTGATGGCCGTGTCACCGGCGGTGTTGGTGACCGTCAGGGTGTAGGTGGTGGTCGCGAGCGGCGTGACAGGATAGCCCGCGGCGTTGATCACGGTTCCGACGCCGTTGTTGACGACGCCGGTGCCGTCCGAGAAGGTCGGCGTCAGGGTCGAGGATGTTCCCGCGGTGATCGTGGCGGGGACGGCCACCAGGTTGGTGGCGACGGGTGCCGCGACGACCACGAGGGGCAACGTGCGGGTCACCGTCTGGCCGGCGAGGTTGGTCTCGGTCAGGGTGTGGGTCTGGGTTCCCACCGTGCCAGGGATGTAGGGAATGGCTGATCCGCTGGAGGGAACAATAGGCGACGCAGGATTGCCGAGCGCGTCGCCGTGGGTGATCTCATTGCCATTGACAGCGGGCGTCGAATTGCTGAAGACCGCGGTCAGGTTGGTGACGGCGCCGATGGTCACGGGATTCTTGGAAGCGGTGAAGCTGGTGATGCTCACGGGCTGGATCACGGTGATGGTGAGGGAAGCCGTGGCGGTCTGGCCCAGGGAATCTCTCACAACCAGGTTGTAGGTGGTGGTGATAGTGGGTGCGACCGTGTAGGCCACGCCGCTCAGCACCGTCCCGATGGCGGGAGTGATGGTGCCGGTCGGGTTGACGCCGCCGCCGAAGGTCGGCGTGAGGTCTACGCTGGAACCCGCGGTGATGGTGTCATCCGCGTCGTTGGAGACCAGGGTGGGCACCGTGAGGGCGGGAACCGGATTGACGTCGCGGGTGGTGGTGCTGTTGCAGGAAGCCGAGGCCGCGTTGACCACGGTGACGCCCAGGCCGAATGCGCCCACGCCGGTGGTAGCCCCGACGGTGTACGTGATCTGGCTCGTGCCTTGGCCGGCGGTGATGATGCCGTTGGTGATCGTCCAGGAATAAGTGGATCCGGACTGGTTGGGCACGCTGGCGAAGTGGCCGGTGGTCGTGGCGATCAGGGGTGAAGCTTCAGCGGTGATGATGCAGATCGGTGCATCCACGACCCTGACGGTGGTGTTGGCGGAGGCCGTGCCACCGGTGCCGACGACGGTGAGCACGTAGACGGTGGTGGCCGCCGGAGTCACGGTGAGGGGCGTTCCGGAAGTGATGGCCATCGCGCCGGGATTCACGACATTGGGGCCGACGGTGGCGTTGCTGAAGGTGGCGAAGAGCTGGGTGCTGTCGCCGACGGTGATGATGGCCGGCACGGCGGTGAATTGGGAGATGGACGGGGGCTGGACCACGGTGATGGTCTGGGAATCCGAGGCCGAGGTGCCGGCCCCGTTGGTGACCGTCAGGACGTAGGTCGTGGTGACGACTGGATTGACGCTGTAGCCGACGCCATTCACGGCGGTGAGGGTCATGCCGCCGCCGCTGAGGATGCCGACGCAGTCAGGGCCGCCGGTCCATGTGGGGGTGAGGGTGACCGTTTCGCCCACGGTGATGTTGTTGCTGGAGGCTGCGAGAGCCACGAGCGTGGGAGCGGCCACGATCTTGACCAGGACGCCGGTGGTGTGGGTGACGCCCGCGCCGTTGTCGGCGGTCAAGGTGAAGATGCGGTCGGAATTGTCAGTGCCATCGAGGGCGACGGCGAAGGGCACGCCAGTGAGGAGCGCAGGCGTGGCCAGCAGGCCGGTATCCGTGCCGACCGAGGAGGTGACGGCCGCGTTGGCGGGCGGAGCCGGGAGCGGAATATTGAAGAGCGCGGTCAGGTAGAGCGTATCGCCGGAGGTGGCGACCAGGCGGTCGGACACCAGAGCCTGTGAGAAAGGACCGGCGATCACAAAGATGGTCTCGGAATCCGTGACCTGCAGGCCGGCGGCGTTGGTGACCGTCAGGGTGTAGGTGGTGGAGACGAGGGGCGTGACCACATAGGAAGCGGCGCTGACCACCGGGCCGAGGCCGTTGTTGATGGAACCGGTCCCATTCGTGAACACGGGATTGAGGGTCGCACTCTGGCCGGCCGTGATGGTGTAGGGCGGGCCAAGTGCCGGGACCGCCACGTTCAAGGCCGCGGTCGGAGCAGGCACCACCGTTAAATTGGTGGTGGTGGTGTAGGTGGTGAGGGCCGCGTTGGCGACCGTGAGGGTATAGGTATAGATGCCTGCGGAAACTGCGGCTGCGGTGACGGTCTGAGGCGTGCCGCTGATGACCGTAGGATCTGGGAATGCGCTCGGCGCGACAAAGCCGGCGGCATTGCTGGTGATGTCCTCGGTGGTCGTGTTGTTGAAGATCGCGTAGAGCTGGGTGCTGTCGCCTTCGGTGATGATGTTGGGCTGGAAGTAGAAGGCGCTGGCGAAGGGTCCGGCGAGGACCGTGACGGTGAGGCTGGCCGTGGCCGTAGCGCCGACAGGGTTGGTGACGGTCAGGACATAGGTCGTGGTGGTGGCCGGGGAGACCGGGTAGGCCTGCGCGGAGGTCACGGTGCCGATGCCGGAGATGACGCCGGTTCCGTTGGTGAACGTGGGCGTGATGCTGGTGGTCTCACCGATGGTGATCGGGTTGTTGGACCCGGCCGTGATGGCGAGGGCCGCCGTGGGAACGCCGTAGACGGTGACGGTCGCACCATGGGTGGATGTGACGCCCGCGCTGTTGGTGACGGTCAGCGTATAGACATAGGTGCCGGTCGCGGTGGGTGTGACCGGGAATGGCACTGCATTGAGAGGATTGATCGCTGCGGGGAGGCCGCTGGTGGCTGCGTTCGGGCCAGTGCCGACAACGGAGGCGGTGCCGCCGGTGCCGATGGTGAAGTAGGCGGTGAGATAGGCGGATCCGCCCAGGGTGATGCCCTGGGGTGCCGCGGCCAGGGCGGCCGCGTTAGGACCGGTCAGCACGACGACCGTATGGACGATTCCCGTGGTGGCGCCGATCGAGTTGGTGACCGTCAAGGTGTAGGTCGTGGTCTGGGTGGGCTGGACCGCGTAGGCCGAGCCGCTGAGCACGGGGCCGACGCTCGGCGAAACCACGCCGGTGCCGCCCGCGAAGGTCGGGGTCAGCATGGTTGTATCGCCGGCCGTGATCGGATTCACCGAAGAGGTGAGGCTCGTCGCGGTGGGCAGGCCCACCACGAGGATCGTGACTGAGCGATTGACGGAAACCAAAGCAGCGTTCGTCACCGTCAAGGTGTAGGTGGTGGTGGCGGTGGGATTCACGAAGAGCGAGACACCGCTGGTGACCGGGATTCCTGCTCCCGGGAAGGGCGGGAAGCTGCCGCTGGGAGGAGCGGTGATGACGCCGTTCCCGCCCGAGAAGATGCCGATCAACTGGGAGTAATCCCCGGCGGTGATGGTGGAGGGGAAGGCGATGAAACTATCGATGACGGGATCGCCCACCACGTGGACCGTGAGGATCCGGGTGACGAAGTCGCCGGCGGGGTTGGTTACCGTCAGCGTGTAGGTGGTGGTCTCGAGCGGATTGACCGTGTAGGAGTTGCCGGTGATGACCGAGCCGACGCCGCCGATGAAACCGGAGCCGTTGGCAAAGGTCGGCAGGAGCTGGACGGGGCTGCCGCCAGCCACGGGCGGAGGCGTCGCCGGGTTGGAGAGGAAGGAGATGATGTCTGGCGGAGGAACCACGGTGACGACGGTGCCCGTGGTGGCCGAGGCGCCGGCGGCATTGGTGACGGTCATGGTGTAGGTCGTGGTCACGGGAGGCGTGACCAGGTAGGGCACTCCGTTGAGCACGGGTCCGACCGCATTGTCGACGATGGCGGTGCCGCTGGAGAAGGTTCCGATCAAGCGCGTGGAATTGCCGATGGTGATGATCGGCGGAATCGCGACCAGGCTGATGCCGGTGGGGGCGTCCACCACTTTGATGGTCGTCGAGATCTGGACGAAGGCTCCGGCGGAGTTGGTGACGGTGAGGAGGTAGGAAGTGGTCTGGACTGGCGAAACCTTCACGGGAACGCCGGTCTGGACCGTGCCCAGGCCGTTGTTGATGGAACCCATGCCGTTCGTGAACACCGGCGTCAGGTTGGCGCTGTTGCCGGAGGTGATGGTGCTGGGGCTGGCGGCGAAGGAAGTGATCACGGGCTTGAGGACCACCGTGACGGTGGCGACCGCCGTGGCAGAACCGCCAGCCGCATTCGTGACTGTGAGGATGTAGCTCACCGTGCTGGCCGGGGTGACTGTGACCGGCACGCCTGTGATCGGATTGATGGTCGTCCCATCCAGCGTGTTCGTGATGACCCCGGAACCAGAGGAGAAGCTGGCGGTCAGATGGACGCTATCGCCGATGGTGATCGTGCTGCGGTCGGCGATGAGGCTCAGGTTGGCGGGGAATCCCGTGACCGTGACGGTGACGCCGGACACTGCGGTGTTGCCGGTGGCATTGGTGACGGTGAGCAGGTAGGTCGTCGTCACGGCGGGGCTGACCGCCGAGGTGAGGCCCGGGAACACGGGGCCGACGCCGTTGTTGATGAAACCCGAGCCGCCCGA
Source organism: Holophagaceae bacterium (assembly GCA_016720465.1). Lineage (NCBI taxonomy): Bacteria > Pseudomonadati > Acidobacteriota > Holophagae > Holophagales > Holophagaceae > Holophagaceae bacterium. The sequence continues at coordinate 37,573 of JADKKO010000001.1, forward strand.
GAACGAATAATTAAGCGTGGAGGTGGCGCCCTGGGAGATCAGGGCGGGGTTGGCGGTGAAGGAGGCGATGGCTGGCGCGCCCTGGACCACTATGATGAGGCCCTGGGTCACCGAGGCACCCGCGGCGTTCGTGACGGTGAGCGTATAGGTAGTGGTGACCGCCGGCGACACCAGGAAAGGAACGCCGCTCACGGGCGTGATGGAGGTCGCGTTCACGCTGTTGGTAACCGCGCCAGCGCCGCTGCTGAAGGTGGCCGTCAGCGCCACGCTCTCGCCGACCGCGATGGACGTCTTGCTGGCAGTGAAGGAAACCCCCGTGATGGGCGGTATCACATTGATGGGAAGCGTCCGGGCCGCGGTGGAACCGGCCGCGTTCGTCACGGTCAACACATAGGTCGTCGTGACTTGAGGCGAGACCGTGAACGGCTGGCCGCTCGGAATCGAGACTGGCCTTGGATCTGATCCCGGACCAGGAGACACGGAGCCGGTGCCATTCGTATAGACCGCGGTGAGGATCGCGCTCTCATTTTGAGCGATGGTGGTCCTATTCGCGCTGAAGCTGGAAATTGTCGGCTCGGGAACCGGAACAGGAGTACTGCTGCTCCCTCCGCACGCCACCATCAACGCTAGAACCGCGGCGGAAAGGAAGGAGATAAACCTGGCGAGTGGGTTCATAACAATACCCCTTGGAATAGGAAAGTGGTGGAGTGGGCGACGGCAAAAGGATAGTTCTGATCCTTTTTCCCCTAAGGGAGGTGAAAAGTCAAAAAAAAACTGCCCGGCAGCAGGTAAATAATCGATATGTAAATTTTCGCACTTTCCCACTCAAAGTTACTTGAACCTGTTTTTATCTCTGTTTGAAAAATCCTGGTCTAAAGTGGCGCCCGGCGCCCGGAGCGGATTGAGCTTGAGAGATAGCTGTCTAATGAATTTATATAAATACAATATTTACAATACTTATAATATACATGAAGATGGGGCAACGAATTGAATCGTGTTCCCGCTGGCGCAACAGTTGCTTCAAAGCACATCTTGCCAGTCCGGCCAGCGCTTCAAGGGCATTGAGCACTCTTTGCCGGTGATACCAGGTTCAAGCGCGGGGCCTGAAGGGTGGCGTGGCGCGTGTCGCCCCGCATGGCCTAGGGTCCTTGTGTCAACACCGGCGCGGGTCTAGGAATTCCTGTCTTCTTTCCTGACCCGCAGACTGCAATCAGCGGCCATCGGTGCCGGAGAAGAGGGCCTGGAGATTGAGGGATGGCACCCGTGCCTGGGTGGCGAGAGAGACATACTTCCTGGCGAGGGCGTCCTTGCCTGCTCCGAGCACCGTGCTCACGAGCCCAAGGGCTTCCGCCTGTTCAGGCGAAGGCAGTCGTTTGAGGATGCGCAACCAGACAGCTTCCTCCAAAACGTTGAATGCGGTCTGCACTTCGGAAAGGTCGAAGCCGCCGTCGAAACGTTCCTGGGCCACGGCATTGGCATGGGCCACCATCGGGGCCAGATTGCGCTCCGCCACAGCGGCGAGGGTCAGGGAGAGAAGGTTGTCGAGCCGCTGGCAGAGCTGGCCGGCTCCTGCCTTCTCGTAGTGCTCCAGGTGCGCCCGTTTCAACGAGGCAGCCGCTTCAGCGATGATCTCCTGCCGGCTTTCCAGCAAGAACGAATGAAGGTCCATGGAACGCCTCCCCGCTTCGAAGCGCCGCCGCGTGTCGTTGTCGCGTGGACAGGTGCCGAAGCTTTCCTATGTTCGATCCATCGGCCCGTGACTTACGTCAAGACGTGCTTCGATCGCCAACGGGTTTACGCGTGGATCCGAGACTACTCCCCGCAACTTGAAGCCGGCCCGCAGGGACGATTTCAGTGGAGAGAGGGCGGCCGGAATCGACACATCGCCAGGGCTTGCGGATGGGGCGGCCGAAGAGCTGCGCTTCCCCGGGCCCTTGGGAGCCGAGTAGAGCTATCATCAACCCGTTGGCCCCCGCCCGCGCGAAGGGCCGGAGGGGGTCCGATGGACTGGCTCGTGGCGCTGTTCAAGGATGGGTCCGTCGCCCAGGGGCTGCTCATCCTCAGTCTGGTGGTCAGCGCGGGGCTGGCTCTTGGAAATGTCCGCCTCTTCAAGGTGACCCTGAGCGTCGGGGGCGTACTTTTCGCAGGGCTCCTGGCGGGCCACCTCGGTTTCCAGGTCAATGCCGAGATCCTGGAGTTCACCCGGGAATTCGGGCTCGTCCTGTTCGTGTACGCCATCGGGCTGCAGGTGGGTCCCGGCATTGTCTCTTCGCTCCGGGCGCAGGGCTTGACCCTCAACCTGCTGGCGGCTGCGACGGTTCTCGGAGGAACGGGGATCACGATCCTGATCGTCTTTTTCGGAGGGGCGAACCTCCCGGTGGCGTTGGGACTTCTGTCGGGGGCGGTGACGAATACCCCAAGCCTCGGCGCGGCCCAGCAGGCCTTCAAGGACTTGAAGCCTGTCATCGATGACGCCCCGGCGCTCCTGGGCGTCGGCTATGCGGTGGCCTACCCGTTCGGGATCCTCGGCATCATCCTGACCATGCATCTCGTCAAGCGGCTGTTCCGCATCGACCCGGACAAGGAAGCCGAGGAATTCGAGCGCCTGAGGACGCGGCAGGTCAAGCCGATCCTCACCCGCAATTTCGAGGTGACCAACCCCAACCTCGCCGGCTTGAAGGTCGACCGCTTGGTGGAATTGGCCGGCACCGGCGTGGTGGTGACCCGGGTCTACCGCGACGGAAAGCAGCAGGTGGCCACACCCGAGACCACGCTCCAGTTGGGGGACCTTCTCCACGCCGTGGGCACCGAGGCGCGCCTCGAAGGATTCCGCGTCATCATCGGGAAGGCCAGCGAGGTGGAGCTTCCCGCCCTCCCGAGCCAGATCTCGTTCCGGCCCATCATCGTGACGACCAAGGAGGCGGTGGGGAAGGAGATCGATGAGCTGGAACTGGATGAGAAGTACGGGGTCATCATCACGCGGGTGATCCGCTCCGGGGTCGAGTTCTCCCCCACCAAGGGGCTCCAGATCCAGTTCGGCGACCGGCTCATGGCGGTGGGCGAGGAGCAGGCGCTCGCGCAGGCCTCCCGCGAACTGGGCGATTCCATGCGGGACCTAGAAAAGCCCCAGATGATCCCGATCTTCATCGGCATCGCGCTCGGCGTGATCCTGGGCACCTGGCCCATCGCGGTCATCGGGATGCCGGCGGCGGTGAAGCTCGGACTGGCGGGCGGGCCGCTCATTGTGGCGATCCTGCTTTCGCGGATCGGCAAGGTGGGGCCCTTCATCGTCTACATGCCCAACGCCGCCAAGTCGCTCCTGCGCGAGTTCGGGATCTGCCTCTTCCTGGCCTCGGTCGGCCTGAAGGCGGGCGAGCGGCTGTTCTCGATCCTTTTCTCGCAGCAGGGGATCGCCTGGGTGGGGATGGCGGCGCTGATCACGATCGTGCCGCTGGTCCTCGTCGGCCTCGTGGCCAGGGGCATCCACAAGCTCGACTACGTGACAATCTGCGGCCTGCTCGCCGGGAGCATGACCGATCCGCCGGCCCTTGCCTATGCCACCGAGACCTTCAAGAACGATGCGCCCTCCGTGGCCTATGCGACGGTCTATCCCCTGACGATGCTGCTCCGCGTCCTCATCGCGCAGCTCTTCGTCATCGTCGCCCTGAGCTGAGAGCCCCGCTTCCCGGCGGGAGGCCGGGAATTCCGGAACGCCGAGCGGCCGGACGGCATCCCACTCCCATGTCCACCATCGCCGATCCAGCCACCCTTGCGCAGTTGATCGCCCGCCTGAACGCCCTGCAACCCGGCTCTTCCCGCCGCTGGGGCGCCATGACAGCGGGAGAGATGCTCTGCCATCTGGCGGATGTGCACCTAACCGTGATGGACCCGAGTGCCAGGCGCCCAGCGCCCCGGTGGCGCCCTGTGATGAAGTGGATCGCGCTCTATGCGCCCCTCCCCTGGCCCAAGGGGTTCAAGTCGCCGGCCCGCGTGGACCAGCGGAAGGGCGGCACGAAGCCCACTACCTTCGAGGCGGACCGCCAGCGCGCTCTTGGGACCCTCCGGACCTTCGCTGCGGTGCCACCGGAAGCCCTGCCCCCCAACCACGCGGTGTTCGGAACGCTCAGCGCCGGCGAGTGGCACAGGTGGGCCTACCGGCATACGGACCACCACCTTCGCCAGTTCGGGCTCTGATCCACGGCCGCCCCGCACCGCCTCCCTGACGGCCTGTCGACGGTTCCGCTGGCGCTACTTCAGTCCATGCTGAGCCTTGAAGCCAGCCCATCGGGCTTTCAGGCGGATGAAGGCTTCGACATCCTCGCAGCGGAGGAAGGGATTGGTCTCCCGCTCCCAGGCCAGTGTGGAACTGGGCCTGGCGCCGTAGTCGTGGCCCGGCCAGATCGTCGCATGCTCAGGCCATCCGTGGAGCAGGCGCTGCAGGCTGTCCCACTCGATGCGGGCATCCGCGTCGCTTCCGGTGCCACCGACTTTTCCCACAAAGAGAAGATCCCCGGTGATCCCCGCGGCCATTTCTTCCACGAGGAAGGCCAGGTGGTCGTGGTAGTGGCCGGGCACGTGCCAGGCCAGGAGATGGTAGGCGCCGAAGGCCAGGCGCTCCCCATCCCGGAGCACGCGGTCCACGGGCCCCGGGTGGCCCGGTCCGCCCGCCACCACCGCGCCGGTGAGCGCCTTGGCCGCGGCATTGCCATTGCTGTGGTCCGCGTGTCCGTGGGTGTTCAGGATGTGAGTAATGCCAAGGTTCTGGGCTTCGGCGCGCGCCACCAGGAGCCCGGGATCGAAGGATGGATCGATGAGGATGCCGGCGCCCGCCTCCCGGTCCCCGAGCAGGTAGCCGAAATTACGGTCGCCACCCATCCGGACTTGTTCGAAGATGAAGCGCATGTGTTCTCCCGCTCGGGTGGGGCAACCGGTGGATGGTAGATCCAATCATGCCCGCCCGCGCGGGATCGCCGGTCAACGGGGGATCCTGCGATAGTTGAGCCATGGCTGCAATCATCGTGGTAGGGGGAGGCGCGGCGGGCCTGGTGGCCGCTTGGCGGGCGGCCATGAAAGGCCACCACGTGACGCTGCTGGAGGCCAACGGGAAGCTGGGCGTGAAGCTCCGCATCAGCGGTGGCGGGAAATGCAATATCACCCACGATGGGACCATGAAGGCCGTGGCCGAGGCCTTTTCCAAAGCGCAGGCCCGCTTTCTCAAGCCTTCCTTCCACGCCTTCAGCAATGAGGATGTGGTCGCGCTCCTCCATCGCGAAGGCGTCGAAACGTACGTACGGGACAATGGCCGCATCTTTCCATTGGACCGCCCGGGAAGCGCGGCGGCGGTGGTGGCGGCCTTCGAAGCTGTGGTGCGGCGAGCCGGAGTGCTGCTCCGGACCGGAAGCCGCGTGGTGGGGCTCGAGGGCAGTCCTCCCCGGGTCGAGGCGCTTCGGCTTGGAGATGGAACCAGGCTTCCGGCAGATGCCTTCATCCTCGCGACCGGGGGCGCGAGCTATCCCGAAACCGGGACCCGAGGCGAGGTGGCGGGTTGGCTGGAGCAACTGGGCGTGCCGACGCAGCCATGGACACCCGCCCTCGCGCCGATCCCCCTCAAGACACCGCATCCCGGCTGGGAGGGCGTGGCCTTCCGGGATGGGATCTTGAGATTGCAGGAGGGCGAAGGGGGCCGGAGGATCGGCGCCTTCGCGGGCGACATCCTGTTCACCCGGAGTGGCATCAGCGGTCCAGCCGCTTTGGAATTGAGCGCCCGGACCGAATCCGCCCGCAGGGCGGGCCGGGCCTGGCTCGCCTACGATTTCACAGGCCTCAGCGAAGCCGTGTTGGATGCGGAACTCCGCCACGGACAAATCGAAAATCCGCACCTGTCAGCCCGGAACTGGCTTCAGCATTGGATTCCCGAACGGGTGGCGGATTCCCTGTGGCGGGCGGAAGGATTTGGCGACATCCGTCTGAAGCACCTTCCCAAAAGCGTGCGATCCACGCTGGTGAGCTGGGCCTGCGCCTTTCCGCTCGGCCTGCCCGGGGCCGTCCCCCTGGAGCGCGGGGAGGTGGCCGCGGGCGGTGTCGACCTGTCGGCGGTGGATCCCCATACGATGCGGGTCCGGAACTGGGACAACCTCCTGGTCTGCGGGGAGCTCCTGGACGTCGATGGGCCCGTGGGGGGATACAACCTGCAGGCCGCCTTCAGCACGGGTTTCCTGGCAGGGGAATCGGTCTAGCTCCTTGCCTCGCCCACAAGCTTCACCAGGCCTTCAGCCTGGGCCTGGTCCAGGCTCTGTTCAAGGCGGTTCAGCACATCGGAATCGGCCCGGACCTGGTCCCCGGCCATGACGCCCACGCTCCGGTCGCGGCCATGGGTCTTCGCGAAGTACATGCCGGTGTCCGCCACGGAGATGATCTGCTCCCAGGTCAGAAGGGCGGGCAGTTTTTCATCGAAGGGGAAGACCGAATACCCGATGGAGCAGGTGACCTGGATAGTCTGGCCGGAGGGCAGGGTGAAGGGATGGTGTCCGACCCGCTCCCGGATGCGCTCCGCCAGACGGGATGGCGGCCGCCGGTCCGTGTCGCGGGCCACGATGACGAATTCCTCGCCGCCCCAGCGCACCACCACGTCGGGCTTGCGGGCTGTTTCCTCGAGGATGGTGGCGATCTGTATCAGCACCGCATCGCCGGCAAGGTGGCCGTGCGTGTCATTGATGGCCTTGAAGTGGTCGATGTCGAGCATCAGCAGGCCGAGGCTCAGGGCCACCTTCGGGTGGGCGGGATCCATGGTCGGCCTCCAGGAGCGCAGCACCTGCTCTGATTCCATGGACATGAATTCCAGGAGCGCACGCCGGTTCCTGAGCTGGGTGAGATTGTCCCGCAGCGCCATTTCCGCCATTTCCAGGCGCAGAAGCACCTCCCGCCGGTGGGCCCTCGCCAGTTCGAAGGCCAGGAGCATCAAGGCCGCGAGATAGATGCAGAGCAGCAGCAGGAAATTGTGGGTCCAGCGCGTGGATGGGCCCAAAGCCACCATCAGGGCCAGGGACCCGATATTCGGGACGATGTAGAGCGTGTAGGCGAGGAAGCTGCTGCCCATGCTGATCAAGGCCCCGGAACAGATGCCCGCGTCGATGATGCCCAGCAGGGCGACCTCTGAGGGTTCGAGGTCGGGATAGCTGATGATGTTCAATTCGGCGAATCCGAAAGCGATCAGCGTGGAGCCGGTGATGAAGCCCCAAAGCTTCAGGCGGGGGCTCGGAACCTTCCTGAGCAGCAGGAGGCTGAGTGTGCGGAGCAGGGTCACGGCGACCATGAGCATGAGGACCCGGCCGATGGAAGGATGCTGTTGGATCGCCTCGCTCAGGACCGAGCTGGCCACCGCGAGGACCAGCAGCAGGGTCGCGAATGCGGCCCAGGCCCGCTTGTAGAGTTCGTCCACGATGGCCTGTTCCAGCTCCGGCGCGAAGCGCGCCTGGGCATCGGGAAGTCTGAACGGGTTTCGCATGGAAACACCAGAATGGGAGGCCGGGTCCCGAGGGATTCTAGCCCGGAAATCCCCAAGGTCCACCATGGCTCCATGCGATCCGCCGAGTCGGTCCCGCTTGGCACGGGCGGATCCCGTTTGTGTTAAAACTCCATCACGCATTCCCATTCATCGACCGCGATTGGAGTTCCTGTGGGCATACCCATTCTTCGCGCACTTCAGCTTGGTCTGGTCCTCGGAGCGCTGCCCGGGGCGCTGGCGGCGCAAAGCGCGGGCGTGACCACCTCGGATTTGAAAGGCGTGGTTCGCTCCCCGCAAGGGGAACCGGTGCCGGGCGCGGCGCTGACCTTGCGGCGGGCGGATCTGAATGGGACCTGGACCACCACGAGCGACGGGGCAGGCCGCTACCGCTTCCGCATGCTGCCGGCCGGGAATTATCTACTCAAGGCGAAGGCCAAGGCGGAGCACGCCGCCCAGGCACCCGTGACGCTTCAGGTCGGCGGCACCGCCCAACAGGATTTGATGCTGGCCTCGTCCGTTGCTGAACAAACCGTGGCGGTGGAAGCGCCAGGGGATTCCGAACGCACCCAGGTCGCCAGCGTGGTGGACGAGTCCAGCATTTCCAATCTCCCGATCAACCTGCGGAATTTCGCGGGGTTCAGCCTGACCACGCCCTTCGCGGCGGTGGGCAATCTGCCGGCCGGCAAGGGCAGCCCTGATTCTGGTCTGAGCTTCGCGGGCATGACGCCGCGCCAGAATGCTTTCCTGCTGGACGGGTTGGACAACAATGATTTGGGGCTTGGCGCGCCCCGGTCCAGCCTCAGCCAGGAGGCGGTCCAGGAATTCCAGGTCATCAGCGGCGGGTTCTCCGCGGAACACGGCCGGGCCCTGGGCGGCATCGTGAACACCGTCACGAAACAGGGAACCAACGAATTGAAGGGATCCCTGTTCTGGTTCTCCAAAACCGGAAGCCTGGACGCGACCTCCACCACCAGCGCGGAACACCGCCAGCAGTATGGAGCTTCGGTGGGCGGGCCGATCCTCAAGGACCGGCTCTTCTACTTCGCCGCCGTGGAACGCATGCAGCGGACGGACCAAAATATCGTGGCCATCGACCCCGCCGTGGCCGGCCTCATCCGGGCCTCTGGGTTCCAGCTCGAAACCGGAAAACTGCCCTTCGAAGAAGGGGATTCCTCCGGATTCCTGCGCCTGGATTGGGTGCAGAATTCCTCGAGCCGGTGGATTTTCCGGGTTCTCGCGGGGCAATCGGAAAATGAGAACGAGATCCCCTGGGGCGGGCTCACGGCCCGCAGCGCCGGGGGCGCCCGCAGCACGCGCGATCAGACGTTCACCCTCGCGCACCAATGGGCGGGCTCTGCCTGGTTCAACGATTTCAGGCTGATGTTCGCCGACCGGGACACGCGCATCGACAGCCTCGATCCGCAACGGGCGGTCTACGTGGAGATCCTGGGCGCGGCGTATTTCGGGACCCAGCGGCTGGCGGACCAACGATCCCGGATCCGCTACACCCAACTGGCGGACACGCTCTCGACGGTGCGGGGAAACCACACGCTGAAGGGGGGCATCGATCTGCTCCACTCGGAGAACGACGCCACCGTGCCGCAGAATTTCTCGGGAGTGTACCGGTTCCAGGCCATTCCGGAAATCGGCATCGGCAGTTCGATGGCGGCTTTCGCCGCGCCCAATCCCTTCGGCGGTACGGGCATCCCTGTGGCCTTCGTGCAGAGCTACGGCAATCCCCACGCGCGTTTCACCGCCAGGAGCGAGGCTATTTTCATCCAGGATGATTGGCAGGCGCATCCCGCTTTCCTTCTGAAAATGGGCCTGCGGTTCGAACGGGAATCCCTGCCGCCCTTCCCGGACACCGCGGACTATGGCGCAGTCCAACACCCGCCCTCGACCGTGGATCCCGTGCTGGGTCCCACGCAGCTTCCGGCGGGAGCCTACGACTATCCGGCGAATTTCCGCATCCAGCGGGACTGGAGCGCAAATCTCGTCCACCCACGGCTCTCCTTCAGTTGGCAGGCGCGGCCGACCTTGCGCATGTTCGGGGGCGCCGGGCGCTTCGGCGGCCCCACGAACCTGGGCCCCTACTACGGCCTCAGGCTCTTCAACGGGCGCGATGTCCAGACCGTCATCCGGACGCTGCGGGACCCGGTTCTGCTGGGCCCCTTGCCCTCCTGGGCCAATGCGGATGGCGTGGCCCAAAACCACCGCTATGCCACGCTGCCGCCGGGCCCCACGACCTTCGTCCTGCCCGGGGACACAGCCTTCCCCACCATGTGGCAGGAGAACCTGGGCCTTGAATGGATTCCGCGCCCGGCCCATCGTTTCGCCTTGGAACTGGTGCATTCGAAAGCCAAGGGCTTTATGAATGTGCGCGACGTGAACGCCTTCCAGGTCTACTTCAATCCTGCCACAAGCCAGCCGGTCCTCCGGCGCCCGGACCTGCGCTACAGCACACTCAACCGGGTGGATGGAAGCGGCCGCGCCGACTATGACGGGCAGAGCCTCGCCTGGACCTGGAAACGGAGCGGACAATTCCTGCTGAACGCGAGCTATACCCATTCCCATGCCTGGGACAACTTCACGGATTGGACTTCGGATTTCACGCCGCAGAACACCTTCGATCCTTCGAGCGAATGGGGCCCGAGCCTGCAACACCAGGCGCACCGGCTCAGCGCCGCCGCCGTGTGGAGCACGGGCCAGGAAGGGCCGGCCCTGCGCCGCGACTGGACCTTCAGCGGCATCCTGCATTGGGCTTCAGGGCGGCCGTACACCCAATTGGCTGGTTCCGACGCCAACTATGACGGGGATGGCACCTCGGACCGTCCGGCCGGCGTGGGCCGCAACTCGGAGGCCACACCCTCCACTTCGACACTGGATCTGCGCGCTTCGCGGACCTTCAGTTTCAGCGGTTCGAAGCTCGAGCTCATTCTGGAGGTCTTCAATTGCTTCAACCGTTCCAATGTGCTCCAGGTCCAGAACGTCCACGCCTCCGTTACGCCGGAGTACGGAACACCCATCCGCTACGGTCCCAAGCGGCAGTTGCAGTTCGGCGCGCGGTACAAGTTTTAGAGCCTACGCGATCCCAGGCGCGAACAGCCGGGCGGTGGCCTCCGGATTGCGGTAGCCGGCCTCCTTCATTGCGGCGGTGGCCGCCGCCTTGAGATCCTGGCCCTGGGCGTTGCCCAGGAGATGTCCCCGCACCCAGCGCACCGCTTGGACATGCGTGGCCATCCCTTCGTTTTCCAAGGATATTTCCGCTTCCACCAGGCTGGCTTGGGCCTCGTCGTTGCGGCCTTCCAGCGCCAGGGCCACCGCCTGGTCCTTCAGGGCCTGGGCTTTGGAGTTGGCAGAGGGTTCATCGAAGAGGGACTGTATGTCCCGGCGCGCGGCCTTCAGCAGGGCCGCCCGGTTCGCGGGTTCAGCGGCGGCCGTGGCCAGCAGGCAGCGGGCCCGGAGTTCGACGCAGGAGATCCGGGCGCTTTGGGACCGCAAAAGGTGGGATCCCTTCAGGGCGGGCCACTGGGATTGCACGAAGTCCAGGGCGGCCCTGGGTTGTCCCCTGTAAAGGTGGACCGAGGCCCGGCCGATGAGGCGATGGAAGTGCTGCGTGAGGAACCCTGTTTCCGGCCAGCCTTCCAGGGCCCGGTCCATTTCGGTTTCGGCGAGTTCGGGATCGTCCGCGGCCAGGTGGATGTTCCAGCCCACGATTCGCAGGTTCGCGAGCATCAGGACGTCCCCGAGATCCTCTGCCTCGCTGAGCAGCTCTGGGTACCGCTGGGTCGCCGGCCGGATCCGGCCCATGATGATGTTCGCCATGAATGCGAAGAACTGGACGGTGTGGATCTCGTAGGTGACGCCCGTGCAGCTTGCCCTCAGGACCGTTTCGGCCTTCTCCAGCCAGTCGGCTGACGAACGCCAGCGCCCGGTCACCAGGGCGGCGATGCCGGCTCCGATATAAGCCCGCGCCAGGGGCTCAGGCTGGCCGAACCGTTCGGCGAGGGCCATGGTGGTGGCTTGGATGCGCCGCGAAGCACTGAGGTCGCCGCTGCCGCTTTCGGCCGCGCGCAATGCCATTTCATGCGCGAGGCCCCGCACCAGCCGGTAGGGCTCCCCCGCCTCCAAAGCCAGGAGCAGTTGCCGGGCCTGGAAATCAGCGGCCCGGATGAAATCGAATAACCCGAGGCCCATGGTCACCGACCACAGGGTGTCGATGCGGTCGAGCAATTCGGCGGGGATCGCCTCCGCGCTGCGCTCGGTGAATTTGATGCCCCGGAAGTAGAGGCGCAGGCGGTGGAAGACGAGGGAGACAAGGGCCCCCGTGGGCGTGGCGGGGATGCGAACCCCGATTGCCGCCAGCACCTGGCGGGTCGTGGCGAGGCCCTGTTCCAAGTGGCCGCTGCGGAAGAACTCCTCGGCGGCCCGCCGCCGCCAGACGCGGTGGGATGGAGAATCGCCATGGGAGGCGGCATCCAGGAAGACCTGGGCCGCGGCCGCGCCCCGGCCTGTGTTCACCAGGGCCTGGGCCAGCCGGATGCGCAAATCCTGGAGGGAAGGATCCCCGGCCTGCCGCAGGTCGATGGCTTGTTGGTACAGCGTGGCTGCCTGGTCGAAGGCCAGCGCTTCGGCCGCGAGGTCCGCGGCGCTGGAGGAGAAATCCGCCGCCTTGCCACGCTCGCCGCCGGCGAGGTAATGCTGAGCGAGGGCCTGGGGATCCGCGCCGGGGCTCTGCTCCAAGGCCTCGGCCAGCATGAGGTGGCGGCTGGAAATGGCTTCCGCGCCGAGGCTGCGGGCCACCGCCTCCCCGACCCGGTCATGATAGACCTCCAGGGTCCTGTGGTCCGAGGTCCCCCGCGCCCGGGCCAGGTGGCCCGCCCTCAAAGGCGCGAAAGGGTCGGCCTGGCCGGGTTCCGCCTTCACGGCCCGCCGCACCGCGGACCAGGGCAGGGGATAGCCTGCAACCGCGAGCAGTTCCAGAATCTGCCGCGAAATTTCCGGAAGCATCTGGACGCGGATGAGCAGGAGCCGTTCAAGATCTGCTGTTCCAGTGGCGGGCAGCAATTCCGCTCCACCTGGATGGCGGGCCAATTCGCTGATGAAAAGCGGACTTCCGCCAGCCTCGTCGGCGATGTTCCGGGCCCTTGTCTCGTGATCGTCGTGTCCGGGGCGCTCGGGCCCCATGAGCGAAAGCGCCAGTTGGGCCGAGGCCTCGGCGTCCAGCGGTTCCACGGGCAGATCCACGTGGCGCGCTGATTTCAGCATGGGCAGCAGTTCCAACAGGGCCGGGCTTGTCCCGGATTCCTCACGCCGGTAGCAGGCCACCAGCAGGAAGGCCGGACGGTCGGGCGGACGCAGCAGTTCTCCCAGCAAAGCCACGCTGTCCAGGTCGCCCCATTGCAGGTCGTCGAGGACCAGCACCAGGGGGCGCTGGTCCGCCAGGCGCGACAGCAGCGCCCTCAGGGCGGAAAAGGCCCGCTGGCGGGTCTCCAATGCGTCCAGGGAGCCCACGCTTCGGGCCGCGGCCCGCGCGATGGACGGCACCTGCTGGAGCACCGGAAAGAGCTTCGCCAGGGCTCCTATATGCCTGGGCAGCAGTGGTTCCGTCTCCACCGAAGGCATGAACCGCATCACCTGGCTGAGGCCGTCGATCAGGCTGTCGACGGCTTTGAACGGGACCGATTCCTGTTCGAAACACCGGCCATACAGGACGACCGCGCGCGGGTTGTCCTCCTGCACGGAGCGGAGGAAGCGCCGCACGAGGAAACTCTTTCCGATTCCCGAGCTGCCATGCAGCAGCACGGTGCTCGGTTCATCCCGGACGGTGGATTCGAAAGCGGCCCTCAGGGCCGAGACTTCCTTGGCGCGCCCTACGAAAATCCGGCGCAGCGCCTGGGAACCTGGCTCATTCCAGGCCCCGGGTTTTACTGTCCCGGGGTGTCCCAGCCGTTCCATCAGCTCTTGCCGGCCCATGCGAAGCCGGGGATTCCGGTTCAGAAGGGCGACGCAGATCTCATCGAGGTCGTCGGGCACGCCGGGAGCGATGGTGGCGGGACGGGGTGGATCCAGCTCCTGTTTGGCCTGGAGCATCGCCATGGGCGACCCGGTGAAGGGCAGGCGGCCGGTGAGGGATTCGTAGAGCATCACGCCCACGGCATACCAGTCGCTGGCTTCGTCGGCGCGCTGGCCGGCCACCTGCTCGGGCGAGATGTGCGAGGGGGTTCCCACCAGCTTCGGCGGCAGGCCCGGGGCCCAGGCTTCATGGGGCGAAATATCCAGCACGAGCCCGAAATCCAGAATCACCAGCCGGCCCGCCGGGGTCACCAGCACGTTGCTGGATTTCAGGTCGCGGTGGAGTTTCCCGGATGCATGCAGCGCTGAAACGCCGTTGACAAGCTGGCGGAGGGTGTTGCGCAGGCGCGCCGGATCCTTTATGGCCTTGACTTCTCCCGTGTCCGGAACCTGCGCCGAAGGGCCGCTGTCCGCGAACATCGTGGGCTCTTCGCCGGTGACCGCATGGGAAGCGCTGTCCGAAAAATGGATTCCGGCAGGGCCTTGCTCGTCCATCCCCGAAGTCCGGTCTTCCCGACGACCCCCGAAAGCCCCGCGACCCGTCGGCCGCTCATTCCGGACCCAGGCGGAGAAGGGCAGGCCGTCGATGAGCTCCATGGTGAAGTAGGCGCGGTCGCCATCGCTGCCCAGTTCGAACAAGCCCACGAGATTCGGATGCGAGATGTCCGCCAGGGCCCGGAATTCCTGTTTGAACTGGTACAGCGCCTCGGGGCCGACGTTGGTGAGCGTCTTAAGGGCCACCACGGCCTGGCGGTCCTGGTCGAAGACTTCGAAGACCATGCCGAACGAGCCGGAGCCGATGCTCCGGCGGACATGGATGCGGTCGGTCCCCTGGAAATCCCCCACGCGATTGTTCCTGATGAATGGAATTCATAGGGTATCCTGCCATTCAAAATCCCTGTAGCGAGGCCGCGCATGAAAAACGAAGCGATGAAGGACCGCCTTCTCATCATCGCGATGCTGACATTGCTGTTCACTGGTGCAGCGCTCCAGACCCTATTTGGAGCCGCGCTGGGCTCCAAGCCGCCGTTCATCCTCAGCAACCTGGTCTTCAGCGGGCTGGCCCTGATCCACGCCTGGCACATGCTGGGCTGGCGGCGGGCCGCGACCTTCTTCGGGGTGGTCTTCGTGCTGGCCTGGATCGCCGAGAGCCTGAGCATCGCCACCTGCCTGGCCACCTGCTACCACTACACTCCCGTGCTCGGATGGCGCATCGGCCAGGTGCCGCTGTTCGTGCCCCTGGGCTGGTTCGCCATGATCTACAACAGCTACGTCATCGTGAATCTCGCCGCCGAAGGCCATCCGGTCAGCACCAAGGGCGACGGCGTCTGGATGGCCTGGCTGGCGCTGCTCACGGCCTTCGTGATGGCCACCTGGGACCTCACGCTGGATCCCTACATGGTCATCAAGGAGCAGGCCTGGGTCTGGGAGCAAGGGGGCATCTATTTCGGCATCCCGGCCGCCAATTATGTGTCCTGGGTGGAAGTCGTGTTCATCATCACCGTGGTCTACCGGATGGCCGAGCGGGGCTTGCCGCTGCCCAAGAAAAAAATATCTCCCTGGATGGCGGGCGTCCCGGTGGCGGGCTACGCGCTGATGAGCCTTCCCGCCGTGTTCATCGGCGTCCCCGATGCGACAAGGGTGCTCGCGCCCTTCACCGCGGGCATTCCGATCCTGATGGCCGTCGCCCCCCTCATGCAGATGGGGCGCCCCCACTTCAGGGAATGCGGAACGTACCTTCACCGATTGGTCGCGCCGGACCACGTGGTGAGCGACACCGGGTCGCGCATATTATTCATCATGCTGGCCGCGGCCTTCCTGGTCCACGTCGGAATGAACGGACTCCGCCTGCAGCAGGGCGGCCGCCTGCCGTTTGATCAGATGACGGTCTTTTTCAGCATCTTCGTCGTGCTCCACGCCTGTTTCATGCTTGGATGGCGGCGGGCCCTCTGGTTTTTCGGCGCCACGGCTTTCATCAGTTTCCTGTTCGAGTACATTGGCGTGAAGACGGGACTCGTCTTTGGACACTACTATTACACCGACGTGCTGGGCTGGAAGATCCTCGGCGCTGTGCCCTGGCCCATCCCGCTCGCCTATTTCATGGTGCTCTACCCCAGCACGATGATGGCGAACCTCGCAATCCACGGCGCTCCGGTGACGAACAAATTGCCGTGGGGCTGGTCAGCCTTCGCCGCGCTGCTGGGGGCCCTCATCATGAGCGCCTGGGACCTGACCATGGACCCGTACATGTCCCTGCAGCAGAAGGCCTGGATCTGGACCGATGGCGGGCGGTACTTCGGCATCCCCTTCCTCAACTTCTCGGGCTGGGTGTTCACGACCTTCACGGCAGGCCTGGCCTATCGCCTCATCGAATACCGCATCCCTTTGAAGCCCATGGGCCACATGAGCACCCTGGTCGTGATCGCTCCCATCCTCTGCTACGCGGTGCTTCCCATCGGCGATCTCGCCATGGGCTACCCCGAGGCCACGAAAGTCATCGCGCCCTTCTCCATGGGCATCGCGGTCATCGCAGCATTGATGCGCATGGGCGAGCCGGCGGATTTGAAGGCCGGCGAGGAGCATGCTGATTAAAAAAAGCCCGGACACCGCGTCTTAATGCGTCGCACCCATTTGAATGCGAGGGCCACTCCTGAACGGCGGCTCATTTCTTCTGGGCCTTCTGCCAGTCATCGCGGCTCATCGGCTTCAGGGAAAGTTGCAGGGAGGCCAGGCTCTGGTTCAATCCAGGCAGTTCTTTCTGGATATAGGTTTCGACCTCCTTGTCTGCGGCCGCGATGTCCTTTTTCAAGGCTTCCTTGCGATCCAATTGGGCGTTGCTGGGCTTGCCGGGGTAGCCCGTGATGGCGCCGTAGAGCAGCGCGACGAAGTCCCGCAGGCGCTCCTCGCCGGTGATGCCGCCGCCTTCCTTCACGGGGACGTACTTGTTGCGCAGGGTTTCAAGGGTGCCTGTAAAAGCCACGAGGTGTTTCCTCAAGGATTCGTCTGTGGCTTTCGCGCTGAGATCCTTGCTCTGGTCCCGCAGATCCACGATGCGGTCCACGGTGTAGGTCATGGCTTCCAGCACCTGGTACAGGTCCATGGCCGTGGAGAACTGGGCCTCCCGTTCCTGCCGCGTGTGGAGGCTCAAGGGGTCCGGCAGGATCTGCAGGCTGGTGGACAGCGTCTCCTTGCCCTTGGTCATCATCATTGTGTAGGTGCCTTCCAGCACCTGGGGCCCAAGGAAGGCGCCACCGGCGATGGAGGCTCCCGCAGGCACCTTGGGAGCCTTCATCCGCATGGACCAGTAGAGACGGTTCAGGCCCTTGCGCTTATCGCCCGCAAGGGTGTCAATGAGTTTTCCGGAGGCATCGAAAATCTCGAATTTGAGATCGCCGAAAATATGGCGCTTTTGCTGGTAGTACGCGATGGCGGCGCCATCCCGCGGACCACGGCCATCATATTCACCATCTCCGTCGCTCCACCCGTCATTGCCCAGTTCGTTGAAAGTGGAGGGCCGGGTGGGAAGGAAGGTGGCATTTTTCGAGAGCACATCCGGTGTCAGCGTCCGCAAGGGAGTGATGTCATCAATGATCCACAAGCCGCGGCCGTGGGTGGCCAGCACCACATCATGCTCGCGCGGGTGGATGGCGATATCGCGCACGGGAACCGGCGGGAAATCGCCGCCCT
This sequence comes from Holophagaceae bacterium, assembly GCA_016720465.1. NCBI lineage: Bacteria > Pseudomonadati > Acidobacteriota > Holophagae > Holophagales > Holophagaceae > Holophagaceae bacterium. The sequence goes on from JADKKO010000001.1 coordinate 54,839, forward strand.
TGAAGGCCGCCCATTGGCCGCCGCCGTCCAGGCTGATGAACAGGCCCGCCTCGGTGCCCAGATAGAGCAGTGCCGGGTTCACCGGGTCCTGCTTCACCACATGGGCAAAACCTTTGACCTCCTGGGTGGAAAGGGATTTCCAGGACTTGCCGAAATCGCTGGTCTTGAAGACGCGCGGCTCCATGTCGCCGGTGCCGTGGCCATCGAAGGTCGCGAAGGCCGTGCCTTCATCGAAAGCGCTGGCTTCGATCCAGGAAACCCAGGTGTTTTTTGGGAGACCGGGAACATTGGCTGCGACGTTGGTCCAGCTTTTTCCGGCGTTGCGGCTGAGCTGCAAGTTGCCATCGTCGGTGCCTACCCAAATGGTTTTGGCATTTCGAGGGCTCTCGGAAATGGTGTAGATGGTGCAGTGGGTCTCGGCAGAGGAATTATCCACCGTAAGGCCGCCGCTCTCTTCCTGCTGCTGCTTCTTGGGATCGTTGGTGGTCAAGTCGCCGCCCAGCCTTTCCCAAGTCTGGCCGTGGTCGTGGGAGCGGAAGAGGTACTGGGCGCCCATGTAGACCGTCGTCTTGTCCGTGGGGCTGATCTGCAAGGGCGTGTTCCAGTTCCAGCGGAACTTGGGCTCCCCCGCACTGGGTTGGGGCTGGATGAAACGCGACTCCCCCAGGGTCAGGTTGATGCGGCCCGCATAGCCGCCCTGGCTCTCGGCGTAGACGAAGTTGGGGTCCGTGGGATCCGGCTGCACCCAGAATCCGTCCCCACCATAGAGATTCTTCCAGTGGCGGTTCTGGATGGATCCGCCCGTGCGCGAAGGGCCCATCCAGGAGCTGTTGTCCTGCAGGCCGCCGTAGACGCGGTAGGGCCGTGCCATGTCCACGGCCACGTGGTAGTACTGTGCGATGGGAAGATTGCGCATGAAGCGCCAGTTGGCGCCGCGATCCTCGGTGCCGTAGAAGCCGCCGTCGGTGCCTGCATAGATGCGCTCTGGGTTTTCGGGGTCTATCCAGGTGGCGTGCCAATCGCCGTGGGCGCTGCCCCCGATGACGCTGAAGGTCTTGCCGCCGTCGTCGCTGACGGTCATGTTCAGGCCCGGCTTGTAAACCCGCATGGGGTCTTTCGGGTCCACGAACAGGGCGGCGAAATAGAAAGGCCGGATTACGGTGTTGGCGCCGCTGTGGCCGCGGATCCAGGTCTCGCCGCCGTCATCGGAACGGAACAGGGCGCCGTCCTTGGCCTCCACCGTGGCGTAGACGACTTTGGGATTGCTCGGGGAGATGGCCAAAGCGATGCGCCCGAGATCGCCGGAGGGTAGACCCCGGCCGGTGCCTTCGCTGAGCTTGGTCCAGGTGGCGCCGCCGTCGGTGGATTTGAAAAGGCCGCTGCCGGGCCCGCCGCTCTCGAAAGCCCAGGGCTTGCGGCGGTACTGCCACATGGACGCATAAATAATTTTCGGGTCTTTCGGATCCAGGACCAGGCTTGCGCAGCCGGTGTCGTCATTGATGAATAATATGCGCTTCCAGGTCTTGCCTCCGTCGCTGGTCTTGTAAAGGCCTCGCTCATTATTGCTGTTCCAGAGGTGCCCCATGGCAGCCACGTACACGGTGCTGCTGTCGGTGGGATCCACCTCGATGGCCGCGATGCGCTCGGAATCCGGAAGGCCCATCATGGACCAGTTTTCTCCGCCGTCGGTGGTCTTGTAGAGTCCATTACCCACCGAAACACTGTTGCGCACCCAGGTCTCACCGGTGCCCACCCAAACCGTCTTGGAATCTTTGGGATCGATGCGGATGGCGCCGATGCTCTGGTTGTGCTTGTCGAAGACGGGCTTGAAGGTCGTGCCGCCATTGACCGATTTCCATACGCCACCGCTCGCGGCGCCCACAAAGAGCGTCATGCGCCCTTTCTCGTGAACTCCGTCCATGGCGGAGATGCGGCCTGACATGACCGCCGGGCCGATGTTGCGGATGCCCAGTCCGGAGATGGTTTCAGACTCCACCTTGATGCCCTCGGGATGGGCCACCTGGGCCAAGGCTTGCTGGGTGGAGAGCGCCGCGGCGCCGAGGGAAAGGCAAAGCGTAATTCGCGAAACACGGATCATCGGTTCTCCGTTGGGATATAAGGCTGTTTGATCGGGAACGGGCTCTGGTTCAGCCCTTCTTGACGGGGGCTTCGGGCTTGGCAGGCTCGGTCTTTTTCTCCAGCAAGGGTTCGGCCTTCTTCTCCGGCATCTTGAACTTCGCATCATCGATCGAGGGATTGATTTCAACCTTTTCGATGGTGATCTTCTGCTTCTCGGGGCGGCCCTTGACGCCTGACTCCATGGAATGGGGCATCATCACACCGCCCTCCTCCTTGTAGTCGCCAATGGCGGTTTCGGTCTCCACTTCGGTGCCGCGAATGACCCGCTTGCTGGTCTGCTTGATTTCCAGGAAGGAGTCGGCATCCAAGAAAATGGTCCTGATATTCCCCGATTTCAAGGTCACTTGGAGCTTGTGGGTCGGGCTTCCTTCCAGGTCTTCCTTGCCGAGGTATTCGACCTTGTGGCCCTTCTCCTTGTAGTCCACCAGAGGACCGTCGAGATCCGATTGGTCTTGGGCTGATTTGAGCTCGTCGGCATCCATGAGCTCTGGATCCTTCTTTCCGCCGTAGCCCGCGAAGGGGTTGATGGTCCAGCCGGTTTTGCCATCGAAGGCCTGGATCAAGTGCATGTTCTGGACTGTCACATCCTGATAGAAGCTGCCCGGCCGCTTGTGTTCCATGACGAAGGGCACTTCCATGGGGCCGCCGCTCGCTTTTCCAGTCATGCGCACGGATTTGATGGCCTTGAGCTTCGCCAGGCCCCCCATGGCCTCGATATTCTTGGCGATCACCAAGTCGGCGTTCAGGGCCTGGGCCGTGAGGGGAGCCGCCGCAAGGATAGGTAGGGCGATGAGGTGGAGCAGGCGTCGGGTCATGGGACCTCCGTTTGAGTGCAACAGTGTGAGAGGAAAACTAAAATTCAGGATGCGGGAAAAAGGATGCGGCGCGATCAATGATTTCCAGGGGCCGGCAAGTGCCGCCAACCTGCGGGAATGGGCCGCCGAATGGGAACGACGAGGGCGTTCGGAGGCCTCCTTTCCCAGTCACCGCATGGCTTCCATGGGGCTCAGGCGCGAAGCTTTCAGCGCCGGGTAGAGGCCGAAGATGAGCGCCAGGCCCAGGGCCACGGCCCATGCGATGACCAGGCCGATGGGATTCACCACGAGGCCATAAGGAAAATTGGCGGACAGGGCCTTGCAGACCATGGTTCCGCCAAGGGTCCCGCCGGTGGCGCCAAGCGCCGCCAGCACCACGGCTTCCAGCAGGAACTGGATGAAAATCTCATGGTCCGAAGCTCCGAGCGCTTTCCGGAGGCCGATCTCGAAGCGGCGGTCGCTGAAGCTGATGAGCATGACGCTCAGCACGCCCACGCCTCCCACCAGCAGCACCGTGGCCGCGAGGCTCTGCAACACCACCTGCCAGCCCCAGATCTGGTCCTTGAACTGCTGGTAGGCGCGCACCAGTTCGGCGCCCAGGTCCGCCACCTCGATGTCTTCGATGCCGTGGTGGGCCTGCTTGGCGCGGCTCAGGAGCATGGCGCCAACTTCATCCACATCCTTGTTGGATTTCAGTTTCACCGCCACCTGGCTCAGCTTGTGGCTGGTGTCCATGCGGTCCATGTAGGCTTCCAACGGCATGAGCACGCCATTGCCATCGAGCCAAGTGTCGTCGCTCATCACCTGCAAAGGCGCCAGGACGCCGACGATGAGAAAGCTCTGCCCTTCGAGCCGGACGGTGCGGCCCACCGGATCAGCGCCGCCGAATAGTTTCGAGGCGATGCTCGAACCCACCACCGCGACCGCGCTGCGGCGCTTGGAATCGTCTTCCGTGAGCCCGCGCCCCATTCCGATGCGGCGGTTCATCCAAGGAAAATAGTCCGGAGTCACGCCGATGGCGAAGGTGCGCTCCGTGCCGCCGAGGACGCGCACGGGCGTCTGCTTGTAGGCGCGTGGAAGGAAGGCCAGCACTTTGGCATCGGGCGCCGTGAGCCGCGAGAGATCCTCGTACCGGAGGCCGGGGCTCATGGCAAAACGCTTCTGCTCTTCAGTGGTCTCCGGGTCCTTGGGCGTCAGCATCACCGTGCCATCGAAACTGAGGCCGGAAAATCCGGTGCTGATCTTGTCCACCACGCCGTCCATCACGGAGGTCATGATCACCAGCGCGAAGACGCCGAGCATCAACAGCGTCAGCGTCAGGAAGCTTCGCAGTTTGTGGGCCACGAGTTCCGCCAGCCCAGTGCGGACCACTTCCAGCACCAGGGCCATGCGCGCCTGGAAGGAACGGCGTTGATCGAGGGAAACCGGCGGCGGCTCGACGCTGTCCAACAGGCTGGGGCCCGGCGGCAGGAGGATGGAGGCCGTGTCATTCATAGCGCAGGGCCTCCCATTGGTGACAGCCTCGAAGCCTTCCATGCCGGAACCAGTGCGAACAGGAATCCGAAAGCGATGGCCAGGGCAAAGGCCCATGCGAAGCTGCCCAGTTCCATGCCGAGCGGAACGCCGATGTAGTGGGTGATGAACCAGGAGAAGGCCACGCCGACACCGAGCCCGACAGTGCTTCCGAGCGCCGTGAGCAGAAGCGCCTCGGTCATGAATTCCTTGAAGATCTCTTTGCCGGCGGCTCCGATGGCCATCTTCACGCCCACTTCGCGGACACGCTCCTTCAGCGAAGCCAATTGGATGTTCACATTCACGATGCCGCCGCCCAACAGGGCCAGCACCCCGCTCAGCATGAAGATGATGTCGTAGGCGTCGCCGGTGTCCCGCCGCTTGCGTTCCCTCGCCGCCACGTCATCCAGGCGGAAATCATCCTGCAGGCGATGGTTGACCTTCAGGACCGACGTGAGGCTTTTCGCGAAAGCCTCGATGGTGTCCACCTTCGGGATCCTGAAGGTGAGCCGGTCCACCCGCTGATAGCTGTCCCCCTGCATGCGCTGCTGCACCAGGGTCGCGGGCAAGGCGATGATCCGGTTCTTCCGGCGGAACATGTTGCCCTGTCCCGGCGTGTCGCGGAACCGGAAGACGCGCTCCTGGAGCACGCCCACGACCGTCACGGGAACATCTCCCACGCGGATCACGGCGCCCAGGCCGCCACCGGAAGGGAAATAGGTCTGGTAGGCCTCGCTGCCGAGCACCGCCACCGCCGAGGCGCTGCCGACGTCCGTTTGTGAAAAACCGCGTCCTTGGGCGATGCTGTAGCCTTCGATGGCCAGGTAGTCGCCATTGATGCCGAGCACGCGCCGCTCCTGGTCCGCGAAGGCCGATCGCACCCGTGCACGGGCGTTGCGCTGCACGCTCACGCCCTCCACCTGGACCGGATCCAAGTCGCGGCCATCCTCCATATCCTGGCCGCGCAGCCCGAGGTTGGCATTCTGCAGGGCGGAGCGCGTGCCGTCGTTGCCGATGTTGTTGGGCTGGACATTGAGCTTGTCCAGGCCGCCGAGCTTCACGTAGAGCGTTTCGCTCCGCTTCCGGAAAGAATCGGTGATGGAGAATCCGCCCAGCACCGATGCCACGCCCAGCACGATGCCGAGGGTTTGCAGGCTTGAACGCCCCAGGTTCTCCCGAATCTCAGTCCAGGCAGATTCCAGCCGCAGGCGGAAGGCTCCAGTGCCCATCACGCAGCTCCTGCGATGAGGCCATCGCGGATCTCGACCCGGCGCTGGGCCAGAGCCGCGATGGATGGATCATGCGTCACCAGCACCAGCGTGTTGCCCGCGGCATTCAATTCCTGGAAGAGCGCCAGAACCTCCGCGCCGGTATGGGAATCCAGCGCTCCGGTGGGTTCATCCGCCAGCAGCAGGGCGGGCCCGTTGGCCAGGGCCCGCGCGATGGCCACGCGCTGCCGCTGCCCGCCGCTGAGGCTGCCTGGGAGCACCTTCGCTTTTTCGGGCATCCCGACCTTTTCCAGCAGTGCCATCGCCCGCTCTCGGCGCTCCCTTCCGCCCACGCCGGCATAGAGCATGGGCAGCTCCACATTGCGCAGGATGCTGGCCTTGGGCATCAGGTTGTAGCTCTGGAAGACGAAACCGATCTTCGTGTTGCGGATGCGTGCCAGCTCGCCGCCCGAAAGGCCCTGAACCTCCATTCCGTCGAGCGAGTAGGCGCCGCTCGTGGGCGCATCCAGGCAGCCGACGATCGCCATGAGGGTGGATTTCCCTGAGCCCGAAGGCCCGATGAGGGCCACGAATTCACCCTTGGCCACCGAGAGGTCGATGCCCCGCAGCGCGTGGACGGCGGTGCCGTTGGATCCGAAAGTCTTGGTCAGCGCCGTGGTCTGGATGATGGTGGACATGGCTCGCTCCGCTCGCAGCTATGAGGGATGAGGCAGGAGGCGTGAGGGCTCCTCGTCCCTCATGCCTCGACCCCCCAGCCCTAGTTGTTCTCGTCATCCTTTTCGACCTTCTTCTTGCTTACGTCTTCCAGGCTCACCTGGTCGTCCTTGGCAAGGCCGCTCAGGATCTCGACGCGCTCCAGCGTCGCCACACCGGCCTTCACGGGCACGGCGTCGAAGTATTCCTTCCAGTGGTCCGACAGCCAGATGAACTTCATGCGGCCCGACAACCCATCTTTCGCGCGCTTCAAGTCTTCGGGAGCCAGATTCTTTTTCAGGCGGAAGACCACGGTCTCTCCGTCCTTGCGCTGCAAAGCCTCCAGGGGGACGGATATCGCATTGACGCGCTTTTCCCCCAGGATTTCGACGTTGGCGCTCATGCCGGTCCTGAAGGATTCGCTGAGCTCATCCAGGGCGATCTCCACCTTGAAGACCTTGATTTTTTCCAGCAATTCCGCGGCCGGGGCCACGAAGCGGACCTTGCCCGTGAAGGTCCTCTGCGGGTAGGCGTCCAGGCTGATGCGCACGGACTGGCCCAGGGCGACCTTGGCGATATCGACCTCGTTGAGATTCACGCGGATGATCAGACTCTTGAGATCCGCCACGGTGAACACCACCGTGCCCGCATTGAAGCTCGAGACGCCGCTGGTGATGGTGTCGCCAAGCTCGACGCCCCGCTTGATGACCACGCCATCCATGGGGGCGGCCACCCGTGCGATCTGCGTGGAAGCGTTTCCATTGATGGGGATGCCCCGGTCCTCCACGATCTGGAACCGGGTTTGCGCCGATTTGAAAGCATCCCGGGCCAGGTCCCGTTTCATGACCGCGTCTTTGTAGGCTTCTCCGCCGATCAGTCCCTGATCAGCAAGCGCTTTCTGGGTGAGGAATTGGCGCTCGGCGTCCTTGAGGTTCAGTTGGGCTGTGCCCAGGCTGCTCTGGACTTCGGAAAGGCTTTGGGCCTGGGTGACGTCTGGTTCCACTTCAGCCATCACCTGGTTCCGCTTCACCATGGCGCCCTCGCGGACTTTCAAGCCCACCACGCGGCCCGATACGGTGCTCTTCACGTCCACCTTGGTGTAGGGGTCCACGATGCCCACCTCGCGCACGCTCACCTGGAGATCTTCGGCCTGGACCTTGCCGATGCGGAACGGCGTGTCTCCGGACTTCCCTCCTTTGTCTTTGCCGCCGCTCTTGGCGAAAAGAATGCCCCCCACGATCACCAAGGCAATGACACCGAATATCCACCACCGTTTATTCATGACCTTCCCCTTTGCCATGGAGGCTGAAAAAGAATCCGAGCCAGTCGGGCCTTGCATGGCTCTGGGTACGGGGGAAGGCCGCAGGCGTTTAAAGCGGTTTTGGGGTCTGGTCAGGCGAGGCTTTCAAGCCCCTGCTTTTTCCGCGCACAGGGCTTCCTCGGCCTGGCGTTCGACCGTTCCTTCGAGGTGCCCCGGGTATTCCGGCCCGGGGAGCCAACCCTGGCCTCTAAGCCAGGCTTCGAGGTGGGCGACGGGGTCTTTCCTGGACCAGGTCTCAAGCAGGCCCGGGTCCACGTAGCGCTGGTCGTCGTGTTCCGCATGGCCCTTCATGCGGAAGGTTTCGCATACCAGGAACACGGGGCCGCCGCCATCCAGGCAGATCTGCCGCGCCCGCTTGGAGGATTCCAGCACCTCCAAGGAATTGTTTCCATCCACCACCATCGTGCTGGCGCCCTGGGACCGTTCGCGCATGTGCCCCTTCATCTGCTTGTCGGGGGACGTGGAATAGGCGAACCCGTTCAATTCGCCGACCACGATGAGGGGGAGTTTCTGGACCACGGCGAAATTCAGGCCTTCGGAAAAGGCGCCGGTGGAGGATCCGCCATCCCCGATCCAGGTCATGGCGACCCTGGGTTCCTGCTTCTGCTGAAAACTGAGCGCGACGCCCGCCATGACAGGAATGAGCGCGCCGAGCATGGAGGTCGGGGCGATGATGCCCCGGGCCACGCTGCCGAAATGATTGTTGTGCTCCCGGCCGCCGCTGGGTCCTACGGCCCGCCCCAGGTATTGAAGGAAAATCTCCTTGGGGGTCACACCGCGGGCCAGCATGGAACCCAGGTTCCGGATCATGGGGCCGATGACATCCTGCGGACCCAAGGCCAGCGCCGTGGCGCAGGCGGTGGCTTCCTGGCCCAGGCTGCGGTAGACGCTGCCCATGGTATGGCCCTGGCGGAAGAGCTTGACCAGCCGCTCTTCGACCAGCCGCGTGAGCAGCATCGTTTCGTACAGGTGCAAGGCCGTGGATCGGTCCATATGGGTAGCATAGAACCATGCTCAAGCTCCGGCCCGCCATCCCAGAAGATGCTCCCCTGATCCTCCAGTACATCCGCGAGTTGGCGGAATACGAGCGGGATCCCCAAGCCGCCATTGCCACCGAAGCGGACATCCTGCGCCATGCCTTTTCAGACAATCCGCTCATCCATGTGGTGCTGGCCGAGTGGGAAGGCCAGCCCGCGGGTTTCGCGCTCTACTTTTTCAATTTCAGCACCTGGCAGGGGAAGCCGGGGCTGTACCTGGAGGATCTTTTCGTCCGGCCGCCTTTCCGCGGCTTCGGCATCGGCAAGGCCCTGCTCAAGCATTTGGCGCGCATCGCCGTGGACCACGGCTGCACCCGCTACGTGTGGCAAGTCCTGGACTGGAATGAACCGAGCATCAGGTTCTATGAAGCCATGGGCGCCCGGCTGATGAAGGATTGGATCACCTGCCGGGTGGATGGCGAAGCCTTGAGGCGGATGGCCGAAGGCGCCCCGTGAAGGAAGGCCCGGGTCCCATCCGGCAGGCGCTCGCCCGCGTGTCCGAGGCTCTGGCGCCAGGGGCGCAAGTGGTGGTGGTGGGCGGCTGGGTCCGCGATCACTTGTTGGGGCGCGAGGCCGGGGATATGGATCTGGCCACGGCGCTGATGCCGGAAGACGTGATGCGGCGCGCCAGGGCGGCTGGGCTGAAAGCCTTGCCCACCGGGCTCCAGCACGGCACGGTGACGGTTCTAGCGGATGGCCATGGATTCGAGATCACGACCTTTCGCGGCGATGGGGACTACCGCGACGGGCGCCACCCCGAATCCGTGCACCTGGGCGTGAGCCTCCAGGAGGACCTGGCCCGCCGCGATTTCACGATCAATGCCATGGCGTTGCCCGTGGAATCCCTGGAGGGGGCTGAAGCAACCGAGCGGGTCATCGACCCCTTCGGCGGGAAAAGCGATCTCGAGGAACGCCTGATCAGGGCGGTGGGCGATCCATTGAAACGCTTCGCCGAGGATGGCCTCCGCCCCTTGCGGGCCTGCCGCTTCGCCTCGCAACTGGGTTTCGGGATCGAGAAAGCCACGCTGTCCGCGATTCCGAAGCGGTTGGATGTGTCAGCCAAAGTGTCCGTGGAGCGGGTTTTCGTGGAATGGACCAAACTGCTCTGCGGGCTTGAACCCAAGCGCGGGCTGCAACTCCTGGCCGATTCGGGGCTGTTGGACCTCTGGTTGCCCGAGTTGAGGCCCATGCTCGGCTGCGCCCAGAACCGCCACCATCGATTTCCGGTCTGGGAACATACGCTGGAAACCGTCGCCTTCGCTCCTCCGGAACCTGCGTTGCGCTGGGCGGCGCTCCTGCACGATGTGGGCAAGCCGCCCACGCGGACCGAGGATGGCGGCAGCGGCGTGCACTTCTATGGCCACGAGGCGCTTTCGCTGGAAATCGCTTCCATCATTTTCGCGCGCTTGAAAGTCGGCCACGCCTTCACCCGGGAGGTCCTGGCCCTGGTGCGCCACCATGGAACCCACCCCACGGCCGAATGGAGCGATGCGGCCTGCCGACGCTTTCTCGGCAAGCTATCGGAAGATGGGCTGCCGTTGGAACAATGGGGCCGCTTTCGAATCGCCGACCAGTTGGCGAAGGGATTCGGCGAGGACCTCAACCGCCTTGAACACCAAAAAGTGATGGAGCGCCTCGGGCGGCTCGCCGAGGCCAGGCCTCCCTTGAGCGCCTCCGCCTTGGCCTTGGACGGCAAGGCCCTCATGGCTCTTGCCGGGAGGCGCGGCGGACCCTGGGTGGGCCTGCTTCAAAAACACCTGCTGGAGGCGGTGATCGAGGATCCCGATCGGAACACGCCCGAGGAACTCCGGCGTCGCGCCCTGGCATGGCTGGCGGATTCTGGACGCTAGCCGCTGTCGCGTCTTCCAGGCCAGCCTACTCGTTCTTCCGGGGCGCCAGGGTGCCGGGCAGCAGATCCAGATGGGGCAGGGCGATCGTCGGATCCTCGGTAGCCTGGAGGGAAATCAAGCGCCATTGCCCTTTGTGCAGCAGGAAATCGAACACGAAGAACACAGCGCCCTGGTCGAAGCCGGCCATCATCCAGTGGCGTTGCCAAGTGGCGGCGAGGTAGGGGAGATTCACGGATTCCCAATGCCCTACGCTTCGGGGACCTGGGATCAAGGCATCCAGCTTCGCCTTGAGTCTTCCATCCACATCCACCCAGATTCCATCCCGGGTCCACTCCTTGAGGGCCGTCTCCCAACTGCCTGTGCTCAGGGTCTTGAATCCTGTCTGGATTCTCTCCTGAGCGGGCTGGGCCGCAAGGGGCAGCGCAGCTGCCGCGAGGAGGGAAGCAAGGACGTGCGGGGGACGGAGCATGGGGACCTCTCCAAGAACTGTCGACAGCGCGCGGGAGGTTCCTGGGCCGAACCCTATCCCAAGCGTTGGAGGAGCGCCACGGCCTGGGCCGCCAGGCCTTCGCCGCGTCCGGTGAATCCCAGCCTTTCGGTGGTGGTGGCTTTCACGTTCAAGGCTTCGGCGCCGATGCCCAGGATGGGCGCGATCCGTTCCCGCATGGCCTGGCGGTAGGGGCCGATTCTGGGCCTTTCGCCGATGAGGCAGACATCCGCGTTTTCCACCCGCCACCCGCGGTTCCGCAGCTCGTCCATGACGCGCTCCAGCAGTCGCGCAGAATCCGAATCCTTGAATGCCGCATCGGTATCCGGAAAGTGCTGGCCGATGTCCCCGAGTCCCGCGGCGCCCAACAGCGCATCCATGAGCGCGTGGAGCATGACATCCGCATCGCTGTGCCCTTCGAGGCCGCGGTCGAAGGGCACCTGGATTCCCATGAGCATCAGGGGGCGCCCGGCTCCTGGATCCGCGAAGCGATGGACATCGAATCCAGAACCGACCCTGATCAAATGCTCCTCACGCTGCCGGGGCTCGGCGTGGGGGGATTGGTCCTGCGCAGGGAGCGGTTCTGGCCGGTGCTCGAAAGGCCGCCGGTGTTCTCCTTGGCGTTGACATGGTCGGGGATGGTCAGGATCACCACCGTCCCCTCGCCTTCCTCGCTTCTCACCTCGATGGACCCGCCGTGCTCTTCGATGATCTTCTTGACCGTGGCCATGCCGAGGCCCGTGCCCATCTTCTTCCCGTAGCTGAAGAACGGCTCGAAAATCCTGCGCTGGATTTTGCGGGGGATGCCTTTGCCGTTGTCCGTCACGCGGATCTGCACGCCTCCGGTCACCCGCTCCCAGGTCAAGGACACCTTGCCCTCGCCGGCCTTCTCCGCCACCGCGTCCATGGCGTTGGCTAGCAGGTTCTCGATGACCCGCGCGAAGCGTGCTGGATCCAGGTTCGCGGCGCAGGGAGCTTCGTCGCAGGTCAGTTGCACACCCAGGTCCCCGGCGTGGGGCCGGATGGCGTCCACCATGTTGGTGAGGAAGGGCGTGAGGTCGACCTTCTGGCGCCGGGGTTCCCTGACCTTCGCATAGTCCAGCACATCCATGCTCATTTCGCCCAGGCGCTGGACCGCTTCGAGGATCTTGGACACATGGTGCTTGGATTTCTCGTCGGGGTTCAGGACCTCGAGCAGCTCCGCATGGCCCCGGACCACGAACAGGGCGTTCTTGAAATCATGCACGATGCTGCTGGCCACCTGGCCCACGGTGGCGAGCACCTGGTTGCGCAGGTTGTCCTCGGAAAGCCGCGCCCGTTCGATGGCGATGGCGCAGAGGGAGACGATGGCCTCGAAAATCGGCCGGTCCACGGGTTCTGTGATGATGCGCTTGGAGTCCAGGTAGGCCACGCCGATGCGCTTCCCCTTGAGGGTGAGGGGCAGGCAGAGAATGGTCTTGAGCTGCAGATCCAGGATCGACTGCTGGCTCATGAGCTTTTCATTGTCCGAGACGTTGTGGATCCAGATGGGCTCGCCCCGCTCGAACACCGAATGCACGCTCGACATGGACAGTTGGATGCTGCGCTCCAGCTCCTTGCCCAGGCCGCGCTGCACCTTGGCCTCGAGTTCGCCGCCCTCCAGCAGCATGATGAAGCCCCGGTCCGTGCCGGAAATCGAGAGCAGCCGCTCCAGGGACTGGTCCAGGATGTCGTCCAGCTCGGCGTCTTCGGCCAGCAGTTGCGCGGTCTGCAGGATGGCCTGCATGTTCACTTCGGTGGCGGCCTGGGTTTCGGATTTGAGGGTGATGAAGTAGGCGCCGTCCGCCAGCCGGACGGTGTCGCCGGCCTTCCAGGGGACGCGGGTGATGGGCTTGTCGTCCATGAAGCTGCCGTGCGAGGACTTCAGGTCCTCGATCCACCACTGGCCCTCTTCCATTTCGATGCGGAGATGGGCGCGGCTGATCATGCTGTCCGTGAGCACGATGTCGCAGTGGTTCTGCCGCCCGAGTGTCACCGCCCGGTTCAGCAGCAGCGTCCGCTCGAACCCGTGGCGGTCCCTGAGAAGCATCTGGTGGCGCTGGGGCAAGTAAGCTCCGTGGACAAACCTTGTGAAGACAAAGGTATCCTTTCAGGAGCCCAGCACAAGCAAAGGCTTCGGCGGCGGATCATGTTGAAATGAATCTTCCAAGCTTCTTCCAGGATTGACGTGGATCATCAGCGACATCCCGATTTGGACGCTTTCCAACCCGAGGAAGGCGAATATTCCCTCAGGCCCAGGCGCCTGGGGGAATACATCGGCCAGGAAAAGATTAAGGCGAGGCTCGAAATCGCCCTCCAGGCGGCCCAGCTCCGCGGCGAAGTGCTGGATCACGTGCTGCTGTTCGGCCCGCCGGGGCTCGGCAAGACGACCCTCGCCCATGTGCTGGCCAACGAGATGAGCGTCTCCTGCAAAGTGATTCAGGCCCCGGCCCTGGAAAAAAAGGGCGACTTGGCCGCGATCCTGACGAACCTGGAGGAAGGCGAATTCCTGTTCATCGATGAGATCCACCGGCTGCCGGCGGCCATCGAGGAACTGCTGTATTCGGCCATGGAGGACCGGAAGCTGGACATCCTCATCGGCCAGGGGCCTTCGGCGCAGACGCTGAAGGTGGATCTCCGCCCCTTCACGCTGGTGGGCGCGACCACGCGCGCCGGGCTCATCTCCAAGCCCCTCCACGACCGCTTCGGCATGGTGCACCGGCTGGACTACTACAGCCGGACGGAACTGACGGTCATCGCGGACCGCAGCGCGAAGGTCCTGAAGATCGAGCTGGCCGCCGAAGGCGGCGTGGCCATCGCCCGGCGTTCCAGAGGTACGCCGCGCATCTGCAACCGCCTGCTGCGCCGGTGCCGGGACTATGCCGAAGTGAAGGGGCAGGGCATCATTACCTCCGACATCGCGGATGCCTGCCTCAAGCTGCACGAAGTGGACGACCTGGGCCTGGACGGCCTGGACCGCGACTACCTCGAAGCCCTCTGCGGCAAGTTCAAGGGCGGTCCGGTGGGTGTGCGCACGTTGGCCGCCGCATTGGGTGAAGGCGATGGCGGCGCGTTGGAAGATCTGGTGGAGCCCTACCTCATGCAGATCGGCTTCCTAGACCGCACCCAGCAGGGCCGGCGGGCCACGGAGGCGGCCTACTCCTACCTGGGCATCAAACCCAGCCCGGGACCGCTGTTCGGATGAGGGGCGCTTCTACCGAGTTCCGTTCAATCGAAAAGCAAAAAAAGGACTCACCACCAAGGCACAAAGGGCACAAAGGGCACAAAGGGACTCGTCATGAGCGAGCTTCGCGGATGAAATTCAGGGCCCCGGCGGGCCCGCTTAGGTGAATCGCGCGCGGGCTGGCGTAATCAGCCAAGTGGAGCTTGCGCTGTGTGGTGTCTTGGCGGTGAATCTTCTTGTTGTATGGAACCTCGGATTAACTTAGTGCCGAGGCCACCGCCGCCTTGACGGACGAGAGAAACCGCTGGCCCTGCACGGCGATGAAGATGGTGTCGTCGCCGGCGATGGTGCCCGCCAGCCCCGGGATCTGCAGGGTGTCCAGCTTGATGGCCAGCGCGTTGGCGAAGCCCGGCTCCGTCCGCAGGACCAGCAGGTTCGGCGGCGCTTCGCTGATGATGAAGGTCGGCAGGGTCGCATGGGCCGGTTCGACCCGGCGGTAGCGGCCTTCGACCTTCAGCACGTTCAGCTTCTTCAAGTGCCTGGACAGCGTGGGCTGGGTCAGGTCATGGCCCAGTTTCAGCAGCATGGCCCGGAGCGCGTCCTGGTCCGACAGGGCGTGCTTCTCGATGATGTGGAGGATGATTTCGTCCAGGGTCCGGCTCATGGCAGAAGTATGCAGCTTCATACGTGAATATTCAAGACGCCGGAGGCGGCCTGCAGGATTCGAGGTTGGCGGAAATATTGATGATCGCGCTGGAGATAAAATTTAGTGTTGACCGGCGCATCATGAAAATGTGCATAATATGCATTCAATGACCGGAATGGTCCGGTTCATGCGGATCTATGCGGCCACACGTGCATACAGTTGCCATTCCAGCCTTGCTTCCCACCTACGCGACCTATCCCTTCCCCATCATGAATGGCCGCGGGGACAGGGTCTTCGATGACGACGGCCTCGATTATTGGGACTTCTACGGAGGCCACTGCGTATGCGCCACAGGGCACAGCCATCCCACGGTGGTGGACGCCATTTCGGCCCAGGCCGGGGAGCTGATCTTCTACTCCACCGCCGCGCGGATCCCGCTGCGGGACCAGGCGGCGCGCGCGCTGGTGGCCTTCGCGGACGGGCCGGCCTCGGTATTCTTCTGCAACTCCGGCGCCGAGGCCGTGGAAAACGCGCTGAAGATCGCGCTGAAACTGACGGGCCGCAAGGCCTTCCTGGCCTTCGAGGGTTCCTTCCATGGCAGAACGCTGCTGGCCCTGTCCGTGACGGACGACGCGAAGCTCCGGAAGGACTACGAGGATTTCCTGGTGCCCACCACCTTCCTTCCCTTCGGGGACCTGGCGGCGCTGGAAGCCGCGGATTTCAGCGCCTATGCCGCAGTGATCCTCGAACCCATCCAGAGCATGGCCGGGGTGAAGACCGCTGGCGCCGAGTGGTTCCAGGCCGTCCGGACCAAGTGCCGGGAAGCCGGCGCGCTCCTGATCTTCGATGAGGTGCAAACCGGTCTCGGCCGGCTGGGCAAGCCGTTCGCATCCCATGTGTACGAGGTGCGGCCGGACATCACCACCTGCGCGAAGGGCATCGCCAGCGGCCTGCCCATGGGCGCCCTTTTGCTGAGCGCCGAGGTGGCCTCCCGGCTGAAACCGGGGGACCTTGGCAGCACCTTCGGGGGCGGCCCGATCGCCTGCGCGGCGCTGCTCGCCACCCTGTCCGTGATCCATAGCGAAGGCTTGATGGCCAGGGCGGCGGAAGCCTCCCGGCTCATCCGGCAGGGCCTGGCCGGAACCGTGGTCACCGCCGTGCAGGGGGAGGGGCTGCTGCTGGGACTCCGGGCGGGCGGCCAGGCCGGGGCCCTGAAGCAGTTCCTGCAATCCCGGCGGATCCTCGTGGGCGGTTCCGGCGATCCGGAGGTCCTGCGGCTGATGCCCCCCTTGAACCTGAGCGATGAAGCCATCCAAGCGCTGCTGGACGCCGTCCAGGAATTTCCGGAAGGAAGGCCATGAACCATTTCACTTCGATCCAGGATCTCGGCCCCGCGGGAGTGGAGGCCATCCTGGCCAAGGCGGCCAGATGGAAGGGGCACCATCCCAAGCACCTCGTGGACAAATTGCTGGGGATGGTCTTCTTCAATCCCTCCTTGAGGACGCGGGCCTCCTTCGAGGCCGTCATGGCCCGGGGCGGCGGCAACGCCGTAGTGCTGGAGGTCGGCAACGGCGTCTGGAAGCTGGAGGACCGCCTGGGGGCCATCATGGACGGCGACCGCGCCGAGCACGTGAAGGAGGCCGTGCCCGTGCTGGCGCGGTACGTGGACGCCCTGGCGGTGCGGACCTTCGCCACCTGCGCCGATGATGATGCCGACCATTCGGACCCGGTCATGAATGCCTTCCGGCAGTATTCGACGGTGCCCGTCATCAGCATGGAGAGCGCCCGGGAGCATCCCTGCCAAGGCCTGGCGGATCTGCTGACAGTGAAGGAGGCCTTCGGGGCCACCCGGAAAGTGCCCGTGACGCTGACCTGGGCGCCCCACATCAAGCCCCTTCCGAAAGCCGTTCCCAATTCCTTCCTGCTCACGGCTGCCGCGGCGGGCTGCGAGATCCGCGTGGCCCATCCCAAGGGATTCGAACTGCATCCTTCGGTGCTGGCGGAAGCCAAGGCCTTCGCGGCCTACACTGGGGGGAGCGTCACCGTCACGAATGATCAGAACGGGGCGTTGAAAGGATCCAAGGCCGTCTACGCCAAAGCCTGGGGACCTTCCACCGCGTCGGGCCTGGGCGCTGAAGCCGCGGCATCCAATGCCGACTGGATGCTGACCCGCGGGCACATGGCCAAGGCCTCCCTGGAGGCCATCTTCCTGCACTGCCTCCCGGTGCGCCGCAATGTCGAAGTCTCCGACGGCGTGCTGGACCATTCCAGCAGCCGGGTGGTGGATGAGGCGGAGAACCGCTTCCACGTCCAGCGCGCGCTGCTGGATTGGCTGCTGAACAACTGAGCGTCGGGCCGAAAGTCGGAAAGCCAAACAAGTCGAAAAAGTCGAAAAAGTTAAAAAGTTAAAAAGTTAAAAAGTTAAAAAAATCTAGGAGCCAACACTCGCGCTGCTTTCATCTCCTCTTTTAGAAAATTTCAATCTCAACTTCTCAACTTCTCAACTTCTCAACTTTTTAACTTTTTAACTTTTTAACTTTTTAACTTTTGAACTTTTAAACTTTTGAACTTTTAAACTTTCACCTCCGGAGCCGACCATGTCCCACACGCCGAATCCCTACGCCACCCTTCGGTCCGCCGCCAAGTACGTGCGGCAGTTCCGCCAGAAGACCTTCGTCGTGAAGCTGGGCGGGGAACTGCTGGACCAGCCGGCCATCCGGAAAGCCGTGGCGGAGCAGTTGGCGCTGCTGTGGAGTTTTTCCATCCGCCTGGTGGTCGTCCATGGCGGCGGCTCCTCCCTGGACCAGCTCTGCGAAGCCATGGATCTGCCCATCGCCAAGGTCGGCGGCCGCCGCATCACCAGCCCTGCGGTGCTGGATGCGGCGAAGATGGCCTTCGCGGGCAAGCTGCACATGGATCTGCTGGCGGATCTCCGGGCCGCCGGCCTGCCCTGCGTGGGATTAAGCGGCGTCGATGCGGGTCTCGTCAGCGCCACCAGGCGGCCTCCGGTCCTGGTGCAGGCGGATGGCGCGGTGGAACCGGCCTCCGTGGACTTCGGCCTGGTGGGCGATATCCAGTCCGTGGATCCTTCGATCCTCACCCATCTTCTCGAGGGGGGATTCGTGCCGGTCATCGCGCCCCTCACCGGAGACGATGATGGCGCGGTGTTCAACACCAATGCCGATACCCTCGCGGCCGCCGTCGCGGCGGCGATCAACGCGGAAAAGCTGTTCTTCCTGCTGAAGGTGCCGGGGCTCCTGGCGGATGTCAAACGGCCATCCTCCCTGGTTCCGTTCGCGACCGTGGAAAAGCTTGCCCAGCTTGAGGAGAGCGGGGCCATCACGGCCGGGATGAGACCTAAGCTGGATGCCGCCAGGAAAGCCCTGGCGGGGGCGTGCCCAGCATCCACCTGGTGAGCGGCCTGGCCCCGGATGCGCTGTTGACGGAGGTCTTCACCAACGAAGGCAGCGGCACCATGATCGCGGGGGAGCACGGCCTGGCGCCTTCCTCGCACCAACCCAGCGAGGTTGGCGTATGACCCCGGCCCAGATCCTGGAAAGCCTCGTGTCGATCCCAAGCCCCTCGGGCCATGAAGGGGCCATCGCCGATTGCATCACCTCCCTGCTTGAAGCGAGCGGCTTCGCGGTAAAACGCTCCAACAACAACCTCTGGTTCGAGGTGGGCGGCGGCCTCCCCCGGCTGCTGGTGAATTCGCACCTCGACACGGTGCCCCCGAGCGCCGGCTGGGATTCGGAACCCTTCCATCCCACGTGGCAGGATGAGCGGCTCTACGGACTGGGTTCCAATGATGCCAAGGGCTGCGTGGCCGCCATGATCTGCGCGGCCCTGCAGCTTGCGGAAGCTCCGCCGTCCGACGGAACGGCCGTGTTCGCGTTCACGGCCGAGGAGGAGACCGGAGGCGAGGGCATCGCGACCATCCTGAAGGATCTCGGTCCCCTGGATGCGGCCCTGGTGGGCGAACCGACGAACCTCCAGGCCTGCGGCGCGCAGCGGGGGATGCTCCTCCTCAGATGCGTAGCCCATGGCCGCAGCGCCCACGTGGCCCATTCGAACCTCGCAGACAACGCCATCCATCGTGCCGCCCGGGACATCACGAAATTGGCGGCCATGAGCTTTCCCGGCCATCCCCTGCTGGGGGCGGCCAAGGCGCAGGTGACCCAGTTGGCCGGGGGCCTCACGCGGAACCAGGTGCCCGATTCCTGCGAGTTCTTCGTGGACCTGCGGACCACGCCGAACCAGGATCACCAGGCCCTGGCACAGGATCTGGCCTCCCAGCTCGAAAGCGAAGTCATCATCCATTCCGCGCGCTACCTGCCCAAGGCCACCGGGGCGGAGCAGCCCATTCTCAAGGCGGCCCTGAAAGCCAATGGCAACAAGGGTCCCGTGGGGTCCCACACCACCAGCGACTGGGCCTTCCTGGGAGACATTCCCACCGTGAAGATCGGCCCGGGCGACACCCACCGGAGCCACCAGCCCAATGAATACCTCACCCGTTCGGAGCTGGAGGCCGGGGTGGACTGCTACCTGAAACTCATCCACGCCTATTTCGAGGAAGTGGCCTCGGCCCGGCAGGACAACCCTGAGGCCTGCCATGCCCAGTGAGAAGACCGGCGGCCCACAGCTCTGGGCCAAGGGGCTGCCTCTGGACGAAGCCATCCACCGCTTCACCGTGGGCGATGATCCGGCCACGGACCTGGTCCTGGCTCCCTTCGACGCCATCGGATCGGCGGCCCATGCGCGGATGCTGGCATCCGCCGGGTTGCTGGCCGTCGAGGACGCCAAGGCCCTGGTGGCGGAACTGAAAGTGGTCCTGGATCTGGCCAGGGCCGGGGCCTTCACGATCTCAACGGAGCAGGAGGATTGCCACACGGCCATCGAGGCCCATCTCACCGAAACGCTCGGCGAAGCGGGGCGGCGCATCCACTTGGGGCGATCGCGGAACGACCAGGTGATCCTCGCCCTGCGGCTGTTCTACCGGCAGGCGCTCCTGGATATCGGTGAAGGAGTCGCGGAGCTGGCCCAGGCCTTCCTGGATTTCTCAGCCACCCATCAACAGGTCCCGATGCCCGGCTACACGCATCTCCGGCGGGCCATGCCCTCGAGCTTCGGCCTTTGGGGCGCCGCGTTCGCCGAAGGACTGCTGGAGGAACTGGAGGCGCTGAAGGCGCTCCTGGTCCGGTTGGACAAATGTCCCCTGGGCAGCGCCGCGGGCTTCGGCGCGCCGCTGCCCCTGGATCGCCCCTTGGTGGCGGAACTGCTGGGGTTCTCCGCCGTTCAACGCAGCGTGGTGGATGTCCAGAATTCCCGGGGCAGACATGAATTGGCCATCCTCCACTGGCTGAATTCCGCGGCTTTCGTCGTGGAAAAAGCCCTCTGGGACCTGACCCTCTATACCACGCAGGAATTCGGCTTCATGGCCCTTCCGGATGCCTTCACCACCGGGTCGAGCATCATGCCGCAGAAGCGGAATCCCGACGTGGTCGAACTGCTGCGCGGCCGGGTGGCCGAGCTGCGGGGACTGGCGCACCAGGTGGAGCAGATCGCCATCGGCCTGCCCTCGAACTACCACCGGGAGCTGCAGCTCTTGAAGAAGCCGATGTTTGCGGCGCTGGCCGGCGGAGCGGAGGCCTTCAATATCCTCGCCCAGGTGGTTTCGGGCCTCGCGGTGGACGCGGACAAAGCCGGAGCGGCCTGCTCGGACGATTTGTTCGCCGCGCAGCAGGCCTTCGGACTGGTGGCGCAGGGCCTCACGTTCCGGGATGCCTACCAGGCGGTGGGGAAGCAGATCCAGGAGGGCGCATTCAGCCCGGATCGCGGCGCGCGGACCGCCACGCATGTGGGTTCTTCCTCGGATCTCGGCCTCGGCCAGACCCAGGCGGAATTGGATGGCCAGCGGGCTTGGATCCAGCAGAAAAGAAGTTTTTTCGCCGCCAAGGAATCAGCTCTTTTCGCATCCGGAGACATGAATGGCTAACCAGGTCCTATTGGCATTTTCGGGCGGGCTGGACACCTCCTTTTGCGTGGTTCATCTGCGGGAGCAGGGTTGGTCGGTCAACACCGCGACGGTGGATACGGGCGGCTTCTCCGCCGAGGAGCTGGCCCGCATCGAGGCGGCCAGCGCGGCGCTGGGCGCCGTGTCGCACCGGACGGTGGATGCGCGGGCCGCGCTGTTCGATGGTTTCCTGCGCTACCTGATCTACGGAAATGTGCTGCGGGGCCAGGCCTACCCGCTTTCGGTTTCCGCGGAGCGGGTCTGCCAGGCCCAGGCGGTGGTGGCGGCCGGCAGGGAACTGGGCGTCGACGCCCTGGCCCACGGCTCCACCGGCGCGGGCAATGACCAGGTGCGCTTCGATGTGGCCTTCCGCAGCCTGGCGCCGGAGCTTTCCATCCTCACCCCCATCCGCGACCTGGCGCTGTCCCGGGCGGACGAAGTGGCTTTCCTCGCGTCCAAGGGCGTCGAAGTGCCAGCCAAGACCGCAACCTATTCCATCAATGAAGGCATGTGGGGCACGAGCATCGGCGGCGCGGAGACTCTGGATTCCTGGTCCTCCCTGCCCGAACCGGCCTTTCCGGGCGGCGCGGTTTCCGCGGAGCTATCCCCTATCGAAATCATGATCTCCTTCCAGCAGGGCGTGCCGGTTGCGCTCAACGGCGCGGCCCTGGAACCTGTGGCCCTGGTCATGGCCCTGAACCGGCTGGGCAGGACTTATGGCATCGGGCGGGGCGTGCACCTTGGGGACACGATCCTCGGCATCAAGGGCCGCGTGGGCTTCGAAGCCCCGGCGGCCCACCTGCTCATCGGCGCCCACCGGGAATTGGAGAAGCTCGTGCTGTCCGGGCAGCAGCTTTTCTGGAAGGAATCCATCGGCAACCTCTACGGCTCCATGCTCCACGAAGGAAAGTTCTTCGACCCGCTGGTGCGGGATCTGGAGGCGTTCCTGCTGTCCAGCCAGGCGAGGGTGAGCGGCGACGTGCGGTTGACCCTGCGCCCGCGCTGTTTTTCGGTGGACGGGGTGCGATCGCCGTTCGGCCTGATGAATCCGCACATAGCCAGCTACGGCGAGTCCAACCACCTGTGGAGCGGAGCCGAGGCAGCCGGTTTCGCGAAACTCTACGGGGTTCCCCAGATGCTCGCCTTAAAGGCTGGAGGTGCTCGATGAGGATCCATCTCGACAAAGTCGCGTCCGTGACCCGGAACCTCCGGTTGGACCGGATGGTGACGCTGACCGAATCCATCACGGCTGAATCAGGCACGGTCCTGGCGGGCCGGATCCTGGGCGACAAGAGCGTCTACAACCAGCTGGAGGATGTGTTCGGCCGCATGAGCATGCTGCAGAAAGGCGATCTCATCGTAGGGGCCCTGGGCCACCGCAACGCGCTCCACGGCTACGAGGGCGTATTGCCCACGGCCGTGAAGGCCGGGGACCGGCTCAACGTGCTGAACCTGGGCGGCGTGCTCGGCCATTGCGTTTCCCATAACCCGGATGTGGGGCCGCCCTTCGAGATCGAAGTGCTGGGACAGGTCCTGGTCTACCCGGAATTCCAGAAGCGGCAGGGCCATCCCGCCAAGATCCAGCAGGGCGCTTTGAAACGCGGCGGCCCGCTGCCGACCTGCCCCGTGGTGTTCGTGGCGGGCACCTGCATGAATTCAGGCAAGACCGCCGCTGCCTGCGCCCTGGTGCGGCGGTTCCGGGCCGCTGGGATGCGGGTGGGCGGGTTGAAGCTCACGGGCATCAGCTTGATGAAAGACATCCTCGGGTTGCGCGATTACGGCGCCGAGGTGGCGCTGGATTTCACGGATGCGGGCGTCGTGGCCACCAACGCGGAAAATTCCGCGGCGGCGGCCAAAGTGCTCTTTTCCGAAGCCGCGTCCCGGGGCGTGGATATCATCGTGGCCGAAACCGGGGACGGCATCATGGGCGAGTACGGCGTCCAGGCCATCCTAGCGGACCCTGAGTTGAGAGCCCTCGCCGCGGCCTTCGTGCTCTGCGCCAACGATCCGGTGGGCGTGGCCGGAGGCGTGGAATTCCTGAAGGAGACCTTCGGAATCTCCGTGGATCTTGTGGCGGGCCCCGCCACGGACAACCGCGTGGGGGTGCGGTTCGTGGAAGAGCAGTTGGGATTGCCGGCCCGGAACGCCCGCACCGATGCCCAGGGCCTCGGCGATTACATCCTGGACCTCATCGAGAGCCGGAAAGCGGGGCACGCGTGAAAATCCGCGCGGTCATCCTGGGCGCCGCGGGCTATGGCGGCGGCGAGCTGTTGCGCCTCCTCGGCGGCCATCCCAACGTGGCGTCCATCCTGGCGGTGTCCAAGTCCCATGTCGGCCAACCGTTCTGGAAGGCCCACCCGAACCTCCGGGGATTCGTGGATGGCGTCTATGAGGCGGACGTGGACTGGGCGGCCCTTTCCGAAGATGAAGCCATCGCCGTGTTCTCGGCGCAGCCGCACTTCGACCTGGCGCATCAGCTGGCCGGCCTGGAATCCGCCTGGAAGCTCGCGGGCATCGCGGACCGCGTCCGGCTTATCGATCTCAGCGGCGATTTCCGCCTAGAGGACGGGGCTGCCTTCTTAGCGGCCTACGGCAAGCCGCACCCCTGCGCCGATCGGCTTGGGAGCTTCGTCTACGGGCTTCCGGAATGGAAGGGCGGGGCGTTGCGGGGAGCCACCCGCATCGCCAATCCCGGCTGCTTCGCCACCGCTGTGCAATTGGCCCTGCTGCCCTTGGATGGTCTCGATCTGGGGTTCATCGCGGTGAGCGGCGTCACGGGTTCCAGCGGATCCGGCGCCCTGCCTTCGGAGACCGCCCACCACCCCACGCGGGCCCATGATTTCCGGGCCTACAAGGCCCTGGAACACCAGCATCAGGCTGAAATGGATGGACTGGCGCGAAGCCTGGGGATCGCCGGCCTGCTTTCCTTCGTGCCCCATTCCGCGCCGCTGGTGCGGGGCATCTTCGCCACGCTGCAATTCCGGCTCCCCGAAGGCCTGGATGAAACCGCGCTGCGGCGCCGCTTCCAGGGTTCCTACGGGGAGGCGCCCTTCATCCGGCTGGTGGAAGGATCCCCGCGCATCGCGTCCGTCGTGGGCACGAACCTCTGCGAGATCGGCCTTGCGGTGAAAGGCCGCAGCGCCGCCATCCTCGTCGCTTTGGACAACCTGATGAAGGGCATGGCGGGGCAGGCCGTCCAGAACCTCAATGCATCGTTGGGTCTACCCGAGAAGACCGGGCTTTGGATGCCCGGGCTGTTCCCCGGCTAGCTGCGCTCGTTCCCTTTGCCGTTGGCCCCTGCGCCCACCAGCAGGCCGGCTGCGTCCTCGCCTTTGTGTTCGATGCCGGTGTGGGCCGGAATGGTCACGTGCACCGGGGCATGGGCCGTGGAGCCATTCTTCCTGGTCTCGGCCTTGGCCTTGTCGGTCTTGATCTCCGGCTTGGCTTCTGGCTTGTCCTCTGGTTTTCGGGCCAGGTTTTCGGGTTTGTTCATGCCCCGGCGGGTGCAGGTGCCCTGGAGGGTTCCGCCCTCGTCCACCACCAGGCTGCCGACCTCCACGTCGCCTTCGACGCAGCCGGTGCCGTGGATCTCCAGGCACTCGAGGATCTTGAACACGCCCTTGGCCCGGCCCGTGGCGATCATGTGCTTGGCGTGGATGGTGCCGTTCACGATGCCTGAGGGCGCGATGGTGACTTCGCCTTCGCTGTGGATCGTGCCTTCCACGGTGCCCTCGATCCGCAGGGAATGCTCGCCGGTGTGGATTTCGCCCTTCCAGAGCGTGCCCTTGCCCAGCAGGCTATGGACGACGGGGGAGTGTTCTTTGTTTTTCTGGATGAACATGGGGGGCCTCTGGGGTAAGGGTCGGGTTCGGTCGCCGGAGGAAGCGCTCAGGGCTGACCACCCAGTGTAGACAACCATTCTCGCTGGAGCCGCAAATAGTGCGTGGGGTTCACAGGCTTGCCGCGGAGGCGGACTTCATAGTGCAGGTGGACCCCCGTGGCATGGCCGCTCTGGCCCATCTTCCCCAGGATATCGCCGCGATGCACCGTTTGTCCCGCCTGGACATCCCAGCGGGCCATGTGGCCGTACACCGTTTCCAGATCCTCGTTGTGCTTGATCACCACCGCGTAGCCGTAGCGGTCCATCCAGCCGGCGGTTGCCACGATGCCATCCGCCGTGGCCTGGATGGGGGTGCCTTCGGCGTTGGTGATATCGAGTCCTGAATGGAATCCGAACCCGCCCTCGGCTTCGTCCCTGCGGGCGAAGGGATTCAGCCGCACCCCGAACCCTGAGCTCAGGTAGCCGGCGGTGGGCGGGATGGAGGGCGTATGGATCCATGCGTCGACGATGGGGGCCATCTGCGCTTTGATGGCGAGGGCGGCGCTCTCGCTTTTTTCGATTTCCTGCTTCAGCCTGCTCACCCGGAGCGCCGTGGAGTCCTTGGCATCGGCATTGGACTGGGCGTTGGATTTCTCCGGCTGCCCCGGCATCGGGGGAATCCGCGGGCCGGGATTTTTAGGATCCAGCAGGTGAAGCAGCTCCTCGTGCTGGCGGCGCAGCGCGTTGATCTCCCCCTCGAGTCCCGTGGCCTGGTCCAGCGTGGTGCGGAGGCGGTTCTGCTGCTCTTGGGTTTCCTTGTGGAGCCGGTCGAAACTCATGATTTTCTTCGTGGCCCAGAAGCCATAGCCGGATCCGACCACGGCGATCGCCCAGATCCCCACAGCGCCTCCCGCCAGCCAGGACAGCACTTTCTTGGAGACGGACCACCGGAAGGTGTTGTGGCTGAAGACCAGCATCAGGGTGATGAAGCGGCTGGAGTCCGGTCGGCTGAGCCGGAGCGCTCTGCGGCCATTCTGCGCCACCATCTTGCCGGGCTTCGAAGCGGGGTTGGGCATAGCCTGTCTACCTTAGGGTGGAATCGGGGGATTGTCGAGGAAGGATAGCCGTCGGTTCTCTTCAGGCCACGCCACTGAATCTAACGAGCATCCATTCAATGAAATGGCCGCAGAACAGCACCAGGCCCACCAGGCTGTTCATGGTGAAAAAGGCCTGGTCGATGCGCTCCAGGTCCCCATCCCTCACCAGCCATTGCTCCCGGACCAAGATGCCTGCCACCACAAGCCAGGCGAGCCAGGGGAAGAGGTGGGCCCCCATCTCGCGGTTGAACATCCCCCAGAGCAGCAGGGCCGCGATGTGCAGCCAGCGCGAGAGCCAGAGGGACCAGGGCGTCCCCAGCTTGGCGGGGATGGAATGCAGCCCGCGGTCCTGATCGAATTCCTGGTCCTGGAGCGCGTAAAGAATATCGAATCCCGCGGTCCAGCAGAGCACTCCGCCGGCCAGCAGCCAGGCGGGCGTGTCGATGCGGTTGGTGATGGCGATCCAGGCGCCCAGCGGCGCGCCGGAGAGGGAAAGACCGAGGACCACATGGGCCATGGACGTGAACCGCTTGCAGAGCGAGTACCCGAGGATGATGGCCAGGGCGAGGGGGGAGAGCTTCCAACAGAGCGGCCCGAGCGCTCCCGCCGCCACGCCGAAGAGCAGGGTGCCCGACCCGAGCATCAGCCAGGCGGCCCACTTGGGCAACCGGCCCGCGGGTAGGGCGCGCATGGCCGTCCGGGGATTCTGGGCGTCCACATCCTCGTCCACCAGCCGGTTGAAGGTCATGGCCGCGGTTCGCGCGCCCACCATGGCAGCCATGATCCAGAGCAGGGTACGGAGGGGCGGCATGCCCTGGGCGGCAGTCAGGGCGGCCAGGAACGCGAAAGGCAGCGCGAACACCGTATGCTCGAACTTGATCATTTCGGATGATTCACGTAAGTAATTTAAATAATTATGCTTAATCATGACGCAATGGGACTCCGGCAGAGGCTTCCAGGCTCATGGTCCGGCCGAGGCAAAGCGCTCGATGGTCACGGGGAGGAAGGCCTCCATTCCAGTATCGCATCAGGCGCGGTGGCCGGGCTTCGCCCGGACACCACGCGGGGGACGCGGAGCGAGCGGGCGGTCCCCCTCGTCCATATCAGTTCCTGTTCGTTAGGTGGCCCCTCCTTGACCGTGAAGCTGGAAGGGGAGCGAGGGCCTGTGGACGGCGGACGTCGCGGGTGTCCGCAAGGCATGGTGGAAACGATTCAGGCGCAGGGAATTTCCGATCACCGAGAGGCTGGAGAACACCATGGCCGCTGCGGCCAGGATGGGGTTGAGCACCCCGGCGATGGCCAGGATGATTCCGGCGGTGTTGTAGAAGAAAGCCCAGAACAGGTTCTGGCGCACGATCCGCAAGGTGTGGGCCGCCAGGGCGAAGGTCTCGGGAATGCGCAGGAGCGAATCGCTCATGAGCACCACCGGGGCCGTCTGCCTCGCCAGGTCGGCGCCGGACCCCATGGCGATCCCGAGATCCGCGACCGCCAGGGCTGGCGCGTCGTTGATGCCGTCTCCGACCATGGCGACCACGGCGCCCCCCGCCTGGAGGCGCTGGATAGCCGCTGCCTTCTCGCCCGGGGGCACTCCGCCCACCCATTCATCCGCGCCGACGGCCCTGGCGATGCGCTCGGTGGTGGATTGCGCGTCGCCCGACAGGAGCACAACCCGGATGCCTCTGGCCCTGAGGGCCGAGATGACTCCCGTGGCCTCCTGCCGCGGGCTGTCGCCGAAGGCCATGGCGCCCGCGCAGCGGCCATCCACGGCCGCGAAGGCCACGGTCAGCCCGTCGGTCTGCCAGGCTCCTGCCCGGGTCAGCAGCTCCGCGGGTAGATCGATGCCGTCGGCCAGGAACATCGAGAGGTTGCCCACGGCGGTCCGGCGGCCGGCCACGCTTCCCGCGATGCCCATCCCTTCGCGGACCTGGATATCCGTGGCGTCCTGTAGCGCCAGGCCCTGGTCGCTGGCGTGCCGCACCAGGGCCCGGGCCACGGGATGCTCGGAGTAGGATTCCAGGCTCGCCAGGAGATCAAGATGTTCGGCCATCGACTCCCGGACCCGGAAGACGCCATCGGTGACAGTGCCGGTCTTGTCGAGCACGAGGACATCCACCTTGCGGAAGGTCTCCAGGACCCGCACATCCCGGATGAGGATTCCGTGGGCCGAGGCCGACCCGACGGCGGCGGTGGTGGCCAAGGGCGTGGCGATGCCGAGGGCGCAGGGACAGGCGATGACCAGCACCGCGATGGCACGGAGCATCGCCGTGGTCGGAGGCAGCCCAGCCAGGAGGCAGCCACCCAGGGCCGCGAGGGCGATGACGAGGACGGCGGGAATGAAGATCCTGGAAACCCTGTCCACCACCCGCTCCAGGGGGCTCCGCCCGGCGAGGGCGTTCTCGACGGACCGGATGATCTGGGCCAGCGTGGAATCCTCCCCGGCCCGGGTCACGCGGACCTCCAACACGCCGGCGGCATTCAGGCTCCCGCACACCACCTCGTCGCCGACCCCCTTGGACCGCAATTCCGATTCCCCCGTCAGGACCGATTCGTCGACCTTCGAGGCGCCCTCGATGACGATGCCGTCCGCCGGAAGCCGCTCGCCCGGTTTCACCAGGTACGCGGTTCCCACGTCGAGGGCATCGATGGAGACGAACCGCTCCCGGCCTTCGATCCGAAGCCTGGCCTTCCTCGGCAGCAGGCGGTGGAGCATCGTGAGGGCCTTGGCGCTGCGCTCCTTGGCCCCGCGCTCAAGCATTTTTCCCGTGAGCATCAAGGTGACGATGGCGCAGGCGGTATCGAAGTAGTAATGCTGCCCTCCGAGGAAGGCCTGCGCGCTGCTGTACGCGAAGGCGGCGAAGACACCTGTGGAAATGAGGGCCTCCATCCTCAGGAAACCATGGCGCAGGCCGAGCCAGGCGATGCGGTGGATGGGCCAGGCTGAATACAGGACCACCGGCAGCGTGAGGAGCATCAGGATGAACGGCACCGCGCGCCTGGCCCATTCGGCGATGCCTTCCCAGTAGCTGGCATAGATCACCAGGCTGAACAGCATCACGTTCATCCACAGGGCCCCGGCGACGCCCAGCCGCAAGAGCAGATCCTGCCATTCGCGGCGGTCGCCCTCCCGCTCGGCGCCGTGTTCCACCGCGCGGTAGCCCAGCGCGGCGACCTGCTCTGGGATGCGTCCGGGCAATAGGAATTGGGGGCAGTACTTCACCTTGAGCAGATCGGACGCGAACAGCACTTCCGCCGAGACGATGCCTCGCTCCTTCGCCAGCACATGCTCCACCACCCAGCCGCAGGAGGCGCACCACATGCCGGACAACTGGTAGAGCGCTTCCTTGGTTTCGGCGTCGGCAGGAATGGCCTGGCGCCCCTCCTCGCCATCGCCTCCGCCGAGCAGGCCCAGCTTCAGGCTCTGTTGGAAGATGTCCGTCTGGCGGATGTCCACGCCCGAGGCGAGGATCCCGCTTTCGAAAAGGATCCCATAGACGTTCAAACAGCCCGTGCAGCAGAACCGCTTTTCCACCGCATCGAAGGCCTGGGTCCGGGGGCGCTTGTCCGCGGGCGCGCCGCAGAGGTCGCAGGTCGCGGCCGGGTTCATGAGTGCTGGGCTTGTTTGGGCCTGCCCTGCTCGTCCAGCATCACGGGATCGGCCTGCCTGGAGCCGCGGTAGACATAGATCATGATGCCGATGAACAACAGGCTGATGAGCCCGAACAGCAGCGGGAAGAGGGCGGCTCCCTGTTTCTTGGTCGTCATTCTCAATTCCCCTTGGATGGCATGATGAAGGTCAGTTCGGAGATGTCAGGCGTTTTCGCGTTCGAAGGCTGGGCCAGGATGCGGATCTGGTTCACGCTCTGGGCCCCCGCCCACGGTGGAACCCTCAGGTCCACAGTGTTCTCGAGGAGCTGCCCCGGCGCCAGCGGAACCGGGTTGGGAGCGATGGCCAGCTCCGCGTCCGGAATTCCCTCGACCCAGAGCCTGACCTCCACGGGTTGGCTGGACCGGTTCGCCAGCTTCATCCGGATCCGGTTGGCCACCCGGCCATCGGGCTGGATCTGGTACATGGTCGAACGGTCCGCCGCGATATAGACCAGGACCGGCCGCCGCATGGAAAGCGCCACCCCCAGCCCGGACAAGTAGAAGAGCAACACGAGCAGGATCACGACCCGCTTGGCGTCCCGGAAGCCCCAGCGGTGGTGCCACGGCTCCTTTTGCGTGGAGGCGGCGGTGTTTTTCTCGCCCCAGGAATAATGGATCAACCCCGGATGGCCGACCCTGCGCAGGACATCCTCGCAGGCATCCACGCAATCGCCGCAGTGGACGCACTCGATCTGGTAAGGCGAATCGCGGATGTCGATGCCCATTTCGCAGACGTTCACGCATTTCTTGCATTCGATGCAGGCGTTGGTTTCGTCGCGGTACAGGACCAGGAGCGTGTGCTGGTCCTGGAGCATGCCCTGGAGGTAGCCGTAGGGGCAGACGGTCTTGCAGAAGCCCTGGCGGACCAGGGTGAAATCCAGGAAGGTGATCAGCGTGACCGAAGCGCCGGTGATGCCCCCGGTGGTGACCAGGTCGAAATGGGCCAACCGGGCCATCAGATCCCGCGGCTCCACGAAGTAGGAGGTGAACACGAAGGCCAGGAACACCGATGCGACCGCGAGGATGGCGTAGAAGATGGCGCCCGCCGCGGCCTTCCGCCGGGCGGCCGGCCACCTTGGAACTGATTTCCGGACGAGGCCGGCGGCCCATTTCTCGACCGAGACGCTCCACTCGCTGAAGATCATCTGGGGGCAGGCGTAGCCGCAGTAGATGCGCCCATAGACGATGGCCGAAGCCGCGACCACGAACATCAGGAACATCAATGCGAAAAAGATGATGCTGAATTCGCTGACCCAGAGCTCGATGCCGGCGAAGTAGAAGCGCTGCCGGGGGATGTCGAAGCGCATCAGGTTGGAGAAGGGCAGGGCGACGAAGGCCAGGAAGAAGGCCAGGTGGAACCGTTTCCGGACGCGGTGGTAGTGCGTGTCCGCCGGCGGCAGGGGTGGGAGGCGCTCCACCTTGGGCTTCCGCGCGGGCACCGTTCCGGCGGCGGCCTCCATCACGTTCCGATCGGATACAGGAGCTTGGGATTCTGGGAGGGCACCGACACGCATTCCGTGAAGTGTTCGAAGCGCTTCATCAGGATGGCGTGGGTGGGGCACCTTGAGGCGCACATGGCGCAGCGGATGCAGGTGCTTTCATCCTTCAGCATGACGCCGCCCATCTCGTCTTTCTCCGCTGCGCCGAGGGCTGCGTATTCCGCTTTCGAAATTTCAGCGCCCGCCTGGGAGACCCGCTGCCAGGCGTCATCGTCAGGCAATTTGCTGAGGCCCACCAGCTTGATGAGGTCCTCCGGGCAGACATCCACGCAGCCGTTGCAGGCGATGCAGATGCTGGTGTCGAACACCGTGTTGATGTTGCAGCGCAGGCACCGCGAGCCCTGGCGGCGGGCTTCTGCCTCAGGGAAGCTCAGTTCCACGATGTCCAGAGAGGCGGCGCGGTGTTCGCCTTCCAGCACCGGCGGATTGCAGCGTTCCTGGCGGTGCCAGCCTTCGGCCATGGTGTAGGCCGCCGGGAGCCAGCGCTTGCGCAGCACGATGTCGGTGCGGGTGCCCCGCAGGAAATCGTGCATCGAGCGGGCCGCGGTGTGGGCCGATGCGATGGCGTCGATGAACAGCCTTGGTCCATGGGCGATGTCGCCGCAGGCGAAGATGTCAGGGGCCGTGGTCTGGTAGGTCTCGCGGTTGACCTTGATGAGGCCGCGGTCCGATTCCACGCCATCCTCGGGCTTGAGAAAGGAGAGATCCGAAGTCTGGCCGATGGCGAAGATCACTGAATCCGCGTGGATGTCCTCGATGGAATCCTCGTCGAACTTGGGCTCGAAGCGGCCCTCGGCGTTGAATACCGAGAGGCACTTGACCGTGCGCAGGCCGCCCACTTTGCCGTTGGAGACGATGATCTCCTTCGGACCGCAGCGGTTGTGGAGACGGAGCCCTTCTTCTTCGCCCTCGACCACTTCCACGTCGTCGGCGGGCATCTCCTCCCTGGATTCCAGGCAGACCACATGGACTTCCTTGTCGCCGCTCATGCGCAGGGCCGAGCGCGCCACATCGTAGGCCACCTTCTCGCCGTGGCCCATCTCCTCCAGGGCCTCCGACTTGCTGATGTTCTCCACGGGCCGCACTGCCGACCGCGCCACGTCGTAGGCGACATTGCCGCCGCCGATGACGACGACCCGGCGGCCCAGGGGCATGGGCTTGCCCTCGTTGAAGGCCCGGAGGAATTCCATGCCGTCATAGACGCCTTCGGTCTCGCCGCCAGGCAAGGCGAGCTTGCGCCCGTTGGGCAGACCCACGCCCAGGAAGATGGCCTTGAAGCCCTGGGCCCTCAGATCGGCGATGGTGAAATCGCGGCCGAGCTTCATGTTGCACTTCAGCTCGACCCCCATGGAAAGGATCGCCTCCATCTCATGGCGCACCAGTTCCCGCGGCAGCCGGAACACGGGCACCCCCACCATCAGCATCCCGCCGGGCTCCGAGTTGGCCTCGAAGACCGTGACTTTGTATCCGAGCTGGATCAGGTCGTGCGCCACCGTGAGGCCGCTGACGCCGGCGCCGATGATGGCGATGCGCTCGAAATCGCCCCGGTTGGCGGGCAGCATCCGCTGGTCGCAGCCGGAGCGGTACCGCTCGTAGTCCCCGGTTTCGGGCCCGAACTTATCCGTGACGAAACGCTTGAGTGCGCGGATCGCCACGGGTTCGTCCAGTTCGCCCCGTCGGCAGTTGGCCTCGCAGGGCGCGCCGCAGACCCGCCCGCAGATGGAGGCGAAGGGGTTCGTGGCCCGGGCGATGCGGTAGGCGTCGTCGTAGCGGCCTTCGGCGATGGCCGTCACGTAGCCGCAGGCGTCGGTGTGCACCGGGCAGGCGTCCTGGCACTTGACCATTTCGACCCAGTACTGCGAGTCGTCCGGAACTCTGAGCTGCCAACTTCCTTCGTTCACTGGGTCAATCCTCGTGGAAGGCGCGGATGGTGAAGAGGACCACGATGGCAACGTAGGCCAGGGCCAGCAGGGCCACGATGTACATCAGGGCCGGGCTGGTCTTGGTGGCGGCGTTGAACTGCTGCACCAAAGGGCCGCGGGTGGCGTGGCCGATGTCCCCGTACATCTGGACCACCAGGTAGGCCACGCAGCCAAGGCCGATGACCGGGAAGGCCAGCTTGAGGAAACCCGGCGCATCCGTGCCTTTGCGTTCGGTCATCCAGCCATCAGCGTACTCTTTCAGCTCCTGCTCTCCCTTTTCCGGGGAAACGCCGGTTTTTTCACTCATGGTTTTCTCCTTTCGGGATCATCGGAATCGAACATCGTGTACTTGGCGTCCTCGCTGTGCTCGCCCCAGTACCCGTCCCGCAGGGTCTTGATGAAGAAATGGACCGCGAGGAAGAACATGAGGGCGAAGAACAGGTAGGCGAAGAACACGCTTGGATAGGTGTAATCGTTCATCGCGCCCTCACTTTTCGTAGTCGTTGGCGGGGCGCCAGTCCTTAGCGCGGCCGAGGCTCTGCAGGTAGGCCACCAGCGCCTGGAATTCCGCCGGATTGTTCACGATCCAGGGGTAGGGCGGCATGACGGAGCCCTTGACCAGATCCCGGGGGTTGCGGAAGTGGGTCCGGTGCCACTGCTCGTCGTACTTGCCTCCGACCCTTGCGAGGTCCGGGCCCGTCCGCTTGGTGCCGAACATGTGGGGCGAGTCGTTCACGAATTCATCGGGTGTGGAGATGGGGGCGTCCACGCCCCGCCATCCGTAGCGCTTCGTGTCCGCGAGCAGGGTGCGCACCTGCTGGGTATGGCAGTACCAGCAACCCTCCCGGATGTAGATCTCCCGGCCTTTCAGTTGCTGGGCGTCGAGCTTTACCAGCTTGCCCGTGGGGCCCTTGGCGGGGTCGGTGTTTTCGAAGGGTTTGGACCAGGTCGTGTCCACTAATGGGGGCACCACCGTCGTGAGAAGGCCTCCGATCAGGAAGAGCACAAGGGATGCGATGACGGCCCATAGAGCGTTGTTGTCTGCTTTTTTCAACATGGTTGTTCTCCTCTCGCGCGGCCTAGACAGCCGGCTCCTCTTTGGCGCCCAGAGCGGTCGCAAGTACGTTGTAGGCGAACATCACGATGCCGACGAAAATCAGGACTCCCGAGAAGAAGCGCACGGCCCACACGGGTTTCAGCGCGACGACGGTGTCAATGAAAGGGATGGACCAGTTGTTCCACTGCCAGCCCTGCCAGAAGCCGCCGAGCCATAGGGTCACGAAGAACCCGAGGCCGCCGATCATCATCATCCAGTAGCTCCAGTTGGCCAGGGCTTCGGAGTGTAGCGCCTTGCCCCATAACCGGGGCACGGCGAAGTAGATTCCGGCGATGGCGAAGAAGCTGAAGGTCCCCAGCACGGCCATGTGGGCGTGGCCGGGAATCCAGTCGGTCTTGGAGACGATGGCGTTGACGGTGCGCAGGCTGTGCATGGGGCCCTGGAAGCAGGTCAGCAGGTAGAACACGACGCCGGACATGAGGAACTTCAGGGGCACGCTCTCGCGGAGCTGGTGCCATTGGCCCTTCATGGTGGCGAAGAAGTTGTACACCGCGGCCCACACCGGGATCAGCAGCATCACGGAGAAGGCGATGGCGATGGTCTGCAGCCACTGGGAAATGGGTCCGTGGATCATGTGGTGGGCGCCGGTCCAGACGTAGACGAAGGCCAGGGACCAGAAGCCGACCATGGACAGCTTGTGGCTGTAGAGCGGCGTGTTCGATGAGCGGGGGATCATGTAGTACGCGATGGCCAGCCCCACTGGAGTGAAGATGAGGCCCACGGCGTTGTGCACGTACATCCAATTCAGGTTCGCCTGGTTGGTTCCGGTGGCGAACAGGGTCGCGAAATTGCCGGTGAGGTACACGAAGGCCGTCCACACGATGGTGCCCATGATGTACCAGATGGAGACGTACATGGCCTCGTACTTGCGCTGCGCGATGGTCATGAAGATGTTCGCCCCGAACATGATCCAGGCCACGACCACCAGCACATCCAGGAACATGGGCAGTTCCGCGTATTCCCAGCCCTGGTTCCAGCCGGCCAGCAGGCAGACGACGGCGCCCAGGATGATGAAATTCCAGAGGGCCGCCGTGGCCAAGCCGAGCTTCTCGCTCCAGAGCTTCACGCCGCAGAGGCGGGGGATGATGTAGTAGGTCAGGCCCATGTCCGCGGCCAGCAGCCAGCCGAACAGCATGCCGTTGACGTGCAGAGGCCGGA
Organism: Holophagaceae bacterium; assembly: GCA_016720465.1. Taxonomy (NCBI): domain Bacteria; kingdom Pseudomonadati; phylum Acidobacteriota; class Holophagae; order Holophagales; family Holophagaceae; species Holophagaceae bacterium. Next base: position 90,041 of record JADKKO010000001.1, read on the forward strand.
GCCGCCCGTAGGTAAGCCAGGGGATCGTCCCCATCAGGTCGGGCCACACGAACTTCGCCGCGATGAGCACCGCGATGATGCCCACGATGAAGAAATAGGCGACGGCGCTCACGATGAACCACCTCGCGGTGGCGTCATCATGGACAAGGGCCCCCGAGGGTGCCGAAGCGCCCGCCCCTTCGGCCTTACTTAGTTGCAACTGCATTCTGGCCTCCTTTCGGCTTCTGATTGATGGAACGGATGAAATTGACTAGATCGCCGACATCGTTGTTGTTCAGGCCGTAGTCGATCCAGGGCGGCATGGCGGTGCCCTGCACGCCGTAGAGGATGGATTCGAAGAGCCGCCGGTCGTCCACGCTTCCGACGAACCTGGCGTTCCGCAGGTTGCGGGGCTTGGGCTGGATGTCCAGGGAGTTGGGCCCTTTGCCGTCGGCCTTCTTCCCATGGCAGCCCGCGCAGCGGTTGACGAATTGCGCCTCGCCGCGGGCCACGGATTCCGCGCTCATGGCGATGGGGTTCTTCTCCGGAAGCTGCCGCGCTTTCAGCTCGCGGCGCGGCTCCTTGGTGTAGGCGGTCTGGATGTAGGCGAGCACGCCTTTCGCCTGTTCATCGGTAAGCAACTTCCCCCAGGCGGGCATGGAAGTCCCCGCGACGCCGTTGCGGATGGAATCCACCAGCCGCTGGTCGGATTTGGAATTCATGAAGCCCGCTTTCGTCAGATCCCGCGGGAAGGGATCCAGGTGGATGGCGATGGGTCCGTTCCCGTCCCCCTTTTCGCCATGGCAGCGCAGGCACAAGGCCTTGTAGGTCGCCTCGCCGTTGGCCAGGGCCGGAGCGGCCTTGAGGCTGACGAGGTAGGCCGTCATGGCCTTGAATTCGTCGTCGGTGAACCGGAAGGTCGGCATGATGGAATCCGGCATGGTGGATTTCGGATTCCTGAAATGGTCCGAGATCCACTGCTCGTCCTTGATCGCGCCCTCGAAACTGAGATCCGGGGCGATGCCGCCGTCCCGCGCGCCGAGCTTATGGCAGGCGGTGCAGGCGCGGTCCAGGATGAGCTTCTCGCCCTGCTTGAGCATCTCCGCGGGCTTGATCTCCACCGGCTTGATGGTGGCCTGGACCAGCTCGGCCCCGCCCGTGAGCTTCACCTTGTAGCGCTGGATTTCCGTTTCGGCGAAATTGCGGCCCTTCCGGCTTTTCAGGAAGACCACGAGGGCTTTGATCTCGTCATCCTTCAAATTGAATTTGGGCATGATGGACGTGGCCAGGATCGCGCGCGGATCGGCGATGCGGCCCCACAGGTAATCGAGCTTCCATTTCTTGCCCACCTCCGTGAGGTCGGGTCCGATGGTGCCGTCCGACAGCCCCTCGATGCGGTGGCAGCCATAGCAGTTGGTGGCGAAGAAGAGCTTGCGTCCTTTCTCCACCGTGGCCGTGCCCGCGAACCCTGGGTCCGTGTGGCACTGCGCGCAGTTCGCTTCGAGGTATTCGCCGCCCTTGAGCTTGGGGGCGTAGTCCTTGCGCCAGCTCTCCTGGGTCGTGTGGCCCAGCAGGGGATCCGGCCAGTATTCGTCCTCGCCGTGGCTGTATTTCGGCTCCAGGCCGCGCCCCTGGCCGTCATGGCAGACGGTGCAGCCGAATTCCGAAAACTTGTGGCGCCGCTCCCACTTGCCGTCCTTCTGCGCATCGCCCATGGCGATCGAATAGGGATGGGTCCTGAGCGGCTGGGCATAGGTCGCGAAGCGGGGGTCATCCGAGGCGATGTGGCAAGTGGTGCAGCGGTCCACGCGGGTTTCGCCGAAATTGCTGACCACGATCTGTTCGATGCGGGGAGAACGGTCCGACAGGGCGGCGCGCTCGGCGTCGGTTTTGGCCATGGCGCGGGCCTGGTCGAAGTACGCGATCTGGTTCCGCTCCCAGCGGTGGAAGAACTGGTCGTAGAACACGATCCCGTGGATCAGCAGGATGAAGAAGGTTCCGATGGCAAGTGCGATTCTCATGCGCATCTCCTCACCAGGGCATCACGAAGGCCCAGTTGGGCCCGCGGAAGAAGGTGCCGATGACCACGAACACGAGGTTCGCCAGCACGAAGGTGAGGAAGATGGTGTTGGCCAGCAGCCGTTCCTTCGCGAACCACTTGCCGACGCCCGCCGGCGTCCGGTCGATGTAGGGGGTGATGAACAGCAGCACGACGAAGATGGTCGGGATGCCGATGCCGCCCCAGAAGGCCGAATAGCTGACCATCTCCTGCAGCCCGAGGAAGTACCAGGGCGCCTTGGCGGGGTTGGGGGGGTGCAGGATGTTCACCGGCTCCTCAAGCGGGGCGTTGAACAGCAGCGACAGGATGAGGATCGCCGAGAGGGTGATGACGAAGGTGAACAGCTCCGCCCGGAACAGGTCGGGCCAGGAGAAAACGGTATTGTCCGGCACCTGCCCGGCTTTGGTAATCGGTCCCCGCACCAGCCCCTGCAGGCCGTAGGTCTTGCGGGGTTCGGGCCCGGCGCTCTTCGTGGCGGCGGCCGGAGTGGTGAACTCCAACGTCGGCGTGGCGTCCGCCTCCGGTGGCCGGGATAGCCCGCCATCTTTGCGGATGCGCCAGAAATGGATGGCGATGCCAAGGGTCAGGATGGCGGGAAGCACCGCCACGTGCAGTACGTAGAAGCGCAGCAGGGCCTCCTGTCCGACGCTGGTGCCGCCCATGAGCAGGAACTGGATGTCCTTGCCCACCACAGGCGCGTAGCCGGCGATGGCGGTGCCCACGGTGATCGCCCAGAAAGCCAGCTGGTCCCAGGGCAGCAAGTAGCCGGTGAAGCTCATGAAGAGCGTGAGCAGGAAGAGGACCACGCCCACCACCCAGTTGAATTCGCGGGGCTTCTTGTAGGCGCCGGTGAAAAAGACTCTTGCCATGTGCAGGAAGACCACCGCCACCATGCCGTGGGCGGACCACCGGTGCATGTTCCGCAGGATCATTCCGAAAGCCACCGTTCCCCGCAGGTCCAGCATCCGGTCGTAGGCCTGGGTGGTGGAGGGCACGTAGTAGAACATCAGCAGGATGCCGGTGAGGATCAGGATCACGAACAGGAAGAAGGAGACCAGCCCGAGCCCGAAGGTATAGGTGGCCTTCAGGGAGTGCCGATGCACCTTCACGGGATGGATGTGCAGGAAGAAGTTCGTGAAGCTGGTCGCCGACCTTTCCAGATCATTCGAAGGCAGCGGATTGCGGAAGATGGAATTCCAGACGTTCTTCGGGAATTCCTTCGCCGCGGTCAGGAGATTGGCTTTGGGCGGGGCGGGTTCGGTGGAGGGACTCATAGGCTCAAGTAGCTCCCAGGCGTGATTTCGATGTCTTTGTCCACTTCAAGCTCGCCGTTCGGCGCGAGCGTGACCTTGTACCAGGGCAGGGGCCGTGGCGCGGGGCCACCGGTGACGGTCCCGTCCTGGTCGAAGCGCGATCCATGGCAGGGGCAGGCGAAGCCCGAGTCGCTCACACCCACGATGCAGCCCAGGTGCGTGCAGGTGGTCGAAAGGGCGGCGATCTTGTTGCCTTCCCGGACGACGCAGAGGCCCCGGGCCCCCAGCGTGGCCCGGACTCCGGGCGGAAAATCATCGGGCTTGCCGATGCTGAAGCGCTGGGGCTGGCCATAGGTGGCGCGCGGTTTGATAAAGACGAAATTCGAAATCGCGCTGAGGATGCCCGAGCCGAACAGGCCCAGGCCCGTCAGCCAGCCGAGCATCCGCCGACGCTGCATGGATTCCGGCGACGCCCCGGCGCCGCTACTTCTTTTCAGATTGACTGCCATTCACGCCCTCCTGCGAAGCATCCTTCTTTTTGGGGTCGTCGAGCTCCGACCAGAAAACCTGGTACTTGGTGTCCTCGATGTTCCTGAACCACCCTTTCTTCACCGCGAACACGAAGACGAACAGCGCCCCCAGCCCCATCAAGAGGCTCGCCGCGATGGAGATCCAGGTCAGTTCCATGGCCAGGCAGCCTGCAAAACCATTCCATCCGGGTTTCCCTCACACGCCCACATGGCGGCCGCCTTTCAGGGTCGAACTCTTGGAGTGGGAACTGTGCCGTTCCCGATGGGCCTGAACATGGCCTTCGGCTCCGTGGGCGAGGGCCTCGAACGTCACCGAGGCCAGATTGTCTTCCAGCGACCGGGTGGCTCCCGCCCAGGCGGATTGGACCGGACAGTGGCTGGACAAGGGACAGGTGTGCTCATTGCCGACGCAGTGGTTCAGGGTGATGCCGCCCTCCATGGCATTCACCAGGTCCAGAAGGGTGATCTCCGAAGCGGGGCGCCCCAAGCGGACTCCACCCTTCGCCCCCACCACCGTGGCCAGGATGCCTGCGCTGGACAGGGGCCCGATCAGCCTGCGGACGAATGCCACCGGGAGCATGCGCTCTTCGGCGATTTCGGCGATGGTGACCTGGGTGTTCTCGGCCAGGCTGGCCAAGTGCAGAACCAGGCGGGCTGCGTAGTCTGTGTGTCGTCCGATGCCGAGCATTTTTCTCCAATAAGGTTACGACATTAGTAATAATATAGATTCGATCACAAAATTCAAGCGTCGCCTTTTTCATTTTTTTTCCAAGGAATTGTCTCTCCATCGAGCGATCGAAAGGGGCGCCGCCCACCTTCGGTTTTAAAGGTGTCTTTCAGCGACACGAGCCTAAAATGATGTGAAGAAGCCCTCCGTGTTCCCGAAAAATCCCTATAGACTCTGTTCATCGGCGGCCGCATGAATCCTCACGAGGTACTCCAGATCAAGCCCGATGCTTCCGCCGAGGAAATCATGGCTGCGTACCTGCGGCTGGCCCAGCAATGGCATCCCGACCGCTACACCGGAGCCGAGAAGCTGGAAGCCGCCATGCGCTACCGGGAACTGGCCGAGGCCTTCACCCGGCTCAAGGGCCTCGGGCGCCCCCAGGCCCCGATCGCCTTGCAAAACCCGGCGCCGAACGTGGAACCCGCTCCCTCGGCTGCTTCGGCCGCGCCGATGCCGACCCCTTTTGAGTCCCAAAAGATCCGGATCCAGACCGAGGCGGAGATTGCGGATTCCGCCCCGCGCACGGAACGGACCCTTTACGTGAAGGCGAAAACAGAATTCGAGAACGGCCAATTCCCGTCGGCCCTTGAAAATGTCGCGGAGGCCATCAAACAGGATCCGGAGCAGTATGAAAACTATGCGCTCCAGGTGAAGATCCTGGACGCCATGGATGGAGACAAGCGTTCGCTGGTCCAGGCGCTGGAGCATTGCCTGCGCCTCGATAAAAAAGACGCCGACTCCGCCATCCACATCGCCCAGATCTACCAGTCCATGGGCATGCAGACTCGGGCCACCCGCTATTGGGAATGGGCCTTCAACCTCGCGCCGAAGCATCCCTTCTTCGAGCAGCAGGAGGTGGGCGCGAAGGGCAAGCTCCTGGAGAAGGCCGACGACATCAAGGGATCCATCACGGGCCTGATGGAGGAAGCCAAGGGCATCTTCGGACGCTTCGGGAAGAAGGGCTGAAGCTCAGCTGCCACCGCCTGGCCTTGTGGTCAATGCGCCTCGGACTCGCCTTTGTGGACCTCGTACAGGCCTTCGATCAGGCCGCCGTACATCTGGTTCACCACCCGCCGCTTGATCTTCAGGCTGGGGGTCAGGGCACCGTTCTCGACGGTCAGCTCGTCCGGGATGATGACGATCTTCTTGATCCGCTCGTAGTTCGACAGGGTCGCGTTCACCTTCTCGACGCGGCTCATGAGCTTGGCCATCACGATGGGCTGCTCCACCAGCTCCCTGCGGTTGGCGAAGTGCAGATGCTTGTACCCCGCCCAGCGCTCCAGGGAATCGAAGTTGGGCACGATCAGGGCGCTGATGAAATTGCGCTTGTCCCCGGCAAGCACCGCCTGGGACACGTACTTGTCGGTCTTCAATTCATTCTCGATGGGCTGGGGCGCGATTTTCTTGCCTCCGCTGGTGATGATGAGCTCCTTCTTGCGGTCCGTGATTTTCAACCGGCCCAGGGCATCGAATTCGCCGATGTCCCCGGTGTGGAAATAGCCATCCGTGTCGATGGCCTCCTTGGTGGCGGCCTCGTTGTCCCAGTACCCGAGCATCACGTTGGGCCCGTGGCAAAGGATTTCTCCGTCGTCCGCGATCTTCACGAAGGGCTTGCCGTCCCAGGTGTCGTAGAGGGGATTGCCTACAGTCCCCGGCCCGACCTTGCCCAGGCGGTTGGCGGTGATCACAGGGCTGGTCTCCGTGAGCCCGTAGCCTTCCAGGATCGGCAGGCCGATGGCCCAGAAAAACTCCATTACCTTGGGCATCAGCGGCGCGCCGCCTGAAACGGCGAACCGGATCTGGCCGCCCGTATGCGCCTTGATTTTGGAGAAGACCAGCGCTTTGGCCACGGCGAACCGGAGCGCCAGCCAGCCTGTGGGTTTTTTCCCTTGGTAGAGCAGGGGCACCACCTGCTGCCCGACGAGGTAGGCCCAGTGGAAGAGCTGATGTTTAGGCCATCCGGAGCCGGCGACGCCGTTCATGACCTTCGCGAAGATCTTCTCGTAGATGCGGGGGACGCTGCACAGCACCGTCGGCTTCACCTCCAGGAGGTTTTCAGGCACCGAGTTCACGCTTTCCGCGTAGTAGATGCTCGCGCCCATGTGCAGCATCACGTAGTGGCCGGCCATGCGCTCGAAGATGTGGGTCAGGGGCAGGAAGGAAAGGCAACGGTCCCTGGCCTGCACGGGAAGGGCCTTCAAGGAAGCGTGGACGTTTGAAACGATGTTGCCATGGCTCAACATGGCGCCCTTCGGATCGGCCGTCGTCCCCGAGGTGTAGATCAACGTCAGCAGATCTTCGGGCTTCCGCTCCAAGCCCCATTGCCTCACGAGCAGCCGCCGGCCATCCTGGGCCTTGCCCTCTTCCATGAGCTGAGACCAGGAGAGGACTGTGTGGCCGTGCGCTTCCGGCACAGGCCCTTGGATGAGCACGGCCAGTTCAAGGTCGGGCAGGGTGGGCCAGAGCTCAAGCACTTTGGCCAGCTGGGCCTGGTCGGAACAGAACACCCATCTGGATTTCGAATTGTTCAGGATGAAGGCGGCCTGGGAAGCGATCAGGGTCGCGTAGATCGTGGCGGTGGGAAGCCCTGAGATCGCGCACGCATAGTCGGTCATGGCCCACTCGGGGCTGTTTTCCGCCAGGATGGCCACATGGTTTCCCGGCCTCAGGCCGCGGTCGTACATGGCCAGGGCCAGGCGTTCCACGCTGATTTTCAGTTCCAAGCTCGAGATGGGGACGTAGCGGCCTTCCTTTTTCACCGCCAAGGCATCTGGCAGGTCGAGCTCGACCGCCGCATAAAATAATTCCGCGATGGTCGTGGCAGATTCGTTCACCGTTGTGACTCCGAGATGGAAGGGCTGAAGAGGTGATGGCATGGTAACAGGATGACGTCCCCTTCTCCGCTGGCAGAAGCAGTCCAGGCCTTCCATTTGGAACAACGCGCCAGAGGCGTTTCGCAGCACACTGCGCGGGCGCAAAAGGGCGACCTGGAAAAACTCGTTGCGCATGCCATCGGAGAATCTTGGGCGGGATGGGATGTGAGCCCGCGGACCCTGAGGCGCTTCGCCCTGGAACTCGGCGAGCGGGGCCTGGACCCCGCCAGCCAGGCCCGGATCCTTTCCACAGCCAGGGGATTCTTCAGGTGGCTTTGGGATACCGGGCGCATCCCCGTCAATCCGGCCTCGGGCCTCAGGAATCCCAAGCAGGCCGCCAAGCTGCCGGCCTTCCTGACCGAGGGCGAGAGCGCATCGCTGCTGGATCTGCCGGCCGCTGTGGATTTTCCGTCGGCCCGGCTGCGCTGCCTGCTGGAGCTGCTCTACGCATCTGGGCTGCGCGTTTCTGAACTGGTGGGGCTGGACCTCCAGGATGTGTATTTCGAGCAGCGGACGCTGCGCGTGCTGGGCAAGGGCAGCAAGGAAAGGCTGGTCCCGTTCCATCCGGAGGCCGCCAGCACGCTGGAAACCTACCTGTCGCATAGGGGCCGCCAATTGTCCCTGAAATCCCTGCCGCCGACCGCAGCGGTCTTCATCAACTTGCGCGGCGGCCGCCTGACCGCCACCAGCGTCCGGAATCTGCTCCAGAAGGCCGTGGAAGGCGCCGCGCTCAGGGCGCGCATCAGTCCCCACGCCCTCCGCCACAGCTTCGCGTCGCACCTGCTCGCCCGCGGCATGGACCTCCGCGCCATCCAGGAACTGCTGGGCCACGCCAGCCTCAGCACCACGCAGCGCTACACCCATCTGGACCTGGAGCAGCTCTCGAAGACCTACAATTCAGCGCATCCGAGGGCGAAGAAGAATTCCTGAAGGCTCTGGGCCGACTATGGGGCCGGCCGCACCTGCACGACGTCGCCTTCGTTCAGGCCCCAGGCGCCCAGGAGGTCCTTGGAGATGGCGATGGTGAAGTCGTTCATGCCGGTGACGAATTGGACGGGATCCACGGCGGGGCCGTGGGCCCACATCACGCGCAGGTTGGCGATGGGCGAGCTGCTGTAGGGTTCCAGCTGCCGCCAATGGGCCTCGAGGGACTTGGGCGCTTCCAGGTGGTCACCCTTCTTGAAGAATCCTGTTTTCAGGATTCCGACGTTCACTTGCACTTCGGGTTCGAAAAGTTTCAGGCGGCCTGCGTCGTGGAGGATGCTCGCGGCCTGGAGCACCTGGACTTCGTTCTGTTCCGTCGTCGCCATGACGTCCATGAAATCCCGGTAGCCGTCGAAGTACGGGATGATCTTCCGGTCTTCGGAGTAGATCTTGATTCCCTGCAACAGCGCATCGCCTTGAAGGGTCGGCCAGGGCACGGATTTGAGGTTCGGAAACAGGCTGCGCAGGCGTTTGCGGGAATCCGAGGTGCGGGCCGATTCCATAAGGAGGTCCGGCACCGATCGACGGATGCTGTTGGGGGCTTGGACTTTTTGGGCGATGAACTCGAATTCGCCCTTGTCCCATTCCAGGATCTCGAAGGCCGCCATCTCGCCTTTGCTGTGCGGCGTTTCCGCATGGATCACATCGCCGTTCACCACGAAAAGGGTTCCGGCGATCTTCCCGGCGCTGACTTTGAGCAGACCCGTTTTCTTGTTCACATGCAGCAGCTGGGCCACATCCGTAAGGGAAATGCTCGACAGGTTGCCGCGGAGGTTCGACATCAGTCGGCCTCCCCGATGAGTTCCCGGACCATGAGCAGGATGCGGTCCCGCCCGAAGGGCTTCACAGCATAGACATCCGCCCCCACGCGGAAGCCCTCCTGCCAGTGGGCCTCCTCCTCGAGGCCCGTGAGCATCACGACTTTCGGCGCGTCGGGAAAGCCTTTGATGAATTTGCAGAGCTCGTGGCCGCTTTCCCCCGGCATGTCCACATCGAGGAAGGCCAGGTCCACCTTTTTCACCGCCAGCAGCTTCCGGGCGGGGTCCGTGCTGTCCGCCGTCAGCACCCGATAGCCTTCGAGCGACAAAATATCCTGGAGGAGGCCCACGACCTCCGGCTGGTCGTCAACTACCAGAATGGTCTTCATGGGGCGCCGCCGCTGCCGCCCGGGCCGCCCATGGCGGCGAGCATCTCCTGGACCGCCCGCTCCATGCCCACGAACACCGCCCTGGCGATGATGCTGTGGCCGATGTTCAATTCCTCGATTTCTGGGATGGCGGAGATGGATCCCACGTTGCGCAGGGTGAGGCCATGGCCTGCCAGGACGCGCAGTCCCAGGTTCGCTGAGCGTTTGGCAGCCTCGCGAATGCGTCCCAGCTCAAGGTTGGAATCGCTTCCAAAGGGAATGTCCGAGTAGACGCCTGTATTCAGTTCCACCGCGTCCGCTTCGAGTTTGGCGGCCATCATCACCTGCTCCCGGGAAGGGTCGATGAACAGGCTCACGCGGATATCGGAGGCCTTGAGCTCGCGGATGATCTGGCGTAGGGGCGCCTGCAGGAAAATGGCATCGAGCCCGCCGGTGGTGGTGAGTTCTTCCCGGGTCTCCGGAACGAGCGTCACCATGTGCGGCTTGGGGCCGATGACCGATTCCAGCGCCTCCGGCGTGGCCGCGCACTCGACGTTTAGCGGCAGGGACAGCACTTCCTTCAGGACTTTGAGATCCCTGTCCTGGATGTGCCGCCGGTCCGCCCGCAGGTGCACCGTGATGCCGCTGCAGCCTGCGCTTTGGGCGGCCAGCGCCGCCGCGACCGGTTCCGGTTCGCGTCCCGCCCGCGCCTGGCGCAGCGTCGCCACGTGATCGATATTCACACCTAGGCGTGGACTCAAGAGGGGACTCCCGATGATGCAATTGTGTGGACAGCCCAAGATACCAGACTCCAGGCTTTCGTCAGGGGCTTCATGACATCCCCAGATCGGCCCGGGCGGCGGTCTCGAGGGAGCGCATGGCCGAGGCCAGCAAGGCGGGCTCCCGGGCCTCGACCATGAGGCGCAGCTTTGCTTCCGTGCCGGACCAGCGCACGACCAGCCTCAAGGACCCGTCCACCCCTCCGTGGCGGGCCTCCAGCTCGGCCATAGCGGCCCGCAGGGCCTTGCAGTCCTCCACGGCCCGGCGCTCTTTGGCCCGCAGGTTCACCAATTTCAAGGGCCAGGGCTCGAAGCGCCAGGACCAGCGCTCGGGTTTGGGACGGCGCAGCAGGGCCCGGAGCACAGCTTTAGCCGTGGCCAGGCCATCCCCGGAGGGTCCTTCGCGTTTCTGAATCAGATGGCCGGAAGCCTCCGCGGCCAGATCCCACCCGCGGGCCTGTAGTTCGCGCAGCAGGAATTTGTCTCCGACCGGGGTCCTTACGAAGGCCACGCCCCGCGAGGCGAGGGCTGCTTCCAGGGCGCCGTTGGTCATCACCGTCCCTACGACTCCGGGAAGCGGCTCGCCGGCCTCCAGGCGGTCCTGGGCCAGGAGCCATAGCATCTGATCGCCATCGACCAGTTCCCCCCGTGAATCCAACAGCAGGCAACGGTCGCCGTCTCCATCCAGGGCTATGCCCAGTTCGGCGTTCGCGGCGATCACGGCTTCCCGCAGGGCCCCCAGATGGGTGGACCCCACCCCCACGTTGATGCGCTTGCCATCGGCTGGGACGCCGACCCAGCCCAGGGCTCCCCGCAGCACCCCGGCCGCGAAGGGGGCCGTAGCCCCATGGGCGCAATCCACAACCACCGGAAAATCATCAGGCAGCGCCACGGAGCCGAGGTGGGCGAGGTAGCGTCCCACCGGATCTGAATCCACGCGCAGCGGCGGAAACGGCGGGCCCGGGTCCGCTGAGCATCCGAAGGCGGCTTCGATGGCTCGTTCCTCATCTTCCTCGAGCTTTTCTCCCAGCCGATTGAAGCCCTTGATGCCATTGTCCTCAGGCGGATTGTGGCTCGCGCTGAGCATGACACCCCAGGCCTGGGGCGTCTGTTGCGCGAGCCAGGCCACCGCCGGAGTCGGGACCACGCCGAGGACGGTGGAGCGGAAGTTTCCCAGGCCCCGGAGGAAAGCCTCGGCCATGGGCTCGGAACTCGTGCGGGGATCCCATCCCAGCACGAGGTTCGAAATGCCCCTGGATCCGGCCACCTGGCCCCAGGCCCGACCCCAGCGGGCCACTTCGGAAAGACTCAAGGGTGATTCATAGGCCCGGCCGCGGATGCCGTCGGTGCCGAAATAGCTCAAGGACATAGTTCCCCATGGGTGAAGGTCGATGGTCTGATTGGCATCCCCAGCTCCAGTCGAGCTTCAAGTGGAAACCGCAACTCGCAATCGAAAAGTGTTTCCGCTCCGCAAAGAATTCCGATCATCAGGGATTACGGTATCTCGTGCGTCCGGAAGACGCGATAGCCCATGGCCATGGCTTCCTGGTGGGCAGCTGCGGTGAGCTGGTCCCGCTCCATGGGAGGCAGCTCCGGCGTGCCATTCCGCCAGGCCAGGAACCTTTTCCGGGAGATGCCGATGCAGAACCGCTCCTGGGGCCAGGCAAGAAGCGATGGAAGCCGGGGGAGCAGTCCCCAAAGGGAGGAATCCTCCGGGTAGGTCGTCCCGAAGCCGAATCCAGGATCCAGCACGATCTTTTCCGGTTGGATGCCAGCTTTGAGCAGGCGCTCGAGCATTCCCTTCAGTTCAGAAAGGGCAGGTTCCGCGCTGCGGGGCCCAGGGTCGCCGTAGTCGGGCATCCAGAAAGCGTTGTCCTTCATCCGGCTGCGCATGGCGATGAGCCCGCAGGCCGACCCCTTGGCCAGTTCCAGCATTGGGGGATTTGAAAATCCAGTGACGTCATTCAACACCGAAATGCCCCCTTCCAGGCCCCGTTCGGCTACCTCGGCATGGCGCGTATCGAGGCTCAGGGGGAGTCCCGGGAGCTGTTCCCGGAGCGTCGCCACCACCGGGTCGAGCCGGGCCCATTCGTTCGCCGGCGCCACCTCGGCCGCTCCGGGACGGGTGCTTTCGGCGCCCAGATCGATCATGCCTGCGCCGTCGGCCGCCAGTTTCCGGGCCTGCGCCAGCGCCGCGTCCGGTGCCAGGAACCGTCCCCCATCGCTGAACGAATCCGGCGTGAGGTTCAGGATCCCAATGAAGAAAGGGCCACTCTTGGGGAGTGGCCCGATCGCCGGATGGCCGAACGCCATCATGCGGGATTCAAAGCGGGATCCAACCCTGGATCGGGACTTTTCTCGTTGGCGGCGCCGGAGCCGGCGGAGCCGCCGGGGGCTGGGCGGGGCGGCAGCGTGCCGCCTTTCATGAGCAGCTCCACCTCGGTGCCGTCCAGGGTTTCCCGGACCAGCAGCGCCTCGGCGATGGCGACCAGCGAATCGCGCTTTTCGAGGATGATCTTCTTGGCGCGCTCGTAATTCTTCATGACGATTTCATGCACTTCCGCGTCAATCACCCGGGCGGTATCGTCCGAGAAATTCCGCTGGTGGCCGTAATCGCGCCCCAGGAAGATCTCCTGCTGGGCGCCGCCGAAATTGAGCGGCCCGAGCTTGTCGCTCATGCCGTACTCCGTGACCATGCGGCGCGCGGTGTCGGTGGCCCGCTCGATGTCATTGCTCGCCCCGGTGGAGAGCTGGTTGAAGAAGATCTCCTCGGCGATGCGTCCGCCCATGAGGATGGCGATCTCGCCTTCCATGTACTCCTTGGTGGCGCTGTAGCGATCTCGCTCCGGCAGCTGCCAGGTGACGCCCAAGGCGCGGCCGCGGGGAATGATCGTGACCTTGTGGACCGGGTCGGCCCCCTTGACGCTGGCGGCAACGACCGTGTGGCCCGCCTCGTGGTAAGCCGTGTCCTTCTTGTCCTCATCGGTCATCACCATGGAGCGCCGTTCGGAGCCCATGTAGACCTTGTCTTTCGCGTTCTCGAAGTCCGACATCTCCACCCATTTCTTGTTGGTGCGGGCGGCATAGAGGGCCGCTTCATTGCAGAGGTTGGCGAGATCCGCGCCCGCGAATCCGGGGGTGCCCCGGGCGATGACTTCCAGGTCCACGTCCGGCGAGAGCGGGATCTTGCTGGCGGTGTGGACTTTCAGGATTTCGAACCGGCCCTTCACGTCCGGGCGGTCCACCACCACGCGGCGGTCGAAGCGCCCGGGGCGCAGCAGGGCGGGATCGAGCACGTCCGGCCGGTTGGTGGCGGCGATGAGGATGACGCCTTCGTTGCCTTCGAAGCCGTCCATTTCCACCAGCAACTGATTCAGCGTCTGCTCGCGCTCATCGTGTCCGCCGCCCAGGCCCGCGCCGCGATGGCGCCCCACGGCGTCGATCTCATCGATGAAGATGATGCACGGCGCGCTCTTCTTGCCTTGTTCGAAGAGGTCGCGCACCCTCGAGGCGCCGACGCCCACGAACATCTCGACGAAGTCCGAGCCCGATATGGAGAAGAACTGCACCTTGGCTTCGCCGGAAATGGCCCGCGCGAGCAAGGTCTTGCCGGTGCCCGGGGGGCCCATGAGCAGCACGCCCTTGGGGATCTTGCCGCCGAGCTTCACGAAGCGGGCGGGGTCCTTCAGGAAATCCACGATCTCCTTCAACTCTTCCTTGGCTTCCTCGCACCCGGCCACATCCGCAAAGGTGATGCGTTTGTTGGAACTCGAAAGCCCCTTGGCGCGGGCCTTCCCGAAGGAGAGGGCCTTGTTGCCGCCAGACTGGGCCTGGCGCATGAACACGAACCAGAGCACCACGAACACCAGCAGCGGGCCCCAGAAGATCAGCAGGTACATGAACTGGTTGTCCGAAGGCTTGGTGGCCTTGAATTCATCCAGCTTGGGCGGTTCTTCCTGGCGCCAGCTGAGGATCACCTTGCCGAGATCCTGCATGGGGGGGGCGATGGTCTTGAACTTCTCGATCTGATCGCCCTTGGCGTTCCGGAAGGATGCGCGGTAGGTGCCCTCCACATCCTGCCCTGAGAGCGTCACGGTCTTGTATTTCCCTGCCACGCCTTCGGCGATGAAGGTCGAGAATGGGACTTCCTGCACGTTGTTGGTCTTGGGGATCTGGATGATGGCCACGTACACCAGCACCACGATCCCAACCCAGACAAGCATGCTTTTAACGGCTGAATTCAAATTGAGCCTCCTTAGGGCCTACCCGAAAAGCCCTACGGGCTTCGCAGCCTTTCAGTTTAACCCGCCCGGGGAAGCAGGGCTAATGCCAGAAGGATGCAAACACCAATGCAAAGGTTCATCCCTGTGCGGATCCAGGGTCCAGTGGCCGAACTGGTGGTGCCTCCCATGACCCGCGAGGTGGGGCATCGCCCAGCCGCTCAGATCCCGCAGCAGCGCCGCTTCCCGCGGCCATCCCAGGTGGCGGAAGGCCGCTTCCAGCACCCACCGCAGCTCGTCTTCGCGCCAGGGTTCCGCGCAGAGCCACACCGCGGGCCGTGCGCCTTCCTCCAGGTTCCATCGCTCGCCCCGCCAGGCTTCGACCAGGCGGTCCCGCAGATCGCTGAGCTCACGCACCTGCAGGTGCGTTTCCCAGAGGTGCTGGTCCAGGGCCGGCGCTTCCTGCCGCAAAGCCGGAAGCAGGGCCCGCCAACGATTTCGCGGTGTGAAGCCGTCCAGGTTGCTGGTGTCCTCCCGCCAGGGAAGCCCTTCGCTTTTTAGGTAGTCCCTGAGCTCCTCGCGCCGGGCTTCGATGAGCGGGGACCAGCGATGCCTCTGGCGGGCTGGCAAGGGGACCAGGGATCCCACGCCGCCGCCCCGGCTGAGGCGCAGGAAAACCGTTTCGGTATGGTCTTCGAGGGTGTGCCCCGTGGCGATGAGATCGGCGCCGCAGGAGGCGGCTTCGCGGTGTAGCCAGGCCCAGCGCAGGTCCCGGGCCGCGGTTTCCAACCCCAGACGCTGCTGTTCCGCGTGGGCCGCCACATCGAGCCGCGCTTCCGCCAGATCCAGATCGAAATGCCGGGCCAGTTCCCGGACGAAGTGGCTGTCGTCCCGGGCCTCCGTCCGCAGTTGGTGGTCCGCGTGGGCCATGGACAATTCCAGACCGAGGCTTCCGCGAAGGGAGACGAGCAAAGCCAGCAGGGCCGTGGAATCCCCGCCCCCGGAACAGGCCACCACGACCCGCCGGTTGCCGAGGCTGTCGCCCCGGTGGCGGATGCGGGAGAGCAGGTTCGCTTCGAATCGGTTCACGGGAGAGTCCCGGTGGTGCGCCTTCGGATCACTTCAATCGCTCGAGCAGGCTCAGCAGAGCTTGGGGCACGGGCTTTTCGCACCAGAGGGCTTCGGCCCACTCGCAGAGGAGGAAGGAAGCGAAATGCATGGCCCTCCCCTCCACGCCGCGCCGGAAGGCCGGATGGGCGATGCGGGTGGGGGCATCCGGGGCCGGCGAAAACTGGCTGCCGAATGCGTCGAAGGCCGCCATCCGGGCAGTCCAGACTTCGCTGACATCGAACACCAGATCCGGCGGGCCGGGCATTTCCCCGGCCATCCAGGCAACGGCTTTCGGCCGCCAGGGCAGGCCTTGGCAGGGATAGTTTTTCAATCCTGCGTAATAGGCTGCCTCGCGGCTCAGCCGGTGGGCTCGGCGATGGTCCGGATGGCGGTCCCCGGGCGCCGGAAGGACGAGAACCTCTGGCCGGAGTTCCCTCAGCTTTTCCATCAAGGGGAGGCGGTAGCCCTCTTCCTCGGTGAACCGCCCGTCCGGGAAGCCCAGGCAAAACCGCTCGACGCCGAGGATCTTGGCCGAGGCGGCAGCCTCCCGGCTTCGGGTTCCCGCATCGCCCCGCGTGCCCAGATCGCCCTCGGTGAGATCCAGGATTCCGGCCCGGAGTCCCCGCCGCGAAGCCAGCGCCAGCAGTCCGCCGACATGCACCTCGGCGTCGTCTGGGTGCGCGCCGATGACGAGCAGATCAAGGCCTCCGGGGCGGTCCTCCGGCGGGGGCGGGGGGGCAGGCGGGGGGGCAGCCAGCGCGGGGTGGGGCAGGCTCTGGGTGCGCGCCGATGACGAGCAGATCAAGGCCATCGTTCATGTTTCCTCCACCAGGACCAGGCTTCGGTTGCCATCCATGGCTTCCAGCATGCGGTTGAGGAGCTTTTCATCCCGAAGCCAGAAAAGCCCCGGCAGCACCCGTTCCTGGGCCTTCCCGAATGGAAAGAGCACCTGCCTCAATCGTTCGGGATCCATGTTGAACTGCTGTGCCGCAAGGTCCCGCATCCACCGCCGGTCCAATCGTTCCATGCGGTGACGCGTGCGCTGCAGCTCCTTGGTGAAACGAGCACCGAGGACGGCTCCCCACCCGGGGTCTGGTGGCATCTCCTCGATTTGATGGGATGGGAGCGCCCCTTCCGGGCTTGCGAAGGTCTGCCATTGGCCGTCCCGCAGCGCCTCCAGATCTGAAAGGCGCTCCGCCTTCAGGCCGCAGCCTTTGGGCAGCACGAACACCGAGGGCCTGGCGATGATGCGTGGCGCCGGAAGTCCCACCTGCTCCCACAGAGGTTCGGTCAAGCGCCAGTAGGCCCGTTCCGAAGGTCCCAGCACGGCGGCCTCCACGGGCAGCAGCAGGGATTGCATCAGGGGCCGCAGGGCCGCGCCTGGGCTGAGCCAATGGTCCTTGGGACAAGCTTCATGACGTTCCAGGCGCCGGCGCCGGCCTGTCCGCGGATCCAGGGAAAACCAGGCCGCCTGCTGCCTTGGATCCAGGGGCAGCGGCGCGCCTTCGCGCTCCAGCCGCTCGGCCTGCCCCAATAGGGCGTGATCCAGATCGAGGCTGCGCCACCGCTCCAGTTCCGGTTGGATGGGCTCCCGCACCGAAGGATCCGTTGGAGAAAACGGCCTGAGGCCCAGGCGCCAGAGCGGTCCGCCGAGGCTCAAGGCGTGGCCCCGCAAGGTCTGGCTAGCGGAGTCCGGCACGTCGCCCCACCATGATTCCGCGTCGCGTTGCTGGGATGCGCCCCAGGGCAGCCAACCGGTGGCCGTCCCGTCTGGGGCTTCGAAGCGGAAGCGGTGATGCGCCAAGCGGCCGTTCCCGAGCCCCACTGTCGCCGCCACCTCGGCCCGGTCGTGGTCCTCATCCGCCATCCAATAGACCGCCTCCGCACCCAGGCGCCTGGCTTCCGCCAAGGCCGCCAGAGCCTTGGCCACAGACAACGCAGGCGTCCACCCGGCGCCGATCTGCTGGCCGGTGGCGATCACGGGCCTTCGCTCTGCAGCATTTGGAATCGGCATCCCCGAAGTCTAAGCCGTCGCGACAAGATATCTGGACTGAAAAATTCGCCGTAATGGACACAGTGGCGCCCGAAGTATTTCTTCGCGGCCTCCGGGACATCCATGGTTTGATGCAATTGGATCCTCGAAACAGCCATGCGAAAACCCACCTGGATGCGAAATCCGGCCAGTCCCTGCGAGTCCAGTCATGGTTGAATTGCGGGTCGAACCCTGGATCCTTCCACCCCAGCCGGACTTGGCCAGGCTTGCCATGGAGGTGGCGGACCAGTTCGAGGTCCGGGATCTGCGGGCCTGGCCCGAGGCGCGCAAAGGGGGCATCGGATTCGGTTCCCTGCCGCCCTTCCTGAGCTGGTTCGGGGCGCGGGAGGGCAAACCGCATCTAGTGCTGCTCCAACCGCGCGAGGTGGGCGCCCTGGTGCCAGGCGCCCGGACCGCGCCCATGCCGGACAAGTGGCTGGACACCCTCGATCTGGAATCCCTGGCCCGCCCGCTGGCCCATCATCCAACCTTCGAGGGCGTCGCCTCCGTCCATGTAGTCCACCTCGGACCTGGAGGGGAAGCGCGGGTCCGAACCTACGGAGAGCCCGCGCCGGATGTGGTCCGCGCGGTGCTGGAGAGGCTCAGCGATGTGCGGGTCTGGAGCTTTGCGGATTGAGGCAGAAGTGCTTCGGTTTCCAGACATAAAACGGGAGTTCTGTCCACCCGTGTTCACATGCCATATTTTTCACCCAACATCCGGTGGGCTTTTTTCCACCTTCGGGTTTGCAGCATACCTAAGAGTGTGGTCCCGCCAAGCACAACCCAAAGGCCTACCCAGGCTTGATGTCGAGCTTTCTTAGTCATTGATATTTCCTCGCGGGTCGGGCCAAGGCAGTTCATCGGCGGGTCGAAGGCATCGTCCAACCTGGTCAGAGCCTGGTCGTTCAATTGACGTAATAGCCGCTCCCGATCTTCAGCGATTAAGCCACTGGGCTTATGATTTAGGAAGCGTCTCAAGCTGTTCTCGGTGGCTCCAGCCTGCACAGACAGCCATTGGATCCGCTTAGCTTTGTCTGAATCAGACAATGACCGCCATGAGGCCGGTGGATTCGCAAAGGTCTGGTCCACGAACGAGGTAGGAAGCCTGATGGACTCTGGCTCGGATACATTGCGTGTTGGAAGTCTCTCTCCCGGCAAGAGTGGAATTTCATCCGGGGAATGAAGCACCACCGAGTAGGCGTGGGTGAGCCCAGGCAGGAAGATGCTCCATACGCCAACTAACAGCAGTATGGCTGCCACGATCACTGTTTGCATGGAACGCTGGATAAGGGTTGCGTTCATGATCAAGCCTTGGGAATGGACTCAACTTACGCATTTCCGAGCAAGCATGTGTCACGGCTTGGTCACACTCGCGCATTATTTTCTTCCGTGTTCTTCATTTGTGGTTTCTTCGATTTCCATTGTCAGCACCAATTCTGCCAGCCGTTCCGCATAGCCTGTCTCGTTGTCATGCCAGCCGCAGACTTTCACGAAGCGGTTGCCGAGCACGCGGGTGAGTTGGAGATCCATCACGACGCTCTCGGTGCGGCCGATGAAATCGCGGCTCACGCATTCCGGCTCGGCGAGGTCCAGGATGCCGCGCCAGCGGAGCGCCGCCGCCGCGTCCAGGAAGGCCTGGTTCACGGCTGCCGCATCCACGTCGCGCTTGAGGGTGGCCGTGATGTCCACCAGGTTCACGCTGAGGGTCGGCACCCGCAGGGCGGAGCCGCTGAAGCCGGGCGGCAGGCCCGGCAGGGCCTTGTGCAGGGCGCCGAAGGCCGACGATGTCGTGGGAATGATGCTCAGGAACGCATGGCGGGCCCGGCGCAGGTCCTTGTGGGGCGCGTCGGCGAGGCGCTGGTCGTTGGTGACCACGTGGACCGTACTCATGCCGGCGGCTTCGATTCCGAAAGCTTCCTCCAGAACCCGCAGCATCGGCGCCGTGGCGTGGGCGGTGCAACTGGCATTGCTGATGATCCGGTGCTGTGAGAGGTCCAGGGCGTCGAAATTGACCGGGGCGATGATGGTGATGTCCGCGTCCTTGCCCGGAGCTGAGATGATGACGTGCTCCACGCTGCCCCGGAGGTGCCTCGCCGCGGCGTCCCGTCCCGTGAAACGGCCCGACGCTTCCACCACCAGGGTGGCGCCGCAGCTTTCGAAAGGGATGCTTCCTGGATCTGGTTCATGGAAGAGGGGAAGTTCCAGGTCGGCCACACGAAGCCAATCGCGGCCACTCCGCTTCTCCCCCGTGACCACCATCGGACTGGGGCGGTGGACGGAATCATGGCGCAGCAGATGGACCAGGGTCTGCAGATCCGCCGGGTCGTTCAGCGCGCAGAGGCGCTGCGGCGCCTCCGCCGCCAAGCGTTGCACCAGGATCCGCCCGATGCGTCCCAGGCCGTTGACTCCAATCATGGGTGGATCGGGGTCTTAGAGGTCAAAGCTTCCCCAGCACGTGCAGGCAGAGATCCACGAGCCGCGCGGAGTAGCCCCATTCGTTGTCGTACCAGCCGAAGACCTTGACCATGCGGGGACCGAGCGCCTTGGTGAGGTAGGGATCGAAGCTGCAGCTCGCCGGGCAGCCGACGAGGTCCACGCTCACGAGCTCTTCCTCCAGGTACTCCAGGTAGGGCGCGAGCGGGCCTTCGAGGCTGGCTTTCTTGAAAGCCGCGTTGACGGCGTCCTTGGAGGCTTCGGTCTTGAGGGTCGCGGTGAGGTCCGTGAGGCTCACGTCGGCCGTCGGGACCCGGATCGCCACGCCATCCAGTTTGCCCTTGAGGTGGGGCATCACCAGCCCGATGGCCTTCGCGGCCCCGGTGCTGGTGGGAATCATGGACAGAGCCGCCGCCCGGGCCCGGCGCAGGTCCTTGTGGGGGAGGTCGAGGATGCGCTGATCATTGGTGTAGCTGTGGATGGTGGTCATCAGTCCGAATTCGATCCCGAACGCCTGGTCCAGCACCTGGACCAT
Organism: Holophagaceae bacterium; assembly: GCA_016720465.1. Classification (NCBI taxonomy): domain Bacteria; kingdom Pseudomonadati; phylum Acidobacteriota; class Holophagae; order Holophagales; family Holophagaceae; species Holophagaceae bacterium. Next base: position 110,681 of record JADKKO010000001.1, read on the forward strand.
CGGCGCCAGGCAGTTGGTCGTGCAACTGGCGTTCGACAGCACCGTCTCCTTCGCGAGGTCCATCTCCGCTTCGTTGATGCCCATCACCACCGTGCGATCGGCGTCGTCCGCGGGCGCGCTGATGATGACGTGGCTGACGCTGCCTTGGATATGGGCCGAGGCTGTTTTTTTCTTGGTGAAGAGGCCCGTGCATTCCAGCACCACCTGCGCGCCGAGGGTGCCGAAGGGCAGGTTCTGCGGATCCTTCTCCGCATACACGCGGATGCGCTTTCCATCCAGCACAAGGAAGTCGCCGTCGGCAGCCACGGCGAAATCCGCAGTGCCGTGCACGGAATCGTGCTTCATGAGATGCGCCAGGGTGGCCGCGTCGGTGAGGTCGTTCACCGCGACCACCTGCACATGGGGATCCTTCACCAGCATGCGCAGGACCAAGCGGCCGATCCGGCCGAGCCCATTGATGGCGAGCTTCTTCATTTCAGCCTCCAGACCCGAGGCCTACCAGCCTACTCCACTCGACGGCAGGATGCAGCCGGCGTCCGCGGCTCAGCTCGCCAGGACCACGCGGCGGAGCCGCACCGGGGGCGCTTCGAGCTTTTTTGAAAAAGTGTTCCGGTGGATGCCGAGGTGCCGCGCTGCCGCGCTCTGGTTGCCCTGGTGGGAGTTGAGGACCTCCTCAAGGTAGGTCCGCTCGAATTCGCGCTTGGCCATCTCGAGGGGAATGCCCCTACGCACCATTTCTGCCACGAGGCTCCGCAGCTGCTCACGCATGCCAGTACTCCAGATTCAGACGAGTCCAAGGTTGTAGCACCGCTTCCAAGACGATGCAAAGCCCGATTTGACGGATTCGAACGGGTCCGAAGTCCTGCATTGTGGAAAACCATGTGGAATACTTGTGGATTGAAAGGCCTACTCCATGCGCAAAACCAAGATCGTCATCACCATGGGCCCGGCGCTTCAGGATTCCGCAAAGCTGAGGGAAATTTTATTGGAAGCTGATGCGGTGCGCCTCAACGCCAGCCATGGCGATCCTGTTTCCAGGGCTGAAGTCCTGTCGGACATCCGCGCCTTGAGCCTGGAACTGGGCCGCCACATTCCGGTGTTTCTGGACCTCCAAGGCCCCAAATGGCGCATCGGCCTGCTCGATGAACCGGCGCGGCTGGACGTGGGCAGCGTGGGCATCCTGGTCCCCCCCGGAACGCCCGTCCCAGGGGGATTCGCGTGGACCGCGCCGCTTCCCCATCCGGAACTTTTCGAAGCTGCCAAACCCGGCCAGATCTGGCTGCTGGATGACGGCGCGCTGAAGCTCGAAGTGGTGGAGTCCGGCGCGGGCCGGGTGACGGCGCGAGTGCTGGTCGGCGGCCTCCTGAAAGCGAGGAAGGGCATCCATCCCGTGGGCCTCGACGTGGCGATGAATCCCCTCACCGAGAAGGACCTTGCGGACATCGAATGGGGCGTGGGCCACGGGGTGGATCTGTTCGCCCAGAGCTTCGTGCGCGGCGCCCAGGATGTCCGCCAGTTGCAGGAGCGCATCAAGCAGCACGGCGGCTCGCAGCCCGTCATCGCCAAGATTGAACATCCCCTGGCCCTGGCCCACCTCGAAGAGATCCTCGAAGTTTCCTGGGGAGTGATGGTGGCCCGCGGGGACCTGGGCGTGGAACTCGGCGTGGAGTGCGTCCCGGGGCTTCAAAAACGCATCATCCGCGCGGCGCGCAGGGCCTTGAAGCCCGTCATCACCGCGACGCAGATGCTCGAATCCATGATCTCCAACCCCCAACCCACCCGGGCCGAAGCCAGCGATGTGGCGAACGCGATCTGGGATGGCACGGACGCGGTGATGCTGAGCGCCGAAAGCGCCATGGGCAACTACCCCGTGGAAGCGGTCCAGTGGCTCGCGCGGATCGCGCTGGAAGCCGATGCGCAGCAGCAGCGCGGCACCGATTCCATCCAGCGGGAACTGGCCACGAAAATCCATGGCCGGGCCGATGTGTCCGTGGCTTTTTCCGCCTGCCGGACCGCCGAGGAAATCCAGGCCCGCTGGATCGTCGCCTTCACCGAAGGCGGCGGAAGCGCCCGCATGGTTTCGCGCCTCGCGGGCAAGATATCGGTGCTGGGCGCCACCACGGACATTGCCACGGCCCGGTGCATGGGCCTGCTGCGGGGCGTGAAGGCCCTCATTATTCCGCGGGTGGAGAGCACCGATGCCATGGTTGAAGCCCTGCGTGAATTGCTTCTGGCTCAGCACGAACTGAATCCGGGCGACCAGATCGTGATGACCATGGGGCTGCCGCTCTGGAAGAGCGGCAGCACGAACACCATGAAGGTGATGGGATTTTGAATCCCGAGTCTGAAGTCCCAAGTCTCAAGTTCGCCTCATCGCACAGGGGTGAACAGTGAAAGGGATCCTCAGCCTGCTGCTCATGACCCTCGCCGGATGGGCCGGCTGGTGGCTCGGGGAATTCGTGGGGATCACTACGGCGGTGGTGCTTTCCATGGTGGCGAGCGGCTTCGGCCTGTGGCTGGCCCGGTGGATCGACCGGGAATATTTCGGGTGAGGAACCAGTTCGGAGCTTTGAGCTATGAGCCATGAGCCATGAGCAAATGTGGCTGCGCCTTCGGCGCACCTTGGAACAACAAAGCAAAAGCTCATAGCTCAATGCTCAATGCTCAATGCTCAATGCTCAATGCTCAAAGCTCATAGCTCAAAGCTCAAAGCTCATAGCTCAAAGCTCATAGCTCAAAGCTCATAGCCCCCAGCCCCGCAGCGCATCCAATAGAGCGTCCAACTGGCCTTTTTCGGTGGTGTGGAAGCGGCTCACGAGCTTGTAACCCTGCGCAACCTTCTGGTAGCGGTGCAGCCACAGGAAAGGCCCTTCCCACGGGGCTTCGGGACCGTTGCGGGTTTTGACGAAAAAGGCCACGGTGGTCCACGGCCCGCGGCTCAGCACACGGCGGCCCAACTCCTCGATGGCCGTCTCGTCGTCGTGGTCCAATACCAGATCGTCGATATCAGGGATGATCATTTTTCCAAGCTACTACGCCCACGGCTAATCTTGTTTCTTTATCCCTTGTTTCTGATGGAGCGCCAGTGCGGATCGAATGCATCGCCATCGGCTCGGAACTGCTCACCACGAAGCGGCTGGACACCAATTCGGTCTGGATCGCCGAACGGCTGGCTGGCATGGGCCTCGGGCTCCACCGGAAAACGGCCGTGGGAGACCACCGGGAGGATCTGGCGGAACTCTGCGAAGAGGCCTTCCGGCGCAGCGATGCAATCATCTGCACCGGCGGCCTGGGCCCCACCTTCGACGATTTCACCAAGGAGGTGTGGGCGGACGCCTTCGGCGTGGAACTGGTCGAGGATGCCGGGTGCCGGTCGGACCTGCTGGCCTGGTACGCGCAAAGGAACCGGGTGCCCCCGCCCTCGAATTTCAAGCAGGTGCTGTTCCCCGCTGGGGCGAAACCCCTGGGCAATCCGCTTGGCACTGCGCCGGGGGTTTTCTGGGAGAGGAACGGCAAGCTCATCTTCATGCTGCCGGGCGTGCCCCGGGAGATGAAACGCATGTGGATGGACCATGTGGAGCCCGTGCTGAAACCCCTGGCGGGCGCGGCCACGCACACCCTCCGCCTGGTGGTTTGCGGCGTGCCTGAAAGCACCCTGGATCAGCGCACCGAGGCCATCCGCGACCGCCATCCGCACCTGGAATGGACCATCCTCGCGGGCCTCACCCAGGTGGAGCTCGTCTTGCGGAGCGGCGATTCCATGGCTTTGGAAGCGGCGCGCGAGGAACTGGTGCCGGAGCTGGGACAGGACCTGGCCTGCATCGGGAGCGGCGACCTGGAAAGCGTGGTGTTGGACGCGTTGAAGGCGCGGGGCGAAACCTTGGCGGTGGCCGAGAGCATGAGCGGAGGCTTGGTGGCTTCCAGGCTCACGGCCATCCCGGGCTGCAGCGAAGCTTTCACGGGTGGCGCGGTGGTCTACAGCGCGGCGGCCAAGATCGCCTTGGCAGGTTTGGATCCGGCTTTCCTCCAGGAGCATGGAACCGTCGGCGGACCGACGGCCTTGGCGCTCGCCAAGGGCATCCGTGGAAAATGTGGCGCCACGTGGGGCCTCGGCATCACCGGCAATGCAGGTCCCACGCTCGATGCGGGAGGCAAGGACCGTCCGTTGGGCGACTGCGCCCTGGCTGTGGCGGGGCCATGGGGCGAAGAAACGCGCACCTTCATCGTTCCCGGCGACCGCGTCGATATCCAGCTTCGCAGCGCAGCCTGGGCGCTGGATCTGCTCCGGCGGACGATGCTCTCCGCACCTCTGTTAAGGTGATCCGATGGAATCGCCCCAACCATTTCTGCCTGTTCCGTTTCAGCTTGGGCTCTGGTGCCTGGGCGCCTTCCTCTGCGGGAGCATTCCGTTCGGATTGATCGTGGTGAAGCTGCTGGGGCAGGGCGATGTGCGCTCCAAGGGCAGCGGCAACATCGGCGCCACGAATGTCAGCCGGGTGGCGGGGAAGGGTGCCGGGATCCTGGTGCTGTTGCTGGATGTGGCGAAGGGGATCGTGCCTGTGTTCTTGGCCCGCAAAGCCGGAATCGCAGAATCCTTCCTTCCATGGATCGGGTTCGGAGCGGTGGCGGGCCATGTTTTCTCGCCCCTGCTCCGATTCAAGGGCGGCAAGGGCGTGGCGACGGCCTTCGGGATCGTCCTGGCGGTGCATTGGCGGCTGGGCGCCCTGCCGCTCGCCTTCTTCGTGGCGGCCCTCTGGCTCACGCGCCATGTGAGCCTGGGCAGCATCCTGGCGGCGCTGATGCTCCCCCTCGAGGTGGTGCTGCTGGCCCTCAGCGGGCCCTACGGCGGCTTCCGCGCCCTCGGCGAACATGCGCCCTACCTGATGGCCTGGACCTCCATCGCGGTCCTGGTCATCGCCAAGCACCATGAGAACATCCGCCGGCTGCAGGCGGGCACCGAATCCAAACTCTGGGGTCCCGCGCCCGAAGATGGAACCCATGCCTAGCCGTCCCGATATCGCGGTCTTCGGGGCCGGCGTGTGGGGCACGGCCCTGGCCATCGCGTGGGCCCGCGCTGGGCATCAGGTGGCGCTATGGGGGCATACCCCTTCCAAAATGGAAGCACTGGTCACGACCCGGCGCCATCCGCGGCTGAACGGCATCGAACTCCCCCAGAACCTCCATCCCATGTCCGATCCCGCCGAAGCCTTCACCGCCCGGCTGTGGATTTCCAGCATCGCCACCCAGGCCAGCCCCGCCGCCTGGGCCGCGCTGCGAGCCCAGGCGCCGGATTGGGGCGCCCAGGCGCCGGACCTGCTGCTGCACACCAGCAAGGGCATCCTGGCCCAGGGCCATCAGCGCCTGGCAGAAGCGCTGGAACCTCTGCTGGATAGGCCGGTGGGGGTGCTTTCGGGTCCGACCTTCGCGGATGAAGTCGCGAGGAATCTGCCCTCCGCCATGGTCATGGCCCTGCCTATGAGCGTAAGCGAGGCGCGTGCCGTGGCCCTTCAGCATGAACTGGCCACCGAGCATCTGCGGATCTACCTGAGCCGCGATGTCGTCGGGGTCGAACTCTGCGGTGCCCTGAAGAATGTCCTGGCCATCGCCGCCGGCCTGGTGGAGAACCTCGGCCTTGGGCATAACGCGCGGGCCGCCCTCATCACCCGCGGCCTCGCCGAGATCTCAAGGCTCGTGGCGGCCATGGGCGGCGGCCCCGACACGGTCATGGGCCTGGCGGGCATGGGGGACCTGCTGCTCACGGCCACGGGGCCCCAAAGCCGCAACCGGCGCCTGGGCGCTTATCTCGCGGAAGGCAGAACCCTGGAAGAAGCCCAGGATCTGATGGGTGGCCAGGTGATGGAAGGCGCGAGCACCACCAAAGCTGCGCTGGCGTTGGGGCGGCAATGGGGCGTGGAACTCCCCATCGCCGAAGAGGTGGCGCGTCTGTTGGATGGCGCCAATCCCCGGGAAGCCGTCGGGCGGCTCATGAACCGCTCGCTCAAATCGGAATGATGGCGCGCGGATTCCCTGATTGGGCCCTGCTGGGATAATCAAGCCGATTCAACGGGAATGGAGATCCGCATGAGCAGCCCCTATCGTTTCCGCGTGAAGGAGCACGGTCCCGCCGGTTCAGTGGCGCGAGAGGCCTTCGAGCCTCGAGATCCAAAGCCCGGCTGGGTGAGGCTCGAGCTGAGGGCCATGGCGCTCAACCATCTGGATCTGTGGACCACGGTCGGGCTGAAGGGCTACCCATTGGCGCTGCCGCTGACGCCTGGCAGCGATGGCGCGGGGACCGTGGCGGCCGTCGGGGAGAACACGGCCTTGCCGCCGGGCGTGGAACTGCACGGCAGCGCGATGATCGCGCCCGGGCTCTCCTGCGGCGTCTGCGCGGCCTGCCTGCGCGGCGATGACATGCTCTGCCGCGACTATAAAGTGATGGGCCACGCCTGCGACGGCACAGCGTCCACCCATGTGCTGGCGCCCGCGGCCAACCTGCTGCCCATTCCGGGCAACTGGGATTTCGAACAGGCGGCGGCCTTCCCCCTGGTGTTTCTCACCGCCTGGGAAATGCTGGTGCACAAGGCGAAGCTCAGGCCCGGTGAATCGGTCCTGGTGTGGGGCGGCGGCAGCGGCGTGGGCAGCGCGGCCATCCAGCTGGTGAAGTTCCTCGGCGGCCGCCCCATCGCGGTGGTCGGCGACCAGATGAAGGCCGTGAAGTGCTGGGAACTGGGAGCCGAACACGTCATCGTCCGCGGCATCCAGGATGTGGCGAAGAAGGTCAAGGATCTGACCCAGAAACGCGGCGTGGACCTGGTCTTCGAGCACACCGGCGCGGCGAGCTGGGAGACCAGCGTCTCCGTCGTTGCGCGCGGGGGCCGCATCGTCACCTGCGGGGCTACCACGGGCCGGGAGATCACCCTGGATCTGCGAACCCTCTTTGCAAAACAACTCACCTTTTTTGGTTCCTACATGGGCCGCCGCGAACATTTATGGACCTTGCTGGATCTGGTGCAGCGCAATCCCACCAATCCGCCATTCCGACCCGTCATTGATCGTGTTTTTGATCTTGCGGACTATCCCGAGGCCCAGCGGCATCTTGCGGCGGGGCAGGGATTCGGGAAAGTCGTGTGCCGGGTCTGACCACAAAGCGAAAAGCTGGACCACAAAGACACAAAGACACAAAGAAAAAGGTGGAGCCTTGTGGGGATCCAGGTAGCCGCGCGGGGTTCACTGCAACGCGCTGGTGCGCATTGGAGTGCTTCGATAACTGAGCTCCGACGATGATCTAGTACAGCCCAACAGCCGCATCCCCATCCGTCGGCACCGCATGGACGAACTGAGCCAGGCATTGGGGATTTGGTTCTGAACCTCATCTTTGCTTTTCTTCGTGTCTTTGGGTCTTTGTGGTCAATATTTTGTTCTTTTAATTCTCGAAATCTTTGTGGTCTCAGTGTCTTTGTGGTTCTAGGACTGCCTTTGTGGCGCACCGCTGGTAGACTCAATGGTTTGGCCTGGAGCGTGCATGAAAGTCCTCATCCTCGGTGTCAACGGATTCATCGGTTCCCATTTGGTGGGACGCATCTTGCGCGATACCAACTGGGAGGTGTTCGGGATGGATCTCGGCACCCACAAGGTCACGGAACATCTGGGCCATGACCGCTTCCATTTCGTGGAAGGCGACATCACGATTTCAAAGGAATGGATCGAGTACCACGTGAAGAAATGCGACGTGGTGCTGCCCCTGGTAGCCATCGCGACGCCGAAAATCTATGTCCAGGATCCGCTGCGGGTTTTCGAGCTGGATTTCGAGGAGAACCTCCGTATCGTGCGCCAATGCGTGAAGTACAAGAAGCGCGTGGTGTTCCCGAGCACTTCGGAAGTCTATGGCATGTGCCCGGACGCGGCCTTCGACGAGGAGACCTCTCCACTGGTGACCGGCCCCATCCCCATGCAGCGCTGGATCTATTCCACCAGCAAGCAGCTGCTGGACCGCGTGATCTGGGGCTATGGCCAGCGGGATGGTCTGAAATTCACCCTGATCCGGCCTTTCAATTGGATGGGCCCCAAGCTGGACAGCCTCAACACAGCGAAGGAAGGCAGTTCCCGGCTGGTGACCCAGTTCGTGTGGAACCTGATCCAGGGCGAACCGCTGCAGCTGGTGGATGGCGGCGCGCAGCGCCGGTGTTTCATCGACGTGGAAGACGCCATGGACGGACTGATGATGGTGCTGAAAAATGAGGGCGGGAAGGCCGACGGCCACATCTTCAACATCGGCAATCCCAAACTCGACCACAGCGTCCGCGAGGTGGCGGAGATGCTGCTGGAGCTGTGGCGGGTCCACCCCGAGCGCATCAAGCGCAATATCCCTTTGTCCGGGTTGGTGGAGACCAACAGCGGAACCTTCTACGGGAAGGGCTACCAGGATGTGCTGACGCGGACACCCAGCATCCAGCGGATGCAGGACGCCTTCGGGTTCGATCCCAAAGTCAGCATGAAGGAGGCCCTGGCCAAGAGCCTCGACTTCTTCCTGAAAGAGTACGAAGCCATGGAGCAGGTGGAGGAGGAGGCCTGAGTCCAAAGCCCCGGATCCCTGGGACTCCTTATGCGTCCTGCGGACCTCAAGATCCAAGACCCAGGACCCGAGACAGCCACCATGACGAAGCGTGACCGCACTACCTACCTGCTGCTCTGGGCCATCCTGGGGCTGCTGCCGCTGTTCATGCGGCCGATGTGGGAACCCGATGAGGGCCGCTACGCGGAAATTCCCAGGGAAATGCTGGCTTCCGGGGATTGGCTTACGCCAACCCTCAACGGCGTGCTGTATTTCGAAAAACCGCCGCTGCAATACTGGATTTCCGCGGCATCCATGAAGCTCTTCGGATTGAATGCGGCGGCGGCCCGGCTTCCGCTGGCGCTGGCCTGGCTGATCCTGATGTGGTGCGCCTGGCGCCTGGCCCGGCGCCTGGGCGCCCGCGGACCCATCTGGGCCCTGGTGATGACCGCCACGGTCCTCCTCACCTTCGTGTGCGGCCAACTGCTGACGCTGGACGCGCTCTTCTCCTCCTTCATGGTCCTGGGGCTCACTGCCGCGTTGGAGGCGGTGGCGGCCCGGTTTCGCCAGGAACCCCCGACCGGCTGGACGCTGCTGACCTACATCGCCTTGTCGGCCGCGGTGCTCACCAAGGGGCCCGTCGCGCTGGTGCTGCTGGTCGGGATCTTGGGATTATCGCTGCCCTTCGCTTGGAGGGATCCGAAGCTTCGAAGAGCGGTGCTGATGATGGGGTTCAACCCCCTCGGCTGGCTGCTCTTCTTCGCCTTGACTGCGCCCTGGTTCTACTTCGTCAACCAGGCCAATCCGGGGCATTCGCAATTCTTCTTCATCCATGAGCACTTCACACGGTTCCTCACCCACGAGCACGCGCGGCAGGGCTCGGACAATCCCTTCCTGGACAAGTTCTACTTCCTGGGAATCCTGGCGGTGGGGATGCTGCCCTGGCTCAGCCACAGCATCGTCGGGCTCAAGCGGGGCATTGCCTTCGTGCGCCGGAGCACAGGTCCACAGGGCATTGAAGGCGCGTTGAACCGTTGGACCGTCGCGACGATGCTGATGGCGTTCGCCTGGCCACTATTCTTCTTCAGCGTGTCGGGCTCCAAGCTTCCCCCCTACATCCTGCCGGTGGTGGTGCCGATGCTGGCCCTGGGCTGCACCTTCGAGGAAAAGGGGGAGGAATTCCGCAGCCTGAAGCGGATCGCCATCGAGCTGTTCGTGCTGGGCGCCATCTTTCTGATCGGCGGATTCGCCTTCGCCAAGGAACTCAACCAGGCCCACGGCTGGGTGGCCGGACTGGGCGCCGCGTTCGGGCTGGTGGGGCTGTTTGCCCTGTTCCCCAAGCACCTGACCGCGCCCCGCTGGATGGCCGCCCTGGGCGGTTGCATGCTCGCGCTGGTCTTCGTGTCGGATAAAGTGGCCAGCGCGGGCAAGGACGCGGCTCCCCTGATCCATCGCGCTCCTTCGAATGCCCAGTGGATCAGTTTCGGTGTCTACTTCCAGGGCCTTCCCTTCCACACTCATCAGCGTTGCGTGGTGGTGGCGGGCACGGGGGAATTGGGATTCGGCAAAAGACAGCTGGCCCAGGCCGAGCAGGATCGGTGGTTCATGGAGGATCCCCTGCAACTGGGTGCGGTCGCCCAGCGGATGAGGTCAGAGGATCCATCGCGGCCGGTGTTGGTCCTGGCCCACCGGGAGGATTGGGGCCGATTGCCCGAGGCGCACAGGGCGGAGTGGCAGGAGCTTGGGCGTAATCCGGGGATGGTGCTGGCCCGCTTCAAATAGGACCCGTCATTCCAGGCCTACTTTTCCTTCAAGGCCTTCTTCACGCCCTGGCCGGCTTCCCTGGCGCCTTTCGCGATGTCCTGGCCTGCTTTTTTCGCGCCCTTGCCGACGGCTTTTCCTGTCTTTTTTGCGGCCTTGCCGATGGAGCTGCCACTTTCTTTCGCCGCCTGGCCGACCTTTTTCCCGCCTTCCTTGGCGGTCCGTCCGACCTTCTTTCCCGCTTCGGCCAGGTCCTTTCCAGCCTGCTTGAAATCCGATTTGATCTGCTCCTTGGCGCCCTGGGCGGCGCAGGGCAGCATGGCGAGCAGGGTGCAGATGATGAAGGTGCGCATGGGGCCTCCGCTTCCCATCGAGTATGCGCTTTGCCCGGCGGGGGTGCCGGGTGACACTGGGTGGATGGATGAATTTGATGAATTTTCCGAGCACCGCGAAACGCCGGTTCCGGGACAGCGGATGGGGGAGTGGGTGCGAAAGCACCGCATCGTCATCCTGTATGCGATGTTGCTGCTCGCCGTAATGTCCAGCCGGGGCTTGTGGGGGACCGAGGAACTTCGAATCCCGGACCTGATCCATGACCTTCCGGCTTGGGGAAATCGGCCCCCCCAGGCCTCCGGTGGTCCATCCATCCTGTACCTCTGGCTGATAAAAGCTTCGGCGGGACTGGCCGGACCGCTCGGCAGCGGATCAATTTCAAGTTTTCCGACCTGGGCCTTGCGCCTTCCTTCTGTGGTGGGCTCCATCCTGTTTCTTCATTTTTTCCGACGGTGGGCGTCCCGCTTTCTCCAAAGTGATGTGGCTGGCCTGGCGACGCTGGTGCTCTGTTCCACACCGCTGTGGTTCTGGCAATCGCAGGCCATCCAGGTGGACCTGCTGTATTCCGCCCTGCTCGCCGGGAGCTGGCTCTGTTGGCTGGCCGGCTATCTTCTGCTGCGCCGGCTCGCCGATGGCACCCAGAATGAGCACCGGCGCTGGTTCGCCTGGTCGCAGGTCTGGTTCGGCCTCGCCATTCTGCTCAAAGGACCGCAACCGCTTCTTTTTTCGGCGCTGCTGCTTCTCCTCTTCCTAGCCTGGCAAGCTGATTGGAAGGCCCTGAAAGAAACCCTGATGAATTGGGGGCTGCCCATTCTTTTCATCCAGGGGGTCGTGGGATATGCCTGGAACCTTGTTCCGGTTCCAGACGTTTCCTCGGTGCTGCACGCCTTTTCAAGGATTCAATCCGGCTGGGTCTACGCTGAATACCTGGCGCGGGACCTGTTCCCATGGGTGCTGCTGCTGCCGGCTCTGATCCTTTTCCTGAGAGGCAGCGGCGCCCACAAAGCGCCTCTCGTCCGCTTCCTGATGCTCGCGTTCCTGGTTCCATTTTCTACTTGCCTCTGGGGAGATGGGACGCGGGGAACCGATCCGCTTTTGGCCTATCCGTTCGTGGCGCTGCTGCTGGCGGGATTGCTCCAGCCCGTCTACGTGGCAGGCGTCAGCGCCACCCGCATCCGCCGCATCGGCGCCGTCCTGGCCGCGGCCCTCGGGTTGGCGGCCATCGCTTTTTTCGCGGTGAGCGTGATCCGCCTGGGGGGTGCGGAACTTCAAAGCGCCATCGCACCCATGCTTGGATCCCTGCGCCTGGCAACGCTGGTGCTGGCCCTGGGGGCGCTTTCCGTGGCCATCCGATGCGCTTCGGGCGAAGGAGAATTCCTGGTGCGGGAAACCGCTGCGACCATGTGCGTGGTGTTTTTCATCGTGGGATCGTGGGGGTTCCGCGGTCTGGACTCCAAACTGCATACACCGACCTTTGCGAACGACCAGGCCAGACCCCAGTCCCTGAAATGAAATCATCGAGAGGTGAACCATGTCCCCCAACTTCAAGGCCATTCCGCTCATTCTGCTGGGGGTCTTGCTCAATGCCCTGGCCCAGATCTGTTTGAAGAAGGGGCTCCAGGCGGCTGGCGGGCTCCAGGTGGAACTGGGGTCGCTGGTCCGGGTGATGCTGCAGCCCTGGGTGCTGGCGGGGCTCCTGTGCTACGCCGTAAGCGTGGTGGTGTGGCTGGGGGCGCTCTCCCTGGTGGACGTGAACTATGCCTACCCGTTCCTGGCGCTTGGTTTCATCGCCAATGCGCTGCTGGCGCGCGCCTTCCTGGCGGAAGTGATCCCGCCCATGCGCTGGGTGGCTCTCGCCATCATTGTGATGGGGGTGGGGCTGCAGGCCTGGAGCGGCAAGGGGCATTGAATGGTTTTTGCCATGTACATTTAATGTTTTTGTCAGATAGACTGGCTCCTTCACCTCCTAGGAGTTTTAGTGCGTCTTCTGGCCATCTCCACAAACCGGCTTCGCATTTCCGCCCTCGCAACGCTTCTTGCGGGCGCCTCCCTTTGCGCGCAAACCACCGGTTCGCTGCGGGTGTCCGCCAAGGACGCCAACGGGAAGCCGGCGGCCGGCGCGCGTTTGAGCCTGGTGTCCCTGGACCGGGGCGAAGTCCGGACCCTCGAGACCGATGCCGAAGGCGTGGCTGGAACCTCCGGCCTGATCCCCGGCCGCTACCGGCTCAACGGCAAGGAAGTGCTGCTCCGTCCGGATGAACGGGTCTTCATGGCCGTGCGCATCGGGGACGCGCAGGCCACTGTCGCAGTGGAAGCTTCACCGCTGTTGGCGGAAACCAGCTCGGTGGGGGTGCAGACGCGGTTCACGCAGGCTGAATTGCAGAGCCTGCCCTTCGCGCCGCACCGCTTCGTGGAGCACAGCTACCTGGCGCCGGGCATCACCCCCAGCGGCAAGCCCGAGCCCGTGGTCTACGGCTCCATGCTGGACGCCAACGCCTTCCTGGTGGATGGCATGAGCACCAATCTCAGCTCCACCGGCCGCTTCGGCATGAACATGAGCAGCGAAATCCTGGAAAGCCAGGTCATCACAACCGGCGGCCACAAGGCGGAGGATGGATTCGCGGCCGGAGCCGTGTACAACCAGGTCACCCGGAGCGGCGGCAACGAGTTCCACGGAGCCCTTTTCGCGAGCCGCATCAACCGCGGGAACAATGCCAGGCCCGAGGCCGGCAAGACCAATTCCCCGGATGAGCGCCCCACGGATGCCTCCGAATTCGGCTTCTCCTTCAGCGGCCCGCTGCTCAAGGACAAATTGTTCTTCTTCGGGGCCTTCAACCGCCAATTGATGGCCCAGGATTTCGAGAATGTGCAGCCCATCGGCACGCCGCCCCATCGGCGGATCCAGTCCGAAGACCGGAGTTACCGCTTTCTCAAGCTCTCCTGGGTCATCAATGAGAACCATCGCCTGGACCTGAGCTGGTTCGGCGATCCCGTCATCCAATTCAATTTCGACCTGGCCGGGGACAGCTCCGTGAAGGATTTCCAACAGGCCAACCGCACCCGCGGCGGCAACAGTTTCCTGGCGAAGCACGTCGGGCTGTTGGGCGGAAATCTCGCGTGGGAAAACACCATCGGATTGCACCAGACGGCCTTCCAATGGTCGCCGGCCACGCCCGAGGCCGGGCCTTTCCGGGGCCAACTGGATGCGGCCGGCGGCGAGTCCTTTGGCCGCAGTCCGGAGGACCGCCTGGAGCGCGTGAAAAACCTGACCGTGAAGAGCGAACTCACTTGGTACTACGGCGAGCACGTGGTCAAAGGAGGGATCCAGGCCCTGGATTCGGAATTCACACGGGTGTATCTGCGTCCCTCCGGCGGTCTCTCCTACCTGGATCGTGCCGCCGGAGGCGCAGGTCCCAGCGGAGGGGATCTTGCTGCCATCCGCGCGGGCTTGATCGCCCATGGCGGAAGCGATTACGGGTATGCCAGCGCGGACAGCCTGGCGACCCCGAGCCCTGTGTCAGGCCAGCTCGCCGGCGGCCTGGCGAGCTTCCTCTACCGGCGGACCCTCAGCGACTTGAATGAGTACGGGAATCCGCTCAAATCCAGGACCATCGGCCTCTACTGCCAGGACGACTACCACCTCGACGCATTCTGGACCTTCAACCTGGGTCTGCGCGTGGACAGGGCCAGCGCCGATGGGGAGGACGGCCGGGAACTCTATAGCCAGACCCTATTCAGTCCGCGCCTGGGATTGTCCTGGACTCCCGACGGCCGCGGGCAGACCCGTGTGTTCGGCTATTTCGGCCGCATCTTCAGCCCGCCCTCGCCGGGCGCGCTGCGCCCCGCGGGCGCGACGACCGATGGGCCTTCCACCACGCAGCAGGTCTGGGTGCCATCCCAGGCGGCCTGGAAGACTTATGCCTCCGCTGGTGTCGTGGTGCCGAAAACACTCGCAGTGCAACCTGGTTTGAAGTCGCCTTCCACCGATCTGATCCAGGTCGGCGCCCAGCGCGTCCAGAATCTTGGGGCCTTCTTGGGCGAATGGACTTTGGATGCGCTTTACACCCGCAAATCCATGAAGGATCTCGTGGACACCTACAACCCTGCCTGGGGCTACCTGGCGCCCTCGGATCTCGGGCAGACGGCTTTCACGCCAGGAGTTCGGATCATCGGCAACCTGCCGGGTCTGAAGCGCGATTACAACGGAGTGGACCTGGTGGCCGAGCATGCCTTCCAGGGCGGCCATTGGATGCGGTTCAGCTACACGAATGCGCGCTTGAATGGCAATTCCGAGGTCGGTAATGTGGCCAGCAGCTCGCCGTCCAATACGGGGTTCGCGCAGATCCCAGGGCTGGCGGAGGATTACCGGCAAGGCCGGTACGACGGCCCGCTCAACGAGGATGTCCGCCACAACTTCAAGGCCTACGGCCTGGCCAAACTGCCCCGGAATCTTGAGCTTTCGGGCACCTTCAACATCCGTTCGGGTCTCCACTATGGGAACCTGGCCAGGATTTCCGGAAACACGGTTTTGGCGCCGGGCGAAATCCGCGGCAACCGGGAGCTGCCCTGGGCCCGCAGCTTCGACATCACCTTCGCCTGGCATAAGAAAGTCCAGGGCGCGGACCTGCGCCTGGGCCTGGATGTCCTGAATCTCACCAATGCGCAACCCTTGAGCGCCACGAACAACCTGGCCCAGAAGCCCAACAACTTCCAGCAGGGCCGGGTGATGCAATTCAGCGCCAGGGCTTCTTTCTAGGCAAAGGGGCGGGATCATCCCGCCCCTTTGCCACCTCATCGCCTCGGCCCCGGCTTACGCTTCGGGTTTTTTCATCTGCGCTTTCAGCGCGTCGCGCATGGCCTGGACCTCCGGGTCGCGCGCGGTGGGGGCCGTGACGCCGACGGTTTCGCCGAGCTTGGTGGTCATCAGCAAACCGAGCAGATTTTCGATGAGGTTGCCTCCGCCCGCGCCACCGCCGGACATGTTGATCTTCGGCACCACATCGATCTGGCCCTTCTCGATGGCCTCGGCGAAGCGGTTCATGACCTGCTGGGTGAGCTGGAACTGCGGGCCGCCGTAGGCGCGCACCTGCTCTTCGATGGCGATGGCCTGGGCGATTCCGACACGCGCCGCGCGCTCGGCTTCGCCATCGGCGATGGCCTTGATGCGCTTGCCTTCGCCTTCGCCCATGATGCGCACTTTCTCGGCTTCGGCGCCCGCCAAGGTCTGGATGCGGTTGGCCTCCTGCTGGGCCCGGGCGTAGTCCGCCTTGCCCTGGTTGCTCTGCACGGTGATGGATATCTCCGATTCCGTCAGCATGGTCTGCTGCTTGGCTTTGGCTTCCGCTTCGCGCAATTCCCGCTCTTTCACGGCCGCGCCCTGCTGTCGGGAATAGGTCTCCACCTGTTCGTTGGCGATCTGCCTTGATCGGAGCTGGATCAGGATCTGCTCGATCTGGCCGCCTTGAGTTCCGCTGGTGGGCGTGCCGATCAGGACTTCCTGCAATTCCAGGTTGTACTGTTCGAATTTGGTGCGCATCTGGACGCCGGACTGGTCCTGGATGGCGCTGCGGTCCTGGATGAGCTGGATGAGCGTGCGGGTCTGGCCGATATTCTTGAAGTAGGCGGCCACCATGGGATCGAGCGTCTGTTCCACCAGCCGCTTGATGTCGCCGAAGCGCTGGATGACGAGCGGCGCCTTGCGGTAGTCGATGTGCACCACCACCGACAGCGGCAGGCTGGGCTCGAAGGCGTCCTTGGTGATGAGGCTCACCTCCGCCAGGTTCTCGTCGTAGCGGTGCGCTCCCACTTCAGACTGGCTCCACTTCAGGATGAAGTTCGTGGTGGGCACCATCACCACCTTGCCGGCGTAGGTGTTGAAGGCGTACTTGCCCGGCAGCAATGGATCGTTCCACACGCCGCGGGTGCCCACGGCCACCAGCTCGCCGTGCTTGTAGTCCGCGCCGGTCATGTCCGTGCCCTCGACGCCGGTGTAGCTCACCACCACGCCCACGGTGCCCACTTCCACCACGGTCTTGGGGATGGACTCCACCGTCGCGAAGAGGCGGTTCACGTAGTAGGTGCCTTCCACGATGACCTGGAGCTGGCGGCCGCGAAGGCCTCCCGCCTTCAGGAATTTGTCCGGGTCCTGGAAGTTGTTGTGGTAGGTGTCGGGATGCGCGGGATCGTTGCCCACGGAGGGCGCGATGATCTCGTCGGACGGCAGGCTCGGCCCGTCGTGGACGGTGATGACGCCGATGATGTCGTCGGTGCCCTTGATGACCACGGGGCGGTAGCCGCCCCGCTCGGCGATCACAGCGCTCATCTTGGTGAAGGTGTCCACCTCGCTGCGGTCCAGGGGCAGGTAGAGCATCTGGTCCTCGGTGAGCACTACGAACTGCACCAGGTTGATGGCGTAGATGCCTTCCCGGAGGATCATGCGCTGGGGGCCCTTGGTGCCGCCATTTTGCAGGAAGGCTTCCACGTCCTGGAAATCCCGCGCGCGCTCATTGGAGGCCAGGGCCTGGGAGGCCGGGAGGTCCTTGCCGTCCCTTGCGAAGACGTAGCCGATCTTGCCTTGGGGGATGGTGACCAGCGGCATTTTATGGATGCGGTACTGGAAGGGCATGAGGAGATGCCAGCCGCCGCGGAGGAGACGAGGCTGGAAACCGGCCTCGCCATTCAGCGCGATGAGGCCGGTTTTCACGGACCCCTTCCCGCTGATGAGTTTTTCCACGATGCCTACGCGGTTGTTGGGGATGTACCGGATCCATTTCGAGAGCAGCACCAGCAGGAAGATGGAAAGCAGCGCCAGCAGGAAGGTGGTGCCGGGGTGGCCGAGGAACCATGCGAGGTCCATGAAGACTCCTTTCAAAGAGCAGCGTTGATTCTAACCCTGGCGAAAAGCGGCTCTCAAAGTTGTTCCATGGCGCCGCCAAGGGGCCTGAACCCATCGGCCAGCCGGAGGGTTGATGGGTTATGCTGGCTTCCAGGTTTGTGCATGGACGCTTACGAAAACGACTCGGAATGGCTCGCCTGGCTGAAGGTCCGCTGGCCGCTGGTGATAGGCGGCCTGGTGGTGGCGGCCTGGGGCTGTTCCAACTGGAATTCCCGCGCCGTAAGCCATTCGGCGGGTGTTCTGGTGGCCGAGGAGCCCTTGCAGGAGAACCTGGAGGCAGGCTCGTCCTGGAGCGCCAAAGACCACCGGTTCAAGGCGCTGGCCAACTTCCACATCCGGGCCAGGGTGCTCTCCACCGAACGCTACCGATTCGACCGCGCAGCGGAAATCTCGCCGGTAGATTTCGCGATGGGGTGGGGACCCATGTCCGATTCCGCCGTGCTCAACAAATTGAATGTCAGCCAAAGCGACCGGTGGTTCCACTGGAACGCGAGGACCTTGCCTTTGTCCATGGACGTGATTGTTTCCCACGCAGCCAATATGCATATGATCCCCGCCACCAAAGCGGTGGAACGCCGGCTCCTCAGCGTCAGGGAAGGGCAGGTCGCGACCCTGGATGGCTACCTGGTCCACGTGGATGGAAAGGACGGATGGAAATGGGACAGCTCCCTGACCCGCGAAGATGCAGGCGATGGAGCCTGTGAAGTGATCTGGGTGGAAAAGGTTTCGGCGGCCGACCGTTAGCGGTCCCCAGGGTCGTCTACCATCGAAGGCATGCCGCGTCCCTCGCCGAAGTCACTCGCTCTCTTCGTGGTGGGCTTGGCTTTTTTCACGGACATGTTCCTCTACTACCTGCTGGTGCCGCTCCTGCCGATCTACGCGCGGGAACTCCACCTGGGGCAGATGCGCATCGGTCTGCTCTTCGGCAGCTACGCCATCGCCCTGGTGGCCGTGACGCTTCCCCTGGGCAGCCTGGCGGATAGAGTGGGGCGCCGCCGCCCCATGCTTCTCGGATTATTAGCGCTTGGAGGGACCACGCTGCTTTTCCTGTTCGCCAAGAATTATTGGCTGCTGGTGCTGGCGCGCGGGCTCCAGGGCGCGGCGGGCGCGGCTACCTGGATACCCGGGATGGCCCTGCTCGCAGACCACTTCCCACGAGAACAGCGCGGAAAAGCCATGGGCACCGCCTTCGCCTGCGCCAACCTCGGCGTGCTCACCGGGCCGCCCATCTCGGGCTACCTCACCCAAGGGTTCGGTGCCTCGGCTCCCTTCATCCTCGGCATCGGATTGGTGGCGCTCGATGCCGCGGGCCGGGCTTTCCTGCTGGAGGAATCCTCGACGGACAGAGGCGACCGGATCAGTCCACGGGCCCTGGTGAAAAACCCCGTGATCCTAGTATTCAGCGGCGCCCTGGCCATGGGTTCGGCGTTGTGGGCGGTGCTGGAGTCCACGCTGCCGCTGCACTTCGATGCGGTGATGCATTTCGGTCCTGGCCAGATCGGCCTCTGCTTCGCCGCGGCGGCGGCCACCCATACGTTGACCTCGCCATTGATGGGGCATTTGTCGGATCGCATCGGCCGCAAGAAAGTGCTCATCCTTGGCCTGGCTTTGAGCGCGGTGTTCATTCCCCTGCCGGTGTTCTTCCGCCATACGGCTTTCGTCTTCGCCAGCATGATGGCCCTGGGCAGCATCGCGAGCCTGATCATGTCGCCCTCGAGCCCCGCGGTGGCGGATGCGGTGGAGAAGACCGGGAGCACCAGCTACGGGTCGGCTTTTTCGATCCTGAACATCGCCTATGCGGTCGGCATGATGGTGGGGCCCCTGGTGGGCAGCGCGCTGGTGCAGGTGCTGGGGCTGCAGGCGGCGCTGATCCTGGTGGGACTCGGTTTCGGCAGCTTCATCCTGGCGACGAGGAAAGTCGCGGCTTGAGGGCGCGGTAGATCCACCGGTCCGCGTCGTAGGTCCACGGTCCGCCGTGGAGCCCGCCGAAGGCATCTTCCAGATCGAAACCTGCGGCCTCCAGGAAATTCCGGACTTCCACGTCCGTGGGAATCCAGATGTCATGGCGGAAGGAACATCCGCCCTGCTTCCGCTCCGTCCAGATGCGTTTCCGGTCCGGGCTCCAGCGAACGCGCTCACGGTAGCCGAGGTCTTTCAGCTCCACCCATCGCCCCTCGCAGGACGCCACCCCGCGCTCCAGCGATTCGCGGCCGCAAAGATCCAGCAGCAGCGTTCCTCCAGGCCTCAGCACCCGGGCGAATTCCTGGAGCTGGCGGAGGTTTTCTTCCTCCGTGGCAAAGTACCCCCAGGACGTGAAGGCGCAGAAGACACCATCCGCGCAGGCCGCCCGGAAGGGGAGGGCCCGGAAATCCAGGCGCAGGATGGCGCCCGGGTGTTCCACGCGGTGGCGCCTCAGGTTCAGGGCGCTGAGATCGCCGCCGATGACCTCATGCCCACGGGCTTCCAGGGCGGGCCGCAGGCGGCCCCAGCCGCAGGGCAGATCCAAGACCAAGGCTCCGGCTTCCAATCCCAGCAGAGCCGCCAAGGCCGGGCCTTCGTGGGCGGCATCGCCTTCCTTGTCACGGTAGTGATCGAAGTAGGCGGGGTGGTCGAAGTCGTAGGCGAACCAATCCATGCCTGAAAGTGTAGATTGGAAGCTGGAGGCCAGGATGTTCCGACGCACGGCACTGATCTTTGGTTGCGCCGCGGCGGCGGCTTCGCTGTCGGCCCAGGTTCCGGTGGCGGGCTATCACGGGCTCCGCCTGCCAGTCGCCTTTTTTGCCGGAAACCGCGAGCGGCTGCTCCAGCACCTGAGGAACCTGGGACCGGGCACCCTGGCGATCATCAAATCCATGCCTGAGCAGCCCCGCAACGGCGATGCGGGACAACCCTTCCGGCAGGATTCGGATTTCTACTACTTGACGGGGGTGGAAGAGCCCGGTGCCGTCGCGCTGCTGTCCGCCGATGGCGACAAACCCTACACCTTGCTGGTGCGGTCCCGCGATCCCAAGCGGGAGGCCTGGAATGGACCGCGGCTGGGCGTCGAAGGCGCCAGGAACCTGGGAGCGGACCAGGCTTTTGATTTTCCAAAAGGCGACGAGGTGCTGCTCGAGGCCATCAAGAAAGCCCAGCGGATCGTGCTCGTCTGCAACCTGGACCGCGAGTTCCGGACCCGGATCCTCGATGCTGCGCTGCCGCTCGGGACGGACAACAACCACGGGCAGTTCAAGAAGTCCGTGGTGGACGGACGCCACCTGGTGGCAGAGATGCGTTCCATCAAACAACCCGCTGAGCTGGACATGATCCAGAAGGCGGTGGAGGTGAGCATCGAGGGCCATCTGGCCGCCATGCGGGCCACCCGGACGGCCGCCAATGAAGGCCAGGTGGCCGGGGCCTTCGAGGGTGCGGTCCGCGGCCTGGGCGCGCGCTTCCTCGGCTACGACACCATCGCCGGGGCCGGGAACCAGAGCTGCATCCTGCACTATCCCTTCAATGACGCGCCGCTGCATCAGGGCGAACTGCAGCTCATGGATGCGGGCGCCGAAGTGGGCTATTACACCGCCGACATCACCCGCACCTGGCCCGTGAACGGGAAGTTCTCAACGGACCAGCGGGCCCTGTATGATCTGGTCCTCAGGGCCCAGGAGGCTGGCATCGCCGCTTGCGTGGTGGGCAGCCCGCACATAGCCGCCCACTATGCGGCTTCGCGGGTCGTGAGCGATGGTCTGGTGGACCTGGGCATTCTGAAGGGCGGCAAGGACGAGGTTTATCAGCGCGGCGATTGGAAGCGGTTCTTCATCCACGGCACCGGGCACTGGCTGGGGCTGGATGTGCATGATGCGGGGGACTATGGTCCCAAGGATCCGATCTACCGCGCGGGAGGGCGGCGGCCCTTGGAGGCCGGCATGGTGGTGACGGTCGAGCCGGGACTTTACATCCCAAAAGGCAGCGAAGGCGTGGATCCCAGATGGCAGGGCATCGGCGTCCGGATCGAAGACGACATCCTGGTCACCAAAGCTGGACCGAAGAACCTCAGCGCGCGCCTGCCCAGGGAGGCCGAAGACGTGGAGCGAGCGCTCAAGTAGCTCGGAACAACGAGCCCTGGGCCAACCCGGTGGCGCCCTGCGCTCACCTCCAGGCGCAACTCAGGCCTGGGTTCGAGTCCCTCCCAGGGGCCAGGAACCAAGGGCAAAAGCTCAAGCTTCAGGAGTGTCGTCCTTCTTCACCAGTTTCACCGGGGCGGCAACCCTGGGGAGGTTGGCGACGCCCCTCCAGACGTAGCGAGTGCCCCTTTTCTGGCCCTGCTTGAAGATGACGCCCTCGTCTTCGAGTTCGGCGAAGAAGCGGCGGAGGGTGGCGGGGGCCCAATCACAATCGGAGAGTTCCAGGCCGTCCTGCGCTTCAAAGCTTGAAAGCGCGCCCCGGTCCTGGAGCAGGGCGACCAATCGGGACCTCAATTCTTCCAATTCCTGCCGGGAGCGGCGCACCTTGGTCTTGAAATCCTGCACCAGGCTGGGCGGCCCGGGGACGAATCCAGTGGAAGGCGGGGCAGGCTGGACGATCGAGGCGGGTGCCGCGGCTTCGTGAAGGAGGCCGCCATCCAGGTAAATATCAGTGTCTTCGGCCTTGAATAGCACCACCACGGTGCTGGCAGGGATGCCTTCATTGTGGAGCGCCTCGATGACCCGGTCGCCGATGCGCTGTTTCTGGACCCTGGAAAGAGTTGAGGTGTGTATAACGACCATTGCCATGGGCAACTCCAATTTGCGGGTGAGATACCAGTCTAAGTTTGCTAATAAACAGGTCAAGCAACTTTCCTGAAGAATCCTATTAAGCTGTTGGTTGGGGGTCCCCATGGTCAGAACCCAAGCTGCTCGTAGACACGCCTACCCGGAAGAACAAGCTCGTTTCGAAGCCTTCCTCAGGAGCCGGGACCTGAAGTACACCGGCGAGCGCAAAGCGCTGCTGGACGCGGTATTCACGGCCAAGCACCACTTCGACGCCGACAGCCTCCACCTGGCCTTGCGGCAGAAGGGCAATGAGATCTCGCGGGCCACGGTCTACCGGACCCTGGACCTGCTGGTGCAATGCGGGCTCGTGCGCAAGCAGAGCCTCGGCGACCAGCATGCCCATTACGAGGCCGTCCACGGCGATGAACATCACGATCATCTCATCTGCCTGAACTGCGACACGATCATCGAATTCTTCAGGCCTGACCTGGAAGCAATGCAGGAGACCATCTGCAAGGAATTCGATTTCAAGCCCCTGCACCACAGCCTGCAGATATTCGGGATCTGCCGCGCCTGCCAGGCCAAAGGCACCGAGGGGCTCGATCTGGCCCACCGCGTGAGCCAGCTGCACGCGTGAGCTGAACGCCCGGGATTTGTCTTAAGGACGGCCCGGCGCTAGCCTGGACCATGGCTAACCTCACGTACCAAGACATCCAGCGCCTTCCGAAGACCGACCTCCATGTCCATCTGGACGGGTCGCTGCGCATCCCGACCATCCTGGAATTGGCGGAAGAGCAGAAAGTGAAGCTGCCCGCGGACAGCGTGGACAAGCTCCGTCCTTTCGTGGAGGTGGGCGAAGAATGCAAGTCCCTGGTGGAATACCTGAAGGCTTTCGACGTCACGCTGTCGGTGATGCAGACCTACGATTCCCTGGTACGCACGGCCTTTGAACTGGCGGAGGACGCGGCCAAGGAGAATGTCCGCTACATGGAGGTGCGCTACGCGCCGATCCTCCACCAGCAGAAGGGCTTGACGCTGCACACCATCGTCCAGGCGGTGCTGGAAGGCCTCAAGCTGGCCAGCAAGAAATACGGCATCCGCACCGGCGTGATCATCTGCGGCATCCGGCACATCAGCCAGGAGATGGGCAACAAGATGGCCGATCTCACGGTGGCCTTCAAGAACAAGGGCGTGGTGGGTTTCGATCTGGCGGGGGCCGAGGAAAACTTTCCGGCCAAGAAATTCAAGGATGCCTTCGGGCGCGTGCTGGCCAACAACATCAATTGCACGCTGCATGCCGGCGAGGCCTACGGCCCCGAGAGCATCCACCAGGCCATCCACCTGTGCGGGGCGCACCGCATCGGCCATGGCGTGCGGCTCATCGAGGATGGCGACCTGATGAACTACGTCAACGACCACCGCATCCCCCTGGAATGCTGCCCCCTTTCCAACGTGCAGACCAAGGCCGTGAAGCGCATGTCGGACCATCCCATCCGGCTGTTCTACGACCTGGGGCTGCGGGTGACGGTGAACACCGACAACCGCCTGATGACCAACACCACCGTGAGCAAGGAATTCCTCACCATCCACGAACAGCTGGGCTTCAGCCTGGAAGAGATCAAGGAACTCATCATCATGGGCTTCAAGAGCGCCTTCCTGCCCTACGCCATCAAGCGCGCCATGCTGGGCGAAGTGGTGGAAGAGCTGAAGAACTTCAAGCCCAAGAGCCTGGAGAGCAAACGGGAGCATCTGTAGGGAAGGGCCTGCGGCCTGATAACCTGATGCCTGGGGCCTTCAATGCTTGACCGCCTGCAATCCTTCCTGGACCAGCATTCCCGGGTGCTGCTCACGACCCATGAAAACCCGGACGGCGACGGGATCGGGGCTTGCCTGGCTCTCGCCCATTACCTGCGGTTTCTGGGCAAGGAGCCGCGGATCGTGGTATCTCCAGCCGTGCCCGCGAACCTGCGCTGGCTGGACGCGGATGGCTGGATCGAGGTGTTCGATCCCACGGGCGCCCACGCGGAGTTAGCCGCTTGGCCGGAGGCCTGGCTGTTGGTGGATGCCTCCGAGCCCCATCGCCTGGGCGTGATGCGTCCGGCCTTCGAAGCCACCAAGGCCCCCCCCGCGCCTGCCTGGACCACCATCTGAAGGAAGCGCCCCGGGGCTTTGAATTCGAATTCACGGATCCAAAGGCCACGGCCAGCGGCGAGCTGGTCTATGATCTCGCGGCTCCCCGCATGGGGTTGCCGCTGCCTGCGCCCATGGCCGAAGCGGTCTATGCGTCCTTGATTTCCGACACGGGGAATTTCCGGTTCTCCAACTCCACGGGCAAGGTGCATCGCCTGGCCGCCGGACTCATCGAACAAGGCGTGCAGCCGGCCCGGAGCTACCAGAGGATCTATCTGCAGGATACGCCCTCGAAGGTGAGGCTCTGGGGCCGCGCCCTGGAGCGGATGGGGTTGTTGGGCGGTGGCGCCTTCGGCCTGATGGTCCTCAGCCTGGAGGATTTGAGGGTCTGTGGCGCCACCCACGATGATCTCGATGAACTGGTGCAGGAACCCACCAGGCTGGCTTCGGTCGAGGTGGCGGGGTTGCTTTACGAATTGGCGGATGGCCGCGTCAAACTATCGCTCCGGTCGAAGGAGGCCGTGGATGTGAACGCGGTCTGCAAGCTGTTTGGGGGCGGGGGCCACCGCCTGGCCTCCGGCGCCAAGCTCGACGGACCCATGCCGGCAGCCCGATCACGGGTGGAGGCGGCGGTTCTGGCCCAGTTGACCCAGGATCTGCCACAGACGCGAAGGCAATAAAAAGATGTTCAAACATTTGTCCCGGTTCCAAAATGACGGCATCAAATGGAAGGAGGACCCATCCTTCCTCCATCCTTGGAAAGCTGATTAATGTCCAAAGAGTGCAGCAACGCCCCCAAGCTGGACCTCGTCCAGAAGTTCGAGACCGAGGCGGTCCCCTTTGTCGCCAAGGCGGATGTGCCCTCGATCTTCGGCAAATTCACGGTCTATGGGTTCCTCGAAAAGGCCACGGGCAAGGAGCACCTGGCGGTCGTGGCGGGCGACATCGACAGCCGCAAGCGCATCAACGTCCGCATCCATAGCGAGTGCCTGACCGGCGAAGTGCTGGGCAGCCTGAAATGCGATTGCCGGCAGCAGCTGGAATCGGCCCTGCGCCACATCGGCGAGCACGGCGGCATGGTGCTGTACCTCCGCCAGGAGGGCCGGGGCATCGGACTGCTGAACAAGCTCAAGGCCTATGCGTTGCAGGAGCAGGGCCACGACACGGTGGAAGCGAACCAGCTGCTGGGCTTCGCGGACGACCTGCGCACCTATGGCTCGGCCATCGAGATGCTGCGCTTCTTCGGCATCCGCAAGGTGCGCCTGCTCACCAACAATCCGAAAAAGATCCTGGCCCTGGAGGACGCGGGCATCGAAGTCATGCGCGAGGTCCACCAGCAGGCCAGCAATCCGCACAACCTGCGCTATCTGAAGACCAAGGCCAAAAAAAGCGGCCATCTGCTGAGCTTCAAGGAAGAGCCGCTATAGGATCCGGCGGGTTTCAGCGGAAAAGCGTGGAGCCGCGAAATAGGCGAATAGGCACGAAAAATAGCACGGTGTTTATCCCGTGTCCTTTCGCACCGTTCACGGTCAGGCTTTTCCACCCATGCCACTGAACTCTGATGCGGTAATCTGGATGCCTCGTCTTACGAGCCCATTGCCGAGGTTTCAATGCGTCTTGGATCGCTTGCCTGTCTGGCCTTGCTTGGTATTTCGTTGGTGGCAGGTGAAAAGCCATTGACGAAGACGGAGCAAGGCTCGCGCTTCCATCCTGAGGTGCCCACACCATCGCGTGATGCCCGGGATCAGGCATTTGTGCTTCGGAACAAGCTGCTTTCTGAAAGCATGCTCAAGGCAATCCCTTTCCGCAGTGTGGGCCCATTGGGGCAGGGTGGGCGCGTAGTGGGACTTGCGGCCGATGATCGCAAGCCTTCGGCTTGGGTTGTCGCTTTCGCTACCGGCGGGCTCTGGCACACGAAGAACGAAGGCGCGGATTGGACCTCGCTGTTCGACCATGAAGGGGCCTTCGCGCTGGGCGCCATCGCCGTGCAATGGGGGGAACCCGGGCAGCCGAAAACCATTTGGGCCGGTAGCGGCGAAGCCAATGCCAGCCGCAGTTCCTACGGAGGCTCAGGGCTTTTCAAGAGTAGCAATGGCGGTAAGACCTGGGCCAACATGGGGCTGAGGAACAGCCACCGCATCGCGCGCATCGTTGTTGATCCACGCAATCCGGAAATCGTTTACGTGGCGGCCCAGGGACCGCTCTATACCAGCGGCGGCGAGCGCGGCGTCTTCAAGACCGAGGATGGCGGCAAGAGCTGGAAGCAGGTCCTGGCGGCGCCCAACCGCGCAGGAGCCGTGGATCTCGTGGTGGATTCCGCCAACTCAGGCGTGGTCTATGCGGCGCTCTGGGAGAAGGATCGCAAGCCCTATGATTTCCTGGAAAGCGGCGCGAACAGCGGGATCTACAAGAGCGAGGACGCCGGCGCCACCTGGAAGCGGCTGCAGGGCGGCTTTCCGAATGGCGATGGAATCGGGCGCATCGGCTTGGCCCTGAGCCGCCAGAATCCCTCCAAGCTCTATGCCTTCGTGGACAACCAGACAGCGCGGCCCGACTCCGAAAAGGATCCTTTTGAAGATCCCGAAAAGCTCACCACCAAGCAGCTCGAAAAGCTCAGCAAGGATGAAGTGCTGAAGCTCGATGACAAGAAACTAAAAGAATTCCTGAAAGACAACGGCTTCCACAAGGACATCACCGCCGAGAGCGTGAAGGCCGATCTCATGGGCGGCAAGATCGAGGTGAAGGACCTGCTGGCCTACGTTTCGGACGCGGAGCGGGCGCTCTTCGATGTGCACATCGTCGGCCCGGAACTCTATGTTTCTGAGAACGGCGGCACGACCTGGAAGCGCACGCACGCTGGTCGCCTGGACAACGTGGTCTACAGCTACGGCTACTACTTCGGACAGGTGCGCGTGGACCCAAAGGATGACCGCCATCTCTATCTCTTGGGCATGCCGATGCTCGAAAGCAAGGATGGCGGACAGACCTTTCACGGCGCCAACGGCACGCCGGAATACGCCGCCCACGCTGATTTCCACGCGCTTTGGATGGATCCATCCGATCCGGATCGCGTCGTGATCGGCCACGATGGGGGCCTGGATGTCAGCACCAACGGTGGCCGCAGCTGGCGCGGCATCAAGAATCTGCCCGTCGGCCAGTTCTACACCATCGCCACCGACAATGCCGAGCCCTACCGGATCTATGGCGGCCTGCAGGACAACAGCGTGCGCATGGGGCCTTCGGAACCGCTTCGGCCAGGCGCGCAAAGCGACGGCTGGCGCGACATCCTGGGGGGCGATGGCGGTTTCGTGCAGGTGGATCCCCGGGACAACGCCACCATCTACACCGAATACCAGTTCGGCTCCATGTTCCGCATCAATCCAAAAGCCGGTGAGTTCAAATCCATCCAGCCGCGCCACAAGCTCAAAGAGGCGCCCTACCGCTTCAACTGGATGACGCCGCTGCTGCTGAGCCCCCATAGCTCCGACATCCTTTATGCCGGCACCCAGCATGTGATGCGCAGCCTGGATAAGGGCGCCACCTGGAAGGCCATCAGCGGCGATCTCAGCACAACTCCGAAGGTAGGCAATGTGCCCTTTGGCACGGTGACTTCGCTCTCGGAGAGCCCCCTGCGCTTCGGTCTGCTCTACGCCGGGACCGATGATGGACGCGCCTGGATGAGCCATGACGGCGGGTATGCCTGGCGCGAGATCAGCAAAGGGCTGCCGGCGAACCGCTGGATCACGCGCCTGGAGCCCAGCCACTTCGACGAAGGCACGGTCTACGCGACCCTCAGCGGCCTGCGCAATGACGAGAGCGCCGCGCACCTTTTCAAATCCATGGATTTCGGCGCCACCTGGACCAGCCTCAAAGCCAATCTGCCCGAGGAAAACCTGAACGTGATCCGCGAGGACCCCGCCAACAAGAACCTGCTCTTCGTGGGTTCGGACTTCGGGGTCTACGCCAGCCTGGATGGCGGAGCCCATTGGCAGGCCTTCGCCCACGATATGCCCAATGTCCCAGTGCATGATCTGGCCATCCAGGCCAAGGCCCACGATCTGGTGGTGGGCACCCACGGCCGCAGCGCCTGGGTGGCGCCCATCGAGGCTCTGGAAAAGTTCACGCCGGAAGTGGCGGCGGAACCGATTCATTTGTTCGAACCGAAAAAAGTCCAAGCCCAGAAAAACTGGAAGCGCGATCGGCCCACCTGGTGGCCTCGCGGCGAAATCAAAAGCCAATCCTTCTGGTTCAGCGCATTCAAACCGGGTGCCATCGAACTTCAGCTTTTGACTGAAAAGAAAGAGGCAGTGCGGACCTGGAAAGTCAATGCCAGCGCGGGTCTCAATCGCGTGGACTGGGATCTGCTGGTGGATGCATCCACGATCAAAGGCCTGCCCGACGGCCGCCGCCCCTTCATCCTGCCCGGCAAGTACACGCTTGCCTTGAGCATGGGCGCCGAAAAGCGCGAAGCGCCGCTGGTAGTTGAAGCGCCTAAGGAACCCGTGACCGGCAAAGAAGATGCTGAAGAAGAAGGGGAAGTGATTTGAAACGGCTGTGGGCGGTGGGCTTCAGGCAGTAGGAAAACGATGCCGCACAGGGGCTTCGGCCTGCAACCCGCAGCCCAATTTTACAGGCTCTTAAGCGCTGCCATCTCCATGCCCGTGAGGAAACGCCAAGCGCCGGGCTTCAGGGCCGGGTCGGCAAGCGGCCCGTACTGGATCCGCTTGAGCTTGGACACGGGATGCCCCACGGCGGCGAACATCTTGCGGATCTGCTGGTTCTTGCCTTCGGTGAGCGTCACGCGGAGCCAGGGATTGTCGGCTTTTTCAGCTACTTCAATGCCGCAGGGCTTCAGTTTGCGGCCGCTGAGCCGGAAGCCATCGCGCATCTCCTGGAGCGTTTCCGGTTTCGGATTGCGGTGGACTTTCACAAGATAGACCTTCGGGATTTCGTGGTCGGGTTTCATCAAGGTCTGCGCCAATTCTCCATCATTGGTGAGCAGCAGGAGCCCCTCGGAATTGAAGTCCAGACGGCCCACGGGATAGACGCGCTGCGTGACCCCGTGGATCAGCGCCATCACGGTGGGGCGGCCCTCGTCATCCTTCACCGACGTGATGTAGCCCTTCGGCTTGTTCATGAGGATGTAGACCGGCTGCTCTTTCTCGATGGGCCGGAAATCCACCGTGATCTGGTCGCGGCGAGGGTCGGCCTTGGAGCCCAGCTCCGTCACCAGCTTGCCGTTCACGTGGATGTGGCCCTCGGTGATCAGCTTTTCGCTGGCCCGGCGCGAGGCGACACCTGCGGCGGCGAGAATTTTCTGGACGCGTTCCAAGGCCATTTCAGTCTCCTGTGGCGCCTCACGGCGCGATTGATTCCATCAGCCATGGATCGGCCCTCTGGAATATTCAGTCTGACACAAGTATGGGCAATGGCCCCATCACTGGGTTTCCGTGAACCACGGATGCTGGCGGTAGTCCTCCAGCAGCACGCGGAACACCACTTTCACCGTCACCATCAGGGGCACGGCGAAGAGCAGGCCCAGCAGACCGAACCAGTGCCCAAAGGCCACCAGCGCCAGCAGCACTTCCAGCGGGTGCAGTTTGCTGGCGCGGCCCACCCAAACCGGGGTCAGGTAGAGGCCCTCCACGGCCTGCACGGCCGCGAAAACCAGGACCACGCCGCCCAGCCTCGCGCCGCTGGCCCCCTGCAGCATTTCCAGCACCAGGGCCGGGGCCAGGCCCACCAGGTAGGAAGAATAGGGGATCACGGTGAAGAGCCCAGCGAGAACGCCCAGGATCCAGCCATAGGGAACGCCCATGATCGACAGCGCCAAGCCCTGCAGCAGGGCCATGGTGAAGGCCACGGCGATCTGGCCTCGGATGAAGCCTCCCAACCGCAGGTGGATCTCGGAAACCATGCCATTGGCACGCCCCCGGAACCTGGGCGGCACCAGGGATTCAAGCGAAGCGATCATCCGCGGGCCGTCCAGCAGCAGGTGGTAGAGGATCAGCGGCACCAGGATCAGCGTGACGGCGGTGAGAACGAAGCCCAGCAGGCCCGATCCCGCTTGCAACAATCCCTTCAATGCGGCCGCCGGGTCCAAGGTCTCCAATAGGTTGCGGACCTTTTCCACCCAGGCCGGGTGGGCCTGGATGATGGGACCCAATTTTTTCATCAGCAACTCCTGCCAGTGGGGCAGGGAAGCGTTAAACCTGTCGAATTGAGCCGACAGGAAGGGCACCGAAAGCACCAGCACCGCCGCCACTGAAGCCAGCGAGGCGAAAAGGACGAAGACCACCGCGAAGCTGCGGCGCACGCGCCGGGCCAATCGCTCCACTAGGGGGCCCAGCAGATACGCCAGCACCATGGCCACAAAGAAGGGCATCAGGGCCTGGCGAAGCAGCCACAACGCCACGATCAGGCCGAGGAAGATGGCGGTGAACCGCAGCGGCAGTCCGCCGAGCAGTTCTTCCAGCGCGTGGCGTGGGCGGGACTCGCCGCTCATGCTCCCTCAGCCTCGATGGGGCCGCGGAAGTAGTAGTGGATGCCGCTGGCCAGCACCAAGCCCGCCATGGCGTAGTAGATCCACGGAAGCGCGAACCGCTGCCAGGGCTGGGGGCCCTGGGCGTTTGCGAGCAGGCCCACCCCCAGGGACACGATCTGCGCGCCGGTGGTGAACTTGCCGAGCAGGGATGGCCGCCGGTTGAGGCCGATGTGCTGGACCAGGGAGAGCAGTGCCAGGAACGAGATCACCACATCGCGGCTGATGGAAAGGATCGCCACCCAGGTGGGGATGGGCATCTTCAGATGATCCTTGGGGAGGGCCATGAGGATGAAGGCCGTGGTCATCAGCAGCTTGTCGGCTGCGGGATCCAGGATCGCTCCAAGGGCCGAACCCTGGTTGAACCGCCGGGCGATCCAGCCGTCCAGAAGGTCGGTCAAACCAGCCGCCACGAAGATGGCCAGGGCTTCCCACAAATGGTTGTACCAGACCGCGATGGCGAAGAAAGGCACGGCCAAGATCCGAAGCAGAGTCAACGCATTCGGGATGGTGAGAGGAGTCATTCAGGGTCCAGGCGGCAGGTGTGGGAGGGGAAAAGAAGTGTATCCAACTCGGCGTCCCTGGACATGGCTGAAAAGCGTCGCACGCTTGCGGTCCAACTTGTGATCACAGGCACATTGAGAAGTGCGGCGGGAGCGGTACACTTAATGAAGTGGAGTTGAGACAATGACTCAAAATCAACCTAACCCGATTGCTCCCGAAGCCTCATCGGACTTCCGGTTCCTGAGTCAATTGTTGCCGGGAATGAGCGCCACGGTTGTGCAATTGCAGGCCAAGGGGGCCATCAGGCAGCGCCTTCTCGAGATGGGATTCATCCGCGGCGCGACCTTGAAGGTCGAGAAGCTGGCCCCTCTGGGCGACCCCATGGAACTCGTGTTGAAGGGCTACCACCTGAGCCTCCGCCGGGACGAAGGCGCCTGCATCCTGGTCCAGCCTGTCGCCCAACCCCTGGGCTAGCCTTCCATGCCCGTGATCATCGCGCTGGCGGGGAATCCCAATTCCGGGAAGACCACGCTTTTCAACGCCCTCACCGGTTCGCACCGGCACGTGGGCAATTGGCCTGGTGTGACCGTGGAGCGCCGCAGCGGGACGCTGCAAGCCGACGGCCGGGATCTCGAGGTGGTGGATTTGCCGGGGACCTATTCGCTTTCGGCGAGAAGCGAGGATGAGCGCATTGCGGCTTCGTTCCTGGCGGAGTCGAAGGTGGACCTCATCATCAATGTGCTGGATGCCTCGAACCTGGAGCGCAACCTGTACCTCACGACGCAGTTGCTGGAACTCGGCAAGCCCGTGGTGTTCGTGCTGAACATGATGGACGACGCGGAACGGCGTGGCATCCAGCTCGATATCCCCGCGCTGGAAACGCTGCTGGGCGGCCCGGTGGTTCCCACCATCGGCAACCGGGAAGAAGGCGTGGACGCGCTGAAGGAGGAATTGCTGAAGGTGCTGGATGGCTCGGAACCCAAGGTCCGCAATTTCCTCGCCGAGACCGCGGGCCAAGGACCCATGGACTACGGCCACGATATCGAAGGCGAACTGGCGAAACTCGCAGCCCATATCAAACGGGACGAGACCCTGGCGGAAGCCATCAAACCCCGGTGGCTGTCGCTGCAGTTGCTGGAGGGCAGCGTCGAGGGCATCAAGCTGGTGAACGAGAGCCACGCGCGGGAAGCCATCCTTGGACAGCTGGAAGCCAGCCGCGCCTTCCTGCACGCGCATCTGGGCGAAGACGCGGCCACCCTGCTGGCGGAATTCCGCTATGGCTTCCTGCATGGACTCGTGCTGGAAGTGGCCAAGTCGCCAGTCACCCCGGAGATCAGCCACACCACCAAGCTGGACCGCCTGCTCACGCACCGCTACCTGGGCATTCCCCTTTTCCTGGCCGTGATGGTCGCGATCTATACGCTCTCATTCGTCCTTGGCAAGTATCCGCAGAATTGGATCGATGCCGGATTCAAGGCTCTTTCCGCCGCCCTTTCCGCACGGCTCCCGGCGGGGGAGCTGACAAGCCTGCTCACCGACGGCATCATCCCCGGGGTCTCGGCGGTGATGGTGTTCCTGCCGGTGATCATGATCCTGATGGGCTGCATCAGTTTCCTGGAGGACACGGGCTACATGGCCCGGGCGGCCTTCATCATGGACCGGGCCATGCACCTCATGGGCCTGCATGGAAAAAGCTTCATTCCCCTCCTCATGGGTTCCGGCTGCAACGTGCCGGCGATCCAGGCCGCGCGCACCATCGAGAGCAAGCAGGACAGGCTCATCACGATCCTGGTCACTCCGCTCATCTCCTGCTCGGCGCGGCTGCAAGTCTACATCGTCATCGCGGGCACCTTCTTCACGCCCTTCAACGCGGCCTTGGCGGTCATCGGCATGCATTTCCTGGGCTTCGGCCTGGCCATGCTCATGGGCCGGGTCCTGCGGAGCGCCCTGTTCTCGGGCCCTTCGGCGCCCTTCGTGATGGAGCTGCCGCCCTACCGCATGCCGGTGCTGAAGGCCACAGCCATCCACATGTGGGACAAGGCCCAGGTCTTTCTCACGCGGGCCGGCACCACGATCTTCGCGGGCGCCACGCTGGTCTGGTTCCTCTCCCGGTATCCCGGGATCGCCAACACCGGCTGGAGCCAGGAGTACCAGCAGCAGCGTGCCGCGGTCACGGCTCTGGCCATCCCCCAGGACCAGAAGGACGGCCAGCTCAAGGATCTGGAACTGGCCAGGGAGAGCCGCATCGTGAACAGCAGCCTGGCCGCGAGCCTGGGCAAGATCGTGGAGCCTTTGCTGCGGCCCATCCTCGATCCGGACCAGAAGCGGACCGAGGCCTGGAAGGATGTCATCGCGCTCACGGCAGGTTTTGTGGCGAAAGAAATCGTGGTCAGCACCATGGCCGTGATCCACCAAGCCAGCGAGGCACCCAAGCCCGGAGAAAAGCTGAGTCCGCTGCAGGTGTCGCTGCGGGACCAGACGGG
This sequence comes from Holophagaceae bacterium, assembly GCA_016720465.1. NCBI lineage: Bacteria > Pseudomonadati > Acidobacteriota > Holophagae > Holophagales > Holophagaceae > Holophagaceae bacterium. The sequence goes on from JADKKO010000001.1 coordinate 144,609, forward strand.
GCTCACACCTCTAACGGCCCTGGCTTTCATGATCTTCACGCTCATCTACACGCCTTGCCTGGGCACGGTGGCCATGATCCGCCGCGAGGCCGGAAGCTGGGGCTGGGCAGGTTTTTCCGTCGCCTACGGGCTGGGCTTGGGCTGGCTGCTGGCCTGGGGCACCGTGGTCATCGGCCGTATGATGGGATTCGCATGAACTGGCAGACGCTCATCGTCCTGATCCTCGCGGCCCTCGCCGCGCTCTACTTCGGCCGCGGCTTCGTGCTGGGCCTCATGGGCAAGGGAGAGTGTTCCAGCGGGGGCTGCTCCAACTGCGGCGAAGGCGGCTGCACCCTCAGCAAACTCGAAGCGCTCAAGCGCGAGTGGGAAGCCAAGAAGCAGGCCTGAGGCTTATTCCGGCTTGATCTCGCCGGTCTCGATCATCCCCTGGATGGTCCGCTGGATTTCCTCATCGCCGACGACCCCATGGCGTTGCAGGGTCTTGACCAATCCAAGGATCAGTTGCCGCGTGCCATAGGAATCCACCTTCTTGATGGAGGAAGGGGCAGCGACCCGGTCATGGATGATCAACGACCCGTCAACCGTTGGCTTGATCGACGGCTGGGTGCCCCGGAGCCCGGGCGCGTCTGTGATGTCGAAGGAAGGCACGGCGAATGGATCGAAGGGATCCGTCGGCGCGAAAACGCCCAGGGGCTCTTCGGCCGGGAGGTGGCGGGCCTCGGGCACCGCATCGAAAAATGGATCCCGGCCGAAACTGCCGGTGGCATTGGATTTGTTGGGTTCCCGAGAGGGCGTGAACTGGATGGCGGGAAGGTCGAAGCTGACCGGAAGCGCATCCTCGGAGGAGAAGGAGCGGCCTACCTCGAAGGTGGTCTCCGGCACCGGATCCGCCTTTCTATACTGCTCGGCGATGGCGGCCCTCAGCATGCTGTGGGAAGCCACCAGAGGCTCGATGCTCAGTCCCGAGGCGAACCGGGCGCTGTCGATGGCATTGAGGTCCGATGGATCGGCCATGGCCAGGATCAGGCTCTTGGGTTCCTTGAATTCGATGGGGAGGATGGTCAACTGCTCGGCCATCCGTTGCGGAATGCGCTTGAGGACTTCGGGCCGGATGTGTTCCAGGGCCTTGCCTTCCAGACGCGGCACTCCGGTCTGCTGGGCCAGGAAATCCATGAGCATGTCTTCGCTGATGAAGCCCAGGGAAACCAGGTTGCCGCCCATGCGCCCGCCGTGGAAACGCTGGTGCCTCAAGGTCTCCGAAAGTTGGACAGGGGTGAGCAGTCCCGCCTCGACGAGCAATTCACCCAGTTTTTTTGTAGGGGCCGACACGATGCATCTGCCTTTCTTGGGATTAGTGCCACAAGATAACCCCATCAAGGGTGGATGCGCTAGCTGAGGTTGCATCGATCTTGGGAAATGCATGGCTGAAGGCCATGATTGCTGGATTTTTCGGAGACAGCCCGAGTCTCCTCACCTAGAATTAAAGGTTTGGTCAGGGCCGCGATGAAGTTCCATATCCAGACCTGGGGATGCCAGAACGGGGCCCCCTCCGCGAGCCGGAGGCGAGCGGGAGCACAGTCCAGTGGACTGTGCGATCGGGGGGTAGTCCACGGGGCCCCCTCCGCGAGCCGGAGGCGAGCGGGAGCACAGTCCAGTGGACTGTGCGATCGGGGGGTAGTCGATTTCATCGGCATTCCCGGAAACGGGGAATAAGCATGAAATTCCATATCCAGACCTGGGGATGCCAGATGAACGACCACGACGGCGAAAGGCTGTCGGGCCTGCTATTAAAAGAGGGTTTCACCCAAGTCCCCGAGGCAGACGAGGCGGATCTGGTGCTCCTGAACACCTGCTCCATCCGGGAAAAAGCGGTCCACAAGGTCTTTTCAGTGCTGGGCCGATTGCGGGAGGAGAAGAAGAAACGGGACGTGCTCATCGGCGTAACGGGGTGCCTGGCTCAGCAGGAGCAGGCGGCGCTGTTCCGGCGGGCACCGCACATCGACTTCGTGCTGGGCACCATGGCCTTGAGCCAATTGCCGCGGTTGGTGGAAAAGGCCAAGTCCGGAAAAAAGCAGGTCATGGATACGGGGGAATATCCCGACAACCACCTATTCCCGCCCGAGGTCGCCAGGCGCCGGAGCACCGCCAAGGCGCTCGTGACCATCATCGAAGGCTGCAATCACGCCTGCACCTACTGCATCGTTCCCACCACCCGCGGGGTGGAGCGCAACCGCCCCTGGCAGGACATCGTGGGCGAAGTCCGCGGCGTCGTGGCAAACGGCTACCGGGAAGTGGAATTGCTGGGCCAGAATGTCAACTCGTTCAATGGCGGATGCAGCTTCGCGGAACTGCTGGACCGGGTTTCGGAGGTGGAAGGGCTGGAGTGGATCCGTTTCACCACGAGCCACCCCATGAATTTCACGAAAGAATTGGCCAGGGTTCTCGTGACGAACCCGAAAGTCGCGCCCTTCCTGCATCTGCCTGTGCAAAGCGGGTCCAATGCGATGCTCCGCCGGATGCTCCGGGAATACACGGTGGAGCAGTATCTGGAGCGCCTGGGCTACCTCGGCGAGGGCCGGACCAAGCTCGGCCTCAGCACGGATTTCATCGTAGGTTTCCCTGGCGAGACCGACGAGGATTTCGAGGCCACCGTGGAACTGCTCGAAACGGTGAAATTCGATTCCTCCTTCAGTTTCATCTACAGCCCCCGGCCAGGCACCGCCGCGCTCAGGCTGAAGGACGACATTCCCGCCAGCGTGAAATCCGGGCGGTTGCAGCGGCTTCAAAAACGGCAACTGGAGCTGGCCAAGGAGAGCAACCTGCGATTTGTCGGCCGAAGGGTGCAAACCCGGGTCGAAAGCCATGGCGCAACCCCTGAGGGGTATTGGATGGGCCGCACGGGAGATTGGAGAAACGTCCATATTCAGGCTGGAGCAGGCCGGATATTGCCGTTTGGAGAGCTGGTGGAGGTGGATGTCACCATGGCTGGTCCCCATTACTTGGGGGCTGAAATCGCCTAGAAGGTAGAACCATATTCTTGTACATAGTCGGCTTTTGGTTCGGTAATATACGGGAATCCCCTGCCTAGGCCCCCATGGTTCGCTCTCTCCAGACCCTCCAGTTGTACCTTATCAATGTCTTTGCGGCCCTGCTGGTGATGCTCATGGTACCTGCGGCGGCTTTCCACTGCGTGGCGGCGGATGCTGCCGAAACGGCACCGCCCGGTCGATATGCCTTCCGGACCTACAATGCCGAGCAGGGCCTGACAAGCCTGGCCATCACCCAACTGAACCAGGATGCCCAGGGCTTCCTGTGGGTGGGCACCGAAGATGGGCTCTTCCGCTACGATGGCAGCCGGTTCCAGGCCTATTCCCTGAAACAGGGATTGCCCTCCAGCCAGATCACCGCCATCCACCAGGATCCCCAGGGCGTGTTGTGGGTGGGGACGTTCGGAGGCTTGGCCCGGAAGGATGGCCAGGCTTTCCAGGCCATCCCGGGGGTTCAGGACGTGCAGGCCCTCGCCACGGGGCCAGACGGGAAGCTCTGGGTCGCCACCACCCAGGGGCCCTTCAGCCTTTCCGGGAAACCCTCCCGGCCCGAGCTCCTCCCCTCCCCGGGATGGCCCGGAGGAGAAGCTTCGGCGCTTTATTCCAAGGTCTCCGGCGGCGCGGTCTGGGCCGCACGCTGGACCCTGAAGAATGGCCGCCCTCTGGCTGAAGTCCTGCGATGGAAGGACGGGATCTGGAAACGGTTCGGCACCCCATCGAACTTCGGGCAGGAACGCATCGACGCCTTGCTGGCGGATTGGGACGGCCGGATCTGGGCCCGGAGCTCGGGCCACTTGTGGGTGCTTCCCACCGGAACCGATCAATTCATCGAGCCAAAAAGCGATCTGCCTTCCATCCGTTCACGGGGATATCTCGCCGCCAGCCGCGATGGAGGCGTGTGGGTCACCACCGACCAGGGGCTCTACCACATCCATGATGGGCAATGGCGCCATCTCGGCGCCGCGGAAGGACTGCCCACCGCCTGGACCCGCACCATGCATGAGGACCGCGAAGGCAATCTATGGTTTTCAAGCCTGGGCCTCTACCGCCTTCTGGGCCTGGAAGCCTGGCAGAGCCATGCGGTCAAGGATGGATTGCCGAGCGAGCTGGTCTGGACCATCCGCCGGGATAACCTGGGTCAATTGCTGGTCGGGACGGACCAGGGTGCGGCCAGGGCGACTGCCAAGGGCTGGAGCCTGATTCCGGGCACCGCCAAGAACGCCATCCGCAGCCTGGTGGAAGGGCCGGACGGAATCCTTTACATGGGCGGGGCCCCGACCGAGGTGCTGGCCTTCAATCCGGCCACCCGACAGACGGACCGCTTCGGCGCTGCCGAGGGTGTCATGGGCAAGCGGATTTTCCGGTTGCTCCTGGATCCTGAAGGCTCTCTTTGGGTGGCCACGGAGGGCGCGGGCCTCCTGCGGGGCAGACGCGAGGGACGCCGATGGTCATTCAAACCCGAGGCCCTGCCTGGCGGCGATGCCCAGGAGTATGTGAGCGATCTCCACCTGGACTCCCGCGGGCGGCTCTTCGCCGCGGGCGCCAAGGGATTGGCGGTGCGCGCCGAGGGCCGGTGGCGGCGGATCACCGTCAGCGACGGCCTCCGGAGGAACCATGTGTCGTACGTAAGCGGGACGCGGAATGGCGATCTGCTCATCGCGTATTTCGATCCTCTCGGCTTCACCCGAGCCCGGTTGGAGGGTGGCCATTTCCGAGTTTTGGGGCATGAGGACACATCCACTTCCCTGGCTTCCGACAAGGTCTACTCCATGGGAGAAGACGCCCTCGGGCGCATCTGGGCCGGCACGGCCCGCGGTGTGGACATCCTCAGCGCCAATGGAACCGAACATTTCGGCCTGCAGGATGGCTTGATCGGCGAAGATTGCGATGCCCAGGCCTTCCACGCGGATGGCGACGGCGGCGTGTGGATCGGCACCAGCGCAGGGTTGAGCCATTACCTCCCTAAGGGAGGCCAAGCCGCCAACCCACCCCCGCCTACGGTGATCCTGGGATTCAAACTGGGCGGGAAAACCTTTTCAGGAACGCCCGCCGCAAGCCTTGAAGTCGACCGGGCCCACAATGATTTCGAGGCGCGATTCGCCGGCCTCAGCTTCGCCAGGGAAGACGCGGTCCAGCAGGAAGTACGACTCGTGGGCCTGGAGGACAGGTGGCGCCCGACGGATTCCAGGGTCGTCCGGTATCCTTCGCTCCCAAAAGGGAGCTACCGGTTTGAAGTGAGGTCCCGGATCGGCGCGGGCCCTTGGGGGGAGGCCCAGAAAATCGGATTCAAGGTCCTCCCAGCCTGGTGGGAAACCTGGTGGTTCCGCGTGGTCGGCGCCCTGGCGGTCCTGGGACTTGGGTCCTGGGTGGTGCTTGGCTACAAGACCCGCGAGGAGTCGCGCCGCAAGGTTCTGGAGGCGCTGGTCCTGGAACGGACCCGGGACCTGGAAAACGCCAACCGCGCCTTGCAGGACCAGACCATCACGGATCCGCTGACGGGGCTCCGCAACCGGCGGTTCCTCCAGTTCCAGATGCCCGAGGAGGCGGCGCAGGCCCAGCGCCGCCACCGTCTGTTGTCCATCAGCCGGGCGGAACGTCTGGACCTGAACATCGATCTGCTGTTCCTGATGGTGGACATCGACCATTTCAAGGAAGTGAATGATCTCTTCGGACACGCCGCGGGCGACCGTGTCCTCGGGCAGGTGGCCCAAGCCCTCCAGGCGTGCATCCGGGACACGGATGCGGCGGTCCGTTGGGGCGGGGAGGAGTTCCTGGTGCTGGCCCGCAACACCAGCCGCAGGGAGAGCACGATCCTCGTGGAGCGCATCCGTTCCGCCGTGGCCCTGCATCCCTTCGATGTCGGCGAGGGCCGCATCCTCCATCGCACCTGCTCCATCGGCTACACCTGTTTTCCCTTCATTCCAGAACAGCCCGCAAGTCTGGATTGGGAGCGGGTCGTGGAGATCGCGGATCAGTGCCTGTACGCCGCCAAACAGGGAGGCCGCGACGCATGGGTGGGCGTCTATCCAAGCGATGACGCGCCAGCCGGGCATTTGATCGAGATGCTCAGGATCGGGAGCCTCAAACCGCTGGCCGAGGATGGCAGCCTGGTGGTGAAGTCCTCCATGCGAGGCACCGAGCAGCTCGATTGGAAGGACGCCCCCAATTACCAGATGGGCGTCCGAGTCGATGGGTGAGACTCAATCCGGGTTCCGGATTATTTCCAAGAAACTAAGTGCGAATTAATCCCGGGACCTGACGATACTTGGGGTAGCAATCACCAGGGAAGTCATGGCCTCCTTTTTCCGTCATCTCTGCGCTGCGGCCCTCCTGTCCGCGGCGGGGGCCATGGTTTTTCCTGCAGCGCCGCCGGCCGATGGAACGCCCGCCGGTCGTTTGACATTCCGCGCCTACAACGCGGATCAGGGGCTCACCAACCTGGCGGTCTGGCAGCTTGTGCAGGACAGCCACGGCTTCGTCTGGGCGGGCACCGAGGCAGGCCTGTTCCGGTATGACGGCGCCCGATTCGAATCCTTCGGGGTGAAGGAAGGACTCCCTTCGAGCGATACCTTGGCGATGTTTTCGGACCCGCAAGGCATCCTCTGGGTGGGAACCCGGCGGGGCCTGGCCAAGTGGAACGGCCAAACCTTCGATCCGATCAACCCGGAACAAGGACTGCCCATGGTTCCCATCGAGGGATTGGCAAGCGGCTCCGGGGGATTCTGGGTGGCCACGCATGAAGGCCCCTATTTTCAGGATCCGGCCGGACGTTTCACCAGGGCCCGCGACTGGCCCAGGGGAGAGGCGACCGCGATCTTCGGCGGCGGGAAATCCGGCCGCATGTGGGTGGCGAGGTGGGATGGCAGTTCCCAGGTGCTGGCGCACCGGGACAGCGGTTGGACGGGCTTCGAGGCTCCTCCGGGGTTGGAAAAGGAACGGATTGACGCCTTGGCCGAGGATGGCGCGGGCCGGCTTTGGGCCCGCACGCCCCGCAGCTTGTGGGTCCTCGATCCTGGCGCCGCCCGGTTCCGCCAGGCCAGCACGCCCATTTCGGTGGTCAGCGATCGTGGTTTCCTGATCCCCGGCCGGCACGGGGACATCTGGCTTCCGACCCAGCGCGGTCTGGCCCATTTGGAGGGCGACACCTGGTCGGTATTGGGCGCCAAGGAGGGCTTGCCGACCACCTGGTGCAGGACGGCGATGGAGGACCGGGAAGGGTCCCTGTGGGTGGGCTCGGTGGGTGTCTTCAGGCTTCTGGGAAGGGGAGTCTGGCGTGTGCACACCCAATCGGACGGGCTCCCCAGCGGGGTGGTCTGGCGCATCTTCCGGGACCGCGACCGCCAGCTCTGGGTGGGCACGGACAATGGCCTCGCCCGCGCCACCTCCACCGGATGGGAAATCCTTCCGGGCACCCTCGGGCGCGTCATCCGCAGCGTGGTGCAAGGGGCGGACGGGGACCTCTACATGGCCGGGGTTCCCGGAAACGAGGTGCTCAGGTACAACCAGAAACAGCGGACTTTCCAACGCATCGAACTGAGCCGGAATGCAGCCGCCAAGCGCATCTTCAGGCTCAACCTGGATCGAAGCGGAACCCTTTGGGCCGGCACGGATGGCGCAGGCCTTTTCAAAGCCCCGCCGGCGAAGGGAGCGCTGAAGTTCGAGCCGGTGGAGCTCCCTTTGGGCACACCCACGGAGTACGTCAGCGACGTACACCAGGATGCGGCAGGACGGATCTGGGTGCCCGGGGAACGGGGCCTCGCCATGAGGGAGAACGGCCAGTGGCGCCGGTTTTCAGCCAAGGATGGGCTCAAGCAGGACCATGCGGCCTACATCAGGTCCACCAAAGGCGGGGATCTGTTGATCTCCTACAACGAACCCCTTGGCCTGACGCTGGCCCGCTATGAGGAAGGCAAGCTCAAGATCATCAAGCAGTTCGATACAAGCGTCGGGCTTGTGGAGGATATGGTGTACCTCACCGGTGAGGACAAGCAGGGAGGCATCTGGATCGGCACCGGGAAGGGCGTGGACCTGATCAGGCCCGAGGGCATCGACCACTTTGGTGTCGCCGAAGGGTTGGTGGGAGAGGACTGCGACAACATGGCCTTCTTCCCGGAGGACAACGGCGATGTGTGGATCGGCACCAGCACGGGCCTTGCCCGCTTCGACGCCAAGGCCTACAAGGGCCTTGGGAAGCCGCCTCCTACGGTGATCACCTCCCTGAAACTGGGCAACCAGGCGTATCCGGCCGGGCCGAAGGCGGTCCAGGTCCCCTACGGTTCGAATACGCTGGATGCCCGCTTCGCCTGCCTCAGCTATCTTCGGGAACAGGCCGTGCACCAGCGGGTGCGGCTCGTGGGGCTGGAATCCGAATGGCATCCCACGGACACCCGCGAAGCGCGCTACCCGGCGCTGCAGCCCGGGAAATTCCGGTTGGAGGTCGCTTCCCGCATCGGATCCGGCGCTTGGGGTCCTGCGGCTGGATTCGATTTCGAAGTCCTGCCGGCCTGGTGGCAGACCTGGTGGTTCCGGTCCCTCGTCGGACTCGGCCTCGCCGGGGTGGTCGCCTTGATCGTGTGGTGGCGGCTGTTCGCCCTCAAGCAGCAGAACCGGCTGCTCGAAGAACAGGTCGCCGCCCGGACGAAGGAACTTGAAGCCGCGAATGAATCCATGGAACTGGCCAATGACGCCCTTGAGGCCGCGAACGAGGCGCTGCGGAACCAGAGCCTGACGGATCCTTTGACCGGCCTGCGGAACCGCCGCTTCCTCGGCGAATGCATGCCCGAGGACGTCGCGGTGGTGAACCGGGTTTTCCACCAGGTGAAGGGGCCGCGCAAGGACAGGCTGGCGCTCAATGTCGACCTGCTCTTCATCATGGTGGATCTGGACCATTTCAAGATCGTGAACGATGAACATGGGCACACTGCCGGCGACAAGGTTCTCCAGCAGATGGGGGAGATCATGAAGGATGCCACCCGGGACACGGACACCGTGGTCCGCTGGGGAGGCGAGGAATTCCTGGTGGTGGCCCGCAATGTCTGCCGCAAGGATTCCACCATCCTGGTCGAACGCATCCGCTCCGAGGTGGCCCTGCATGTTTTCGATCTGGGCGACGGCGGCACGCTGCACCTCACCTGCTCCTCGGGCTTCGCGCTGTACCCCTTCGTGCCGGAGCAGCCCCAGGCCGTGGCCTGGGAGAAGGTTGTGGATGTGGCGGATCACTGCCTGTATGCGGCCAAAAAGGCCGGACGCGATGCGTGGGTCGGCCTTTTCCCCGGCGAAGAGGGGGATGCCGACCTGGTGCTGGATGCCCAGGCCCTGCGCATTCCTGATCTGCTTGCGAAAGGCCTACTCCAGGCGAAGTCCTCCCTGCCGCCGGGAACCGAGCTGGAATGGGACTTGAGCGGCTGAATTCCGCTGTCATTCCAGATTCGCGGCTTGTTCGCGAATCTGATCAAGGACGCCCTTGGATTCCGGGGGTCCCGCTCCGCGAGCCGAAGGCGAGCGGGAGCACGGTCCAGTGGACCGTGCGATCGCGGGTCGCCCAGTGTGATGGCCCAAGGGCGCGCTATTCCAGATTCGCGGCTTGTTCGCGAATCTGATCAAGAACGCCCTTGGATTCCATCACCGCGCGGGTCATGGCCAGGCGCTTGCATTTGCTGCCGCAGGTGTTGAGCTCCCGGAGCACCTCCTGGCACCAGATGTCCACGGCCTTGCCTTCGAGCTTCCCCTTGGCCAGCCGCTCCCCGAAATCATCCAGGTGGGCGGAAAGCCGCATTAGCTCTTCGCGCACATCCTGGCGTTCGGCCAGGGCTCCAGCTTCGGCCACGACCCGTTCGGCCGGAAGCTGTCCCGCGAGCTGGGCATCCTTCAGGACTTGATCAAGGCGCAGGCGGTACAGTTCCGGGAGTTCCGCGGCTTGGGATTCGGCTTCGCGCTGGAGCGATTCCCGCAGCCGCCGCAGATCAGATAGGTTCGATTCGAAAGCTGGGCGCAACCGGTCGGCTTCCTTCGCGCGCCGTCCATTCCAGGTGTCCAGAAGCTCCTTCAGGGCGCCGAGGATCATGGCTTCCAAGCGTTCGGCAAGATCCGAGGCCGGAGGGAGCCAGGCGCCCGGCAGCCGGAAAAAGGCTTCGGCGGTGAGCGGCGGCAGGTTCAACCACTCCGCGTCCTCCTGCCAGGTCCGGGCGATGGAACGGAGCAGGGGCCGGTTCAATTGCGCCTCCAGACCAGGCTCATCCTGGACCTCGATGCTGAGATCCAGTTTCCCCCGGCCGGCTGCATCCCGCACTGCGGCCCTCAGTGCCGACTCCAGGGGGAACAGCGCCGGGGGCATCCGCAGGTTCAGGTCCAGGGCCTTGCTGTTCACGCTGCGCAAACTGAGCCGAAGCTGGCCCTGTTCCAAGGGACGCACCACCTCCGCGAAAGCAGTCATGGATTTCATGTGGACTCCCAGTGGCCGGTTCAGGATGGTCATTTGAACCCCATCCCCCTTTCGAGCTTGGTTCTAAAAGTGAAAATCTAAAATTGAAAAGTTAATCAGAGTCCCGCGCTCGCCAACGAGGACGCCGTCCACGAACGAATTCCGTGTCCCCGGTCACGGGTAGGGTCCATCATTGTCAATGGGTGCGCATCCGATCCTGGTGTCCGCATGCTTTGGAGGCCTGATGGCCCGATATCTTTTTGCAGACGATGCGACCGCCGTTCTCCAGGGCTGGCAGGCCCCCGGCGCCTTGGATCTGAGCGCGGCCTTCCTGAGGGCCGGAGGCTGGGCCCTGCCGCGGACCGAGGCCTTCCCGGATGCCGCCAAGCTGAAAGAACGTCTGCAGGAGCTCGCGGCTTCAGTCCGGGACAATGCCAAGCTCGGGCTGGATCTGAGGGGCCTCCGCGGCGGCACCGAGGGCGTGCTGGCGGCCGCCAGGGAAGCCGGTGTGGCCTTCCTGCTGCACACGGCCGAACTTCCGCCGGCGATGCAGTCGCTGCTGGGGGTCAATGTCCCGCGCATCGTCGCCGTCGCGAACGAGGATGAAGCCAGCCAGGCGCTTGCCCAAGGCGCCTCCGCATTATTGGCTCCGGCCGACAAAGTCCAGGCCCTGAACCACCATGGCCTGCCGATCCTCGCCATCGCCGAGGATGAGGAGCAGGCCAAGCTGGGCATGGAATCAGGTGCCCTGGGGCTTCAGCCCCGGTCTCCCGCGCTCCTGGGCGAGGCTTCCCTGCCGGCATTCACATCACGGTTGATGGAAGGACTGGGTGAAGCCGACCAGAGGTTGTTGCGCAAGGGCCCTGGAAACCTGTCGCGCCTGCGCATCCGCAACCTGGATCTGTCCTATCCGATCCAACAGGGCGGCATGGGCGTGGGCGTGTCCTGGGAGGGCTTGGCCGGGGCCGTGGCGCGGGAAGGTTGCGTCGGACTGGTTTCGGCCATCGGCACCGGCTACCACCCTTCTGCCCATGGGGCACAACGCTTCGGCAGGCCCGATGGAACCTTGTCCCTGAATCCGCCCGCCGCCCTTGAAACCATCCTGCGCGCTGCTTTGGAGCGGGCCGAAGGCCGTGGCGCCGTCGGCGTCAACATCCTGTGCGCCATCGAGGGCTATGAGGCCACCGTGCGGGCCGCCGTGGCCGCCGGGGCCCAGATGATCGTCTCCGGGGCCGGGCTCCCGTTGGCGCTCCCGGATTACGTCGGGGATGCGGATGTGGCGCTGGTGCCGATCGTTTCTTCGGCCAGGGCCCTGGGCGTCATCTGCAAGCAGTGGCAGCGCAAATACGGCCGGCTGCCGGACGCGGTGGTGCTGGAAGGGCCCGAAAGCGGCGGCCACCAGGGCTTCAGCCCCGAGCAATGCGTGGATCCGGCCTTCACCGTCGAGAACCTGCTCCCCTCGGTGCTCTCCGAGCGCGACCGCTGGGGCGATTTTCCGGTGCTGGTGGCGGGCGGCGTGTGGGACCGCGCCGACATCCTGCGCTTCATGGCGCTGGGTGCTTCCGGCGTCCAGATGGGCACCCGCTTCATCGGCACTTTCGAATGCGACGCCCATTCCAATTTCAAGGAAACGATCCTGAAGGCCAAGGCTGAGGACATCGTGCTGATGAAATCGCCCGTGGGGATGCCCGCCCGGGGCGTGCGCACGGCGTTGCAATCCCACATCGAGGATGGCACCGCGCCCAAAGTCCGTTGCGTGAGCCAATGCCTCACGCCCTGCGGCCATGGCAAGGGGGCTGTGCAGGCGGGATACTGCATCGCCGACCGCCTGGCGGACGCCTGGCACGGCGACCGTGACAGCGGCCTTTTCTTCTCTGGCAGCAACGGCGCGAGGCTCAAGGACGTGATGAGCGTCCGGGACTTGATCGAAGAACTCACTCAGGACCCGGGGTTGCAGGGGCGCTGAGTGGAAATCCGGCAGGCCGCCGAAAACAAAATCAGCCACTTGGGGCGCAAAGAACACAAAAATGGGTTTTGTGTTTTTTACGCCATTCGGAGGTGCCATGCCATTCCTTCCGCCAGCCATGCCGCCCGCGGCCGCAGCCGCCCCTGCAACGCCGTCCGATAGTTCGAAGCGAACCGCCTTCCTCAAGGAATTGGACCAATGGCGCAAGAAGCGCCAGGCCAGCCTGGGCAGTGAAAATGGATGGCTCACCCTGGTGGGATTGAGCTGGCTGGAGGAGGGCAGCAACGCTTTCGGTTCGGATTCGGCCAACCCGGTTCCTTTTCCTGAACAGAAAGCCCCCGCGAAGGCTGGCGTTTTCGTGTTGGACCAGGGGCGCGTGAGGGTGAAAGCGGCCGCAGGCGCCGGCGTGAAACTGAATGGCAAGCCCATCGAAACGGACCACGAGCTGGCCCTGAAAAGCGACGCGGAGGGTAAACCGGATGTGCTATCGCTGGGAGATCTTTCCTTCTACGTGATCAAACGGGGAGACCGCTTCGCCGTTCGGGTGAAGGATTCCAAAAGCCCAGTCCTGCTCGGCTTCAAGGGGGTGGTTTCCTTCAGGGCTGATCCCGCCTACCAGGTGGTCGCTGAGTTCGTACCCTACGCCACGCCCAAGGACATCCAGATCCCCACGGTGCTGGGGACTTCGGAGACCATGCAGGCTCCCGGCTACGTCAAATTCAAATTGCGCGGAAAGGCGTTGACCCTGGAACCCGTCGTCGAAGATCCTGCAGACCCGCAGCTCTTCTTCATCTTCCGGGACCGGACGAGCGGGAAAGGGACCTACCCGGCGGGGCGATTCCTGTATGCCGCCATGCCCAAAGACGGCAAAGTGACGCTGGATTTCAACCGTGCCTACAATCCTCCCTGCGCCTTCACCCCATTTGCCACCTGCCCTCTGCCGCCGCCCCAGAACCGGCTCCCCATCGCGGTCAAGGCCGGGGAGAAGGATTACGGCCATCACTGATTGCAGATGGGACCATGCTTTTCCGTGAGCCTCCGCGGGTGTTTTTCCCTTAAAAATTGTCTCCGCTTTCAGCCGCTTGCCGCAGCCAGGCCTTGGCCCGCAGCCGCTCGACATTGATTTCGGCCAGGACTTCGAGGGGGGGCTTGCCTTCAAGGCCCACCTTGGGCACCACGGCAGATGAAAACCCGAGGCGGGCGCTTTCCTGCATCCGCAGGGGAAGCTGGGCGATGGGCCGCACTTCGCCCGTGAGTCCGACTTCACCCATGAACAGGCTTTTTTCGGCGAGCAGGCGCCCAGTGGCGCTGCTCGTCAGAGCCGCCAGCACCGCCAGGTCCGCGGCTGGATCTTCGATCTCGAGACCTCCAGCCACGTTGACGTAGACATCGCGGTCATGCAGCTGAATGCCGCCTCGCCGCTCGGCCACGGCGCAGAGCATGGCCAGCCGCTGGCCGTCGATGCCGAGGGCGGTGCGCCGGGGGATGCCAAGGCCCGCGGACGCCACAAGGGCCTGGATCTCCACCACCATGGGTCGCGTGCCCTGGAGGACCACGGTGGCCGCGCATCCGGGCCGCGGCTCTGCATCCAGGAAGAACGGATTGCCCTCCGCAGGAACGAGCCCGCGCTCGGTCATGGCGAAAACGCCCAGCTCGAAGGCGGCGCCGAAGCGGTTCTTCAGGCTCCGCAGCAGGCGATGGTGGTGGTGCCGGTCGCCTTCGAAGGCCAGCACTGTGTCCACGAGATGTTCCAGCACTTTCGGTCCTGCCAGGCTTCCGTCCTTCGTGACATGGCCCACCAGCACCAGCGGGGTTCCCGTGGCCTTGGCCCAGCGGGTGAGCAATTGCGCGCAGCCGCGCACCTGGCTGACGGAGCCGGCGCTGCTCTCGAAATCCGGATCGAAGAGGGTCTGGATCGAATCGATGAGCAGCAGGGCCGGCTTCATGCGCTCCGCTTCCTCCAGGATGATGCGCACGTCGGTTTCCGCGAGCAGGTGGATGCCGGGGTTTTCGGTCCCTAGTCGCTGGGCCCGGAGCTTGATCTGCCGCTCGCTTTCCTCGCCGCTGGCGTAGAGCACGAGGCCCGGTTCCCGGGCCGCCCATTGCAGCACCAGAGTCGATTTGCCGATGCCCGGCTCGCCTCCGAGCAGCACCACCATGCCCGGCACAACCCCGCCTCCCAGCACCCGGTCCAGCTCCGTGAGGCCCGTGGCGGTCCGCTCGGTGTCGGCGATCTCCACATCGAGAATCGCCACGGGTCCGTTGTAGTGGCCCTGGGCGAAGGAACTGCGGGAGCGCTGCAGGTCGCGCTTCAGGGTGCCGCGGATCTCCTCGATGCTGTCCCAGGCGCCGCAATTCGTGCATTTCCCCATGGCCTTGGGGAAGCGGGTTCCGCAAGCTGTGCATTCGAAAACGGGGTTGGATTTGGCCATGGAAGAAGTGTAGGCCATTCGCTATTATTTCGCTAAATATTTTAAAGGCTACAAAGCGAAGCGGGAATGGACCGGGCGTCTGGGTCAGGGCAGTGGATGCGATCCCACCTTCATTTCCCCCATTGTGATGTAGGTCAAGACCCGTCGGCCTCTGGTCCGCGAGAGGCCTAAGGTAAAGAGAGACTGATGTTGCTTGGGAGTGGCCATGTCTTCTTCGACGGCATTGCATCCAGTGAAAAAGGGATCCCGGATGCCCAGGAAGTCCCCCGTGCCCTGCGACCTGGACATCGCCCAGGGGGCGGAAACCCGGCCCATCCTGGAGATCGCGGGGGAATTGGGCCTGAACGCCCATGATGTGGAACTCTACGGCCCCTACAAAGCCAAGGTGAAACTGGAAGTGCTGGAACGGCTGAACCATCGGCCCAGTGGGAAATACATCGATGTCACCGCCATCACCCCGACGCCTTTGGGTGAAGGCAAAACCACGGTCACAGTGGGATTGAGCCAGGCCCTGGGCGCCCAGCTGGGCCACAAAGTGGTCACCTGCATCCGGCAGCCCAGCCAGGGCCCGACCTTCGGCATCAAGGGCGGCGCGGCGGGCGGGGGCTACAGCCAGGTGATCCCCATGGAGGAATTCAATCTGCACCTGACGGGCGACATCCACGCCATCACCGCCGCCCACAACCTGGCGGCCGCGGCTTTGGATGCGCGGATGCTGCACGAGGCGAAGCTCGATGACGAGGCGCTCTTCGACCGGCTCTGCCCCAGGGACAAACAGGGCTTGCGCCATTTCGCCTCCAACATGCGCGGACGTTTGATGCGCCTTGGCATCTTCAAGTCCGATCCCGAGGACCTCACTTCGGATGAAAGGCGGCGCTTCGCGAGGCTGGACCTGGATCCGGACCGCATCGCCTGGCGCCGCGTGCTGGACACCAGCGATCGTTTCCTGCGGGGCGTGACCATCGGACGCGGCCCCGAAGAGCTGGAATTTTCCAGGGAATCGGGCTTCGACATCACCGTGGCCAGCGAAATCATGGCGATCCTCGCCCTCACCACGGGGCTCACGGACATGCGGATCCGCCTGGGGCGCATCGTGGTGGGTCTGAATAAAAACGGCGAAGCCGTCACCACCGAGGATCTCGGCGTGGCGGGCGCCATGACCGTGCTCATGCGCGATGCGTTGAAGCCGACCCTCATGCAGACCCTTGAAGGCACGCCGGTGCTGGTGCACGCGGGTCCCTTCGCCAATATCGCCCAGGGCAACAGTTCCATCCTGGCGGACCAGATCGCTTTGAAATTGGCCGACTACGTGGTGACTGAATCAGGTTTCGGCGCCGACATGGGCATGGAGAAATTTTTCGACATCAAGTGTCGCACCTCGGGTCTTGTGCCAGATGCGGTGGTGATGGTGGCTACCATCCGGGCGCTGAAAATGCACGGCGGCGGCCCCAAAGTGGTCGCGGGGAAGAACCTTGATCCCGTCTACCTGGAAGAGGACCTGGACCTGCTGGAGAAAGGGCTTCCGAACCTCTTCCACCACATCGCCACCGCGCGGAAATTCGGCGTGCCGGTGGTGGTGGCGGTCAACGGTTTCGCCACGGACTCCATCAGGGAACAGGAATTGGTGTGCAAGGCGGCCATCGAGCATGGGGCCGCGGAGGCAGTCGTGTGCAGCGTCTGGGCTGAGGGCGGCGAAGGGGCGGTGGAACTGGCGGAAGCGGTGATGCGCGCGGCGGACCAGCCCAACGATTTCCATTTCCTGTATCCCCTGGAAGCCAGCATCAAGGAAAAAATCGAAGCAGTCGCAACCGAAATCTATGGTGCTGACGGCGTGGATTATTCACCCGAAGCCGAAGCGCAGATCGCCGAGTACGCGCGCCTGGGCTTCGACCGGTTGCCCATTTGCATGGCCAAGACCCACCTGAGCCTGAGCCATGACCCGGCGCTGAAGGGCGCTCCCAAGGGTTTTCGCATCCCCGTCCGGGATGTGCGGGCGTCGGTGGGCGCGGGCTTCCTCTACGCCCTGCTCGGCAAGATGAGCACCATGCCGGGCCTCCCCACGCGGCCTGGCTTCTACGATGTGGACGTGGATCTGGAAACGGGCCGGATCATCGGGTTGTTCTGATGGGCGGATTGGCTCCCAGCCGCATTCTTCGGTATGGTCAAACCAGAGGTCTTGGATGAATCCTGGATGCCGACAGAAGAACCGGCGCGCGGAGCACGAGGCCAGGTCTGCCTGCGGAGAGGCCGCGGCCTGAAGCCTCTGCTGAGGCGGTCCAACTCCATCGAACGAACCTGCGCCTCTCCGGGGGCGCGCATTCCATTTTCAATTTCCAGGTGAACCATGATCCACACCATCATCGAACCCTTCCGCATCAAGGCCGTCGAACCCATCCGCATGAGCACACGCGCTGAACGCGAAGGCTGGCTTAAAGAGGCCAAATTGAATGTCTTTCTGCTCCCGGCAGAACACGTGCTGCTGGATTTCCTGACGGATAGCGGCACGGGCGCCATGAGCGCGAAGCAGTGGGGCGCCATCATGGAAGGCGACGAAAGCTACGCGGGTTCCAATTCCTTTTTCCGGCTGGAAGCGGTGCTGAAGGACCTCACGGGCTACCAGTACATCATCCCCACCCACCAGGGGCGCGCGGCGGAGCGGATCTTCTTCAGCGTGGCGACCAAGAAAGGCGACCTCGTCCCCAACAACACCCACTTCGACACCACCCGCGCCAACCTGGAATACCAGGGGGCCGAAGCCGTGGACCTGGTGATCCCCGAAGGCCTGCAGCCGCGCACCATCCACCCCTTCAAGGGCAACATCGACCTTGTCCGCGTGGAGGAGCTGCTCAAGCGCGAAGGCCACCGCATCCCCTTCGGCATGATGACCCTCACCAACAACAGCGGGGGCGGCCAGCCCGTGAGCCTGGCGAATCTGCGCGCTTACCGCGAGCTGCTGAACCGCTACGGCAAGCCGTTGATCCTCGATGTCTGCCGCTATGCGGAAAATTCCATGTTCATCAAGCTGCGGGAAGAGGGCCAGCAGGACCGCAGCGTGAAATCCATCGCCCAGGAGATCTTCAGCCTGGCGGACGGCTGCATGATGAGCGCCAAGAAGGACGGCCTGGTGAATATAGGGGGCTTCCTGGCCCTGAACGACGCCAATTGGGTGGAAGCTGCGAAGACCCTCCTCATCCTCACCGAAGGTTTTCCCACCTACGGCGGACTGGCGGGCCGCGATCTAGAAGCCCTGGCGGTGGGGATAGAGGAAGGCCTGCATGAAGACTACCTGCGCTACCGCCTGCGCACCGCCGAGTACATGGGCGAAAAGCTGAAAGCGGGTGGCGTCGCCATCGTGGAGCCCACCGGCGGGCACGCGGTGTACCTGGACGCCAAGGATTTCCTGCCTCATCTGGATCCTGAAAGATACCCCGCCTGGAGTCTTTGCAACGCCTTGTATCTCGAGGCCGGAATCCGCGGCGTGGAGATCGGCTCCGTCATGTTCGGCAAGCGCCTGGAAGATGGGACCGAAACCTACAGCGCGATGGAACTGGTGCGTCTGGCCTTCCCCCGCCGCATGTACACCCAGAGCCACTTCGACTACGCCGCCGAGGCCATCTGCGAACTGAAAGCGCGGGCCCACGAAGTGAAGGGCGTTTCAATGGTCAAGCAGGCCAAGTACCTACGGCACTTCACTGCTGAGTTCGAGAGCGCGTAAGCAGGAAAAAAACACCACGCGGAGGGTAGCGGAGGAGCTGAGGGTAGCGGAGAAAAGCATTTCTTCCTCAGCTACCCTCCGCTTTTTCTCCGCTACCCTCCGCGTGGTGTTTTTTTTCGCTATTCCGATTACCTGATGAACCGCACCACGGCGATCTTTCCGTTCTTCACTTCGTAGATGGCGACAGCGTGGATGGGGTCGCCGCCGGTGCCCGTGATGGCCTCTTCATCCAAGTCGTAATTCCCGACCACCATGCGTTTGACGAGATGGCAGTGGAGCGCCGTCAATTTCTGGAAACGGTCACGGTAGCGGGCCTTGAAGGCCTCTTTGCCGCGGGGCTGCTCTTTTCCGTTAAACTTCGGGACTTACCGATCTGGCGATGGTGTCCGCCCCATAACCGCTCCACGAGCTGCGTCGTCGTTGTAGAATCACCCAGCGAATCGAAGCCAAGCACGGCATAAGGGGCCGTAACAGAATAGTCAGAAGAGCACTGACTATTCTGTAACGACCCCTAATGGCGCCTGCGAACTCGATGGAGGCGTAGGCATGGGTAACTTGAAGCGAAGGCTGGGTTGGACCGCCTGGGATTTGGGCATGGGCTCGGCGGTGGGAGCGCTGTCCGGCGCGGCCTCGGCGGGATTTCTCTGGCTGCTGGGGCGGACGATCCGCCTTCGGCAAGAGCATCTCTGGTTGCTGGCGCTGCTGCCGGTCTTCGGCCTCATCTCCGCCTGGATGTACCGGCGTTTCGGCAAGGAATCCGAAGGCGGCGGATCGCTGATCCTGGACGAAGTTCTGGAATTCAGGGGTCGCGTGCCTTCGCGCATGGCGCCGCTGGTGCTCATCGGTACGCTGCTCACGCATCTCGGGGGCGGCAGCGCCGGCCGCGAGGGCACGGCGGTGCAGATGGGCGCGAGCCTGGCGCGCTCCTTGGGCAAGCTGCCCTTCGCCTGGCTGCGGTTGAACAACTCGCGGCAGCGGCTGCTGCTCATGGCGGGTGTTTCGGCGGGATTCGGCTCGCTCTTCGGGACACCCGTGGCGGGAGCGATCTTCGGCATGGAAGTCATCGCCATCGGCAAGCTGCACTACGAAGGCATCGTCATCTGCGCGGCGGCTTCGATGGTCGCCAATTGGGTCTGCCGCGGCCTGGGCGCGGATCCCATCCGCTACGCGGTGTCTGCGCCTGGATTCACCGGATCTTTGGGCCTCAAGGTGGCGCTCTTCGCCTTGCCGGTGGCCCTCACCGCGGCCGTGTTTTCGGAGTTTTCCCATCGCCTTGCAGCCTGGACGAAGGCGAAATTCGCAGACCGCTGGATGCTGCGTCCTTTGGCGGGCGGGGCGGCGGTCATCGCCCTGTTCTTGCTCTTGCGCGAAGACGGCTACCTGAATCTGGGCCTTCCGTTTTTGGATGCCATCTTTCAACAGCACGCCGCGCAGCCTCCTTGGGCCTTCGCAGCGAAGCTTGCCATCACCTGTGTGACCATCGGATTCGGGTTCAAGGGCGGCGAGGTGACGCCGATCTTCGTCATCGGCGCCCTGCTGGGCGCGGCCCTTGCCCCGGCCCTCCAGGTTCCGATCCCCTTCCTTGCGGCCATCGGGTTCATCGCCCTCGCGGCCGCCGCCAGCAATACGCCGCTGGCCTCCATGGTCATGGGCATCGAACTGTTCGGCGCAGCCTTCGCCGGGCCGATGGCGATTTCCTGTTTCCTGGCGTATGTGCTGGTCGGGCATCGGGGCATCTACGGCGGACATCGCGTCCATACTGCCAAGCAGAGCGGGGGAGAATCCTGATGGCAGGCGAGCGCTGGCTCAACCGCACGGTCTGGGGGATGGCCTTCACAAGCTTCCTCTCGGACCTGGGCCACGAAGCCCAAAGCACCTTGCTGCCTTCGTTCATGGCCGCTTTGGGCTTGCCGCCGGCGGCGCTGGGCGCGGTGGAGGGCATCGCGGACGCGGCATCGAGCTTCATGAAGCTGGGCGCGGGCTGGTTTTCGGATCGCATCGGGAAGCGCAAAGGCCTTGTGGTCTTCGGCTATGCGGCCACAGGACTGGCTTCGGGCATCATCGCCATGGCTTCCGGCTTCCCCCTGATCCTGTTCGGGAAGTTTTTCGGCTGGCTGGGACGCGGCGTGCGAGGGCCGCTGCGGGATGCGATCCTCACCGACAGCATTCCGGCCGATGCGCGGGGCAGGGCCTTCGGATTCCACCGCGCCGGGGACACCCTGGGCGCCATTCTCGGACCCGCATTGGTGGTGGGCTTGCTGGCCTGGGGCGCCGAAGCTGGATTCCCGGCCCTGCCTTGGAACCGCACTTTGATGATGTGGACGCTGTTGCCGGGGCTATTGTCGGCGCTGGCTTTCGCCCTGATGGTGGCAGAAAGGGCGCGCTCCAGACCGAAGCTGCTTTCTTTCCGGCATGCGCTCAGGCAGATGCCCTCCACCTTCCGAGGCTACCTGGCGGGCGTCGGCATTTTCGGCGCTGGGGATTTCGCCCACACGCTGCTGATCCTCGCCGCCACTCAGCTCTTGTCGCCGCGCATGGGAGCCGCCAAAGCCGCCACCTTCGGCGCCGGGCTCTACGTGCTGCACAATCTGTTCTACGCCTTGTCCACCTATCCCGCAGGCGCCATCGCGGATCGATTCAAGACCCACCGGAAAGTCCTGGGGCTGGGGTATCTTGCGGGGATTTCGGTTCCCCTCCTGCTCATCGGCTGCTTTGTGAAGGGCTGGAACAGCCTGCCGCTGCTGGCGCTGATCTTCTCCGTGGCGGGCCTCGTGAACGGGATCCAGGACACCCTGGAGGGGGCCACGACGGCGGAGCTGGCCCCAAGCGACCACCGCGGCCTCGCCTTTGGTCTGCTGGGCGGTGTGAACGGCTTCGGCGATCTGCTCTCAAGCCTGCTGGTGGGCCTCCTCTGGACCCTGCATCCCGCCTGGGGTTTCGGCTATGCGGCAGCCTGCATGGGCCTTGGCGCCTTTTTCACCCTGGCGGGAAAAGATCCATGAAACCCGTTATGCGAGCTGTGGTTCCGCTCTTGGCGTGCGCGGCCTGGGTTCCAAGATCGGTATAAAAAACAGCCACCCGTGGGACAGGAACGGGTTTTTCAACTGAGGTGGCCTATCTTTGGGACATGGGCGCGATCCAGGAAATCCGTGCGGCTGCTGTGGCCGGGCTTTTCTATCCTAGGGAAGCGGATAGGCTTAGCCGCGACATTCAGATGATGCTCAAAGGGGCAACCAGGCAGGAAGCTCTGCCCGGGACGATCAAGGCCCTGATCGTCCCCCATGCGGGGTACATCTATTCCGGGCCGGTCGCCGCCAGCGCCTATGCCCAGCTCCTTCCGCTCCGCGAGGCTATCCGCCGCGTGGTGGTGCTGGGTCCCACCCACCGCGTGCTGGTGTCCGGCCTCGCCTTGCCCGGGGTCCAGGCTTTTGAAACGCCCCTGGGAAGGATTCCGGTGGATAGCGACGCCGTGCATTTCCTCAAGCCGTTGCGCCAGGTATCCATCAATCCGGCCGCGCACGAGCCGGAGCATTCCATCGAGGTTCAACTGCCTTTTCTCCAGATGGTGCTTGCGGACTTCCAGCTGGTACCGCTGGTCGTAGGCGATGCCCCGCCCAAAGCCGTGGCGGAAGTGATCGAGGCCCTGTGGGGAGGACCGGAAACCTTGATCGTCGTGAGTTCGGACCTCTCCCACTACCATTCCTATGAAACCGCCCAGAACATCGACCAGCACACCTGCGCCGGCATCTCGGAACTGCAGGGGGTCGGCAGCCACGAGCAGGCCTGCGGAGCCACCCCCGTGAATGGCCTGCTGCTCGCGGCCAGGCAGCACCGGTTGACTCCCCACCTGCTCGATCTGCGCAATTCCGGGGACACGGCCGGGGACCGGGGCCGGGTCGTGGGCTATGCGTCCTTCGCCTTCACCGGGGAGCCCTAGGCATGGGAACCGACCGCGGGCCGACGCTCCTGGCCATCGCACGCGGCGCCATCGCCGAACAATTGGGCGAACCAGTTCCTGGTTACGAGGCGGCCGGCTGGCTTCAGGAACCCGGCGCGACATTTGTCACGCTTCAGTTGAACGGCGAGCTCCGCGGCTGCGTGGGAAGCCTGTCCGCGAAGAAACCGATCCGGGAGGATGTGGAATGCAATGCGCGGGCCGCGGCTTTCCAGGACTCGCGCTTCAAGCCCCTGTGCCGGAGCGAATATCCAGGCATCGAGATCGAGGTTTCCCTGCTTTCGCCCCTGGAACAACTGACCTTCGACAGCCAGAAACAGCTCCTCAGATTGCTGCGCCCCGGCGTGGACGGCCTGGTGCTGGAATATGATTGGCAAAGGGGCACCTTCCTGCCGCAGGTATGGGAGCAACTGCCGGATCCGAATGTCTTCTTGGCCCACCTGATCCAGAAGGCAGGATTGCCCGCGGGCTTCTGGTCCGATGGGGTCCGGATCTCCCGGTACACGGTGGAGAAGTGGTGCGAGCATGGCAGCCCGGCGTTGCACGGGTAGCGCCAATGGACCCATCCCTTTTCCCCGGCCGGTGGTGGCACCCGCTTGAGCAGGGACGCATCCAATGCGATCTATGCCCCCGCGACTGCAAGCTGGGGGAAGGGCAGCGGGGCGCCTGTTTCGTCCGGCGGAACATCGCTGGCGGGATGGTGTTGACCACCTACGGGCGCTCGTCCGGGTTCTGCATCGACCCCATCGAAAAGAAGCCGCTCAACCATTTCTATCCAGGATCGAGCGTCCTCTCCTTCGGCACCGCGGGCTGCAACCTGATGTGCAAGTTCTGCCAGAACTGGGATATCAGCAAGTCCCGGGACATGGACCGCCTGATGGACCAGGCCGAACCCGGCGCGATCGCCCGCTCGGCGGAAGAATGGGATTGCCGGAGCGTGGCCTTCACCTACAACGATCCGGTGGTGTTCGCGGAATACGCCATGGATGCCGCCGATGCCTGCCATGAGCGGGGCATCAAGACCGTCGCCGTGACCGCTGGCTACATCCACCCGAAGCCGTGCCGGGAGTTCTTCGCGAAGATGGACGCTGCCAACGTGGATCTCAAGGCGTTCACTGACGACTTCTATTTCAGGCTCAGCGTGGCGCATCTGGGCCCAGTGCTGGATACGCTTCGCTACATCAGGCACGAGACCAGCACCTGGCTGGAAATCACGACGCTCCTGATCCCCGGCCAGAACGATTCCACCGGAGAAATCACCGCCCTGTCCGAATGGATCCACCGGGAACTGGGCCCGGAGGTCCCGCTCCATTTCAGCGCCTTCCATCCCGACTACAAGATGGCCGACACGCCGGCCACACCCTTCGCCACCCTGGAGAGGGCCCGCTCCATCGCTCTCGCAGCGGGGCTTCAGCATGTGTACACCGGCAACGTGCATGACACTTCCGGCGGCTCGACCCTATTGCCCCGCGTGCAAGGCGCTGCTCATCGCCAGGGACTGGTATGAGATCGGGGAATACCGCCTGACGGAAGATGGCCACTGCCCGGATTGCGGGGCCAAGATCGCGGGCCGCTTCGATGCCTTTTCAAATCCCTTCGGCAACCGCCGCATACCCATCGGCGTTCACTCTGGAGGGAATCGGGAATGAAGCCACGAATACGACTCGAAGTCCTTTATTCGTGTCTCTTCGTGCGGCTTCGCGGCTGCATCAACTGAAGATTCATCCGCTGCCATTCACTCTGCTCTAGTGAAGGCGTCGTGGATTTCCGGATCGGTGAGTTCCTGCGCGAGCCATGAATCCAGGTCTGGCATCGAATCCAGCAGGATTTCCGCACCCGCAGCCAGCAATTCTTCCCGGCTGCCATACCCGTAGGTCACCCCGACAGCATGGAGGCCATGATCCTTGGCGGCGCGCATGTCGTCGCCCCGGTCCCCGATGAAATAGCCCCCAGGCTCGATCCGGCCCTCCTGCCGCAAGCGCTCCAGCACGGCCGTCTTCGGCTGCCAGGCGCCCTTCAGCTCGGCGCCGAAAATATCGTCGAAGATGAGGTTCAGATCGAACTGGTAGGTGATGCGGCGGGCGAAGAGCCCGGGTTTGCTGGACACGATGTAGATGCGGTGCCCCTGTCGCTTCAGCCGGGCCAGCATGAGGTGCGCGCCCTCATAGACTTCATGTTCGAAGACACCGTCCTCGCGGTAGGCCTCCACGTAGCGGTCCAGCGCCTCCTCCAGTTTTTTGGGGTCCTCTAGGCCGGGAATCATGGCCAGGCTTTCCCGCATCCCGAACCCGATCCAGTCCCGGATGGTGGCTTCATCGGGACAGACCAGGCCCATCTCGCGGCAAACCCGCGCCACGCAATTGCGCACACCGAGGAGCGGATCCACGATGGTGCCGTCGAGGTCGAAGCAGATCAGTGCCATTGGGTCCGCGTCGCCGGCTTCAACCGGGATAGGCTGCGATGCACTGCATGACGAAGGCCTTCGCGGCTTCCTTGCCG
Organism: Holophagaceae bacterium; assembly: GCA_016720465.1. NCBI lineage: Bacteria > Pseudomonadati > Acidobacteriota > Holophagae > Holophagales > Holophagaceae > Holophagaceae bacterium. The sequence goes on from JADKKO010000001.1 coordinate 169,643, forward strand.
GCCCAGCCGTCGCTGTGGACATCCTTCTCCTCGAGATCCTTGTAGGTCAGGAAGAAGTGCTCCACTTCTTTCATGAAGTGGGGCGGCAGGTCCTCGAGGGTCTCGACGTGGGCGTAATTGGGATCATCGACCGCGACGCAGAGCACCTTGTCGTCCTGCCCATGGTCATCGTGCATCTTCAGCAGGCCCACGGGCCTCGCCTTGATGATCACCCCGGGATAGGTGGTGCCGTTGATGAGGACCAGCACATCGCAGGGGTCGCCGTCGGGGGCCAGGGTCTTGGGAATGAAGCCGTATTCCGCTGGGTAGTGGAAAGGGGAGAACAGCACCCGGTCCACGAAAATCATTCCGGTGTCGTGGTCGAATTCGTATTTCACGCGGGATCCCGTCGGGATCTCCACGATGGCGTTCACGACATCCGGCGCGAGCTTGCCCGGGCCGAGGCTGGGATGGGTCATGGGGGCTCCTGAAAGGCCACGGGGCCATTTAAGCACGGGGCCCGCCTCCACCGGGCCAGGAAGCTGTAGGACTCACATGCCAAAGCCGCCAAGTATCGCGAGCTTGGCGGCTTTGGGGGTTTCGTGGGGATCAGGCTATTGCGCGCAGGTTGGGAGCTGCGGTTTCAAGGGCGCCTGGCCCGCGGGCGTGATGGTCAAGGTTCCGCAGGGAAGGCTGAAAGCGGCGGATGCGCTTGCCGCGTCCTTCGTCAGGGAGATCGAACCACTGGTCGGATAGCAGCAGCCTGCGGTCCAGGTCATGGGCGTGGCGCTCGCGATCACGCCGCCGAGCGTGTGCGTGTTGGCCACCAGGTTGTAGCCCCCCGCCAGCTTGAAAGTGTCCGCGGTGGCCCAATCCGCATTCAGGTTCGCGTTGTACAAATAGGAACGGTTCAACTCCGGGTGCGCGGAGTCCGTGAGGACCGCGCTCAAGTTGGTGGCGATGAGAATGGCCTGTTTGGCGGCAGGATTGATGTTGAGGGTCTTCGTGCCATTGAACTCCCAGATCTGGGAGCCCCGGGTCGCTACGAGATGGTTGTATTCCACCGTGTAGGAGGTGGGTGCCAAGTTGCTGAAGGAAACGGAAATGGTGCCGCTCAAGCTGTTCGGGGTGACCATGACGTCGCCGCAATTGTTGAAGGTGTACAAAATGAAGGTGCGGCCTTCTTTCGTCGAGGTCACCTGGGTGATGCAGGACACGGTGGGCGGGCTGACGAGGAGTTGGGCATCCCCGGCCCGGACGAACGTCGGCATCTGCGAGGCGATGGTGGTCCCGTGCTCCAGCGTCAGAAATCCCCAAATTGCTGCCTGGGCCTCATCCGCAGGGATCGCCTGGGGAGCGGGGGGCGCCGGTTGGCGGGAATCCTGCCCTGAACCACCGCAGGCCAACAGGAAGGGAAGAGCTAACGGAAGCAAACGGTAGGACTTAGTGAATGTCATGGTGTCCTCCTCAGGGAGTCATGACTGGAATATAGGCTTCTCCGACCCAATAAACCAGGGCCAATGGGTCCTCCACCGGCCAAAGGGCAATGGGGCAGCGGGCCCCGGGATGCAGATGGCCGAGATCGCCGTGGCCGAGACTCCCGGCCGCATGCAACGTCATGGCTGTGAGGGCCTCCTCGAACGTGAGGCGCAGCTGAAGGCACCCCAAACGCAGCACCAGCAAGGGATCCAGGCATGGGCTCGATCCAGGATTGAAATCCGAAGCCAGGGCCACGCGGCACCCGGCCTCGATCATCTGCCGCGCTGGAGCCCAGTCCCGCATGCCCAGGCACAGGGTGGTCGCGGGCAGCAGGATGGGCGTGACTTCCGCTGCCGCCATGGCCTTCATGCCTGCCGCTGAACAGAACATCAGGTGGTCCGCGGAGGCGGCTCCCAATTCCGCCGCCAGTTCGGCGCCACCGGTCCAGCTCAGTTCATCCGCGTGGATGCGAGGCCGGAGCCCGAGCTTGAGGCCCGCTTCGAAGATCCGGCGGCCCTGCTCGACGGTGAACACGCCCGTTTCGATGAACACATCGGCGTAGCGGGCCACCCCCGGGTGCCGCCGCACCAATTCTGGCAGCCAAACATCCGCCACGATTCGGGAATAGCCTTCCGCATCCCCGGCAAACTCCGCGGGGATGTCATGGGCCGGGAGCAGGGTCGCATCCAGGCTCCAGCCCCTTCGCTTCAATTCCCCGTAGGCCTGCAGCAGCCTGGATTCCGCCTCCAGTTCCAGGCCGTAGCCGGTCTTGGCTTCGATGTGGACGACGCCGCGGGAATGGAGCGTGCGCAGGCGCTCCTCGCCCAGTTCCACCAGCTCCTCCACCGTGGCCGCCCGGGTGGCCCGCACGGTTTCCCGGATGCCGCCGCCTTCTTCGGCGATCTGCGCATAGGGAACGCCATGGAGGCGCCGGTTGAATTCGCCGCTGCGGTCTCCCGCGAAGAGCAGGTGCGTGTGGGGATCCACGAAACCCGGCAGGGCCCACGCGCCTTGGCCGTCGGTAGCCGGGGAAGCGGCCCAGCGAGAAGGCAGGTCCACGCGCCTGCCCATCCAGGCCACCCGCCCGTCGGCCATGGCGATGGCCGCATCCTCGATGCGATCCACCTTCCAGGGCGAATCAGGATCCGGGGTCAGGAGCCCCTTGAGGTTCGTCAGGACCGTCGCGCTGCTCATTCCAGCAGTCTCTCATCCCCGGCGTGGACTCCCGGGCGGGTTTTTCGTCCGGTCAGCCCCGTGCGGCCACTTCCCGCCGGATGAATTCGACCACGTCTTCGGTATTGGTGCCGGGCTGGAAGATCTCGCGGACACCCTGGGCCTTCAGGGCGGGAATGTCCTCGTCGGGAATGATTCCGCCGGCGAACACCAGCACATCTTCGGCCCCTTGGGCTTGCAACAGGCGGATGATTTCGGGGAAAAGCTGGTTGTGGGCGCCGCTCAGGATGCTGAGGCCCAGCACGGCGGCGTCCTCCTGCACCACCGCAGCGGCGATCTGGGCGGGCGTCTGGCGCAGGCCCGTGTAGATCACTTCCATGCCCGCGTCCCGCAGCGCCCGGGCGATGACTTTGGCGCCCCGGTCGTGGCCATCCAGGCCGGGCTTGGCGATGACAACGCGGATGGGGGCTTGGGACACGGTGACTCCAGGACTGCCAATCTTGAGTGTGCCCCAGGGCTTACTTGTGATGCCAATCAAGAAATGAAACGGTACAGTTCTCTAGTCCGGTATCGGCTGTCGTCTAAGTCGTCCATCGCCCTTAAGATTTAGTGGTGGGGCACATCACGCCCTTCGTGCGGATCCCCGCCTTGTTGGAGCTTCTGCTCCGCCTCGACACCTTCCACAAGGAGAAACCATGAGCCAGTACGTCGATGAAGTCCTTGAAGGCCTGAAAAGGCGGGCTCCGTGGGAAACGCTGTTCATCCAGGCGGCCACCGAAATCCTCCACTCCCTGGCCCCGGTGCTGGACAAGGAACCCAAGTACAAAAAGAACGCGATCCTGGAGCGCATCGTGGAACCGGAGCGCACCATCTGCTTCCGCGTGCCCTGGGTGGACGACAAGGGCCAGATCCACATCAACAACGGCTGGCGCGTGCAGTTCAACAGCGCCATCGGCCCCTACAAGGGAGGCATCCGCTTCCATCCCAACGTCACCATGGACACCCTGAAATTCCTGGGCTTCGAGCAGACCTTCAAGAACAGCCTCACCGGCCTGCCCATGGGCGGCGGCAAGGGCGGCTCCAACTTCGATCCCAACGGCAAGTCCGACGCCGAAGTCATGCGGTTCTGCCAGTCCTTCATGATGGAGCTGTGGCGGCATATCGGACCCAACACGGATGTCCCCGCCGGCGACATCGGCGTGGGCGGGCGCGAAGTCGGCTACCTCTTCGGCATGTACAAGAAGCTGCGCAACGAGTTCACCGGCGTGCTGACGGGCAAGGGCCAGTACTGGGGCGGCAGCCTCATCCGTCCCGAAGCCACCGGCTTCGGCATCGTGTATTTCGCCGAGGAAGTCCTGAAGACCAAGGGCGAAAGCATGAAGGGCAAGAAGGTCGCCGTCTCCGGCTTCGGCAACGTCGCCTGGGGCGCGGTCCAGAAGGCCAACGATCTCGGCGCCAAGGTCGTCACCATCTCAGGTCCCGACGGCTACATCTACGATGCGGACGGTATCTCCGGCGAGAAGATCCAGTACATGGAGGAGATGCTCCGCATCGACCGCATGAGCGTCGCCCCCTTCGCGAGCAAGTTCAAGACCGCTGCGTTCCACGAAGGCAAGCGCCCTTGGGAGCAGGTCGTCGACGTGGCGCTGCCCTGCGCCATCCAGAACGAGCTCAACCTGGACGAGGCCAAGCTGCTGATGGCCAATGGCTGCCAAGCCGTGGTGGAAGGCTCCAACATGTCCAGCACGCTGGAAGCGGTGGAATTCTTCCAGGCCAACGGCCACAAGATCCTCTTCTCCCCCGGCAAGGCCTCCAATGCCGGCGGCGTGGCCACCTCGGGCCTCGAGATGAGCCAGAACTCCATGCGCCTGGGCTGGACCCGGGAGGAAGTGGACGCCCGCCTGCACCAGATCATGGTCAACATCCACACCTCCTGCGTGGAGGCGGCCGCGCGCTTCGGCACTCCTGGCAACTACGTGAACGGCGCCAATATCGCAGGCTTCATCAAGGTGGCCGATTCCATGATCGACCAAGGCTTGGTCTGAACCCTGGCCGGCAAATAGGAAAAGGGAGGACCGGCAGCGGTCCTCCCTTTCTTATTCTCTTCAAGAAGCTCGGTTCCTTGGCCCCTTCCTGTTCCCAGGCTGGCGCATCGTACACTTCCAGTTCGCCCCGGCCACGGGGTGATCCGACGTGCCGATGCTCCTGACGAGGCTTTCTGATGATCAACCGTGAATTCAACGAGATCTTCCGGAAATACAAATCCGACAAGGAGATCTTCCACGACCTGATGCCCCTCCGGGCGCGGGAGATCCTGCTGGTGGCCCCGGCCTTCGATGCCTTCACGCTGGAGCAGGACGGCCTGCTGACCGAGATCCTCTTCGAAGGCTACTACCAGCTCAACATGAGCAACCCTCCGCGCGTGACCAATGTGTCCACCTGCGACGAGGCCCTGGAGAAGATCTCCAGCCGCCATTTCGACATGATCATCGTCATGAGCCGGCTCGGGCAGGCGGGCCACATCGAACTCTCCCGCGCCCTTAGGCAGGCGGATTCCAGGATCCCCATCTACCTGCTGCTCAACGACAACGTGGAAGTCGGCATCATGGACCGGCGGCGCCATGAGTTCCTGCAGCACTACGACCAGATCTTCGTGTGGAACGGGAATCCCGAGATCTTCATGGCCATGGTCAAGTTCATGGAGGACCGGAGCAACGTCCTCAATGACACCGCTGTGGGGCTCACGCGGGTGATCCTGCTGGTGGAGGACAGCATCCGCTACTACTCCCGCTACCTGCCCATCCTCTACAGCGAGATCCTGAAGCAGACCACGCGGCTGGCCAAGGACCGGACCATCGACGGGATGTCCCGGTCGCTGTCCATGCGGGTGCGGCCCAAGGTTCTGCTGGCGACCTCCTACGAGGAGGCGATGGCCTTCTGCGACAAGTTCCAGGAGTACCTGCTCTGCGTCATCTCGGACCGCAAATTCCCCAAGGACGGCGTCCTGGACCGGGAAGCGGGGGTCAAGCTGATCCGGGCCCTGAAAGAGCGGAATCCGGAACTTCCGACCGTGCTGCAATCCTCCGATCCGGTGAAGGAGGCCTGGGCGAGGGCCCTGAAGAGCGACTTCCTGAACAAGAATTCCTACACCCTGGGCGCCGAGCTTTCCCGCTTCTTCTATGACCGCCTGGGCTTCGGGGATTTCGTTTTCCGCGACGAATCCGGCCGGGAGATCACCCGCGCGGTGGACATGGACGACCTGCGGGAGAAGCTGCGCGACCTCCCGGTGGAATCCCTGATCTACCACGCTTCCCGGAACCACTTCTCGGCCTGGATCATGGCCCGCGGCGAGGTGCAGGTGGCGCAGGTGCTGGCGCGCTTCCGCATCGACGACTATCGCGATCCCGAGGAGATGCGCACCTTCCTGATGAATGTCGGGGACTACGTGCACCGCATGAAATCCCGCGGAAAGGTCGTCCCGCTCACGGAATCCACACCCGCCGAAGAACTCAACATCCTGCGCCTCGCAGCCGGATCCATGGGGGGCAAGGGCCGCGGCGTGGCCTACACCCACTCGCTGCTCTCCCGCATCGACCTGGCGGGCCTGCTGCGGGAAGCCAACATCCGCATCCCCCGCTCGGCGGTCATCGGAACCGAGGAATTCACGTCCTTCCTGGACCGGAACGATCTGCGGGCGCTGCTCCAACAGAGCGAGGACGACGGCGCCATCAAGCAGCGGTTCCTGGATGGATCGCTAACTCCTGAATTAATGGACAAAATCCGCCTTTATTTGGGCAAGCACGCAAAGTATCCGTTGGCCGTGCGCTCCTCGGGGCTCATGGAGGACAGCCTTTCCCATCCGTTCGCCGGGCTCTACAGCACCTTCTTCCTGCCCAACAACGACCCGGATCCGGCGGTGCGGGAGGCACAGCTCTGCGAGGCCATCAAGCTGGTGTACGCCTCGGTCTACTCCAAGGCCTCCCGCAGCTACTTCCAGGCCATCGACTACAAGATCGAGGAAGAACAGATGGCGGTGCTGGTCCAGGAGGTGGTCGGGAGCAGCTTCGGGAATCATTTCTATCCCCATATTTCCGGCGTGGCCCAGTCTTTCAACTACTACCCCGTGGCCTACACTCAACCCCAGGACGGCATCGCGACCATCGCCGTGGGGCTCGGCAAGTATGTGGTGGACGGCGAGCGGGCCTACCGGTTCGCGCCGCCCTATCCCGAAATGGACATGCTCCCGCCCAAGGAACAGCTCCGCACCACCCAGAAGCATTTCTACGCCCTGGACATGAGCCGCACCGTGCTGGATCTCCCGAGCGGAGAAGATGCCACGCTCATCAGCCTGGACATCAGGACCGCGGAACAGGATGGTGCGCTCCGGCACTGCGCCTCGGTCTGGGACAACAATGACGACCGGATCCGCGACGGCCTGGAGGTTCCGGGGCCGCGGATCGTGAATTTCCGGAACATCCTCAAGTACGATTCGTTTCCCCTGGCGCGGATCCTCAAACAATCCCTGGACCTCATCCGCGAGGCCATGGAAACGCCCGTGGAGATCGAATTCGCGATCAACCTGGATCCCGATCCCCAGAATGGAAGACCCACCTTTTGCCTTTTGCAGATCAAGCACCAGCTTGTGGATGGGGGCGATGTGAACCTCATCGCCTCAGAGCTGGACCCCGCCGACCTGTTCCTCTTCTCGGAGAAATGCGTGGGCAACGGCACCGTCGAGGGACTCCAGGACATCGTCTGGATCGATCCTGCAGGATTCGACAAATTCCACACACCCGAGCTGGCGGCCGGGCTGGAAAGGCTGAACGACCAGTTCCGCGCCCGCTCGGGCAAGTACGTGCTCCTCGGCCCCGGCCGCTGGGGCAGCAATGATCCGCACCTGGGGATTCCCATCGCCTGGTCGATGATCTCCTGCGCCCAGGTGATCGTGGAGTACGCCATGGAGAATTTCCAGGCGGATGCCTCCCTCGGATCCCATTTCTTCCACAACGTGACGTCGCTGAACATCGGCTATTTCACGGTGCCCTATCCCCGGGGATCCAGCCTGCTCGACTGGGATTGGCTGAGGCAGCAACCGGAAGTTTTCCGCCAGGGCTGCCTGGTGCACAGCCGCGTGGAAGCCCCCCTCCGCATCGTCATGGACGGACGCCGCAGCGCGTCCGCCATCTTCAAGCAGGCCCCGGCCCTTGTGAAGATGGACGAGGAATAGTTTCAGCCATTGTCGGCGATCCACATCACGCGAGGACTTCCGTCAACTGCTGCACGGCCCAATCGATCTGCTCCTTGGTGATGACCAGGGGCGGGGCCAGGCGGATGGTGTCCACGTGGGTGTCCTTGCAGAGCATTCCGCGGTCCTTCAGCAGGTAGCAGTATTTCCGCGCGCCGCCGGCCTCGGGTTTCAGGTCCACGCCGGCCCATAGGCCGATGCAGCGGATCGCGCTGATCTTGTCCTTGGGGATGGCTTCGAGCTTCGCCTTCAGGTGGGCGCCAAGCTCCGCGGCGCGTTCCACGAGCTTCTCGTCCATCAGCACGTCGAGCGCGGCCCCGGCCACGGCGCAGGCCAGGGGATTGCCGCCGTAGGTGGAGCCATGGATGCCCGGCGTGAAGACATCCATCACCTCATCCGAGGACAGGAAGGCCGACACCGGGTACAGGCCGCCGGAAAGCGCCTTGCCGATGGTGATGCCGTCGGGGCGGATGCCTTCGTGCTCGAAGGCGAACAGCTTGCCGGTGCGGCCCAGGCCTGATTGGATCTCGTCGAGGATCAGCAGAATGTTGTTGGCGGTGCAGAGTTCGCGTAGGCCTTTGAGGTAGCCTTTGGGGGGAATCACGACGCCCGCCTCGCCCTGGATGGGTTCCACGAACACCGCGCAGGTGTTGGGCGTGATGGCGGCCTTCACCGCCTCCAGGCTGCCGTACTCGACGACCGCGAAGCCCGGCGTGAAGGGCCCGAAGCGGCTGGTGCTGTCGGGATCCGTGCTGAAACCCACGATGGTGGTGGTGCGGCCGTGGAAATTCCCCGAGGCCACGATGATCTCGGCCTTGGGGTACTCGATGCCCTTCTTGTCGTAGCCCCACTTGCGCATGGCCTTGAGGGCGGTCTCGACGGCCTCGGCGCCGCTGTTCATGAGCAGGGCCTTGTCAAAACCTGTCAGTTTGCAAAGTTTTTCGAGCAGCGCCGGGAACTGGTCGTTGCGGAAGGCGCGGCTGGTGAGCGCCAGCTTCTGCACCTGGTCGATCATGGCCTTGGCGATGCGCGGGTGGTTGTGGCCCTGGTTCACCGCCGAATAGGCCGCCAGGAAATCCATGTACTTCTTGCCGTCCACGTCTTCGAGAAAGACCCCCTCGCCCCGCGTGCAGACCACGTCCAGGGGGGAATAGTTGTGCGCGCCGTAACGGGTTTCCAGCTCGATCAGTTCGAGCGCTTTCGAGGTCGCGGTGGACATGGCCGCCTCCAAAAAAAAGGGAACAGTGACTGGATCAAAAAGCCCTTTCCGGACCAGAAACGGGCTTGCTTCCATTCTACGGGATCAAGAGCGCTATTGGGCTGTGACAAAGGTCGTTTCCTCCAACCTGTGAGCTTCGGCGTAAAAACCGGGCCGGGACGACCGGCGGGGCGGAACGTCCTCCATTCCATCCCCTGCATCCCTGTTAAAAATAAAACCTGATTATCCCCCAACCTCAGCCAGTCGTTTTTCAAGATCAAAAGTTCATCCACAGATTCCACAGATGACACAGATTTACAAGTGCCGTCGGCCCGGAAGGAGTCATCATCCCCCTTCTGCTCCGCATGGGCCAACCGGTTTTCAGGGCGGCGGCGGACTCGCGCCTTTGGTGCGGAAGCGCCGCCGCCCTGAAAACCCGCCCGACGAAGTCGCGCGGCCCCGGCCAAGCCGGGGCGGCCCATGCTACTTGCCGGGAGCGGGCTTCATTTCTCCACGATCCGCGTTATTCAATCTGTGTAATCGGTGGAATCTGTGGATTCAAAGTCCCTTTCTCGCATTGTCGTCAAACCATTCCAAGCTGAGGTTCGGGGATCGCCAGGAAATCCTAATAAAGAGGGATGAAGGGGATGAAGACAAGCCAACCTCGGTCAACCAAACACTCCAGCTATCCTGGAACGAACCCAATGTCGGAGGCCCTGTGGATCCAGCATCCAATATTCCACCCGCTGAATTCCTCCGCGCCAACGTGCAGGCTGTCTTTGCCCGCCAGCAGGAAGCACGGTGGCGCATCGCTGCGACGGATACGGAAGAGCGCAAGGCCAAGCTGCGCCGGCTGCTCGATGCCCTCATGGAGCGCCGTGGCGAGGCCCAGGCAGCGCTGGCGGCGGACTTCCGCAAGGCGCCGGGGGAGGTGGACCTCACGGAACTGTACCCGGTGATCTGCGAAATCAAGGATGCGCTGCGGAACCTGGGCCGGTGGATGAAGCCCCGGCGGGTGCCGGCTCCACTGGCACTGCTGGGCAGCGCGGGCACGATCCGCCAGGAGCCCAAGGGCGTGGTGCTCATCATCAGCCCCTGGAATTACCCCATCAATCTGACGCTGGGCCCCCTGGTGTCGGCCATCGCCGCGGGCAATTGCGCCATGCTGAAACCCTCGGAGCATACGCCGCACACCACTGCCTTCATCCAACGGCTGCTGGGCGATCTATTCCCGGAGCACGAAGTCGCCGTGGTGGAGGGCGACGCCGAGGCCGCCCGGGCGCTGCTGGAATTGCCCTTCGACCACATCTTCTTCACGGGGAGCCCCGCCGTCGGCAAGCTGGTCATGGGCGCCGCGGCGCTGAACCTGGCCTCCGTGACCCTGGAACTGGGCGGGAAGTCTCCCGTGCTGGTGGACGCGGACGCGGATCTACGCGAAGCCGCGCGCAAGATCGCCTGGGGCAAGTTCCTGAACGCCGGGCAGACCTGCATCGCGCCGGACTACGTGCTGGCCCACGCAGGCATCCACGACCGCCTGGTGCAGGAACTCAAGCTCGCGGTGGAGTCCTTTTATGGCGCCGACGCGGCGGCATGGAAGCAGAATCCTGATTTGCCCCGGATTGTGAACGCGGGCCACCACGCTCGGCTTAAAGCCGTTCTCGAGGCGGCCGGAGGAAAGGTGGCGGTGGGCGGCGAAGTTGATTCCGCCGAGAACTACATGGCGCCATCCATCCTCACCGACATCGCGCCGGATTCCCCGGTCATGCAGCAGGAGATCTTCGGACCGATCCTGCCGGTCCTGAAAGTGGCGGACATGGACGAGGCCGTGCGCTTCGTGAACGCGCGCCCCAAGCCCTTGGCGCTGTACGTTTTCAGCGGCGACCGGAGGGCCGCGGAGTCCCTGCTTTCGCGGACCACCTCAGGCGGCGCCTGCATCAACGACACGGTCCTGCATTTCGCGCACATGGGCCTGCCGGGCGGCGGCATCGGCAACTCCGGGTTCGGGAAGGCCCACGGGCATTTCGGCTTCGAAGCCTTCTCCAACGCCCGCGGCGTGCTGCGCCAGCGTACGCGCTTCTCGGCCATCCAGTGGATGTATCCGCCCTACACGTCGCGGGTGCGGAAGCTGATCGATCTGACGCTGAAATATTTCTAGTCCGGCGGCATCAATCGAAAAATAAAAAACTCACCGCCAAGACGCCAAGACGCCAAGACGCCAAGAGCGCCAAGAAAAGCCTCTAGCAAGTCGTATAAAATACGATTAATCGTTTGCAAAACCTAAATCGCCTTACCCAACGGTGTTTTTAACGGCCTAAAATTGCTCGGCGCTTCCGCGAGAAAATTTGGAGCCGAAATCAAGATTGCTAGGGATTCTAGGTATTGGTGCCACCGCGGGCGCAAGACGTACAAAAACCTTGTGTTCTGCTTTTCTTGGCGTCTTGGCGGTGAATCTGTATTTTTAACGGCCAACGGTCACAACGTTCACTCGAAGAGCTTCCTGCCCACCGCCCGTCCCACGAAGCGGATGCGGTCCATCCAAGGGAGGCGGCCCAGGGTCGTCCGGACCACGCCCTTGGTGAAGAAGGTCTTCCGGGAGTAGTCGATGGCCACGTCGATGGCCACGGGACGGCCTTCCGACAGGATCGCTTTGGCTCGATCCAGGACCGGCGCGATGTCCGCATCCGTTTTGAGCTGCAGGCATTCGACGCCGGTCCCTGCGGCGATGGCCGCCAGATCGTAGTCCGGGAGTTCGCTGCAGGCCTTCCGGTTGTAGGCGACGCCCTGGAACTGCGCGATCTGCGCCAGCTCCCGGTCCCGCAGCACCAGGAAGGCCGCGGCCACGCCCTGGCTTGCGGCGGTGAGCAGTTCGAGGCCCGTCATCAGGAAGGCGCCGTCCCCCGCCAGGGCGGCCACGGGGACCTCCGGGCAGGCCAGCTTCGCGCCGATGGCCGCAGGCACGGAATAGCCCATGCAGGAGTAGTCCATGGGGCCGAGCAGCCGGCCGGGTTTATCAAGTGTCAGACCTTCAATAGCTAAAAATGTTCCATTACCACTATCAGTTGTGAAAATGGTTTCTGGGCCGAAGAGCTCCTGCAGGCGCTTCAGCAGCCGTCCCGGCGACACGCCGGTTTCCGATGGCGACTGGATTTCGGCGGCGGCTTCGGCGCGGCCTGCGTGGATCCGGTTCCGGAGCTCGTCGCACTTGGCCCGGCCAGGAAGCATCGGCAGCAGCGCCCGCACGAACTGCGCCGAATCGCAGCAGACAGCGACATCCGCCGGGAAATTCCTTCCGGGCACACTCGGGTCGATGTCCACGTGCAGCAGGGGCGAGGGCGGGTTCAGCCCGTAGCTGCCGGTGGCCACTTCGCCGAAACGGCAGCCGATGGCGAGGGTCGCGTCGCAGTCCCCGCCACGGCCCGGGCGAAGGCGGGCGCGGCCGCCCCGAAGCCCGGCCACAAGAACAAAGGGTGGCTCTCGGGGAAGACGCCCTTGCCCTGGAAGGTGCTGGATACCGGCGCTTCCAGCTTTTCCGCCAGGGCGACCAGGTCGGCCCTGGCGCCGGCGGCGCCCAGCCCCACGTAGATCAGGGGACGCTTGGCCTTCGAAAGCAGTTCGGCGCATTGCTTCAGCAGATCCTGGGGGACCGGCGGGACCGTGGGCGGCACCTCCTGCCAGGGGGCCGAGGCGGGCTGCTGCAGCAGGTAGAGGTTTGCCGGTATTTCCACGAAGACCGGGCCCGGGCAGCCTTCCCGGGCCAGGCGGCAGGCGGCGCGGATGGTGCCGTAGATGTCCTCGCCACGCTCGGGGCGGAAGGTACCCTTCGTCACCGGCGCGGCCAGGGCCTGCTGATCCACGTCATGAAGCTGGTAAGCCTTCCCGGTGTCCCGCCGGATGCCGCAGCCCAGCACCAGCATCGGGACGCAATCCATGAAGGCCTCGGCGATGCCGGACATGGCATGGGTCAGCCCCGCCCCGGGCACGACGTTGACGCAGGCCATGGTGCCCGAAGCACGCCAGGCGGCGTCGGCCATGAAGGAGGCGCTCTGCTCGTCCGTCACCAGGACGGACCGCACGGATTTCGAGGTGGCGAGCAGGTCGTAAAGCTCGATGTTGTGGGTTCCGGGAATCCCGAACGCCAGGCGGATGCCTTCATCCTCCAGGGCCTTCAAAACGTGCGCCGCGCCGGTCATTGCCATGCCTTGTCCTCCAGCAGCTTTCCGGCCGCCCGGCCCGCGAGCGCCATGATCGTCAGGTAGGGATTGATCTCCAGCGAGTCGGGAAAGAGGCTCGCGTCGGCCACGCGCAGCCAGGGAATGCCATGCACGCGGCCATAGGAATCCGTCACGGAATCCGAGGGCCCTGAGCCCATGCCGCAGCCGCCCATCAGGTGCGCCGCCGATACGGAGATCTTGCCTTCCTTGAAATGCCGCCCGTGGATGCGTTCGTCGATGGCGGGCGCTTCATCCCGTTCCAGCAGGGGCGGATCGGCGGAGGGCGCGTGGACCCGCTGCGCCCCGGCGGCGAAAAAGATCCGCGCCGATGCGCGGGTGGCGCGGATGAGCGAGGCGACCACCTCGGGCGTGAAACGGTAGTGCACCACGGGCTTTCCCGTCCGGTCCACGGCGACCCGGTTGCCGGGCACCGCCTTGTCGCAGGCCAGGACGAGGATCATCTGCAGCCTCGGGAAGGCGTGCATCAGCTTCGAATGTGGCGCGCCGAACCCTGCCAGGTTCTTCGCGGTGGTGAAGGGGAAGTACATGCAGGTTTCCAACAGGAAGCCCTCTTCAACCGACCGGTCCAGGAAGAAGCTTTTCGGATGGCCCACATCGTTCGTGATGGGGCGGGCATGCTCGGCCGCCAGGATATGCGCGGGATGGCAGGTGAAGCCTTCGCCGACGCGCTTGGATAGGCCGGGAAGGTTGGAACGCAGGAGCAGCGCAGGCGTGCCGATGGCGCTTCCCGCCAGGACGATGGCGCCGGCCTTGATCCGGTACTCGCCGGGCGCCCATTCCGACGGAAGGCCCTTCGAGCCGGGCTTCTTCTCCTGGACCCGGACCAGGATGGCCCGTTCCTCGATCCGGAGCGCTTCGGCGCGAGTGACGACCTCGACCCCCGCGCGCTCGGCGGCCGGGAGCTGGACGCGGTGGGTGCCCTGCTTGGCGGCGTTGGGGCAGCCTAGGTTGCAGAGGCTCGAACCCTTGCAGCCGCGGACATTGATGGGGAACTGCTCGGCCTTGTAGCCGGCCTTTTCACAACCCTCGACGAATAATCGATTGTTTTCGTTCAATAAATCAGGTGGAAGCAGATGGACGCCGTTCTCCTCCGCGTATTTCCTGGCCCTGGATTCAAGATCCGAAAAATCGAGCCCAGGCACGCCCCATCCGCGGATCACCCGCTCCGGCGGCTGCATGGAAGTCCCCGTGTAGACCACCGTGGAGCCGCCGTAGGCTGAGCCGAAGGCGAGGGTCATGGTGCCTTCGGCGGTGAGGAAGCCGCCTTCCTCGGCGTAGAGGGAAGGGGCCATGGACAATTCGCGGCCGTCGAACTCGCTGTCGGCGAAGCGGGGGCCCTTCTCCAGCACCAGGACCTTCTTCCCGTCCCGCGCCAGCCCGCCGAGTTCTTCGGCGACGGTCCCGCCCCCGGCGCCGGAGCCGACGATCACCACATCGTATTGCCGCTCGATCATCTAGGCGCCTCCCAGCCGCGCGGATCGGCGCGGTAGCCGGTTTCCGCCCGCCCTTCCTCGCGGCCGTAGTAGCCCATGAAGATCAAGGTCCGCAGGCCCCAGAAGCCCCGCCGCAGCAGCAGCAGCGGGGCATCCTGGATGCCCAGCAGGAAGGCGTTGCGCCGGGCCGCATCGAGCCCCTGGAAGGTCCTCCCGTACCGGAAGACCGGCAGCAGATCCAGGGCCCGGACGAAGAGCGCCAACTGGCGGCGGAGGCCCGCGGGGCGGGATTCCAGCGCCTGCGCGATGATTTGCTCCAATTCGGTCCAGCCCTGTTCATCCAGCCGGACCGCTTCGGGCACGACGGTGGCTGCCACGGACCGGAATACCTGGCGGACGGAATCGAAGGGCGAGGACGGCATGAGGCAGGGTAGGCCGTTTTGCGGAAAAAATCTCGCCATGAGTTCGGCCCTCCGGCCGCCGGGGGGCCGCGGAGCCGTGGCCGGGCTCAAGTTGCGGATTCGTGCGGGCCTGTTTCTGTTGTAAACTGGAGCGCTTGGTCCGGCTGGGTATCGGCCGACTGCCGTCTCTCGGAGTCCGAATGTCCTTCCGTCGGGTTTGCCTGCTCCTCGCCACCGCGTCCGGCCTCGGATTGGCCCTGTCCTGCGGCGGAGATGCGGGGACGCCGCCTCCGGTGCCGGTGCTCCTGTCCATCAACCCCACCACGGCGCAGGTGACCGCAGGCGACACCCTCCAGTTCTCGGCGACGGTCACCGGCTCCCAGAACACGGGCGTGACCTGGTCGGTGGTGGAAGCCACCGGCGGTTCCATCAATCCTGCCGGGCTCTACACGGCTCCTGAAACGCCGGGCTCCTTCCACGTGGTGGCCACCAGCCAGATTTCCAACACGCTCACCGCCACCGCGCTCGTCGGCGTGCAGGCCAAGCCCGTCATCACGCTCTTCTCGGCCTCCCCGGCCACCGTGAACGCGGGCGAATCCAGCCTGCTCCAGATCGCCTACACCGGCGGATACGGCATCATCGACAATGGCGTCGGCGCCGTCACCAGTGGGGACAATGCCAGGGTCGTCCCGGCGGCGACCACGACCTACACGCTGTCCGTGACGAACCTCATCGGCAGCAAGGCCACCCGCACCGCGACGGTCACGGTGCTCACGCAGCCTGCGATCACGTCGTTCACAGCGACGGCGAACCCCATGACCCTGGGTTCGGGCACGCAACTGAGGCCCGTTTTTTCCGGGGGCACCGGCGCCGTGGACCAGGGCGTCGGAGCCGTCGCCAGCGGCGCCGCGATCCCGGTGAATCCAGCGGCCACTACGACCTACACGCTCACCGTGGCCAATGCGCTGGGCGCGTCGGTGACGCTACCCCTGACCCTGACGGTCGTCCCGGCCCCGGCCATCACCAGCTTCGCGGCCGTCTCCCCCACCATTTCCGTGGGCGGGAGCACCCGCTTGCTCGGCATCTTCGCCAACGGGACGGGATCGGTGGACAAGGGCGTCGGCGCAGTCGCCAGCGGGACGCCCTCGGCGGTCGTGAGTCCCGCGGCCACCACCACCTACACCCTGACGGTCACCAATGCCGCCGGGGCCCAGGCCACCCGCACCGCCACCGTCACCGTCACGAACGGTCCGGCCATCACCTCGTTCACGGCGAACCACACCCAGGTGGATTTTGGCCAGACCGCCACGCTGCAATGGACCTTCACCGGAAATCCGACCTCACTGACGCTCGATGGCGTCGACGTGCTCAGCGGCCCCGCCAGCAAGGTGGTGAACCCCAGGCGCCGCCAGACCTACACCCTGGTGGCCACCAACGCCCAGGGCACCAACACGGCCCAACTCACCATCACCGCCCGGGGGCTGGATGTCTTCGCCGGGAACATCGGCGGTCCCGGCTCCCTGGATGGCACCGGAACCTCCGCCCAGTTGAACCAGCCCTTCTCGGGGGTCTCGGATCCGGCGGGGAACGTCTATTTCTGCGATACGGAGAACCACTCGATCCGCAAGGTCACGCCCGCCGGCGTGGTCACGACCTTCGCGGGGACCAGCGGCACGGCCGGGTACTCGGACGGAGTGTCCGTGTTCACGCTCTTCCGCAGGCCGAAGGGCATCTGCCGGGACGCGGCCGGCAATTTCTATGTGTCGGACACCGGGAACTACGTCATCCGGAAGATCGCCGCGGACGGCCAAGTCAGCACCATCGCAGGCTCGGCGCAGACGAACGGATTCCATGACGGGCAGGGCGCCGACGCGGTGTTC
The DNA here is from genome assembly GCA_016720465.1 of Holophagaceae bacterium. Lineage (NCBI taxonomy): Bacteria > Pseudomonadati > Acidobacteriota > Holophagae > Holophagales > Holophagaceae > Holophagaceae bacterium. The sequence goes on from JADKKO010000001.1 coordinate 186,663, forward strand.
GACCTGCCCCAGGGCATCGCCGTGGACGCCAGCGGCAATCTCTTCGTGGCGGACTACAACAACCACGCCATCCGCCGCATCGATCCGGCCGGAAACGTCACGACCTTCGCGGGCCATGGGGGGCTCGCGGGGCAGACGGACGCCACCGGGACGGCCGCCTTCCTGTTCTGGCCCGTGGGCCTCGCCATGGATGGCAACTCGAATCTCTATGTCACCGAATTCGGCAACAGCACCATCCGCAAGATCACCTCCGGCGCCGTCGTGACCACCCTGGCGGGCAGCGCGCTCAATCCCGGAAGCCAGGATGGGACCGGCACGGCCGCGCGCTTCAACCAGCCGGCGGGCCTGTGCTTCGACCCGGCCGGGAACCTGATGGTGGCGGATATGGGCAACCACACCATCCGCAGGGTCACGTCCGCGGGCGTGGTGACCACCCCCGTCGGACAGGCGGGCGTGAGCGGATACGTGGACGCCAGCGCCAACCTAGCGACCTTCACGGCGCCGGGCGGCCTGGTGGCGCGGCCCGGAGGCACCCAATTGGTGCTCGACACCGGCAACGACCTGCTCCGGGTCATCTCGGTCGACGCGGCGGTGACCACCCTCGCGGGGACTCCGGTGCGCGCGGGATCCACGGACGGCGATCTCTCCCAGGCCCTGTTCTCCATGCCCCAGGGCCTGGCGGTGGGCGCCGACGGATCCGTCTACGTGGCGGACACCGGCAACCACACCATCCGGAAAATCAGCCCCGAAGGGCAGGTCACCACATTGGCCGGGCAGGCCGGGGTCCCCGGCGGGACCGATGGCGAGACCGGCGGGACCTTCAACGGTCCCCAGGCGCTGGCCGTGGACGGCGAGGGGAATGTGTACGTGGCCGATACGGGCAACCACGCCATCCGGGTCGTGTCCAGCCTCGGCGCGGTGCGGACCCTGGCGGGCAAGGCGGGCACGCCCGGCAGCGCCACCGGCCCGGGCGCCGATGCGCGCTTCGACACGCCCACCGGCATCGCCCTGGATGCGGCCGGCGCCGTGTACGTGGCCGACTCCAAGAACCATGTCATCCGCAAAGTGCTGAGCAATGGCACCACCACAACCTTCATCGGCGTTCCCAATGTCCAGGGCAACAACGACAACGCCTTCGGGCCGCCCCGGTTCTCCCTGCCCCAGGCCGTGGCCTTCAGCCCCGCCGGATTGCTCATCGCCGACACCGGGAACGGCACCATCCGCTCCGTCACGGCCGATGGCCAGTCCAGCACCCTCGCGGGGCTGCCGGGGCTGTTCGGCACCACCGACGGCCAGAGCTTCAACGCCCGGTTCAACGGCTCCTCCGGCCTGGCCGTGGACGCCGCGGGGGCGGCCTATGTCACGGACAAGCCCAGCCAGAGCATCCGGAAAGTGGCCGCGGATGGCACCACCACCACGCCCGTGGGCAACCTGGGCCGCGAAGGGATCCTCCTCGGCCTGCTGCCCGGCGGGCTTTTCAGGCCCCACGGCATCGCGGTGACGGCCCTGGGCGACGTGCTGGTGGTTTCCGGCAACGGCATCCTCCAGGTCACGGCGCCCTGAACAACTCCCGCGCCGGAACCCGCCCCTCGCCCTAGCGCCCGCGCTGCTTCGGCAGGGGGCTGAGGCGGATCAGTTCCGGGAAGGGGATGCCCGCATCCACCTCGGCCTCCCAGGGGATGTAGTTCTCGTGGATGATTTTCAAGTGGGAGGGACCCTCGGCCGGAATGCCGAGGTTCCGGATCGGCGACCAGCCCACGGGCTCGCCGTTCAGGAAAACCTGCGCCCCGGGCGGATCCGTGAGGATGGAAAGGACGTGCGGCGGCTTCTTCAGGACGGCTTTCACCGTGCTTTCGTCCGGCTGGACGGTCCGGCTCTGGGAGAGGTAGCCCTCCAGCTTGAACCGGAGCACCGGGCCGCGGCCCTTCAATTCCACCTGCTCCAGCGGCGTCTCGCCGAGCTTCTGTTCCCCGAGGTAGACCGTGGCGCCCGCGGGTTCGCTCAGGACCTGGATGGAGCGCGAGGGCTGCCAGAAGCCCCTGGAAAAATAGCCGCCCGCCCCGAGACCCCCCAGCAGCAGGATCACGAGCGCGGCCCTTCGCAGGCCCGGCCCGCGCTTTCCTGGCCGGCCCGGCGGGATCATGGGCAAGGTGGGCGCCGCAGCCGGAACGGCGGAGCCGTCCGTTTCCGCATGCGTTTCCTGGGAGACCTGGGCCAGCGCCACGGTGTCGGCGGAGATGGGCTCCGGCGTGGGATTCAGGCGCAGGGGATAGGTGGGCGGATCCGGAGCGCTTTGATGGGCCCTGGGATCCGTGCGGGTGGTGGTGGCCGCTTCCGGGGAGGACTCCGCAGGCGCCTGGGCCAGCGCCGGAATGGCATCGGAACTGGCCGGGAGGAAGATGAACGGCGAGGTGCTGGTGTTGGCGGCGTCCAGGCTGTCCAGCAGCTTGGACCGCTGCTCTGGATCCAGGGGCACGGCGCGGATCAGGGCCTCCATGAACAACGGCAGGCTCGGATACCGCTCCGCCGGATCCTTGTCGAGGGCCTTCAGGAAGACGGCCTTCAACTCCGGATCCAGATCCGGCGGAATCGTCGGGGGTTCGTGGACGATGCGGTAGAGCGTCGAGCCCACGCTGGAGGCCTGGTAGGGCAGGGCGCAGGTGAGGGCTTCGAAGGCCGTGACGGCGAAGGCGTAGCGGTCCGTGGCCGGCGAGGGGCTGCTGCCGGTCAGCAGCTCCGGAGCGGTGTAGGAAGGCGTGCCGAACAGCATCCCCTCGGCCGTGAGCCGGGAGTGGTCGCCCCGGGCCAGGCCGAAATCCATGAGCTTCAGGACGCCGGTCTGGCTCACCAGCATGTTTTCGGGTTTCACATCCCGATGCACGAAGCCCGCGAGCTGGGCCGCCTGCAGGGCCGACATGGCCTGCAGGAGCAGCCGCAGGATCTCGTCCGCCGGCAGCTCCATCCTGATGATATGGGCCAGGCTCGCGCCGGAGATGTACTCCATGGTGAGGAAGGGCCCCCACTCGGGATCCACGCCCACGTCGTAGACCGTGATGATGTTGGGATGGTTCAACTGCGCGCTGATCTCCGCCTCGCGCTTGAAGCGCTCGATGGTCTCGGCGGCGTTCCCGCTCTTCTCCTTCATGGTCTTGACGGCCACCGAGCGTTTCAGCAGGGGGTCCGTGGCCAGGTACACCACGCCCATGGAGCCCCGGCCGAGGGCGTATCCCACGTCGTAGCGGCCGATTTTCCGGGGTTCGGGGGTCATGGGGAGCCGGGGAAGGTCAGGGGGCGCGCTTCAGGCTTCAGCCTGGAGCCCGAACACGCGTTCGTAGGTGATCCAGTGGACCCCGAAGGTGATGGGCATGACGAGGAAGGCACCAACATAACAGAAGCATACGCCCACCAGGCTCAGGACGAAGGTCGCCAGACCCAGCCACGCCAGGCCCCAGATGTTGGCCCAGGCCGCGCGCAGGCTCAGCTTCACGGCTTCGAGGCCCTTCAGGCCGCGGTCGGCGATGAGGGGGAAGGTGAAGACGAAAAGCAGGTTGATGAGCACCGAGGCCAGCATGATCAGCAGGAAGGCCGCGACCCAGAGCAGGACCATCGCGGCCATGGTGCCCGCCTGGGCTTCGCGGGAGCCGCCCGAGGCGCCCATGGCCGCGAAAAAGCCCAGGAACAGGCCCGAGAACACCAGCGCCAGGATCAAGGGCACCACGATCACCAGGCTCGCCGCCATCATCAGCAGCGCGGCGATGAAGGATTCCAGGAAGCGGTCGAAGCCCTTGAACAGGGTCTCGAACTTCACCGGCTCCCCGCGCCCCTGGGCCTTGAAGCAGAGGTAGACGCCGCACATCATGGGCCCCAGCATCACCCCCATGGGCGCCAGCCCCCCCAGCAGCATCGCCACCAGCGTGATGCCCAGGAACATCCAGTACTGCCCCTTCACCCGCCCCCAGGCCTCGCCGATGTAGTCGATGGGGGAAATGGACACGCGGTTGAAGGGGATCGGCTCGGGCATGGCGGGCTCCTGCGACACAACCATAAAAGCATTACGCGGAGGAAGATGGGTTTTTCTCAGCTACGCTTTGTACTTCAGCCCCCAGGACAGCGATGTCATTGCATCCAAGGTTGCCCACATCTTCTGAGGCATTCAATAGAGGGGGACAACTTGTCCCCCTCCTTGGTCTGGAGTTCGAAACTCGATCGGAGCTGCCATGACGAATCAACCTGCATTCTTCGAGGGCCATGCCATCCGCCGCGTGTATGACGGAGCCGCAGATACTTGGCTTTTTTCGGTGATCGATGTCGTTCGAGTGCTCACCCAGCAGCCGGATTACCAAGTCGCCCGGAAGTACTGGAACAAACTGAAAGAGCGGCTGGGCAAAGAAGGAAGCCAACTGGTGACAGATTGTCACCAGTTGAAATTGCCCGCTGATGACGGGAAGCTCCGGCTCACGGACATGGCCAACGCGGAAACCCTGCCGATCATTCCTGCGAAGGCCACAGTGAAGAAGCCGGTCAAGAAACCACTATTCAAGAAAACCTAGCCAAAGCGTAGACTTACAGGGATTAATAACCAAAAAACTAAAACAATTTTAGCCACGGATGAACACGGATTAACACGGATGAAGACGAAGAAATTTTATTTTTCTCCGCTACCCTCCGCGCCTCCGCTGCCCTCCGCGTGGTGTAGTTTTTGTTATCCGTGTTCATCCGTGTTCATCTGTGGTTCCAGGAGGCTTGCATGTTCATCCTGTTTGGCCGATGGCACTTCGGGCGCAAGGCGGTGGCCTACCGCGCCGACTGGTGCACGGTCTGCGAACGGCGCATCGTCGCGCAGGCGATCCGGAGCTTCGACTGGTTCCACGTCTACCTGATCCCGCTCATCCCCTTGGGCCATTGGCGGCACTGGGAATGTCCCCACTGTGAGAAACAGCCGCACCTGAAAGGGACCGGGCTGCTGCAGGCCATCATCGTGGCGCTGCTCTTCCTGCCCTTCTTCCTTACCGCGATCCTCTACTGGACCATGTCGACCGCCGGAATGGATGGCGATAACGTCTGGATGATCCGGATCTTTCTCACGGTGATGTGCCTGGTCATGGGCTACTGGGCCTATGCCTACCAGCGCGACCCCAGCCTGAAGCAACGCCTGGCACAGATCGAACCCGCCAGCGAAACCGTCTGCGTGAACTGCGGGAGTGCGCTAAGGCCTTCGAAGCCGCCCTATTGCGAGAGGTGCCAGATGGAGAGGGTCTCGCTAGGGTAGGTGCCGGGAGTGGCATTCTCATTGGATTGAGGGGATGGTGGCTCCAAGATAAAAGCGCTACGCGGAGGGTAGCGGAGAAAAAGAGGAGGCAGCGGAGGAAATAGGGGTTTTCTCCGCTACCCTCCGCGCCTCCGCTACTCTCCGTGTGGTGTGGTTTTCTTTATCTGTGTTGATCTGTGTTCATCTGTGGTTCCAGGAGGCTTGCATGTTCATCCTGTTTGGCCGATGGAACTTCGGACCCAAGCCGGTGGCCTACCGCGACCATGGAAGGTGATATCTGGGTTCGTGGACAGAAAGTGTTGGTGCTAGTGTTGACGTTCCGGAGCCTTTGGTTTGATGACCTCTCACAACTTCACAAGAATTCGATTGTTAAATGTGGATCTAGTTATCTGCTCTTTACCTGATTCATCATCAACCTCGTTTTCATATGCATCGGCAATCTAGATGGCGAACCCAGAACCCAGACACCAGATCTCACTAGGCGACCAATCAAAAAAAGAAGTCGCAAAGCGATTCAAAAATAAAACGAATTTGTTAAAACGACGTGCAAGATCTATTGAAAGAAAAACAGCGAGACGTAGAGCAATTCATAAAGCGAGACGAAAGGAATTAAATTTATTACATTTTGGGGTTTCTAAAGAAGAGGCACGAGAAGATATTAAACTTATGTCTGCTACAAGAAGATATGAGAGGGTTGAAGCACCAGAAGTATTTTCTTTTAATGAGAATCCTGAAGGTGTGATTCAATTTATTAATAAATTAGAGAATTTATTTATAGAAAAACGAAAAACCTGTGTAATGTTGAAAAAAATTAAAACAATCGATTATGGGGCTATTGTTTCGCTGCTTTCCATAATGGTGCAATTCAAGGCAAAGAATATCAAATTTAATGGTAATATTCCGAAAAATGAGAATACAAAAAACATTTTAATAAAAAGTGGATTTTTTAAAAATTTAGCGCTTGAATTTAAAGACGAAGATCAATATCAGATCAATGATGGTGGAAAGAATGAAATTATTACTCATGCAGGTAAGTTGGTTGATTCTGAACTTGGTGACGCTATCATTCAATCCGCATCAAAAACCATTTGGGGTGAGGAAAGAAGGTGTCAGGGGGTCCAGCGCGTCTTAATCGAGCTCATGATGAATACCAATAACCATGCAGCAAATAGAGTTAAGGGTGAGAAACACTGGTGGCTTCATGTGAATCATGACGAACAGTCTGGCATCGTTGGGTTTGCATTCGTCGATTTTGGTGTGGGAATTTTTAAAAGCCTAAATGATAAACCAAATACAAGTAAGTTTTACAATTATTTATCTAAAATTGCAAAGCTATTAAAGCATGGCGATAATGCAGAAATACTAAAGTTAATGTTGAATGGCGAATTTCATCAAACGGTGACTGGAAAATATTTTAGAGGTAAAGGTCTGCCTGGCATCGCTGATGTTCAAAAACGAAATCAGATCACCTCGCTAAAAATTGTAACTAATGATGCATATGCCTCATTAGACGACGATGTATTCCAAAAACTGGATCATTCGTTCTCAGGAACCTATGTTTACTGGGAGATTAGGAGGGACAATGGAAACTGCAAATAAAATTATCTTTAGTATAGCCCGGGCTTTCAGTCGGACACCTGGTCCTCGATATAGAGATGAGGGAAAGAAATCAGGTCAAGAATTAAGAGAGGACCATATTATTGGTTTATTAAACATGTGTATCAAAGATTCTAAACAACTCGAAATCAATTTGGATGGGACGGCTGGGTATGCCACCTCATTTCTCGAGGAAGCATTTGGTGGTTTGATTCGTAACGATAAGTTCAACTTAGAAACGTTGAAGTCAAAACTGAAATTCGTTTCTACAGAAGAAGATTATTTAATTGATGACATTTGGGAATATATTCAAGAAGCAGATAGAGAAAACCGCAATGAAAAATAGAAAAAATTTATTTTCAATAATCTACATAATTATTATAGCCATTTTGGGTGGTTTTTTTGTGGGAAGGTTTTTGTCCCTGCCAGAAATCACATTAGATCAAAATATTAATGCAATTCAATTACTATCAGTCTTGACTACACTATTTGGAATAGTTTTTATTTCTATTATAGTTGACAGAAATAAAGAAATTGACAAAATTAAAAGAGATTTAGTTTTAAAAAGATTGGAAGATTTATACAATAAAGTAGATGAGTTACCACAAATAATTGAAGGCAATAAGGCCAATCAGTATACCATGAAATTAAAGCTTAAATATATTGGTTTACAATCAGTATTTTATAAAAAACTAACTAATAACGCAGCGATTGATGATGGACCAAATTCGATTCATTTCATTGAAATCCACCGTATTCTTAGATTTATGACAACAAACACTGAACTAAAGACTAGCAAAACAAGAGACAAAAACCTTCGAATTGACGGTGATGATTTTGTTTACAGTGATGAACGTATAACAGAAATAGACCAAGAAATTGAAATATTTAAAAATTCGATCAGTATGGAACAAATGAGAATAATTACTTTTTAGAATTTTTTAAAAGGTTATGTTAATTAGCTGCACCCTGTCGTCGCCCCGCACGTCTGGCACTTCATGCAGGCGCCGTTCCTGACCAGGGTGAGGTGTCCGCATTCGGGGCAGGGATCGCCGGTGTAGCCTTTTTCGCGGGCGATGCGGGCGGCGATGGCGGCGGCGGACTGGTGGGGCATGGAGGTGGTGGCGGTGTGCTGGGCGGCCATGGCCATCACTGGTGCTGGCGTCGGCGCTGGGGCCGGTGCTGGCGCGGAGCCTGATGCCGGAGCCGTTCCCGAGGAGGTTTCCGGGGGGAACAGGCTCGGCGTCACTTCGGTGCTGCGGCCGGGGATGCCCATGCCGGGGGCGTGGGTCTCGGGCTTGGCGGTGAGGTTCATGAGCTGGTCGGGCTCCACCTGCGCCAGCTCGTAGCGGCCCAGGTAGGAGATGGCCAGTTCGCGGAACACGAAATCGATGATGGACGTGCTGAACTTCACCGTGTCGCTGCCCTGCACCAGGCCGTTGGGCTCGAAGCGCGTGAACAGGAACGCATCGCAGAATTCCTCCAGCGGCACGCCGTGCTGCAGGCCCATGGACACCGCGATGGCGAAGCAGTTGAGCACCGCGCGGAAGGCCGCGCCCTCCTTGTGGATGTCCAGGAAGATCTCGCCGAGCTGGCCGTCCTCGTACTCGCCGGTGCGCAGGTACATCTTGGTGCCGCCCACGGTGGCGCTTTGGGTGTAGCCGCCGCGACGGTTGGGCAGGCGGCGGCGGTAGGTGCGCACCACCTGCTGGCCCAGCGCGTGCGTCTGCGCCGCGGCCATGGCTTCGATCTTGGCGGCGGGGGCCTTGGCCTCGTCCGCCAGTTCCTCGGCGGCTTCCAGGCCGTCCAGCAGGTCCAGGCTGGTGGCCATGGCCTGGCTCATCTTGGAGCCGTCGCGGTAGAGCGCCACGGCCTTCAGCATCAGGTGCCAGGACGCCGCGTAGATCTCGCCCACTTCACGAACGGTGCTTTCGCCGGGCAGGTTGATGGTCTTGCTGATGGCGCCGCTCAGGAAGGGCTGCGAGGCGCCCATCATGCGCAGGTGGCCCATGGGCTGGATGTACCGCTTGCCGGTGCGGCCGCAGCGGTTGGCGCAATCGAAGATCGGCAGGTGCTCGTCTTTCAGGTGCGGCGCGCCTTCCACGGTCATGGCGCCCGTGAGGGCCTGCACGAAGACATTGCAGGCGGCTTCGCCGAACTCCCGGGCCAGGCGGTCCAGGGGCAGCACGAAGCTGGGATCGAAGGCCGTGGGGAGCTTCTCCTCGATGGCGTTGATCTCTTCACTGGTCCAGCCCTTGGCCAGCAGGTCCCTGCGGCTGATGCCCGGCGTCTCGTCGGTGATTTCGAGCCAGCCCACCACGTAGCGTTCGATATCCGTGATTTGCTGGGGCGCGTAGCCCTGGCGCATCAGGGCTTCGGGGATGGCGCTGTTCACCAGCTTGAAGTAGCCGCCGCCGGCGAGCTTCTTGAACTTCACCAGGGCGAAGTCCGGCTCCACGCCGGTGGTGTCGCAATCCATGAGCAGGCCGATGGTGCCCGTGGGCGCCAGCACCGTCACCTGGGCGTTGCGGAAGCCGAAGGACTGCCCCAGCATGAGCGCCACGTCCCAGCTTTCCCGGGAGGCCTCCAGCAGGGATTTCGGGATGCCCGTGCCCACCAGGCCCTGGGGGATGACGCTCAGGGCTTCGTATTCGGCGGCTGGGGCGTTGTAGGCCGCGCGACGGTGATTGCGGATGACCCGCAGCATGTGCTCCTTGTTCCGTTCAAAGCCCGGGAAGGGGCCCAGCTCGCCGGCCATCTCGGCGGAGGCCGCGTAGGCGTCGCCGGTGAGGATGGCCGTGAGCGCGGCGCACCACTGAGTGCCTTCCACGCTGTCGTAGGGGATGCCCATGCGCATGAGCATGGCGCCCAGGTTCGCATAGCCCAGGCCTAACGTGCGGAAATCGTAGCTTAGCTTGGCGATGGCCTCCGAAGGGAACTGGGCCATGAGCACGCTGATCTCCAGCACCATGGTCCAGAGCCGGATGCCGTGGCGGTAGCCCACCAGATCGAAGCCGCCGTCGTCGGTCAGGAAGGTGCAGAGGTTCAGGCTAGCCAGGTTGCAGGCGGTATCGTCCAGGAACATGTACTCGGAGCACGGGTTCGACGCATTGATGCGGCCGTCCTCGGGGCAGGTGTGCCAGTCGTTGATGGTGGTGTCGAACTGCAGGCCGGGATCGGCGCAGGACCAGGCGGCGGTGTTGATCTTCTTCCAGAGGTCCCGCGCCGGCAGCTTCTTGGCTACTTTTCCATTGGTGCGGTTCTTAAGTTCAAAATAACCGTCACTCTCCAGCGCCCGCATGAAAGAGTCGGGGACACGCACGGAATTGTTGGAATTCATGCCGCCCACGGTGGCGTAGGCATCGCCGTCCCAGGAGGTGTCGTAGCCCTTGATGTCGCGGTCGAAATCGCATTCGGCGAGGCGGCCCAGGCACTGGGCCAGGAAGGCCGCGGGAACGCCCTCCTTCTTGGCGCGGGCCAGGGCGTGGCGCAGGGCCTCGTTGGTCTTGGGATCCGGATCCTTGGAGGTGGAGCCCTCCACGGCTTCGCAGATGAGGTTCCAGTGGCGCTTCACCAATTGGCTGCCCACCGCCAGCATGGCGACCTTGCGCTCCTCCGTCACTTTCCAGTCGATGAAGGCTTCGATGTCCGGGTGGTCCAGGTCCAGCGTCACCATTTTGGCGGCCCGGCGGGTGGTGCCGCCGCTCTTGATGGCGCCCGCGGCCTTGTCGCCCACCGCCAGGAAGCTCATCAGCCCGGAGCTGCGCCCGCCGCCGCTCAAGGGCTCTTCGGCGCCGCGCAACTTGGAGAAGTTGCTGCCGGTGCCGGAGCCGTACTTGAAGATGCGGGCCTCGCGGGTCCACAGGTCCATGATGCCGCCTTCGTTCACCAGGTCGTCGGAGACGCTCTGGATGAAGCAGGCGTGGGGCTGGGGCCGCTCGTAGGCGGACGTGGATTTCTTCAGTTCGCCGGTTTCCGGGTCCACGTAGCTGTGGCCCTGGGCCGGGCCGGAGATGCCGTAGGCGTAGTGCAGGCCGGTGTTGAACCACTGCGGCGAATTGGGCGCGCACATCTGCTTGGCGAGCATGTAGGTCAGCTCGTCGTAGAAGGCCTGGGCGTCCTTGGGGGTGTTGAAGTAGCCGTGGGTCTCGCCCCAGTGCTGCCAGCAGCCCGCCAGGCGGTGGAAGACCTGCCGGGCGTCGGTCTCGCCGCCATTGGCCGCGTTGATGCCTTTGCGGCGGAAATACTTCTGGGCCAGGATGTCCACGGCCACCTGGGACCAGGTGTCGGGAACCATCACGTCCTTGGCTTCGAAGACCACGGTTCCGTCCAGCTTGGTGATCTTGCTGACCCGCGGCACGAAGGTGATGCCCGCGAGAGGCTCCTGGCCTTCACGGGTAAAATGGCGCGCAATCTTCATTGGGACCCTCGGAACGTTATGAAAGATGTTGAATAGGGGGCGGTGCTGCTCGGTCGGAAAAAAGCCAGGACCAACTCATCATCCAGAACTGTGCCGAAATGTCGGCTGATGGCTTGGACCTGAAGGGTAAAACCTCAAGGGATTGTGTCGGAAGACAAGGATCACCCCAAGATATAGGGGTGTCAAGGGATGAGTCGAAAACAATTTAACGTCGTTTGCAGGCCCTTATTTCCTAGCTATTTGGGAGCGGGCTTTGGGTCCGGGGGGGCTCCGCGTTAACCTGATTTCAAGCCGGGCCCCATGCATCGGGGTGCGATGAACCGGGTCAGGTCGGAAGAAGCAGCCCTAAGTCGTTCCCCCGAGTGCCGTGGCAAGCCCGGCCCTTTTGCGCCTGCGGCGCAAAAGGGCCGGGAGTTGAAGAGTTGAAGCGTCGAAGAGTCGAAGAGTTAACAGCGTGCAACTCTCGGTGTTGGCCGCGGACCATTCAACTCTTCAACTTTTCAACTTTTCAACTTTTCAACTTCTCAACTTTTCAACTTCTCGCCTCATCCCTTCCCCGCCCGACAGATCCCCACCAACGGACAGCGCCTGCACCCAGGCAGGGCGCGGACGCCGGGGCAGTCGCCGAGGATGCCCAGGTGCGAGATGGCGAAGTCGTACTTCAGGGGATCCTGGCGGTCCCTTTTCTTGAGCGCGGCGGTGATCTCGGCGGCCATGCGGCCATCCACGGTGTTGCGCTGGGTGAGGCCCACGTAGCGGGCGATGCGGGCCACGTGGGTGTCCACGGGAATGACGAGCTGGTCCTTGGGATAGCGCTTCCAGAGCCCGAAATCCGGCCAGCCCTCCCGCACCATCCAGCGCAGGAACATGCGCCAGCGCTTGCAGGAGGCGCCCTCCAGGGGATCCGGCAGATTGAAGCGCAGGCCATAGGTCGGGGGCAGCTCCACCCGCAATCGCTGCACCAGACGCGAAAGAGCCCCGTCGGCGGTCTCGGCAGGGGCGGGCAGCAGGTGCGCTTCCAGGCCCGCGCCGCTCGCCTGGTCCAGGCGTTTCCAGGCCAGCAGCCACTGCACCAGGTCCGAGCCCGTGTGGAAGCGCCAGACCCAGCCCTGCAAGGCTGCCTCCAGCTCGGCCCGGAGGGCCGGCTCCGCCTGGCTTCGCAGGAATTCCGCCGGCCTTTCCCCCAGGGGCTTCAGCAGGCCTTCGATGGCCCGGAGCATGGGCGCCACCTTGCCGTAGGCGAGATGGGCCGCCACGAAGGCCGTGAGCTCCCGGTCCATGGGATCCGGGAAGCGGAGCGGCACGGCGATGGGGTCCAGGGCCAGGGCCGGTTCCGTTTCGTAGCGCCGACGCAGGGCTTCCAGGCTGGCTTTCATGGCTCCATTGTGCGACAAAACATGATGTTGGCTTGGCCTGCGGCCTTCCACCCGTTACGCTAATGGGTTGGGGTCTGTGCCCCGGTTGGAGACCTTAGACCACATGAGCAAGCGTTCCCTTGGCGGCCTGGCGGACCTGGCGAAGATCCTGGAGGAAGCCTCCAATCCTGAATCGGAACTGCGCGAAGACCGACAAGTGGCCAAGCCGAAGACCGCCCTGCGGAAGGGCGGTTCCGTCAAGCAGACGCGGCCCATCGATCCCAAGCGCATGGCCTGGTACAAGAAGCGGCTCCAGGACCAGGCGGAGAAATCCGAAACGCCCAAGGTAGAAACCGAAACGGTCCCCGAGGGCCCCGTGAAGCAGACCCTCACCCGGGCCGCGGCGGATTCCCTGGGCTCCAACCTGTTGATGGCGACCCTGCAGGCCGCCAAGACCGCCAAGCCCAAGCAGGACGGCGCCAAACAGCGCCCCGAAGCCTGGAAGCGCAAGCCGGGCGATCCGATTTTCTAAGCGCGACAGGCGAGCCCTGGGCAAAGGGTCAAGAGTCGAGGGTCAAGAGTCGAGGGTTCAGAGTTAAAAGCTGCGAACCCCTGACCCTCAACTCTCAACTCTCAACTCTCAACTCTCGACTCTCGACTCTCGACTCTCAACGCAAGCCCCCTTCACCCCACGCGGCTTTCAAGAGCTGCGCGGTGCTTCCGGGCGATCCAGGTTTTCGACAGGGGACGTTCAAGCTGGCCCGATCGCAACTGGCCCAGCTCCAGCAGGCCCAGGTCGATGACCGGCGTGGCCGCATCCAAGGTGCCGTTCTGGAGCAACGATTCCAGTTCGGTTTTCGCGACCACCCTGAGCCTGCCCGAGGCGCGGACGATGATGCTTTGGGCGTCCAGGAAGGGCAATTCCAGGAGCGAGGCGAGCTTGATGCTCTGGCGCAACATGGCGTCGATGGAACAGCCCGAAGGGGAGCTGCCCATGGTGTTCTCCACCACGACGAAAATCTGGTCCTCGATCAGCATCCAGCCGGATTCGATGGCCGTGCTGTGGGTTTTCCAGTGGGGACGGAAGGTGTCGAAGCCTTCGGCGAGCCTGGCCTTTTCCGCTTCATCCAAGGGGCGGGGAAAGGCCATGAGCCAGAGGCGGGCGGTGTCGGGAAAGCCTGAGAATGCGTCGCTCATGCCTTCAGTGTACGGCTTGAATGATTTCTGGTGCTCCGGCAATTGGATTTGTGCTCAACCGTGGGTCGAGGGTCGAGGGTCAAGAGTCGAGGGTCGAGGGTCGAGAGTCAAGAGTCCAGGGTTGAGAGTTGAGAGTTGAGAGGGCATGGGCATCGCTTCTGCCCGCGCTCCAATTGGCCATTGAAAATCGGCAATCGTAGATTCGTGGTCTCCGGCCCACAGCCTAGACTGAAGCCATGAGCACTTGGCACGTCTACATCCTGCGCTGCGGCGACGGATCGTTCTACACGGGCATCAGTCCGGATGTGGAGGCCCGCCTGCAGGCCCACCAGGCGGGCAAGGGCGCCCGCTACACCAAGGGCCGCGGACCCTTCGTGCTGGTCTACCAGGAATCCGCCGGCACCCAGGCCGAAGCCACCCGGAGGGAACGCGAAGTCAAACGGCTTACCCGGGAACAGAAGCAGACACTCATCCGGAGTTAGCCCCTGCCCAACAGCCGGATGAGTTCGGCCGCCAACGGCCGCATCCGTTCGGGATCCGCCAGGTAGGCGCCGCGGGCGGCCACGAGGCGTGATGACGTGGTGCCGAGGACGCTGATCTCCACGAGGCCATGGGCCTTCAAGGTGCCGCCGGTCTGCACGAGGTCCACGATGGCGTCGGCCAGGCCGAGGATGGGCGCCAGTTCCACGCTGCTTTGCAGAGGCACCAGCTCCGCGGTGAGGCCTTCACGCTTCAGCCAGGTGGCCGTGGCCTTCAGGAACTTCGTGGCAATGCGCAGGTGGGGTTTTTGCTTCAGGGCATCGAGGGTGAGGCCTTCCGCGCCGCAGAGGGAGAGCCGACAGGCGCCGAATTTGAGATCCGCGAGTTCCAGCAGGTCCACGTCCACTTCATCCAGGGTGTCCGATCCCACGATGCCCAAGCTGGCCACGCCCGCCGCCACGTAGCGGGGCAGATCGGTGCCTTTCAGGAGCAGCACTTGCACATGGGGCGTCGCCGTGGGAATGCGCAGGACCCTGGAGCTCAGAGCCGCTTCATCCAAAGCCAAGGCGGTGCCCGCGAGGCGAGAAAGCAGCTCCTCGCCTAGGCGGCCCTTGGGAAACGCGATGAGGATCGGCTCGCTGCTGAATGGGCCCGCCGGAAGATTCATCGCCCCGCTCCTTCGAGAGAATGGAAGAGATCGGGCCGCGTTTCCGCCAGATCCAGCAGGGGCGAAAGGCGCACGCAGAAGCCGGCGGCGAACCAGGGTTTGCCCAAGAATGGATAGAGGCCGTCATAGCGGCCGCCCGCGGCCAACTCCTGCTGCGCGCCCGGCGCGTAGAGCCGCAGCGTCGGTCCCGTGTAGAAGTCCAGGCCCTGCACATCCGCCAGGTCCAGCCTTAAGCGCAGGCCTTCGGGAACGAAGGGCGACAGGGCTTCCAGGGTCCTCTGAAGATGGCCCCGTTCGGCCTTCAGGAGGCTGGCATAAGGGCTGCGGTCCAGGACCTGCAATCCGGCGAGGCCGTCGGATTCCGAGAGCAGGGCCTCGACATGGGCCAACAGCCGCGGCGCGGCGGGATGGCCGCCCAGGGCCTCCTTCACGCGGTGGGGCGCCCGGCGCTGCAGGGCGCGGGCGACGGCATCGGCCAGTCCATCCGGCAGCCGCTCGGCTTCCATCGGGCACCGCAGCAGCGCGGCGCTGCCGATCTGGAGGATCGCGGCCCGGAGCCCCAGCGTTGCGGGCACGGCCATGAGGAGCCGGGCCAGCTCCACGTCGGCTTCATCGCGGCTGGCCTCGTCGGTGTGGAGCCGTTCGCAGCCCACCTCGAAGCGCTCCACCGGTTCCCAAGGCTGGTTGGCCCGGCGGAATACGGCGCCCGCGTAGCTCACGCGCGGGGGCGGTTCCGCGAACCGCTTCGACAGCATCCGCGCCAGGGCCGTGGTGTAGTCCCAGCGCAAGGCCAACAGGTGGTCGCCATCGAAAAAGCGCAAGGAAGCAGCCTCATGGGGCTCCCGCATGACGAGCGAGGATCGGAGTTCCTGGTAGCCTGCGCCCGCGAGCAGGCCCATGAGCAGGCCCTCCCAGCGGCGCAGGCGGGCGGCGCCGGGAAAGAGCAGGTCGGGAAAATGCGGCGTGTGCGTGGCCATTATTTTCCGCTCCGGCCGATGTGGCGGGCCTTCAGCAGCGCGACCACATCATGGAGGCTGAGGCCGCGGTCCACCAGCAGCAGCTCCAGGTGGAACACCAGGTCGGCGGCTTCACCGAGGAAATCGTCGCGGTTGGCCTGGGTGGATTCGCGTTCCAGGTTCTTGGCGGCCAGCACCACCTCGCCCGCTTCTTCCACCACCTTCTTCGCGATGCGGTCGGTGCCCTGGGCGAAGAGCTTCCGAGTGTAGCTTCCGGTCAGCGACGCGGTGGCCTTGCGGCTTTGCAGCAGCCTTTCCAGGCGGTCCAGCCAGGGCAGGGTCGTGGCGGCCGAGGCTTCGAGGGCCTGGACAGCCTCGGGCCCCTCGGCCGCGTCGTCATCGAAGCAGCTGCCGGTGCCGCGGTGGCAGGTGGGGCCGATGGGTTCCGCGATGATGAGCAGGCAATCGTGGTCGCAATCCGCGCGCAGTTCCACGAGCTTCAGGCGGTTGCCGCTGCCCTCGCCCTTGGTCCACAGGGTCTGCCGGGAGCGGCTCCAGAAGGTCACGAAACCGGATTGGAGGGTCTTTTCAAGGGCGTCGCGGTTCAGGTAGCCGACCATGCGGACCTCGCCCGAGGTCCCTTGCACCACCGCGGGAATGAGGCCCGTCTCGTCGAAGTGGAGCAGGTTCGGATTGAGCCGGAGCGCGTTCATCGCTTGCATGGTTCCTCCAATCGCATGAGCTGGCCGTGCCCGCTTAAGAATTTCTTGAGGCGGGCGATGGGCAGGGTGCCTTCATGGAAGAGCGTGGCCGCCAGCACCGCATCGGCGCCCGCTTCCAGGGCCTCAAGAAAATGCGATTCCGTCCCCGCGCCACCTGAGGCGATGACTGGAATGTCCAGCTTGGAAGCTGCGCGAAGCAGGTCCAGATCGAAACCTTCCAGGGTTCCGTCGCGGTCCATGGAGGTGAGCAGGATTTCGCCGGCGCCGAGTTCCTGGAGCCGCAGGAGCCAGGGCAGAGCCGATAGGCCGGTGGCGACCTTGCCGCCCTTGATGAACACCCGCCAGCCGCAGTCCGGGTCACGCTTCACGTCCACAGCAGCCACCACGCATTGGGTTCCCACCAGGGCCGCCGCCGCCTGCACCAGCGCCGGATCCAGGACCGCGGCGGTGTTCACGGCCACCTTGTCGGCGCCGTTCCGCAGCAACCGTGTGAAGTCTTCGGGCTTGGCCACGCCGCCACCCACCGTAAAGGGAATGGTAAGTTCCCGGGACACCTGGCGCACCCAGGCCTCCTGGGTGGACCGGCCTTCCTCGCTGGCGCTGATGTCCAGGAAGACCACCTCGTCCGCGCCCTCGGCATCGTAGCGCCGGGCCAGCTCCACGGGGCTTCCGAGATCGCGGAGATGCTGGAAGCGGATGCCCTTCACTACGCGCCCATTTTTCACATCGAGGCAGGGAATGACGCGCTTGGCAGGCATCAGAGCCCTCCCGCGAGCGCCGCGCGGGTGCGCGGATCATCCAGGGCGATGCGGCCTTCGAGCAGGGCCTTGCCGCTGATGGCGCCCTGGACGCCTGGGATCGCTTCCAGGGCGGCCAGATCTTCAAGGCTCCGCAGGCCGCCGGAGGCTTGCACGGAGAAGCCTTCCTTGGCGATCCAGGCGGTGGCTTCCAGGCCCGGCCCCAGCAGGGAGCCGTCCCGGCTCACATCGGTCACCAGCGCGCGGGTGAACCCGAGGGTGAGCAGGCTCTCGAAGACATCCGTCGAGTCGCAGGAACTGGCCGCCTGCCATCCTTTGGTGACCACGCGGTCCCCCCGCAGATCCAAGGCCACAATGACGCGGTCCGCGGGCAGGCCCGCCAATTCCCGTGGCTGCTCCACCGCCAAGGTGCCCACCACCGCATCGAAGCCGCTGTCCAGAACCTGCTCGATGATGCCCCGGCTGCGCAACCCGCCGCCCAACTGGAAGCGCACCTTAGGAAAGAGCCCCGGAAGCCGCTGGAAGTCCGGCTGGCGCGCCAGGCCGAAGGCGCCATCCAGATCCACCAGATGGATGCGGGCCGCCCCGGCGTCCACGAGCTGGGAGATCCAGAGTTCGGGGTCCACTTCGTAGCGGGTGGCCTTGTCGGCCTCGCCGTGCAGCAGGCGCACCACGCCGCCGCCCAGCAGATCGAGGGATGGAATGAGCTGGATCATTTCCCCCCCTGCGGGAATTCGCCGAGGTCGTTGCAAAAAATAAACTGGCCGATTCGGTAGCGTGCCGACATAAGGGGCCGTAGCAAAATAACCTGGACTGCACATGTCATTTTGGCACGGCCCCTAACCAGCGCAGGGACTGGTCCAGCAGGTCCCGGCCGAAGGCGCCGGATTTCTCGGGATGGGGCTGGAAGCCCAGCACCCGGCCATGGGCCGCCACGGCGGTGAAGGGGCGGCCGTGATCCGCGGTGAGCACGGTGCTGCCGCCGACTTCCAGCGCATAGCTGTGGACGAAGTACAGCCAGCCGGCGCCACCGTCCTGGAAGGCCGGATGGGCGGAGGCCTGCGAGGTCCTGGACCAGCCCATGTGGGGCACTTTCACGCCCGGGCCGAGGCGGCGCACGATCCCCGGGAACACGCCCAGACCCGTCGTCTCCGGAGCTTCTTCACTGCCTTCGGCCAGCAACTGCAGGCCGACGCAGATGCCCAGCAGGGGCTTGCCCTGGCGGATCCTGGATGCCAGCGCGGCCCACCAGCCGCGTCGCTGCAGATTGCGCTGGGCAGAGCCGTAGTGGCCGTCGCCGGGCAGCAGCCAGAGGCCGCCTTCCGCGGCATGGGCGGGCGTTTCGGCCCGCTGGTGGGTGTAGCCAAGGACATCCAGCGCCCCTTCCAGGGACGTCAGGTTGCCCGCGCCGTAATCCAGCAGCGTGATCATGTGGTCAAGGTCCCCTTGGTGCTGGGGAGTTCGTCGCCCTGCACGCGGACCGCCTGCTTCAGGGCCCGGGCGAGGGCCTTGAACAGCCCTTCGATCTTGTGGTGGGTGTTCTCGCCGTAGAGTACTGCGGCGTGGAGATTGAACGCGCCGCGGGCGCTAAAGGCCTGGAAGAATTCCCGCACCATCTCCACCTGGAAGCCGTTTCCGAGCATGATCTTCGGCAGCTCCGCCTGGAACACGCAGTAGGGCCGGCCGCTGAGATCCACCACCACGCGCGCCAGGGTTTCATCCATGGGCACATGGGCCTCGCCCCACCGGGCGATGCCCCGGCGGTCGCCCAGGGCCTCCCGCAACGCATCGCCCAGGCACAAGCCCACATCCTCCACCAAGTGGTGGCTGTCCACCTGCAAGTCCCCGGTGGCTTCGATCTCCAGGCCGAACCCGCCGTGCCGGGCGAGCTGCATGAGCATGTGGTCGAAATAGCCGAGGCCTGTGGAAATGCGCGCGTCTCCTCCCTCGAGGCAGAGGCTCAGGGTGATGTTCGTTTCATTCGTGGCGCGGTGCAGGGAGGTGGCTCTCATGGTCGCTCCTGGAGCAGGGGAAGCAGGTCGAGCAGCGTGGGCGCCGAAAGGTCCTGGGGATCCCGGAAGAGATCGCGGTCGGCCCCCACCGCCGCAAAACGCCAACGGAGATCCGGCCGGAGTTCCCGGGCCGAACGCAGACAGGCTGCGTCATCGCGGGTGTCGCCCACGAAGGTGATGGCCTCGGCGCGGAAGGCGTCGGCCAGTTGCAGAAGCCCGCTGGGAGAGGGCTTGCGAAGATGGGGGGCCGCATCGGCGAGGGCGGGCAGCCGCCATCCCAGCACGTCGAAGGCCATGGCCAGTTCCTCCGGCGGACGGCCCGTGAGGATGGCCAGATCGCACCCGAGGGAACGCAGGGCCTCCAGCTCGATCAAGGGCTTTTCCAGTTTGCAGGTCTCGGCGTAGTGCTGCTGGACCACTCTCTGGGCGGGCGGTTCCCGCCGTTGGATCTCGGATTCAAACTCCGGGAAGCCGACGCCGCCTGCGGTCCAAAGGCGCTCCATGGCGCCGTGCTCCGCCAGCACCCAGGCGGCGGAGCAGAGGCGGAAGTCATTGTTGAAACCGCCCACCCGCTTGAAGGCGCGGAAATGCTCGTCGGTCCAGGATAGTCCGGGCACCAGCTCGGCCAGTGCGCGGCTCACGGCCTCCATGAAACTGCGGTCGGCCTCGATGAGCACGCCGTCCACATCGAGCACGAGCAAAGCCCGGCGGGTGCGTGGCGAGGCTGCGGCCAAGGTCGCCTTCAGGGCCGCCGCGGTGCGACGGACCACCTCCTCCGTCCCGATTCCCACCCGGGCCGCGTTCGACCCGGGCAGGGCCCGGGCCAGCAAGCCAGCCTCCTGCAACGCCGGCGCTGGGTCTGGGGAGATGTGCAGGAAATTGGCGGCGCTCGGGGCGACCTCGCGATCCGGCAGCGAGGCCCTCAGGCGATCCCTCAGATCGGCCGTGGAGAAGATCCGCGATTCAAATTCCGCCGCGAAGTCCAGGGCCACATCCAGGGCTTCCAGGCTGGCCGCTGGGATCGAATAGGGCAGTTGCAGCGCGGCCAGTCTGCGGACCAAGGACGGGTCTCCCATCAGGTAGCCCAGGCGCCAGCTCGCCGAGGCCAGGGCCTTGCTGAAAGTGCGCAGCAGGAGCAGGTTCGGATAGCGGTCCACGGCCAGCCGATGGGTCTGCGGCGCGAATTCCGCATAGGCCTCGTCCAGCACCACCAACGGCGGCTCGGGGCGCGCGGCGGCGGCCTCCAGCAGGGGCTCCAGGTCATCGGGTGAAAGCCAGGCGCCGGTCGGATTGTTGGGCAGGGTGATCCAGAGCTGCCGGCAGTCCAGGGCCGTGAACCAGGGCTCCAACGGAAATCCGGTGCCCATGTCCAAGGGGCGCACCTGGCCCTGGTGGCGCCGCACCAGCATGGGGTAGAGGCTGAAGCCCGGCGAAGGGATGGCTACTGTGTCTCCGGGACGGAGGCCCGCCAGGGCCACATGATCCAGAAGATTTCCGCTCGACGGTCCCAGCAGCAGGCCGCCTTCCGGCGCGCCCAGCCGCAGTCGCAGGCGTTCCGCGAGCTCCGCCTGGCGTTCGGGATACTGCTGGAAGGGCAGATCTCGGAGCCGCGCCAACAGGGCTTCCTTGGCCGCGCTAGGCCAGTCGTCGGCTGCCTCGTTCATGTGCAGGCGCACCAGGCCCGCAGGCTCTGAAGGCCGCGAATAGGCTGGTGTTTCATCAAGATCGGGTCGTAGGAAGGACATTCAGGAATCCGTGGGCGAGGTCCGGTGAAGGTGGTAGTTATTTTTAACGGCGGCTTAACCGCGAAAGGCGCGAAAGTACGCGAATTCAAGAACATGATTTTTCGCGAATTTTCGTGATTTTCGCGGTTTCAACTATTTTTCAATGCCTACGATGCTCCGCGCTCAGAGCATGGTGGTAAAGCCCTTCCGCTTGGGCCAGGCGCTGGACCCAAGGGGCCATGGAAGCCGCATCTTCGGCACTGAGGTGGATCAGGCTTTGACGCTTCAGAAAGGTCGCGACGCCCAGCGGGCTCGAATACCGGGCAGTGCGGCTGGTGGGCAGCACGTGGTTGGGGCCCGCGCCATAATCGCCGAAGGCTTCGCCGCTGCTGGGTCCGAGGAACAGGGCGCCGGCGGTGGTCAGGAAAGGCACCCAGGTTTCGGGGTCGCCCACCGCCAATTCCAGGTGCTCCGGCGCCCACTCCTGGGCGAAGGCGATGGCCTGTTCCCGGGTGGCGCAGATGAGCAGGCCGTGGGCGGAAAGGCTCTGTTCCAGAATGGCGCGGCGGGGCGAAACCGCCGCCCGGGCCTCCAATTCGACTGCGACCCGGTCCAGCAGGGACTGCTCCTCGGAAACCAGCACCGCCGCAGCGTCCGGATCATGTTCGGCCTGGGCGAGCAGGTCCTCGGCCAGCACCGCGGCCTCCGCACTGCCGTCCGCAATGATGAGCAGCTCGGTGGGGCCGGCCACGGAATCGATGCCGCAGCGGCCCTGGAGCTGGCGTTTGGCTTCAGCGACGAACCGATTGCCAGGACCCGCGATAAGGTCCACCGCCGGTTCCCCGAAGGCGAGCCAGGCCACCGCCTGGGCGCCGCCCAGGGTGTAGATTTCATCCAGCCCCAGCAGCGCCGCGGTGGCCAGCACGAGTGGATCTGGCCCTTCGGCCTTGGGCGGTGTCACCGCCACGATGCGGCGGACGCCTGCGACTTGGGCCGGGATCACGGTCATGGCGAGGGTCGATGGGTAGAAAGCGCGGCCGCCGGGGACGTACAGCCCCACGCGGGCGAGCGGCACCCAGCGTTCCCCCACGGTGCCGCCCCCGGGCAGGACCAGGTTCAGGTCGGAAACGCAGCGGCGCTGGCCCTCCGCAAAGCGGCGCACATTGGCGATGAGGGATTCCAGGGCTTCGAGGAGTTCCGGGGCCGAGGCCCTGAGATCCGCCAGGGCCTTCCTCAAATCACCCGCGGGCACCCGTAGTCCGTCCGGATCCAGGCGCAGGCCGTCGAAAGCCTCGGTGTATCTGAGCACCGCGGCCAGACCCTCCTGGCGCACGTCCGCCAGGATCCTTGAAACCCGTTCCTGGGTGTCCTGCTCAACCTCCGCATCCCTGCTCAGTCTCGCCACCAGGTCGGAAATCCCACCGGGCAGCTGGGCCCGGTCAATCAGTCGGATGGAGTGGATGAAGCAACACCTGTGTACCTCGCGGGTGGAAAGGGAATCGTCTCAGGCGGAGCGGAAGGCAGCAAGCAGAATTACGCGGTCCCCGCGAACACCGGCGAAAAACGATGCTCGGGCCGTTTCCGGCTTCCGGCGGCAGTTTCGGGCAGTTCGGCCCAGGTCCAGGCGTCAGGCTGTTCCAGGATCGCTTTGGCCAGCTCCACGTGCAGGGCGTGCCCCGCGGCATGGGCTTCCACGAATCCTGCCAGGGGCGCCCCCAGCAAGGCTAGGTCGCCGATGAGGTCGAGCATCTTGTGGCGCACGGCTTCATCCTCAAAGCGCAGCACCTCGTTCAGGGGGCCGTCTGAACCGAAGACCAGGGCGTTGTCCAGGCTGCCGCCCAGGGCCAAGCCCCTGGCCCGCATGGTGCCGATCTCTTCTTCCAGGCAGAAGGTGCGGGCGGTGCCCACTTCCCGCCGGTATTTGTCCGGCGTGAGGCTGATCTCGCGGCTCTGGCGGCCGATGGCCGGGTGGTCGAAATCGATGGTGTATCGGATCCGCAGCCCGAACCCCAGGACCGGGGAGACCCGGATCCACTTGTCATGCTGGCGGACCTCCACCGGGTGGTTGATCTTGATGAAGCGGCGCTGGCCCGCGAGGGTCTGGACCCCAGCCTGGAGGATGGCCGAAACCCAGGGCTCGGCGCTCCCATCCAGGATCGGGAGTTCTTCGGCATCGAGTTCGATGAGCAGATGGTCCACTTCCAGGCCCACCAGGGCGGACAGCAGATGCTCCACGGTCTGAAGGCGGATGCCATCCTTCACCAGGGTGGTGGCCAGGGTCAGGTCCCCCGCCAGCTTCGCATTCACAGGGATATCGGTGCCCGAGGGCAGGTGGCGGAACACCAGGCCGGTGGCGCGATCCACCGGGACGAGCCGCACCGTGCAGGGTTGGTTGCCATGAAGTCCGTTGCCCTGGAGGCTCACAGGGACCGCCAAGGTCTGGGGGCGAGGGTTGCGGTTCCAAATCGTCATGAGAAAAATATCAGCAATATTAATGCCAATTAATAATTATTGATTTAATTATATTTAAATACAATTATTTGTCTCAAATCGTGGTTTTAGCGCCCACACTCTGTGGCCTGGTTCCAATCTTCCGCGGTGGTGATTTTCAAGTTGGAACCCGGAGATGGCACCATCAGGACCCGCAATCCGAGCGCTTCCAGCAGGGCCACATCATCGGTGGCTTCGAATCCCGTTTCCGCTGCCCAGGCAAAGGCCCGCCGCCAGGTGCCCAGCCGGGCGGCCTGTGGTGTCTGCGCCCGGAAAATGGCTTCCCGGGGGACTGTCTCCAACACCTGGCCCTGATGGTCCACCCGTTTCAGGGTGTCCGTGGAGGCCTCGCCCAGCAGGGCTCCGTCCCAGGCTCCGAGGGCGCGGATGGCCGCCATGATCGGAACCGCTGGCGGGAAGGGCCGGACGGCATCGTGGATGAGGACGGTGGAACCGGGTTCATCCGGAAGCGCTGAAAGGGCCGCCAGGACCGAGGCCTGACGGGAGGGACCGCCCTCCACGATCCAGGTCCGCACACCCAGATCCCAGCGCTTGGCCTCGTCCATGCGATCCGGAGGAACCGCCAACGAAATGCCCGCAAGGGCGGGCATCCCGGGCTGGAGAAAGGCCTCGAGGGTGGCCATCAGCAAGGGTCTGCCGCCAAAATCCCGGAATTGCTTGGGTACGCCCCCGCCCATGCGTTCCCCACGGCCGCCTGCGGGGATGACCAGATAGAGGTTAGCGCTGGCGGGTGATGAAGGGTTCGACACCACGGTCCTTGAAGAACTTGGCGACCTTGTCCGCGGCCTGTTCGGCATCCGACAGGTGGAGGTAGGTGCCGGCCCGCACGCGCTTCACCGGGCGGCCGTCCCGGGCGACGCCATCCAGCAGGCTCACGGGTCCGAAGGCGCCCAGTTCGAGTTCCCGGCTCAGGCGTTCGATATTGGCCTTCTCGGCCAGGGCGGCGACCTGGATGGTGTAGGGATTCAACTTGTCCAGGGCCGGGTCCAGCGCCTTCGGGGCCCCGGTATCGTCCACGGTCCGGATCGAGACCTGGGTGAAGCCGTCCGCCAGGAATCCCAGGTCCAGGGCCGCGCGCTTGGAAAGGTCGAGGATCCGCCCCTTCGCGAAAGGCCCCCGGTCATTCACTTTCACGACCACCCGCTTCCCGTTGTCCAGGTTCTCGACTTCCAGGTAGGTGCCCAAGGGCAGGGTGCGATGGGCGCAGGTCAGGTCCTTGGGGTTGAACAGTTCGCCGCTGGCCGTGGGCTTTCCGGAAAAGCCGTCGCCGTTGCCGCCATACCAGCTGGCTTCGCCGGTTTCCTCGTAGCCTCGAGCGGTGGAGGTCGCGGTGTTGGGCCGGTGGCTGCTCCGGCGCGCGGCGGGAGCGACGGCGATCCGGCTGCAGTGCAGCGTGAAGAGGAGACCGAGGGCCGCAGCCGAGGAGGGTGTGAATCGCCGCACCTTGCCCAGGAGGCCGCCGCCGGGGTGTTGGGAGGTAGCGGAGGCCAGACGGATTTCCACCTGGCGGGTCCAGATCAGACCCGCAGTCTTTCCGTTCATGGCCAGGGGCTGGGTCATGCATCTCCGGATAGCTGAAACCGTCGGCACGGTCTATCTGGCTAGTTTACCGGAATGCCTTGAGAAGTAAAGGGAAAATGCCCGGATTCACCCTATTTAAGGCGCGCTCATTGCTTGCCGTCACTGCTTCTCGGGGATCTCGGCCACCAGGAAGGGGCGGGGCTTGTTGCCCCCGGAAACGAAGACGGGAGGCAGGATTTTGATGCGCGCTTCCGCCTGTTCGCGGGACTGGAAAGACCCGCTGAAGATTTGTGTGCAAATTTTATTATCATTCATTTTAATCGGAAGCACGTAGTAGGGGATTCCTGCGCCATCCAGCAGCTTGGCCGCGTTTTGAACGGTCTCCTTCATGCAGGCGATTTCCAGGCGCAGGGTCCAGGCGTTTTTCGGAAGGCTGGCCTTGTGGGCCTTGCCTTGGGCATAGGATCTGCTCAGGTTGGGATCTTCCCGTATGGAAACCCTGGGGGTGACGGGCCCGGTCTTGGGGGAAGGAACCGATGCGGAGGCGCTGGCCGGAGGCTCGGTCTTCGTGGCTTTCGGGGGCTCCGGCGCCAGGTCAGGCGGAGGCGTGGGGCCGTAGGTGGACGTGGGCATGGTCTCCGGCGCCGAAGATTTCACTCCGCCTTTGCTGTCGGCGGAAGGGACTACCAGTTCGTGGGGCGGCAGATTGGAGGATCTGCGGGTCCACCAGTAGCTGGCGAGCGTGCCTCCTCCCACCAGCAGGATCAATCCAAGGATGATTCCCCACTTGATTCCGCCCGGGGCCGCCTCGGCCGGAGGCCCGGCGATGGAATGGCTTGGGGGCTCTTCGATTTCCGGCGGAAGCCGGAGCACGGGGATGGGAATGTTCGGCGTGGGCATGATGGCCTGGCCCGATTCGACCGTGTACGAAAGGGGAACCTGATCGCCGCTGTTGGGCGGGGGCAGGGCCTGGTCGTCTTCCTCATCGTCGCCTGGAAACCCAGGGTCGACCGGGACGTTGGAATCCCGGGAGTCTTCGGAATGCCAGGTCGCCTTGATGCGATCCAGGGCTGAAGAGAGATGGTCCAGGTTATGGGTGGGCGAGGAGGCGGCCTGGATGCTGTGGAAGAGCGGTGGGGTCGGAGACGGTTGTTCATCGAGCCCAGCGGGCGGTTCCGGAACCTCCGACAGGCTGATGATCGGTGGGATCAGGGAGGGCGTTTCCTCCGGCGATGCCGGGAGCGTGGCGGGGGTGGCGAGGGCATCCTCGCCACCGAGCGGCAGCTCGAGCAGATCCTGGGTGGAGGGCTCCGGCTGGTCCTGCAGATGCCCCCAGCCCATCTCCCGCAGGAAGAGCACGAAAGCCCCAAGCCGCACCGGTTCCGCGGCGGCGTCCCGGCTCAGTTCAAGCAGGGTGCGGCGTCCGTTGATGAGGCTGGGGATTCTCGCCAAGTCGGCGGGGAGTTCCAGGCCGTTCAGCCTCAACCGATCCAGCACCATGACCTGCGACAGGGGGCCCAGCAATTCCAGCAGCCGTTCCCGGTCCTTCAGATTCAACAGGCCGCCCAGGAGCAGGGCCGGGGTATCCAGGCTCAGCCGGACCACGGTGGCGTCCAGGGCCTTGGCCATGAAGACCGGAGCCACGTTGGCGGTGCCGATGGCGCCCCACACGACCCGCTCCACCTGGAGCTTGGCCATGTCCAGCAGGTCCCGCTGGGTGATGAAGCCGAGCTGGATGAGGTTCTTCCCGACGCTCATGCCTGGCTGGAGGTTGGCCATGGCGTAGTCCATCTGATCCTGGGTCAGGCGGCCTTTTTCCACCAGGAGGTGGGTCAACCGGTCCAGGGGATGGGTGCTCTGGGCGAAGACGATGCGGCCCTGGTCGAAAAAGATGTTCCGCTGGGGATCGGTGCCCAGGCGCCATTGTCCGGTGGCCCCTTCGCGGTGGCGCTGGAAGAGGTCCTGGAGGGCCGAAAGCGTCGTCATTTGACCACCCAGCGCTGAAGCTTGAGCTTCCCGACCTTGACCAGCAGCTTCATCGCAGTCTTCAGGGCCAGCCGGAACGAGGGATCTGATATTTTTTCCCCGTCGAGGCTCACGGCGCCCTGGGAAATGAGCCGCTCGGCTTCCTTGCGCGACGAAGCGAGGCCCCGTTCCACCAGCAGGCGGGCCAGTTGGATCTCGCCCTCGGTGGGATCCACGTCCACTTCCGGCGCATCGGCTGTCTGGCGTTCGGAGAACCGCTTGGTCCAGCGTTCCTCCGCCTGGGCGGCCTCGGCGGCGCCATGGAATTGGCTGACGATCTCCAGCGCCAAAGCCTTTTTGGCATCCATCGGATGGCCGGCCTTCATGGCTTCGATCTCCGCGGGCAGCTTGTCCGTGAGCAGCAGCCACCAATCCCACATGGTGCTGTCGCTGATGCTCATGGTCTTGCCGAATTGCGTGTCAGCATCCTCCATGAATCCGATGTAGTTGCCGAGGCTCTTCGACATCTTTTCCACGCCATCCATGCCCAGCAGCAGGGGTACCGTCAGCACCACCTGGGGCTGCTGTCCCGAGGCATCCTGGAGGTCCCGGCCGCGCATGAGATTGAAGAGCTGGTCGTTGCCGCCCAGTTCCACATCGGCTTTGAGGGCCACGCTGTCGTAGGCCTGCACCAGCGGATAGAGCAGCTCGTGGAAGCTGATGGGCTGCTGGTCCGCCATGCGCTTCTGGAAATCGTTGCGTTCGAGCAGCTGGGCCAGGGTGAACTTCGAGGCCAGCCGGATCCAATCCTCGCCTTTCAGCGCGCCCATCCATTCGCTGTTGAAGCGGATTTCCGTTTTTTCCGGATCCAGGACCTTGAAGACCTGGTGTTTATACGTTTCCGCATTGGCCAGGACTTCCTCCTGGGTGAGGGCGGGGCGCGTGGCCTTCTTGCCGGTGGGATCCCCGATCAATCCCGTGAAATCGCCGATGAGGAAGATGACCGTGTGGCCGAGTTTCTGGAACTGGGCCATCTTCCGAAGCAGCACGCCGTGGCCGAGATGCAGGTCCGGCGCGGTGGGGTCGAAGCCCGCCTTCACCCGGAGCGGCGCGCCCTTGGCCAGCTTGGCCTTCAATAATTCACGGGTATGGCAGGTCACCGTGCCCTTGAGCAGCAATTCCAGGGTGTCGGAAGTCAGTGCGACAGCAGTCATCCTTGAATCTTCGCGTAAAACCGGTTCATCAGCTAGCGCACCGTGAATTCGATGAGCTGATGGCTGTTCGGATCGCCGGTGGATTTGGGGCCATCCCAGGCGATCCGCACATGCCTTCCGCTGGGAAAGCGGTAGCTCAACCAGCCTCCTCCGACCCTTTGGGTGTATTGCAGATCATGGCTGTCGAGGTCCGGCATCGCCTCTGGGACGGGTTCCAACTCCGGCCGCCAGCCTCTGACTGCCTCCAGGAACTTGGCCTCGGAAGGATACTGCTCGGCGAGTTTCGGGTTGGCGGCGTAGAAGGCCTTCGCGCCCTCGTCGGTCCGGATCTGTTCCACAGCCCTCCGCAGGAAAATCCATTCATCCTGGATCTTCTTCTGCACCATGCCCTTGATCTGCCGCTTGAAGCCTTCAGGGTCCTGCTTGATCCTGTGTTGGAGATAGAGCGATCCGCCCACGCAGGTGCAGAGCAGAACCAGCACCGCGATCCCGCAGCCCAAGCTGATTTTCAGCCAGGTGGCCATCCCGCTTTTGATCGGGGCGTCCCTCCCGCCGTTGTCCCAGCTGGAATCCGCCATCAATTCACCGAGATCATCTGCAGCCGCCCGTTCTCCCAGCGGCTGGCGATGGCGGCGCCGCGGTTGTTGGTGTAGCCCAGCTCCACCTTGCGGAAGCCACCGTTCACCTGGACGTTGTAGCTGATCTTCCCTGTGAAAAGGCTGGGCATCTCCGAGGGCAGGGGCTCGAGTTTCGGGCGCCAGAGCCTGGCCTGCTGCAGGAAGTTCTCCTCCGAAGGATAGGCCTGCCAGAGGTCGGGATTCGCCTGATAGAGCGCCCTGGCCCCCTCGTCGCTCTGCAGTTGTTGGACAGCCTCTTTCAACTGGGCCCATTCACGGCCGTCCATGGTCTTGCCGATGGCCCGGGCGCAGGTGGTCCCCAGCACCACACACCCTCCCAGGCCCAGCAGAAAGATGACTCCGCAGCCCATGGCCACTTTGGCCCAGGTGGACATGCCCTGTTTCCGCTGCATGGGTTGGCCGCCATTGTCCCAACTCGAATCCGCCATGGCTTGCTCCTTCATTCAGTCCAGTCTAGCGAAAGTGCCAGCAACGATCCGTTCTCCCATTTCGTGGCGATCCGGAGGCCCTTCGAATTCCGGTAGGCGATCCAGGCCAGACGCGCCTTCCCGCGATCCTGGACCGTGCACGTAGCCCGGCCCCACAGGGCTCGCGGAACATGGGAGGGCAGGGGCTCCAGCTTGGGGCGGACCTGGGCCACCAGGCGCAGGAAGTCGGCCTCCGTGGAGCAGCCCTGGATGCGTCCGCCAACCTGGAGGTAGAGCGCCTTGGCGCCCTCATCGTCCTGCATCTGGTCCACCATCTGCCGAAGTCGAGGCCATTCCCGCTGCTCCACCGCGGCCGCGGAAGTCCGCTGCAGATCGAAGAGCCCGAACAAGGCCAGGCAAGCGAAGGCAAGCAGAACCAGGCCTAGCGTCGCGAAGGTCAGTTTCCATTTCAATTGCTTGAAGGTGGGCGGGCGCCTGGCCCGCAGCCCTTCGAGCGTTCCGTCCCCGGATGTCATCATCAGCGCATCAGAGGAGATTGCTGGCAAGCTCCGCCAATTTGCTGCGCTCGCCTTTGGTCAGGGTCACATGGCCGCTCACATCCTGGCGCTTGAAATGCTCCGCGAGGAAGCTCAGGCCGTTGGTGCTGGCGTCCACATAGGGATTGTCGATCTGCTGCGGATCACCGGTGAACACCACCTTGGTGCCTTCTCCGGCCCGCGTGAGGATGGTTTTCACCTCATGGGGCGTGAGGTTCTGGGCCTCGTCCACGATCATGTACTGTTCCGGAATGGATCGTCCCCGGATGTAGGTGAGCGGCTCGATGCTGAGGTAGCCGCCTTCTTCAAGCTGGCCTGCCGTGAGCGTCGAGCGCCGGCGCATGTCCATGTTGGCGGCCACAATGAAATCCAGGTTGTCGTAGATGGGCTGCATGTAGGGCCGCAGCTTTTCGTCCACGTCTCCGGGCAGGTAGCCCAGGTCCCGGCCCATGGGCATGACCGGGCGGCTCACCAGCAGCTTGTGGTAGCGCTCATCATCCACGACCTGCACCAGGCCCGCGGCGATGGCCAGCAGCGTCTTGCCGGTTCCGGCCTTGCCCAGCAGGGTGACCACCTGGACGGAATCGTCCAGGAGCAATTCCAGGGCGAACTGCTGTTCGCGGTTGCGGGGCTTGATGCCCCACGGGGGCTGCTCCAGGCGCTTGATGGGATGGATGAGCCCGTCGGACTGGTAGAAGCGGCCCAGGGCCGTATGGCTGGGATTGGCCCGGTCCTGGAGGGTGATGAACTGGTTGGGATTCAGGCGGTGGTCCTCGGGCGGAGCCATGCCCTTGTCGAAGAGCTGGTCGATCTGGGCGCCGTCCACATCCATGGTGGAGGTGCCGGTGTAGAGCTCCTCCAGCTCCACCATGTCGGTGGTGTAGTCCTCAGCCAGCAGGCCCGCCGCATCCGCCTTGATGCGCAGGTTCGAATCCTTGGTGACCAGGACGACTTTTTCTTTGCGGGACTTCAGCAGGGACTGGGCGCAGGCCAGGATATGGTTGTCCGCGTGGTGCTTGTCCAGGCTGGGAATGCCCAGGTCCAGCGGATGCATGGCCACATCCACTTTCACGGTGCCGCCGCCGTCCATCTTGACGCCCACGCTCAGGCTGCCCTTTTCCCGCAGGCGGTCCAGTTGGCGGGATACGGTCCGGGCATTCCGGCCGATCTCGGTCTGGTCCTTCTTGAAGTGGTCGATCTCCTCGATAACCACGATGGGAATCACCACATCGTGTTCCTGGAAATGGAAAATCGCGTTGGGGTCGTGCAATAGGACGTTGGTGTCGAGTACGAAGATTTTCTTGCTCGATGCGGCCAATCTTGCCTCCGATTGTTGTGGGGAGCCTACCACTGACTCCCATTATGGTCACCCCGAATGCCATCATCATGCGATGCTTAATTGCCCTTTGGATTTCGGAGACCCCCATGAGGATTCCCCTGATGACCTTGCTCGCCGCCACCGCGCTCATGGCCCAGACCCCCTTCAAATACCCCGAAACCCGGCGGGAGGCCGTGGTGGACGAGTACTTCGGCACGAAGGTGGCGGATCCCTACCGCTGGCTGGAAGATGACAATGCAGCGGACACCAAGGCCTGGGTGGAAGCCCAGAACAAGGTGACCCGCGCGTACCTGGATGCCATTCCCGAACGTGGGGCCATCAAGGCACGGCTCACGAAGCTCTGGAATTACGAGCGCTTCGGAGTGCCCTTCAAGCGCGGCGGCCAGTATTTCTATAACCGCAACGACGGACTGCAGAACCAGGCCGTGCTCTTCGTGACCGGAGACTTGAAGGATGGCGGCCGCGTTTTGCTGGATCCCAACACCTTGAGCAAGGACGGCACCATCGCCCTGAGCAGCATCTCGGCCAGCGAGGATGGCAAGCTGCTGGCCTATGGCATCTCCGTGGGCGGCAGCGACTGGATCACCTGGAAGGTGCGGGACGTGGCCACGGGCAAAGACCTCGAAGATGAAATCCAATGGTCCAAGTTCAGCGGCGCCTCCTGGGCGAAGGATGGCTCTGGGTTCTACTACAGCGCCTACGCGGCTCCCGCCAAGGGCGATGCGATGAAAGGCGTGAACAAGAACCAGAAGGTCCATTTCCACAAGATCGGGACCAAGCAGGCCCAGGACGTCCTGGTCTACGAACGCCCCGACCACCCGGACTGGGGCCTGGGCGCCCAGGTCACCGAGGACGGCCGGTGGCTCCTGATCCACCAAAGCGAAGGCACCGAAAACAAGAACCGGATCTTCCTGAAGGATCTGTCCCTGCCCGGCTCCGCCATCGAGCCCTTCCTTGATCATTTCGACGCGGACTACAGCGTGGTCGGAAATGACGGCGATCTGTTCTACGTCAGCACCGACAAGGACGCCCCCCGGCACAAGCTGGTGGCCATCAAGCGGGGCCGGCCCGAGAGCAAGGACTGGAAGACGCTGATCGCCCAGGGGAAAGACGTGCTGCGGTCCGTGGATCTCATCGACAACCGCCTGGTGGTGGTCTGGATGCACGACGCCAACGAAAAGGTCGAGGTCTTCGGCTTGGACGGCAAGAAACAGCGGAACATCGCGCTGCCGACCCTCGGCACCGTTGGCGGCTTCAGCGGGCGCCGCCTGGACAAGGAGGGCTTCTACGCCTTCACGTCCTTCACCTATCCGAGCACGGTCTACCGGTTCGATTTCACCACGGGGAAATCATCGGTGTTCAAGCGCCCGAAAGTCGATTTCAAGCCCGAG
Organism: Holophagaceae bacterium; assembly: GCA_016720465.1. Classification (NCBI taxonomy): domain Bacteria; kingdom Pseudomonadati; phylum Acidobacteriota; class Holophagae; order Holophagales; family Holophagaceae; species Holophagaceae bacterium. The sequence continues at coordinate 219,362 of JADKKO010000001.1, forward strand.
GCCTTCGAGACGAAGCAGGTCTTTTTCAAATCCAAGGATGGGACGAAGATCCCCATGTTCCTGGTGTCCAAGAAGGGCCTGGAGCTGGATGGCCAGAATCCGACGCTGCTCTACGGCTATGGCGGTTTCGACATCTCGCTGACGCCCAGCTTCGGCGTCCAGACCCTCACCTGGCTTGAAATGGGCGGCGTCTATGCGCTCGCCAACCTCCGGGGCGGCGGCGAGTATGGCTCCGAGTGGCACGATGCGGGCCGCCTGCAGCGCAAGCAGAACGTGTTCGACGATTTCATCTCCGCGGCCGAATGGCTCATCAGCCATAAATACACGTCCACCCCCAAACTCGCCATCCGCGGAGGCAGCAACGGCGGGCTGCTGGTGGGCGCCTGCATGACCCAGCGGCCGGATCTTTTCGGCGCCTGCCTGCCGCATGTGGGAGTCATGGACATGCTCCGCTTCCACAAGTTCACCATCGGCTGGGCCTGGAAGAGCGATTATGGGAGCAGCGAAACCAAAGCCGATTTCGATTCGTTGATCAAGTACAGCCCGCTCCAGAACCTGAAGCCCGGCGTGAAGTATCCGCCCACGCTGGTGTTCACTGGCGACCATGATGACCGCGTGGTGCCCGCCCACAGCTTCAAGTTCGCGGCCCAGCTCCAGGCCGACCAGTCGGGCCCGGCCCCTGCGCTGATCCGCATCGAGACCAATGCCGGCCACGGCGCTGGCAAGCCCACCGCCAAACTCATCGATGAAGCCGCCGATGAATGGGCCTTCGCCGCCAAGTCGCTCGGCATCAAGATCAGCCTCAACCCTTGATCCCGCGCCCCTTTCAGGGCACACTTACCCATTCGGCCGGTGTAGCTCAGGGGTAGAGCAGCTGATTCGTAATCAGCAGGTCGGGGGTTCAAATCCCTTCGCCGGCTCCAAAGATCGCAGTGGGAGGAACGAGAATTCAGCCCACTGCTTCTGCGTATGCGGTCCCGGGATTTGAACCCCCGATCGGGATGGCGCGCAGGTAGGGCAAGCCACGGGGGCGTAGGTTTGGGTGTGGTGGGGGGGTTGTAATGGGAGTGGGGGTGGGGGGGGGGAGGGGGGTTCAAATCCTTGGCTCCAAAGATCGCAGTGGGAGGAACGAGAATTCAGCCCACTGCTTCTGCGTATGCGGTCCCGGGATTTGAACCCCCGATCGGGATGGCGCGCAGGTAGGGAGCCACGGGGCGCGTAGCGTTCCGTGGCGGTCGCCGCAGGCGATGCCCGTGCGCAGCCAGCCCGCGGCCGGAGGCGGGGTTCAAATCCCTTCGCCGGCTCCAAAGATCGCAGTGGGAGGAACGAGAATTCAGCCCACTGCTTCTGCGTATGCGGTCCCGGGATTTGAACCCCCGATCGGGATGGCGCGCAGGTAGGGCAAGCCACGGGGCGCGTAGCGTTCCGTGGCGGTCGCCGCAGGCGATGCCCGTGCGCAGCCAGCCCGCGGCCGGAGGCGGGGTTCAAATCCCTTCGCCGGCTCCAAAGATCGCAGTGGGAGGAACGAGAGTTCAGCCCACTGCTTCTGCGTATGCGGTCCCGGGATTTGAACCCCCGATCGGGATGGCGCGCAGGTAGGGCAAGCCACGGGGCGCGCAGCGTTCCGGGGCGGTCGCCGCAGGCGATGCCCGTGCGCAGCCAGCCCGCGGCCGGAGGCGGGGTTCAAATCCCTTCGCCGGCTCCAAAGATCGCAGTGGGAGGAACGAGAGTTCAGCCCACTGCTTCTGCGTATGCGGTCCCGGGATTTGAACCCCCGATCGGGATGGCGCGCAGGTAGGGCAAGCCACGGGGCGCGCAGCGTTCCGGGGCGGTCGCCGCAGGCGATGCCCGTGCGCAGCCAGCCCGCGGCCGGAGGCGGGGTTCAAATCCCTTCGCCGGCTCCAGAAAAGGCAAAAGGGCTACAGCAATGTGGCTCTTTTGCTTTTTACGGGACAAGCTGTGGAAATTCGAGATTGCGATCCTATTTCCCGGTCAGCTCATCCGCCAGTTGGCCGGCGTCCATGATCTTCCGCAGCGCTTCCAGGATGGCGCGGGCATCGGTGGCCACGGCGCGTTTGGTGTCCGCGTCGTAGACGTAGTAGCCGCCCTGTCCTTCGTACACGCTGTCGAAATTGATGCCGACGAATTCGCCCTTCACGTTCAGCACCGGACTGCCGCTGTTGCCGCCCACGGTGTCGCAGGCGTAGATGAAGTTGAAGGGCGTGCTGAGGTCGAGTTTGGATTGCCGGTCCAGCCAGCGCTGGGGCAGCGTCCAGGCCCCGTCCTCCGCGGCCAGGGCATTGCCGCCCCAGCCCAGATGGCGGTCGTACATCCCCATGAAGGTCGTGAAAGGCTGGGCCTTGGTGCCGGTGCCGGTCGCATAGGTGGTGACGGGCCCGAATCCCAGGCGCAGCGTGAACGTAGCATCGGGATAGAGCGTTTTGCCGAAAGCCTTGAAGCGGGCCTCGGCGATGCGGGCGCCGTGTTCGCTGAACACGCTGGTGACCTCATCCTCCCACTGCTTCCGCGCGGCCCGGTTCAGCAGGTCGAGTTTTTTCGCGAGCAGGATCATGGGATCGACACTGGCCTCGATTGCGGCCTTGCCACCCTCGGCGAGCTGCTTGCGAGCAGCGGGATCGTTCAGGTTCGTGCCTTCCACGGCGGCCTTGGCGACGGCCTCGGGCGTCAGGCCTCCCAGCATGGCCTTCACGAAGGGATGGGCGGCCCCCAACTCATCCGCGGCTTCGCGCAGGCCAGCGGCGAGACGCGCGGCTTCCACGGGTTTTTCAATTGGCCGGGGCGAGGCCAGCCTTGTCCGGGTGGCCTTCAGGTTTCCGTCTGAGAATTCGATGAGCCGTTTCTCCGAAGGCTTGGCGGCTTCGTCCGGCAGACGCACCAGCGTCAGGGCATGGCCCAGGAGCGCCACGCTGCGGGGACCCATGAAGGTGTAGGCCTTCAGCATCGCCTTCTGGCGTTCCACCGCCTGCGCCACGCGCGACCAGCTTTCGCCGACCCTGGCCTGCTGGGCGGAATCCTTGGCCACGGCGGCCCTCAAGGCTGCTTCACCGTCCAGGACCTTGCGCAGGTTTTCGGATTTCGAAAGCCCCAGCAACTGGCCTGAGAGCCGCTTGAAGCCGTTTTCGATGCCGTAGATGGCATCTGCTGCAAGGCGCCGGGCCTCGGGCGAAGTCGCGGACAAAACCTGGAGCGCCTGCTTCTGCCGCGCCATGGACCGGAGCTGGAAGGGGATCCCGAAATCCCGCGCATAAGTCATCTGGGCGTGGGTCTGCTGCCGGAAGGTGGTGCCGGGATGGCCCGAAATGAAGGTGAGCTCGCCGATGGCGGCGCCCTTGGGCTGGAAAGGCAGAAAGGCGGCGGGCCGGTAGGGCTTGCCGTCCTGGTAGACGCGGAAGAGGGAGAAGTCCAGGTTGTGGCGCGGGTAGGTGTAGTTGTCCGGATCGCCGCCGAAGGCCGCCACCTGCAACTCCGGCGCGGCCACCAGGCGCACGTCCGTGAATTTCTGATACCGGTAGAGCCAGTACTCGCCGCCCTGGTAAAGGCTCACGGGTTCGCAGGTGAGGCCGGTCTTCGCCTCTTCGGCTTTCCGGATCTCGCCCAGGGCGTTGCGGCGGGCCGTGAGCGCATCTTTGTCCGCGGTGCCTGGCTTCACGGCGCCGTTCACCCGCGCCGTCACATCCTCCATGGACACGAGCATCATCAACTCGAGGCCGGGCACCTTGATCTCCTGATCGCGCGAATGGGCGGCGAACCCATCCTTCACCAGATCCACCTTCGCCGTGGACACCTGGGCGATGGCGTCGCGGCCCACATGGTGATTGGTGACCACCAGGCCGTCTTGGCTCACAAAAGCCCCGGTGCCGCCTGGGAAGCGCAGCGTGGCCAATTGCAGCCGCTTCAGCCAGGCCGTGTCCAATTCGACGCCGTACTTGGCTTTGATGGTCTTGGCGGGGATGTTGTCGAAGGTCCACATGCCCTCATCGGCTTGGAGCCCGGACATGGCGACAACAGCGAAGAGGAGGGGCGGGAGGCGCATGGGGGATCCAGAAAAAGCAATTCGGATGAAGACACTCTGTGGCTGGAGGCTCGGAAGATCGGCGAAGCAAAGGGTCCATTTTGAGCCGCAGACAGCATCCACGATAGGGAATTTAATGGCTCATGCCGTCGACCGGCCGCCTGGACCTTCATCGACTTGACGTGCCGGTGAAGGGTGCAATGCTGATTCCATCGCCCTGATCCTGGCCATTCCGGGCTGAATCAGTGCCCACATTACCTGCGCTCATCCATCGAGACCATCCGGCTTTTTCGCAATGCCACGTTTCAAGCTTTTTCATCCACGGGAAGGGGACACGCCAGTGATGCTCACAGCGCGGTCCTGCCCGTGACTTGGACGCGATGCGCCAGGAGGCGACATGCATTCGGCCCTGAAACAAATCCTGATCGGCGCGCTCATCGCGGTCACTGCCGTGTCCTGCCGTCCCAAGGAGCAGGCTGCCAAGGGCATGCCGATGGCCCAACTGCTCCAGGCGGGAATCTGCCCTGTGGAGGTTAGCGGATTGTCCCGCTCCATCGGGCCGGTGCCGGCCTTCCAGGTGACGCTGCGCAATCTCTCCGACCGCAAAGTGGATAGCATCCGCTGGACGGTCCTGGTCTTCAAGGGGGACGGATCCTTGGTGGACGGTGGCAAAGGCGAAGGCGGCTATGGCGAGTATCCGGGCATCGCGCCCGGCAGCGCGGTCCAAGGAATGTTTCCGGCGGGCTCGGATGCGGCAGCCACGGCCCGGCTCGTGATCCGGGATATCGTGTACACGGACAAGGTGATGGACATGGAAATCGCCAAGAAGTGGAGCAACGCCAACCACGACGCCGAGGTCCAGAAAGTCCTCGGGAAGCGATAGGAGCTGGCCGTGACCAGGACAAGCGCGGTTCGCCTCATCCAGACCGTGATCTGCCGACCGGCCAGCGCTTCGGGCACGGAGCCGCTTGGGCCGTCCAAGGGGAGATTCTGATGGCGGCGGCGCTGGTGCCCTGTCTCGTCCTGCCTGCGGATGGCCGTCGTTTCACACTCTCGGAAGGTCTGACCGTCGGCCGGGCCCAGGACAATGGCATTTTCATCGAGGATTCCAGCGTCTCCACCCACCACGCGGTCTTCCACAAGGTGGACGAACGCTGGACGGTGAAGGATCTCAATTCCACCAACGGCACCTGGCTCAATGGCGTCCGGATCCAGGGCATGGCCACCTTGTCCGAGGGCGATTCCCTGAAATTGGGCGCTATCCAATTGAAGATTGAAGGGCTCGCGCCTCCTCGGCCCGAAGCCAGGGCGGCCATGCCGCCCCCGCTTCCCGCGACGGTGTTGCCGCCACCCCTGCCGCCCGTCCAGCCGCCTCAGCGCCCTTTTTCCCCGCCCCCGCTGCCTTCGCCGGTGGCGGCTCCGCCGCCCTTGCCCGTTCGCCGGCCCGTGGCTGGCGGAAAATCCCACACCGGACTCTGGATCACCCTGGGCGCAGGTGTCGTGTTGCTGCTGGGCGGAGCCTGGTTTTTGTGGAGCGGCCTGATCCAAGGCGGGAACCTGCGGGGCGTCCTGGCCTTCCGCGAAAACGCCGGGAAGAACCCACGAGAGGCCTTCGCCGAAGCCATGGCTCCGAAGCGGTTGACGGAGCTCAACCAGGCGCTATGGCCCACGGTGGAACCCGAGGCGGGATGGACCTACTTCTTCCGCACCTGCGTGATGGCCGGCGGTCCGCGCATCGGCAAGCGCCAGGCGGTGCTCTTCTACCATCCCTGGTCCGACACGGCCCTGGTGACCCAGTGGGAGGGCCAGGAAAAGCTCACCGACATGGAAATGGTGCCTGGCGAAGCGCTGCGCAGGGGCGGAGCGCCTCCCTACGGGGGAACGCTCGGGTGGACGCGCCTCCAGGCCTACGCGCCGCCGGCGGTGGGGATGGTGACCGCCCAGACCCTCAAGGCTTTCGAAAAGGCTTTTGCCGCGAATACGTCTTTTGAAGCGGCGCTTCCCTGGCTGGCGAAGGCCCAGGCCCGCGAAGCCTGCCGTGTGGCGTGCAGCCTCCAATTCGCCCAGGTGGTGAAGTCCCTGGCCACCTTCAGCGCCTCCTACGACCAGCCTGCCCGCCTCGCGTTCATCCGGCTGCTGGCCATGGGAGAAGCGGCCATCGCCAAGGCTCCGGATACGCCATCGGACTCCGCGAAGGCCCTTCGGAATCTGCCCGGCAAGGCCTGGTCGGGTTTCCAGCCCACGGCCCTCGTGGACACGGATACCCGGGTGCTGGTCATGGCCCACCATCGGGAAAGTCCGGACCTGTTTCTGGGGGTGGTCTTCCGCCGGGACGGCGCGGAGCTCATTCCCGAACGCATGGACCTCATGAGCTTCAACGCCTGCTACGGAGCGCTGAAATGAGACGCCCGACCATCATGTTCTCACTGGCAATCGCCCTCGTCCTTCCGGCCTGGTGGCTCGTGGCCCAGGGCACCGCCGGGGATTCCGCGCATCTGGACCCGATCCTGAACGTCAATCCCGAAGATGGCAGCAAGGCCTTGTGGGATGCCATGGAAACCGTGGGCACCACGGTGACCACCGCCAAGACCGAAGGCGTGGACAAGACGCTGGAGACAGCCCAGAAGGCTTTCGAAGACGCCGCCAAGGGCAATCGCCATGCGGCCAAGCAGATGTCCGGTGCCACCAAGGGCGCCGATGCCCGGGCCTGGCAGGCTGGCCAGTCGGGAAAGGCGAATACCATCCGGAAGATCCGCATTGTGGGGGATCTGATCGAAATCTTCGACGCCTTCAGTTCCGCCGGAGGCTATCTGGCGGAGGGCGACACCACCGGAGCCGCCGCGATCTTCATCAATGCTCTGGGCAAGAAGGGGGCGGCGGGCCTGGGGGCTGCGGGAGGCAGCATCGCGGGACCTGCAGGGGCGATCGTGGGCGCGGAGGGCGGAGGCCAGGCCTATGACGCCTACGTGGCGGCCAAGGTGACCAAGCTGGCCGACGATAAGCGGAATCAGGATGCCCGCGACGCCAACCTCGGGTTTGCCATGACCGGGCGCTATGCGGGGCAGGTCACCTGGGTCACCACGCCCCAGTACGACGCCAGCACCGGCGCGCCTCCCATCACGTTCCGATTCCAAGGCCCCATGACCGCAGACGTGGACCGGGAGGGCAACCTGAAGATGCATTACGAGCTCAAGGGCAACATGGAAGGCCTCGGAATGGCCGGGGCGACGATGGGCATCGGCATGACCATGCAGATGAGCGTCAGCGCAGACCTGGCGGGCAAGGCCAAGGATGGCGTTTTCCAGGCCAAGGGCCATTCGTCCGGCACCTCCCAGTTCAACGTGGATTACAGAGGCCATGCCGGCGCACCGGCCAACCAGAGCCAGACCAGCACCGGCAGCGGTCCCGTGGAAGGCAGCGGGTCCTACACGCGGGAGACGCTCACGGGCACCATCACCTCCATCGGTGTGAAGGCCAAGCCCATCGCCTTCACGCTCACCAAGCAACGGTCCTGATGGTCTATTCCCGCGAAGAATGGGATTGGATGGAGGCGGAGTGGGCCTACCACCTGCATGGGCGGAGCGCCTTCCTGAGCAGCGAGGATTTCCGCCAGCTCCAGGTGTGGGAAGGCGAAAGCGTTCCGGCGGAACTCATCGTCAACGCCATGGGCGCCTACTTCGAACGGCGCGCCCGGCGGCCCCGCCCGAGAGCCTTCGTGAAGGTGGAACACATCGCCAAGGATGTGGCCAAAGGCCTGAAGACGAGGGAGGCCCTCCAGCGCGGCGAGGCGGCCGCCGCGGATTTCGGCGCCTGGTCCGGAGTCTCGGAGCCATTGCGCTCGGACCCGAAAGCCCGCATCGCCTTTGAAACCTGGCAGCGGCTAAAGGCTTCGGCGCCCCCGCCGGACGCGCCGGGTTTCCTGGATCATTTCGATGCGGAAAGATCGGCGCGGAAGGCTCTGCTGGCGCTGGCGGAGGCCCAGCTGGGAGCCGGCCAGGAATCCATCCGGAAGGAGCTGGAGGAACGGCTGATGGAGGCCCAGCTCATGCCTGGTTCGCTGGTGTGGAAACGGGCCTACCAGCATCATTGGGATCTCCGCGTGGCGGAAGCCTTCGGCATTCCAACCTAGAATGGATGCTTTCCCGCGGAGTCCGATGAGCAATCCGGAAGAGGCCTGGAAGTCGCAACTAGACCAGCCAGACGAGGCCTTCTTCAGGACCTTCGCGGCGCGGATCCAGGCGCCGGACGGCGTCCGGGACGCGGTGAGGGAGGCGGTCAAGACGCTCATTCCCCTCATCGATTGGGACGCCTATCTGCCGAACGTGCCCCATGGCTTGATGGGCCTCCGGGCCGTGTTCCGGGTGCGCCCGCTGCTCGCCGAGAAAAGCTTCCACCGGATCCTCGCCACCCAGCTCCATGCCTTCGCCCACGAAGGGCGGCGGTCCGGGACGGGCGGCCTGGCTTCCATCGGGCGGGGCAGCGGCTCCTGGCGGAATGTGCGGGCAGCTATCGCGACAAAGCGGCCGGCCATCGCCTACGGCGAGATGCTCGGGATCGAAGCGCCGACGCTGGACGACTTCCTGGCTGTGGGCGCCTTGGTGCAGAACGATATGGCCAACGTCGGCCACAAAGCGGTGATGGCGCATCACCTGGGCGATTTGTTCCTGGCGCTGGAATCGCCCAAGGCCACGGGCAAGCGCATGTTGGCGCTGGCCGCATGGCTCGCCGCCACGGAACTCACTGACACCTTCTGGAACCAGCGGGCCGGCAAACGGATCAGGGAAGAAGCCCTCCGCGTGGAACTGCGTCCCGCGGGCTTGGACCCCGAAACCCATGCGGCGGGTGCCCGGGAGATCTGCGATCTGGGCTTGGTGGAACTCCTGGACCGCTTCATGGCCAGGATCCGCGACGGCATCGGCGGGGCTGACCTGTTGGCCATGCTGGCGCTGGCCGCCTCGGAAAAGCAATTGGACGCGCGGCGCGATCTGGAAGGGAAGACCACCTGCACGTTCATCTATCTCGCGACCCATGCCCTGAGGCAGATGGAAGGCGGGGACCCGAGGCTCTATGCCCAGGCGGCGGCCCTGGTGAATCTGTTTCCCACCGACGAAGCGGAAGGCCGCGTGAGGCCGAAAGCGCCGCGGCAGATGCCCGGGGATCTGGCCGCCGGTCTTCTCGACGCGATTCTCGATTCGGAACCGCCCCAGGCGATGCACCTGGCCCAATCATTGTTGGAGGCGCAGGGGCCGGAGGCGGTGCTGGAGGTCCTCGCCGAAGCCGCCAGCCAGAACGATCCCGCCTTCAATCACAGCCAGCACCTCCTCAGCATGGCGGCGTTGTTGGATCTCCTGCCCATGCTGCCGGACCATGCCCAATCCGCCCTGTTGATTGCGGTGGCGAAATCCCTCGCCAACAGCCAGGGCACCGCCGATCTGGGGCGGCTGGCGGAGCGGGCGCTGGGATAGCGCAGGGCCGCGATACGCGCGCATCTCAGTCACATCCGAATTTGCATTCAAAAGAATGGCTCTTCACGGATATGCGGGAAGTGGCACGTAGCGACTGTTTCAGTTAAGAGCAGGCACCGTGGCGTCTTAAAAACACCACGCGGAGGGTAGCGGAGATTGCGGAGGGAAGCGGAGGAAGTAAAGGGGCGGGTCCATCTTTGGCTCTTTCCTGGGTTTCCTATGTGCCACGATTCCGGCAACGGCATCCGGCCCTCAACCCCCACCTAACCTGATTAGAACGAAAGCCAGACTCTTTTCTCCGCTACCCTCCGCGCCTCCGCTGCCCTCCGCGTGGTTAGCTTTTCCCTCAATTCCGTGAAAAACCTTATTTTTAAACGCAATTTGTTATCAAAGCTTCGGCAATTCCGTCTTCCGGATGGATTCGAAGATGAGGCTGGTGGCGATGCGCGAGACTTCGGGCCGCGTGGTGAACGCGTCCAGCGCCAGGTCCCTCAGATGGTGCGCGTCCCGCACGGCCACGTGGATCTGGAAATCGTATTCGCCGGTGACGTGGAAGACCGCCAGGACCTCGGGTAGGCCCAGGACGTGCTTCCAGAAGGCTTTCACGATGGGGCGGCTGTGTTTCTGGAGCTGCACGGCGATGAGCGATTGCAGGCCGATGCCCATGCATTCCGGGTCCACCTCCGCATGGAAACCCCTCAGGGCGCCCGTCTCCCGGAGGCGCTGCACCCGTGCCAGGCAGCTTGAGGGGGCCAACCCCACCGCGGCGGCCAGCTCCTTGTTGGATCGCCGAGCATCCTTCTGTAATAGCACTAATAATTCGAAATCTATTCGGTCAAGTTCGATTTTCACGGGTAAACTCCGCAATCAATTCGGCTGAAACCAAATTGGGCGAAATCCACACTGAATGCAACCGAAACCGGCCCCGGAGGCTTCCATGGCGCACCAAGACCATTCCTTTGAAACCTTGGCGGTGCACGCGGGACGGGAAGATCTGGCCGCGCTCGGCGTCCATGCGCCCCCGCTGGACCTCTCCAGCACCTACCCCTTGAAGGACTTGGCGCGCGGCGGCGAGAGCCTGGAACTCATGGCCATGGGCGGCCAGGACAAGGACAATCCGGTCTACTCGCGCCTCTACAACCCCACCGTGGGGCGCTTCGAAGAAGCCCTGGCGCAGCTCGAAGGCGCCGATGCATCCGTGGCCTTCGCCTCGGGCATGGCGGCCATGACCGCCTGCCTGCTGGCGGCCAAACAACGGGGCGGCCACGTGGTCGCCGTGCGGCCGCTCTACGGCGGATCGGACCATCTGATCGCATCGGGCATGCTCGGCCTGGATGTCACCTGGGCGGAGCCGGATGGCATCCACGAAGCGCTGCGCTCGGATACGGCCCTGGTGATCGCTGAGACGCCCGCGAATCCAACGGTCACGCTGCTGGACATCGAATCGGTGGTGGCCCAGGCCTGCGGCGTGCCGGTACTCGTGGACTCCACCTTCGCCACGCCGGTATTGCAGAATCCGCTGAAGCTCGGCGCCACGCTGGTGCTGCACAGCGCCACGAAATTCCTCGGTGGCCACGGCGACGTGCTGGCCGGCGTGGTGGCGACCAATGCCGAATGGGCCACGGAACTGCGGAAGGTCCGGGTCATCACCGGCTCGGTGCTGCACCCGTTCGCCGCCTACCTGCTGCATCGCGGCCTTCCCACGCTGTCTCTGCGCGTCCGCGCGGCCCAGGCCGGTGCCATGGCCATCGCCCGGAAGCTCCAAGGCCACCCGGGCGTCAAGGCCGTCCACTATCCCGGCCTGGAGGGCGGAGATCCCCGCGGCCTCATCGGCACGCAGATGCGCGGCCCCGGTTCGCTCATCGCGTTCGAGGTCGAGAATTTCGAATTCGCCTCGGAGGTCATGGCGGGCGTGAAGCTCATGACGCCGGCGGTGTCGCTGGGCTCCGTGGACACGCTGATCCAGCATCCCGCGGCGCTCACGCACCGGGTCGTGGATGCGGAAGCCAAGGCGCACAGCGGCATCGGCGCCGGCCTGCTCCGCCTGTCCGTGGGGATCGAGGATCCCGAGGATCTGTGGGCTGACCTGGAGCAGGCCATCCTGAAGGCCATGGCCAAAGCAGGGGCGCACGCCTGAGCGTGGAGCGCTGGTACATTAGTGGCTCTGGAGGATTTCCATGGCCGCTGAATGCAGTTTCGATGTCGTTTCCAAGGTGGACATCACCGAGGTGAAGAACGCCGTGGCGCAGGCCATGAAGGAGATCGGGCAGCGCTACGATTTCAAGGGGTCCACGAGCGACATCGAGATGAAGGATGACGCCGAGCTGATCCTCAAGAGCGACGACGAGATCAAGCTGAAGGCTGTGATCGACGTGCTGCAATCCAAGCTCCACAAACGCGGCGTGAGCATCCGCGCCATGGAATACGGCAAGCTGGAGCAGGCCATGAAGGGTACCGTGCGCCAAGTGGTGAAGATCAACCAGGGCATCCCCGTGGAAAAAGCCAAGAAGCTCGTGGCGGCGCTGAAGGACAGCAAGCTCAAGGCCCAGGCCAGCATCCAAGGCGATCAACTGCGGGTGTCGGGCAAGGACAAGGACGTGCTGCAAGAGGCCATGGCCCTGTTCAAGAAGAACGACCAGGGTGTGGACCTGCAGTTCACGAACTTCCGAAGCTGAGCCGCGGATTAAAACCATCAACCACGGATGAACACGGATAAACACGGATAACAATGCCCAAGCATTAGGTTCGGGCCTTTGTCGGGATGCGCCTTCACGCAGGCCATTCGTGCGTTTTTCGGGCCTGTGACCCGGTGTGGGATGAGGAAGCGGTTTTCATCCGTGTTCATCTGTGTTCATCTGTGGTTCCAGTTTTTTCACTTGTCCATCAGTGGTGCCATGTCCCGTCTTGATCTGAGCCGCTATTTCCTGCCCATCGCGCCCAAGCTGGCCGCGGTGGAGGTGGAATTGCAGCGGGTGCTGCGCAGCGATGTGGCGGTGGCGGAAAAGCTGGCGGCCCATGTGCGGGGCGGGCAGCAGGGCAAGCGGCTGAGGCCAGCCCTCGTGCTGCTTGGATCCCGGTTTTGCGGCGTGGATTCGGAGCTCGAAATCCGCTTCGGCGCCATTTTCGAGCTCATCCATACGGCCACCCTGGTGCACGACGACATCATCGACCACGCCAAGCTGCGGCGCGGCAAGCCCACGCTGAACACCATGTGGGGCAACACCCTGACGGTGCTCTTCGGCGATCTGCTCTACATCCACGCCATGTCCAGCGCCATCCAGGGCCGCGATTGGCGGCTCATGGAGATCCTGGCTGAAGTCACCACACGGATGATCGAGGGCGAACTCATCCAGAACGATGTGCTCTTCAGCCTGGAGACCTCGCGCAAGGATTATTTCGACATCCAGGAACGGAAAACCGCGCTGCTGTTCGGCGGCTGCACCGAATCCGCCGCGGTGATGGCGAAGCGCGGCGCGGCGGATTGCGAAGCGCTCCGAAGTTACGGCCTGGAGATCGGCCGGGCCTTCCAGCTCACCGACGATCTGCTGGACTACACCGCCACCAGCGAGCAGTTGGGCAAGCCCGCCTTCAGCGATCTGCGGGAAGGCAAGCTCACGCTGCCCATGCTGAACCTCCTCGAGCGGACCCCGGATTCAGTGAAACCCATCATCGAGCGCATCTGGTCCAATGGCGAAGCCGAGCCCGTATCAAGCTCGGATGAAGCAGAACTGCGCGATCTGCTGGCGACCCATGATGCCCTCCAGGAAACCCGCACCCTGGCCCACAAATCGTCTTCAGCCGCCTCGGAATTGATTCGGGGGCTTGATGGCGACGCGGAAACGAAGGCCCTGCTGCTGGACATTCCAGAGGCATTGCTGGAGCGGACTAAGTAGGGTGCTGCCCTGCAGCAACCCGAAAATCTGGAGCGCGAATCAATCCCGATCACCGTGGATCGCGGAAGCTCTGTCTTTCCCTTGACTCAGGCAGACGCTGGGAGTATCAACCAGCAGGAACCAACCCATGCCAACATCTTGGAACGCCACATTTTCCTTATTTCGCTCTCTTTTCCAACCCCATTCCAGGCTCAAGACCTGGAAACCATCCATCCCCACCGTCCAAATGAGGCCTTTAAAAACCCTATACAGGCAGACAAGGATCAAAAGCTTGTCCAACTTCGGAATGGGGCGGAGTGGACTGAGGGGAATTATACTTTGGTATTATCCGGTGTTAATGTTAGGCCTATACCTATTCGCAGTGGCCCTTCATCTTTGTTTAACATTCCTATTACAGTCAAACCACCAATAACCGATCCTCCGACTGTTTGCGGTGTTACAAAATTATTTAATAGTTTCACTGTCGCTGTGGAGTGGAGTTCAATAATGAACACTGGCAATGTTATATCAAAATCGTTTGATCTTGATATAATTGTGCCAATTGGTAATTGAGGTTTTTATGAATACTCATACGATAATATTAATTTTTATGGGGGTCGCTGGGTACTTCCCAAACCCTGCTATATCCTCCCAAAGCAAGCCACCTCAAGACGCCGTAATTGGAGGCGTTGTAACTCCTTTAGTGAGCGGGAAGGTTCCCGGACCCCCGCCAAAACATAAGGAACGTAAGCCCCCTGAGGGCTTGGTCATGATGGTCCAGGGGTGGTGCCCGAGCGGGGACTGTTCTTTCTCCCGCATTGTGGAGGATATGGCCTTTAGTCATCCGAACCCCACCAAATTAGCGTACAAGGGCACCACCTTTGTTACGAAGGCGGAGGCGGCCAGGCTTTCTTATTATGGAAAATTCTATAATAATAAATTAGCCGATGGTACGGTGGAGAAACAGCCATGGAAATCGGGAGCTACATTTACTTTTTTAGTGCCAAATTCCACGGGTAATAAGAAGACCCAGCATAGACCTATAGGAATTGATAAAAATGGAGATTATTTTTATTATGGCGGTGCTTATGTCAAGCCTGATGAGAAAATTAGAATTCGTACAGATAATTGGATCAATCTAAATGATGACGGCTATTTCGTTCCCTTGCCCATCATAGAAAATCTTGTCGGATACAGCCTGACTTGGGAGCCTGGGAGACGCTTTGCGACGGAGCCTCATATCGTAAATCCCGCTCGAGTGGAGGAATTTCCGGATGATGGCGTTGCCGTGAGCTTCGAGGCGCACCAAGAGAAGGACGCCCTTTTCTGGAAAATCAGCGAGGCTACCCACGGCCTGTCAGCCATGGTGAGTGAGGACGGGGGGAAGACCTGGGTCTCCATTTACGAACCCAATAACCACAAATGGGAAAAGGTAGCAAAGGACGACCATTCCGCCACCGGCTCCTACCGGTGGAAGGAAGGCGAAAAGGGTTACCCCGATCAAGTTAGCGAGGACAGCGGCAAGACCTGGCATGAAGGAAAAAGCCGAACCTGGGATGTAAAAAAGGGCGATTATTTGTGGCCCGACAAGGGGCCGGAGATCAGCACCGATGGCAGAAAAACCTGGCACAGACCCTTCGATGCCATGGCCGAGTGCCCCGGGAAAGAACACGCCTTCGAGCTTCGTCAATCGTCCACGAATGGGGGAGTGCCGCTTCGTTTCCTATTTCAAGGAACCAGGGGGATGCGCGTTTTCTGGAAAATTTTTGAAATTGGAAAGGGTTGGACGGATGAATAAGCACTTGCATGCACCTTCAGAACGGCGGCATGTTCTCCCCAATCCCCACTCAACGGACTGGGCGTGATAGAACTTCACTTGCGCTGATTCATGCGAGCTTATTCACTTCGACCCTGAGCCCAAAGCCTGCCTTCACATCTCCCCCGTCTGCCCCGCCCGCGGATCAAAATTGATCCCCGCCCGCTTGATGGTCTGGATGAAGCTCTCTTTGTCGGGGCACTTCAGGTAGGCGTCCATGGCGGTGACTTTCTTGTCCTGGATCAGGTCCATCAGCACGTCGTTCATGAGCCGCTGGCCATAGGCCCGGCCCACCTGCATGGCGCTGGGGATCTGGAAGATCTTGCCTTCGCGCATGAGGTTCGAGATGGCGGGCGTGATGAAGAGGCTTTCCAGCGCCGCCACCCGGCCGCCGCCGACTTTTTTCAGCAGGATCTGGGAGATGACGGCCTTGAGGGCGTCCGCCATCATCACGCGGATCTGCTGCTGGCGATCGGAGGGGAATTGGTCCACGATGCGGTCGATGGTGCCCACGGCGCTCGAGGTGTGCAGCGTGCCGAACACCAGATGCCCCGTCACGGCGGTCTCAAGGGCGATGGCGATGGTCTCCAGATCGCGCATCTCGCCCACCGGGACGATATTCACCCCCAGAACGACGCCATAAAAAAAGTTCCAAACCCCACGGATTGGGCGGCAATGCTATTCACTGGACTTAGATGTTTGATCCGTCGGTTCTGGGGAAAGGCGTTCTTATGGGAGGGACTTCATAAGCCGCCCCGCTTCCGCGACCAGGGCCGGAAGCTCGGTCGAAACCACCTCCCACACGGTGTCATTGTCCAGGCCGAAGTAGGCATGTGCGAGGTGATCCCTGAAACCGCAGATCATCCGCCAAGGGATATCCGGGGAGGCATCCCTCAGTTCTTGTGGGATTTGCTTGGCGGCTTCGCCGATGACCTCCAGGTTTCTGATCACCGCGTCATAGGCCATCCCGTTGGCTTCAAATTCTTCCTGGGTCATGCCGTTGCTGTAGGAAAACACCTTGGCAGAAGCATCCAGGATGTCCTGCAGAAAGAGTTTCGGGTCACGCAACATGGATAAGGTCCCGTTCGATGACGGGCCGCAAGGTGGGTCTCACAGCTTTGGGGGTGACGAGATCGACTCTTGCACCCAGGATGCTCTCCAACTCGAATTGGAGCCCCATGAAGGCTCGGAAGCGCGTTCGCCCATCGAAGGTCACCAGAACATCGACATCGCTGTTTGGACCCGCCTCATCCCTAGCCACGGATCCAAAGATCGCAAGATCCTGAACGCCAAAGCGCTCCCTGATCCCCGGCAGGGCATCGTGGAGAATCTGCATCGCTTTCTGGCGGTTCATGGTGCGCCCCCAGGTTCATTGTGGGGCTGACGCCACCCCGAGCCAAACGCTATCCGTATTGAAACCCAATCTTCATCCCTTGCTACATCTCCCCCGTCTGCCCGGCCCTGGGATCGAAGTTGATGCCCGCCCGCTTGATGGTCTGGATGAAGCTCTCTTTGTCGGGGCACTTCAGGTAGGCGTCCATGGCGGTGACTTTCTTGTCCTGGATCAGGTCCATCAGCACGTCGTTCATGAGCCGCTGGCCATAGGCCCGGCCCACCTGCATGGCGCTGGGGATCTGGAAGATCTTGCCCTCGCGCATGAGGTTCGAGATGGCGGGCGTGATGAAAAGGCTCTCCAGCGCCGCCACCCGGCCGCCGCCGACTTTTTTCAGCAGGATCTGGGAGATGACGGCTTTGAGGGCGTCCGCCATCATCACGCGGATCTGCTGCTGTCGGTCGGAGGGGAATTGGTCCACGATGCGGTCGATGGTGCCCACGGCGCTCGAAGTGTGCAGCGTGCCGAAGACCAGATGCCCCGTCACGGCGGTTTCAAGGGCGATGGCGATGGTCTCCAGATCGCGCATCTCGCCCACCAGGACGATGTCCGGATCTTCGCGCAGGGCCGCCCGCAGGCCGGATTTGAAACTCTCGGTATGGGTGTGGACTTCCCGCTGGTTGATGAGGCATTTCTTGCGGGGATGCACGAACTCGATGGGGTCCTCGATGGTGACGATGTGATCCATGCGCTGCTGGTTGGCGAGGTCGATGATGGCAGCGAGGGTCGTGGATTTTCCGCTTCCGGTGGGGCCGGTCACGAGCACCAGCCCCTTGGCCAGCAGGGCGAGCTGGCGGACGGGGTCCGGCAGGCCGAGCCGGTCCGGGTCCGGGATTTCATTGGGGATCACCCGGGCCACGAAGCCGGGCCCCACGCGGTCCTGGAAGAAATTCACGCGCAGCCGGCAGCCCCCCAGATCGAAGCCGAACGCGAAATCCGCGTCGCTCCGCGACTGGAATTTCCCCCAGGCGTCAGGGGTGGCCAGGGACTGCATCAGGTCCAGCAGTTGCGTCCGTCCCATGGGCCCGCATTCCCTGAAATCCTGCAACTCCCCATTGACCCGGAAGATGGGATTCTCGTCGCAGGTGCAGTGGATGTCCGAGCCCTTCCGCTCCAGCAGGGCGCTGAACAGCACCAGGGCCAGGGGATGGAGTTCCCGCGGCGCGGCGGGGCCGGCGAAGATGGATTCCACCTTAGGCGCTGGCTCCGGGGGCGGAGGCGGCGGGGGCGCAGGCTCCATGGCCGCCGGGGCCTTGGGTCTGGGCGCAGGCGAGGGGGCCAGTTCCAGGGCGATGGCTGGGGCGGGGGAAAGCGCCGCGAGGTCCGGCGAGGATGGCGGGTCCGACGGTGCGGCGCGTCCAAGCTCCACATCCACGAATTTGATGTCCTGGATTCCGCCGCCGGTGGGGAATCCGTCTTTGGGCTCGGCCTTCAGGCGGTTGCCGATGGCGGTGCGCTCCATGGCGATGCGGTAATTGACGCCTCCGTTCAGGTACTCGAAGGCGATCTGTCCCTGCTGGGACCATGCGTCCTTGTACTGCGGCGGGATCACTTCCTGGGTGATGTGTTCCAGCATGGTCGGGGGCAGGGCCTGGGGCAGCAGCGCCACGTTGCCTCCGCCGCTGAACTCCACGAAGGGAGGCTGGTTCGGCTCGATGCGCAGCGCGCGTCCGCCCCTGGTCACGATCTGCTGTAGGAGCTTGTCCAGCTGGGCCATGAGAGTCCTTTGACGGAGGGGATGAAGCATTCTTACATGGCGGGCACCGGGTCGTTCTCCGTCCGGCATAAAAGGTCGCTGCGCAGTGGCCGGGAATGTACTGGCCACTGCGTAACGGCCCTTAACGGAATACGGTCACAAGATTCCAAAAAAACGTTGGCGATTCCATCCCGGCTCTTAAACTGGACCTTTGGCCCAGGGTGCAGGATCCGCCTCCACGATCCCGCCGGGCACAACTCGGAGTGAGCATGAACATCCATGAGTTCCAAGCCAAAGAACTGCTCCGGCAGTACAAAGTTGCGACGCCGGATGGCCGGGTCGCGACCGACGCCGAGGATGCCCGGCAGATCACCAAGGCCTACGGCGGCCAGAGCGTCGTGAAGGCGCAGATCCACGCTGGCGGCCGGGGGAAGGGCGGCGGCGTGAAATTCGCCACCGACCCGGACAAGGCGGCGGAACTGTTCAAGCAGATGCTCGGCATGAACCTGGTCACCAAGCAGACCGGGTCCGAGGGCCGCAGGGTGTACACGGTCTTCATCAGCAACCCCGTGGACATCGACCGGGAGCTCTACCTGAGCTTCCTGGTGGACCGCGCCAGCTCGCGCATCACCATCCTCGCCTCCACCGAAGGCGGCGTGGAGATCGAGGAAGTGGCCGCGAAGACCCCCGAGAAGATCGTGCGGGTGGCCATCGATCCGGCGGTCGGCCTTTCGGCCTTCCAGGCCCGGGAAGTGGCCTTCGCCCTGAAGCTCGAAGGCGATGCGTTCAAGAAGGGCGTCATTTTCCTGCAGAACCTCTATCGGCTGTTCGTCGAGAAAGACTGTTCCATGGTCGAGGTGAATCCGCTGGTCGTCACCAAGACCGGCGATGTCATCGCGCTGGACGCGAAGATGGGCTTCGACGACAACGCCCTCTTCCGCCACCCGGACATCCTGGCCTTCCGCGACCTGAACGAAGAGGCTCCGGAGGAAATCGAAGCTTCCAAATTCAACCTCAATTTCATCAAGCTCGACGGCACCATCGGCTGCATGGTGAACGGCGCGGGCCTGGCCATGGGCACCATGGACATCATCAAGTACCACGGCGGCTCTCCGGCCAACTTCCTGGATGTCGGCGGCAGCGCCACCGAGGACGCGGTGATGAACGCCTTCCGCATCATCCTGCAGGACAAGGCCGTGAAGGGCGTGATGGTCAACATCTTCGGCGGCATCATGCGCTGCGACATCGTGGCCGGCGGCATCGTGAAGGCCGCGAAGCAGATCGGCATCCAGGTCCCCGTCGTGGTGCGCCTCGAAGGCACCAACGGCGAGGAGGGCAAGAAGATCCTCGCGGAAAGCGGACTCAACCTGATCGTCGCCGAGGGGCTCGAAGACGCGGCCAAGAAGATCGTCGCAGCGACGAAATAGCAGCCCATGGCCCAGGACCTGAAAGCCCAGTACGACGCCCTGTACCAGGAGTACCAGGACGTCATGTACAAAGGCGCCTGGCGCCTGGGCTGGAGCTTCTTCTTCGTGCTCGTGGGGCTCCTCCCCATGATGTATGTCTTCATCTGGCTGGCCGGCCCGCGGACCTGGGAAGCCACACTCTTCCACGCTCCCAAGATCATGTGGATCGCGGCGCCCCTCAACCTCGGAATCGTCGTGTTGCTGCTCTCCCGCCTCTACAAGAGGAATCTGGAGCTGGACGCCATCAAGCAGGATTACCTGGCCAGGCTCCGCGCCCTGAAATCCAACCTTCCATCCGAACCGAAGCCGGTCCCGGATCCAGCGCCAGAGCGGGATTGGGATACCTTTCAGGATGATCCACTGCCCTGACTGAACTCCCGCCGCAAAGCCCAAACTCTTCGACTCTTCGACTTTTCAACTCTTCAACTCTTCAACTCTTCAACTCTTCAACTCTCAAGCCCCAGATTCAATTTCCCAGCGGAGTCTCCCATGTCTGTTCTCGTCGGCAATAACACCAAGTTGATCGTGCAGGGCATCACCGGCCGGGAGGGCCTCTTCCATGCCATCGGCTGCCGCGATTACGGCACCAACGTTGTGGGCGGCGTCACGCCAGGCAAGGGCGGCACGGTGGTCGAAGGCTTTCCGGTCTTCAACACGGTCCAGGATGCGGTCAAGGCGACCGGCGCCAACGCGACGATGATCTTCGTGCCGCCCAGCGGCGCGGCCGACGGCATCCTCGAAGCCCTGGAGGCGGGCATCGCGCTCATCGTGTGCATCACCGAAGGCATTCCCGTGCTCGACATGATGAAAGTGAAGCGGGTGCTGCCGGACTACCCGAAGAGCCGCCTCATCGGTCCCAACTGTCCCGGCGTGATCAGTCCCGGCCAGGCCAAGATTGGCATCATGCCCGGCCGCATCCACCTTGCGGGCAACGTCGGCGTGGTCAGCCGCTCTGGAACCTTGACCTATGAGGCCGTGGGCCAGCTCACGGCCCTCGGCATCGGCCAGTCCACCTGCATCGGCATCGGCGGCGATCCCATCAACGGCACCAGCCACATCGACGCGCTCAAGCTGTTCAACGACGACCCGGACACCCACGCGGTCGTCATGATCGGCGAGATCGGCGGCAGCGCCGAGGAGGATGCCGCCGCTTGGGTCAAGGCCAACATGAAGAAGCCCGTCGTGGCGTTCATCGCGGGCCAGACGGCCCCTCCCGGCCGCCGCATGGGCCACGCCGGCGCCATCATCAGCGGGGGCCACGGCACCGCGGCCGAGAAGATGAAGGCCCTGGAAGCCGCGGGCATAACGGTGGTCCAGAGCCCCGCCGACATGGGCAAGGCCATGGCGCAGCGGCTGGGCGTGAAGGCCTGAAACCGCGAAAGACGCGAAAGTCCGCGAAAAAAGTGGGGTTTGAATGCTCATCTCGCGCGAAATGGTGCTCCAGCAGGACATCGGACTGAATGCCACGCTGTTCGGCGGGGTCATGATGGCGCGCATGGACAAGGCCGCGGGCATCTGCGCGGGACTGGTGAGCCACAACCGCGTGTTCGTGACCCTCAAGGTCTCGGAGCTGTTCTTCCACAGCCCCGTGCGGGCAGGGGAGATCATCGAGTTCTACGCCACGGTGACCCGGGCCGGGACCACCTCCATCACCGTGCAGCTTGAGGTGCGGGTCTACAGCCCCGTGAGCAACGCGCGGCGCGATGTGACCAGCGGCGAATTCGTGATGGTGGCCACCGACGACAACAGCCACCCCGAACCCATCCTTTGGAAGCCGGAGATGCTCAAGGAAGCGACGGCCGAGCCCAATGCGGCCGCCAAACCCCGGCGGCGGAAGCCCTGACACTAAGTTGCGTTCAAAGAAATAGAACCACCAAGCCACAAAGGGCGCAAAGGGACTCGTCATGTGCGAGCTTCGCAGATGAAATTCAGGTGGCCCGGCGGCGGGCTCACGCTTAGGTGTGATCCGCGCCGGGCCACCTGAATTTGCGGGCCTTCGGCCCGCAGGCGCTACGCGCCTCGCGAAGCGATTTTGAGCCGGAATCAGCCATGTTGGAGCTTGGTGTTTTCTTGGTGTCTTCGTGTCTTGGTGGTGAATTTTTATCTTTTCGAATGCAAATTCGTGTGAGGGGGCGGTCCTCATTTCCGGTTGAAGGCCTCCAGGATCCGCTGCATCGAATCCCGCTCCGGCCCTTTCGGCTCGGCCTCGACCGCCTTCTGCAGGGCCCATCGGGCTTCCGGGGTGCCGATGCCCTGAAGGGCCTTGGCCACGCCCATCCGGATCTCGAAGGTCTCGCTGCTGGTGCCGAAGAAGGTCTTCTTTTTCTTGAGTAATTCGGCGAGGGCGGGGACCGCGGCCGCGGCCCCGAGGTCTCCGAGGGTTTCCAGGGCCTTGAGCCGCAAGCGCTCCGGCGAACGGCGGTCCTCCGCCAGTTCCAGGACCGCCGGCGCGCTCGCGGCCGTCTTGATTTGCCCCAGCGCGAAGAGCACCTCGAACTTGGTTTCGGGATCCGTTTCCTTCAGGATGCCCAGGAGATGCGGTTCCGCGGCGGCGCCGCCCAGTTTCCACAGGGCCCTCACCGCGGCGCGGCGCACCCGGCCATCGGTGTGGCGCAGCAGCGGCACGATGGCCGGCAAGGACCCGGCATCCCCGATGTCGCTCAATAGATTCAAGGCATTCCGGACGATGAACCAGACATCCGAGCACATGCCTTCCTGCACCGCATCCACCGCCGCGGAGCCCAGGACCCGCAGGGCTTCGAGCAGGCGCCCCCGGCGGTGGCGTTCGGTCTCCTCGCCCAGTTTGGCCATCAAGAAACCAGCCGCCACCGGGCCCAGCCACTCCAGGAAGGGGAGCACTTCGGCGGTCAGATGCACCTTGTCCAATTCGAACAGCAGTTGCAGGATGCGCTCCACGCAATCGCCTCGCACCAGCCGCGCCTTCAGGTTTTCCAGGCCTTCCTGGCGCCAATCCTGGATTTCTTCGTGGATGCCGCAGAGGTCCTGCAGTTCCATGACGCAGGTCTGGGCGGCGCCGAGGTCCCCGCGGATGACCATGGTCCCCAGGATGATGCTCAGGGCTTCGGTGGCCACTTGATGGATGGGCGCGGAGGTTTCCACGGCGAAATGCGCTTCGAGTTTCTGGGTGAGGGGGCCCTCGGTGCCGGGCGGCAGGCCCGGCTCGCGCATCCAATGGGCGACGCCGGCCAGGGTCTGGGTGGCCGCGAGGCGGAGGTTCTGGTCTTCCACCGTCAGGGTCTCCAGCACCCGCTCCAGGACGCGCTGGAAGGCTTCGGTGCGGTCATGTTCGAGGAGTTCGCGCAGGAAGGCCAACCGCTGTTCAAGGTTCAGTTCCCAGAGCTGCCGGCTCTCCAAAGCCCGGACCACCTTGGCTTCGAGGGTCAGTGCTTCCCAATCCAGCCGGCGCAGCAGCGACTCCGCCAGATTGCCGTCGTAGCCGAGCTGCCGCATGTGGATGGCCAGGGCCCGGACCATGGATTCACGCTCTGGCAACGGCCGCAGCACGTCCTGCAGGGGGCCTTGCAGAAGGTTCCAGGAATAGCCCTGGCCCAGCAGCGTGGTGCCCGCTGCGGCCAGGATTTCCGGGGCCAGTTCCCGGATGCCCAGGGCCAAGCCTTCGGGTTGGCCGGGCAGGGTGGGGATGCCTCCCAGGAGGCTCAACTGGGCCTCCGGAGGCAGGCTCAGGAGGACTTGCCGGAGGACGCTCAATTGGGCCGCGGAAGGCATGCCTTCGCCGAGGCCGAGCTGGTAGCCCATGGCTCCCAGGTTGCCGAGGAAGGCCGGCTGCAGGGTCGCCAGGGCCAATCCGTCGCCGGTGGCCATGGCGCCGAGGATCTCCCCAAAGGCATCCCGGATGATGCTCATCAACTGCTCGGGCGGGCCCAGGAGCAGGGAAAGTTCAAGGGCTTCGGCCGCTTCGAGGCTCATCCCGCCTCCTGCGTCCTGTTCCTGGGCAGGTTCCTCCGCTGGCGGCTCCTCGGCGCTGTCTCCCGATTCCTTGCCGGATTCCGCTTTGGAGCCTGGTCCCGAGTCATCCTCTCCGTCCTCTTCGCCGCCTTCCCCCACTTCCTTGTACCGGGTGAGGCTCACGCGGATGCGCGTGATGCCCGCCCGCTCGAGGATCGGTCCGGGGCCTCCCAGCTCCTCGATCTTCGCGGGCTTCAGCAGCAGCAGGTTCAGCATGGCCAGCAGGTCGGCGCCATCCATGTCCCGCTGGATGATGAATCCCGCGATCATGCGGTCGGAGAACCGTTTGGCCAGCGCCTGGAGGTGGGGACTCGCTCCCTCCACCTTCACGCCATCGGCGAAGACTTTGTCCCTGGCCACGGCCAGATGGAGGGAGGCTTTTTCGGCGATCCACTCCACCAGGGAGTCCTTGGCCTCCGCCAGCGATTTCTGGGTCCTGGGGTGCTGGGCCGTATACATCTGCAGGGCCTTCAGCGCCACTTCCAGGGCCTTGGCTGTTTCGATGAAGGTGGGCATAGGCGTCAGTCCCCCATCAAGCGCATGCGTAAAAGAGCCTTCACTTCGTCTTTGGTTTCTATTTCAAGGGCCAGGGCCATGGCTTCCCGGGCCTCCCGCGTGCCGATGGCCCCCAGGGCCCGGGCGGCGGCCATCCGCAAGGGAAGGGGCTCCAGGCGGCCCAGGAAGCCTTTCTTCTTGAAGAGTTTGGAAAGGACGGGCACCACCTCGGGAGACCCGATGGCGCCCAGCGATTCCAACACCGTCTGGCGCAGTTGTTCAGCCTCGGGACCGGTGGCTTTTCCATCCTGGAGGAGTTCGACCAGGGGCGACACGGCCCTGGGGTCTTTCAGATCGCCAAGCTGGGCTACGAGTTCGAGCAGGGTGTTCGGATCGGCGGCGGGCATGGCCGCGATCAGCAAGGGCACCGCCCGGTCGGCATTCAACAGCCCCATGGACTTGGCGGCCATCCGCCGGACCCGGGCGTCCTTATGCGACAGCGTGAGGGCCACGTCATCGAATGCCGAGCTTTCGCCGATTTCCCCGAGCAGTGAAACCACATTCCGCACCAGGTACCATTCGGGCGCGGCCAGGGCTTCCCGAAGCGGCAGTTCGGCCTTCGGGCCGATGGCGCGGAGCGCGTCCAGGAGCTTGTAGCGTTTGGGGCGGTCCTCCTCCTGCCCCAGCCGGTAGACCAGGTGGCGCGCCGCCGGTTGGCCCAGGAGGCCCAGGAGCCGGTTCAACTGGGAAGCGGCCGGCTCCGCCTGCGGCTGGTAGATGAGCGGCAGCAGCGCATTGACGTTGCGCGCCCCGGCCATCCGCAGGTAGAGGTCGTGCAGGGCCTGGGAAATCTTGGTGCCGCCTGCCCTGGTGGCGCTCGCCACCGCGAGATTCAGGATGTTCTCCACCTGGCGGCTGGCGTAGTCCAGGTCAGGTTTCACCATGGCCTGGGAGACCATGGTTTCGATGCCCTGGCACATCCATCCAAGCGCTTCGGGGTCCATCTCCAGGGTGATGTGCTTCGCCAGGAGTTCCCGGAGCTTGATGTCGTAGTCGAGGGGAAGGCCTGGATCGATGATGCACTCGGTGAGATCCGCGAAAACCTGGGCGGCCTTGCGCCGCGGGGGGTCTTCCTGGCCCCAGAGCGCTTCCTCCAGGGCTTTCCAGAAGGTCTGGAATGCGTCCAGCCGTCCGCTGCGGATGGATTGGCGGCAGATGCTGCCGATCTGGGAGGACTCGAGATCCATCAGGCCCTGGTCCTGCACCGCGAGATTCAGCTTGGTGTCGGTGCCCTGGCATTCCCAGCGGATATCCGCGTAGAGGGCTTCCAGGTCCAGGATGTCCCAACCTTCGAATTGCAGGCGCCCTCTCAGGGCTTCAAGGCTCATCTCCCGGTCTTTCACGCAATGGAGCAGGGTGGCCACCAGGAGGGCCAGTTGGGGGCGGGGTGGGCGGAGGCGCAATTCCACTTCGGCCACGGTCTGCGCCAGCAGTTCCGGCGCCAGATAGTCCATGGCCCGCTGCAGGGCATGTTCGCCCGGCGGGAAGACCGGCAGGCCCAGCAGGATCGAGCCTTGGCTGGTGGGCGGAAGCGACCAGAGGGCCTGCCTCAATGCATCCCTGAGCGCCACGAAGTCCTCGCGGTTCAGCTCGTGCAGTTCCCCCGACCCTTGCAGGGCCGCGAGATCCGCAAAGCGCAGCTCGGATTTCTTGAGGACTTCCAATTGATCCGTCGACCAGGGCGCTGATGCTTTCGGCGGCACCGATTGCGCCGAGTCCGCGATGGGCCCGAACAGTTCCGCCAGCCGCTCATTGAGGGGCGGCAGCACCACCGGCGGGGGAACCGCGGAAACCGCTGGGGCCGGCGGGTCCGCATCCTGGGAGGGATTTGCGGAGAACACGGGCGGCATCGGCAGGGCTTCCTCCGCCGGCTGCTCCGGTTCCGGCAGGGGGTCCCCGAGCAGGGCCTTCAAGGTGTCCCGGGCAGAGGTGAGCTGGGAGGATGCCTTGGGCGTCGCGGGCAGGGGGGGCGGCGCAGCGGGCGGCACGTCGAACACGGAGGGATCCCACTCGGGCGGGAGGGGCCGCGTCAGCGCCCGTGGCGGTGTCGGCAGCTCCATGGGCACATTGGCCAGCGGCATGGTGGTGAGCACCGGGATGGGCGGCGGCGTGGGGACGCGGGGGGGCGTTGGGATGGGTTCCAGCGCGGGGAGCGGCCGCATGGGCACCGGTTCCATGGGAACCGGCCGGCTCAGCCCGCCGACCCCGGAGAGCGTGATGCCTTCGTTCAGCAGGATGTTCGGCATCTCGGACGAGAAGGTGGTCGGACCGCCCAGTTCCACCAATCGCTGCGGCTTGAGCTGGAGGAGGAAAAACAGGATGCGGAGCTCGTCCTCATCCATGCCGCGCTCGAAGCTGATGCGGTGGATGCGCCGGTCGATGAGGGACTGGGCCAGGGAGGTGACGGCCTGGGGCGGGCCATCCATCAGTTGGCCGTTGGCGAGCAACTGGAAGCGACCGCGGGATTGGAACACGTCGATTTCCAAGGAACCCGAGAAATCCAGCTGTTCCGAAAGCGCCTCGAACACGGCCTGCAAGGCCTGGCCGGCCTTGGGATCGTCCGGCGCGTAGAGCTGAAGGAATTTCAGCGTCCGCTGGAAGATCTCCAGCAATGAGAGGTGGGCGCTCATGGAACCAGGCTCTGGGTTGCGTCGGCGGGGGAGGGCTCCATGGGCTCCCTCCATTCCCGGCCGAGCTGCTGGTAGTGCGCCCGGAGGAAGGCGAGCCGGCGTTCCGCCTCCGCTTTGCCAGGAAGTGTGTTCATGCTCGCGGCGATGACTTCGCAGAGCTCCAGCCAGGCCTCGCCGCGCAGCAGGATGTCTTCGGTGGTGATGGGCTGGAACGCGCCGCTGATGCAGCCGAAATGGATGAGGCTGGCAGCGCCCAGCTTGCTCAGCTTGTCGCAGTCCCAGACGCAGGCGGTTTCGATGGGCGCGAGCTTTTTCGTCAGCCGCAGGCCGACGTGGTGCTCGATGGCGTGGCAGACCGCCGGGATCTTCGCCTGAGGGAAGTCGGTGCCACGGAGGATGGTGGAGACTTCGGCCGCCGCATCCGCCGCGTGGGTGTCCTTGGAGAAGGGGTCTTTCAGTTTTTTCCGGCAGTCATGGAGCCAGAGGGCGCACTCCACGATGTCCGGATCCGCCCCCACCTGCGGGCAGAGCCACCGGCCCAGCTTCACCGCCGCGGCGGTGTGCTCGAATCGGTAGTTGAAGACGGGCCGGGCTTCGCCCTCGACTTGATGGGCGATGCCCCAGAAGCGGATGGAATCCGCGTCCGAGAAGGCCCGCAGGTCGGCCTCGCAGCGCGCCCGCCAGGCTCGCGGCACCGCCTTCGCGGGGCCTTCCCCGGCAGCCTCCGGCCCGGGGCCGGAGGCCCCCTGTTTCATGCCATTGGCTTTCGCCCTGGGAGGGTTCATGCCTGGAATTCTCGCATATGGAGCCGCAGCGCTTGAAGGGAAAGGCTGATTTCCTCAAACATAGGCCGGTCCCGCCATACGGCGCAGGATTCCGAAAGTCTCGACATCAGGGGTTGCAGTCCCGCCGCCGGGGCGAGTCCCACCAGGCGGACGCCTTCCAGCGCCATCCGGGCTTCGATGGCCAGCACCTGTTCCAGGCCGTCCACGGCGCGAGTCAGCTTGCGGGCGGCGATGGGCCCCATGCTGACGTGATCCTCTTTGCCGGCGCTCGTGGGGATGCTGTCCACGCAGGCGGGATGGGCCAGGCCCTTGAGCTCCGAAACCAGGGCCGCCGAGGTGACGTGGGCCATCATGAAGCCCGATTCCAAACCGCCGTGTTCCGTGAGGAAGGCCGGCAGATCGCTGGTGGCGGGGTTCACCATCCGTTCCTGGCGGCGCTCCGAGATGCTCGCGAGGTCCGCGCAGATGATGGCCAGCACATCGCAGGCGAAGGCCGGGTACTGGCCGTGGAAGTTGCCGCCGGAGCGCGACTCCTGGGTGTCCGTGAAAATCATCGGGTTGTCCGTGGCGCTGTTCAGCTCGCGCTCCAGGATCCCGCCGGCGAAGCCCAGGGCGTCGCGGGCGACCCCATGGACCTGGGGCAGGCAGCGCAGGGAATAGGCGTCCTGGACGCGGTGGCAGTCGCGATGGCTGTCGGCGATCTCGGAGGTCGGGCCCAGGATGCGCCGCAGGTTCGCGGCCACCTCGATCTGGCCGGGATGGGGACGCGCCGCATGGATGCGCGGGTCGAAGGCGGCCCGGGATCCCCGCAGGGCCTCCAGCGACAGCGCCGCGACTTCGTCCGCCAGAGCCGTGAGATCCCTCAGCCTTTGCAGGGCCAGGCAACCTAGCGATGTGATGAGCTGGGTGCCATTGATAAGGGCCAGGCCCTCCTTGGCCTGCAACTGGATGGGATCCAGGCCCTCGGCTTTCAACGCGTCTCCGCCTGGAATCTGTTTGCCGCCGCGCCAGGCGAGGCCTTCTCCCACGAGCAGCAGGGCCATGTGCGCGAGCGGGGCGAGATCGCCGCTGGCGCCGACGCTGCCCTGGCAAGGGACGACCGGCAGAACATTCTGGTTCAGGCAGGCGGCGAGCAGATGGATGGGTTCGGGGCGGATGCCGCTGTGGGCCCGCAGCAGGCAGTTGATGCGCGCGGCCATGAGCGCGCGTGTCTGGTCCAGGGGCAGCGGTTCGCCCACGCCGGCGGCGTGGCTGCGGATGAGGTTGAGCTGCAATTGTTGAAGCTGGTCCGGCGGGATCACGACCGTGGCGAACTGTCCGAAACCCGTGTTGATGCCGTAGACCGTGCGGCCCTCCGCCAGGATCCGGTCGATCACGCGGCGGTTCTCCGAAACCGATGCGAGCGCTGAGGGGGCGAGTGAAACGGCCTCCCCCGCCGCAATGCGGGACAGTCCTTCGGCATTCAGATCCAGGCCATTCAATTCAATCATTTTTCTACCCGTAAACAGCCATTCTAGCTGGTTTCAACGGGCTCGACGGGTCTCAGAGCGTGTCTTGAAATTCCACAGCGCCCCGCTGGGAGCGCCGGGCTCCATCAACTGGGCACGCTGGCGCCACGGTGCACGTTGCGCAGCGTCAGCGCCAGCACCAGGCCCAATCCCACGGTGGCCGTGGCGATGAAGTAGGGCGACGCATAGCCCCATTTCGCGAAGGCGAAGGTGCCCACGGCGGGGCCGATGATCCGGCCCAGCCCCTGCATGGCTCCCATGGCGCCGAACAGGCTGCCCTGTTCCTCGGCGGGAGTGAGCTGGGAAGCCAAGGCGCTGGTGGCGGTGCTGTTCATGCCTGATCCCCAGGACAGGGGCACCATCAGGAGCAGGAAAGGCCATTTCCAGGGCGAGGAGGGAAGGAATGGCAAGGTGCAGGCCATCAGGGCGAGACCTGAAAGGACCGCCACCCGCTCGGGAATCCGCTTGCTCACCACACGGACCAGTCCGCCCTGATACAGGACGATCAAAATGCCGATGAAGGCGAACAGGTAGCCCACCTCCCGCTGGCCGAACCCGAAGCGCGCATGGGCCAGGAGGCTGAAGGTGCCCTCCATCATCGCGAAACCGGACATGGCGAGCAGCGCGATGAATAGCAATTGCGCCATGCCAGGCGTCCTCAACGCGACCATCAGCGCGTGCCCGCGGCTCTCTTTGGCCTTGGCCATCGCGCGCAATTCGGGTGTGAGCGTTTCGGGCAGCCAAGCCAGCACGAAGGTCGCTGCCAGGAAGGACAGGCCTGCGGCCACGAAGAAAGGCAGGTGCCAGCCGTGCTGCGCCAGCATGGATTCGCCGAACTTCGAGCCTGCCAGCACACCCGCCAGGGCGGGGCCGATCACGAAACCCAGGCCAAATGCCGCGCCGATCATGCCCAGCAGCCGAGAACGTTCCTCGGGCTTGGACCCGTCCGTCATGGCCGCCTGCGCCACGGCGATGTTGCCGCCGGTGATTCCGTCCAGGACCCGGGCCGCGAGCACCCATTCAAATCGCATGGTGAGGGCCATCATCAGGTAGCCGACCGCGGATCCCATCAGCGAGATCCAGAGCACCGGCTTCCGGCCGACCTGGTCGGAGATGCGCCCCAGAATCGGGGTGGCGATGAACTGCATCACCGAAAAGCTGATGAAGACGACGCCCGCCCAGAATGCGCCGACATCCTGCAGGCGCATCCAGCCCGTCACGGCCTGCATCCATGGGGCCTCTCCCTGGGCCGCGATGGATTCGGCGTAGAGCGGCAGGATGGGAATCACGATGCCGAATCCCAGCAGATCCATGAAGACCGTCAGGAAGATGGCCATTCGGGCTTTTCGATCAGTCATCCGTGTTCTCCAACCTTCAAGGATACCGGGCCGATCAGGGAATCAGGAATGCTCATTCCTCGATTTCGAGACGGCAGCCATCGGGGTTGAAGTGGCAAGTCGAAAAGTCGAAAAGTCGAAAAGTTGAAAAGTTGAGGAGTCGAGAGCTTCAAGCCACACTCTTTTAACTTTTCAACTTTTCGACTCTTCGACTCTTCGACTCTTCGACTCTTCGACTCTTCAACTCTTCAACTACGATCACGCCCACCTGAACCGCTTCACCGCGAGGCCGAAGCAGAGGGCGGTCCAGACGAGGATGATCCCGAGTCCGGCAACATGGCTGGTGAGCGCCGCGCCATCGTTGTAGACGGCCCGGAGCGCCTTCAGGAAGGGCGAGAGGGGCAGGGCGATGACGGCCTGCTGGAGCCATTTCGGCGCCGCATCCAGGGTGAAGTAGACGCCGCTCAGGAACATCATCGGGAAGAACAGCAGGTTCGAGATGGCGGCGTAGGTTTCGCTGGTCTCCGCGAAACTGGACAGCGCGAATCCCATGGCCATGAAGCAGGCCGTGCCCGCCACCATCACCACGCTCAGCAGGACGTAGGACCCCTGGTTCTCGATACCGAACACCAGGCGTCCGACGATGAGCAGGAAAATGGTCTGGATCAAGGTGACGGTGAGGCGGTGCATCACCTGGCCCATGAGGAAGATCCACTTGGGGAGCGGTGTCACGGCGAGCCGGCGGAATTTCCCTTTTTCGCGGTAGCTCACATTCACCATGCCCACGGCGAACAGCCCCATGCTCATCAGGTTCATGCCCAGCAGGCCCGGAAGCAGGAAGGCCGCGTAATTGGCCGCCTTGGCATGGCCCGGGCTCTCGGTGCTCACGGGGATGAGCTTCGGCATGGGCTGCCCCTGAAGCTGCGATTGCGAGATGAGAAAGGCCTGCTGGACGATCTGCGCAGTCATCTGGCCCTGGGCCACGAGATAGCTGTTCACCTTCATGCGGAAGCCGTCGCCGGCGGGTTCGACCTGCACCGCGGTCTCGCCCTTGGTCCACCTGGCTTCGGCCTCTTCCGGCGGCAGCGGGATCAGCTTCGTGGGAAAGGTCTCCAGGGTCTTCAGCAAGGCCACGTCCTTGGGCGCCATCTGGACCGGTTGGACCCAGACAACGCTCAGCTTCGGGGCGTCGCCGCCGCGGAAAATCACGCCGAAGCCGAGCAGCATGAGGACGGGGAAGGCGAAGGTCCAGAACATCGCCACCCGGTCGCGGCTGTAGAGTTTCCATTCCATCAAGAACTGGCGCCAGAGAAGCATGTTCACCACCAAGGAAAATCAGGTCGTATAGGGGCTTGCGTGAATTCAGTCTCTTAAGCTGTGGCCGGTCTTTTGAAGGAAGACATCCTCGAGTGTGGCCCGCCGCACATGCACTTGCCGATAGGGGATCCTTTCCCTTTCCGCGGCTTCCAGGAGTTTCGGCAACAGGGATTTCGGGTCCGGGGTCGGGATTTCCCAGAGGTCTCCGCGCAGTTGGATCGGAGTGCCGAGGCGTGATTGAAAGGCCTCCTTGGCGGGGGCCTGGCCCTCGAAACTCAGTTCCACCACGCTCGGTATGGCCAATTGCGAGATGAGCTCCGCCGGCGTTCCCTGGGTGAGCACCTTGCCGTGGTCCATGATGGCCAGGCGGTCGCATAGCGCCTCGGCCTCGTCCATGTAGTGCGTGGTGAGGATCACGGTCCTGCCCTCGGACTTGATATGCCGGACCACCTCCCAGAGGCTTTGCCGCGCCTGGGGATCCAGGCCCGTGGTGGGCTCGTCCAGGAACACCAGCTCCGGGTCGTTCACCAGGGCCATGGCCAGCGCCAGCCTCTGCATCTGGCCGCCGCTCAGGGTGATGTGGTAGGCATCGGCCTTGTCCGTGAGCTGCACCAGCTCCAGAAGTTCATCGGCGGTCCGAGCCTTGGGGTAGTATCCGCCGTAGAGGGTCAGGGCCTCCCGCGGCGTGACTTTGTTGAAGAGAGACGTGCTCTGCAATTGAACGCCGATGCGGGCCCGGATTTCCGATCCATGCTGTTTCCAGTTGAGGCCGAGGATTTCCATTTCTCCGGAATCCGGGTGTGTCAGGCCCTCGATCATCTCCAGGGTGGTAGTCTTGCCCGCGCCGTTGGGACCCAGCAGGCCGAACACTTCTCCTCGCACGACATCCAGGTCCACGCCCGCCACGGCCAGCACCTTGGGGTATTGTTTTTTCAGCCCGCGGACGCGGAGTGCCAGCTCGCTCATGAATGCCTCGTGGAATCCATGATGCCATCGGGGGGAGCATCAGTCGCAATCGCATCGGCGAACCGGCGGCCGGAACCGGTGAGCGGCGCCTGGAAAACTGGATGCCGCGGCGGTCTTCGTCCCTAACGCCCCAGGAACACCTGGCAGGCCATCCACAATGGCAAACCCACTCCACCGGCCGCCACCAGGGGAAACTCGAAAATCATCAGCATGGGCAGCCATCGTTCCGGACGGCGCCGCCGGAGGAAGACCACGCTGGCCGCGAAGATGAACAGCACCGGCACTTCGATGGCGATGAATGGCAGCAGCAGCGGGTGCATGGAGGCTCCCAACGCCCCCAAACATGGGCCCGGGAACAGGCCTGCGCCAGTGCCTTTTCAGAGCCCCTGGATGATCATGTGGTCCAGGTTTCCCGGCCCGGCCTTGGGTTTCCATACCGGGCTCACGGGCACGGTCTGGGGATTGTCATGCAGGGTGTTGCTTCCCTTGTCCCGGTAGATGCCCGTCACCAG
The DNA here is from genome assembly GCA_016720465.1 of Holophagaceae bacterium. Lineage (NCBI taxonomy): Bacteria > Pseudomonadati > Acidobacteriota > Holophagae > Holophagales > Holophagaceae > Holophagaceae bacterium. Next base: position 252,700 of record JADKKO010000001.1, read on the forward strand.
GACCACCCCTTCCGCCGTGGCGTGGCTGCCGTCCAGATACACGGTGCCCAGCCGGGTGCCGGCCGGCCCGCTGACGAATGCGGGAGCCGCGGCTTCGTAGGGATTTCTCCGGCTGGAATGGCCGGATTTGGCCTGGAAGGCGCGGATGGCGTTCTCGGCCACCCGGTTCCAATCCACCTGGTCCTGCCGCGTGGAACTCTGTGCTTTGCTGGTGGCGTCTTCGAGCAGCGGGACGAGCTCCTTGAGCGCGGCCTCCGTGGCCTGCTGCGTGGCGATGGCAGGGTCCGAGGACGGCCTGTCCTTCAACCCGAACCAGGCCGCGACTCCGACCACCACAACCACGGCACCGATGACCTTGGGATTCATAGCGCTCCTTCTCGGGGATCCACCCCAATTCCACCACAGATCAATTCCCGGCGGTCCAGATTCCCCAGGACGGGTGGGCCAGGCGCAATCCGCCAGCGGCCATGTTCCGCTCCTCCGCGGTCCCGAAGCGGGCGGCCCAGCAGGAACCAGAACCGCAAAGCAGAGGTTCGCCGCCGCATTCCAGGAGCGCCTGCCGGACCTCCGCGAGCGGAGGGCAGACATAGATCGCCGCTCCGGTGAGATCATTCCGCCAGGGCGGGGCCTGGCGGTCCCCGAGGCCAGGCAGCGCCTCCGGAAACGGATATCCCAGCGAGGAGAGCGCCCGGTAGACCGAGGGCGTGCCCACATGGAGGTCCGGATGGACGATCAGGATCGGCTCCAGCGGGATGTCCCGGAGCGGGAAGACGCGCTCGCCCCGGCCGAGGCCCAGCACGCTGCCGCCCAGGATGAACAGGGGCACGTCCGATCCCAACGTGGCGGCCTGCTGCATCAAGGCTGCCTGCGAAAGGCCCAGGCCGAACATGTCATTGCCGAGCTTCAAGGCCGCGGCGGCATCGCTGCTTCCACCGCCCAGGCCGCCGCCGTGGGGGATCCTTTTTTCGAGATGCAGCGTTGCGGGGAGGGATTTCCCGGCGATCTGCTCGAGCCTTTGCCAGGCCCGCAGCACCAGGTTGGATTCGTCCACCTCAAGCCCTTCGGACTTGGGTCCAGAAAGGGTGAGGCTCAAGGTGCCGGCGGGCTCGGCGCGCAGCGTGTCGGTCAGCTCCGCGACCCCGTCCAAGACGGTGGTCACCAATTCCAGCTCATGGAAACCGTCCGGCCGGCGCTCCAGGATGCCGAGATACCGGTTGAACTTGGCTGGCGCCTGGATGCTCAAGGACATGGCTCCACCATAACCCAAGCAGGCATGGCCAGGAGCAGGTGCTGGAATTCACGCTCCCGCGCTCTTCGCGGCCTCCTCCAGCAGCGGTTGCCATTCGCGGCGCAGCAGCGGGTTGGCCTTCAAGGCGGCCTCGAATTCCCCACGGGCGGCCTGGGCATCTTCCTGCCGGGATTTCGCATCCTTCTGGGCGTTGGAACGGTTGATCAAAAGGGCTCCGCGAAGGGCCTTCGCTTCGGCCTGGTTGGAATTCAGCCTCATGGATTGGTCGATGGCCTCCAGCCCCATCCTCAGCGGTGAAGCCGCATCCGCCCTGGCCCTGAAGGCGAGGGCGGCCTGGGCCAGGGCAAGCCGCGCGCGCAGATTCAGGTTGATGGTCGTCTTGGCGCTGTGGAACTCCGCTTTTTGCAGGAGCGATTCCGCTGATCTGATGAACCCCGGCGCCGCGGCCGGCTGCAGGCGCGCCAGCAGCAGCTCGATCGCCACCTTGCGCTCCCACAGGGATGGCGACGTGGCATCGCGCTTCAAGGCGGCGTCCAAGGCTGCACGGGCCTCGGCCAGGACCGGTCCGTAGGGCCGATTCCGCTCCGCTAGAAGTTCAGCCTTCAGTTGAAGGATGTCGGCGAAGGTCGCCGCGATTTCGCCATAGTCCCGGTTGATTTCACGGGAACGCCGGGAGGCCTGCTCGGCATCCTCCAGGGGCTTCCAGGGCTCCTGTCCGGTTTCGCGGAGGTAGGTGGCCTTGAGCAGCCAAGCCTGGGCCTGGTGGACCATGGCCTGCGGCATGGCGGGGTTGCCCTTAAGGGCCGTCTGGAAATGTCCGAGGGCCAAATCGATGTCCGGCCGCGGATCCTCCCCGTGGGTGTGCCGGTAGGTGGCCAGCAGGTTCCGCACGGTGCCCCGCTCATCCCAGGCATCCGCTAGGTTCGGGTTCAATTCCACGGCCTTGGCCAGGCTGGCGTCGGCCTGTTCGAGGGTCTGCCTGGGGTCCTCGCCGCGGTCGTTCTGCATTCCGGCCATCAGGCTCAGGGCATTGGCGATATTGTTGTAAGCCTGGATGAAGTCGGGATCCAGTTCGATGGCTTTCCGGAAAGCCGCCACGCTCGCCTCAAGGTCGGGCTTGGGGTCGCCGCCCGTCCTGAATCGCGCTTCGGCCCGGATGCCATGGACCACCCCCATGTTCCGGTAGATGACCGAGCTTCGCGGATCCAGGGCCTTGCCCCGCTCCAGAACGGACTCCGCTTTCTGGAGCGCGGGTTCGCCGTCGGCGCCATGGCTGGTCTCCTGCTGGGACAAATACCAGCAGGCGGTGGACAGGCTTTCAATGTTCCGTATATCCATCGGATCGCGGCGGACGGCCTCCTCGGCAGCCGCGACGGAGGCTCTCAATTCCACCCGGCCGTCGCTCCCGTGGTTGGCGAGGTCGCTCGCGCGCTGCCAGCGCAGGCGGGCTTCGACCGCGTGGGTTTCGGCGCGCTCAGGATCCGCCCTCCGGGCCTCCCGCAAGGCTGCCATCCCTTTGGTGAACGGAACTTCGGTGGACTGGCCCTGCTCCCCGCTCACGATCATTTCCACCAACAGGGACTTGGCCTTGCCCAGGAACAGGGAATCGTCGCTCCGGGCGATGGGTAGGGCACGGTCGTAGGCTTCTTCGGATTTGCGGACTGCTTCGACCACCGCCACATATTCGCCCCGCTCCGCGAGGGAGCTTGCCCGGGCCCACCAGATCTGCCCTTCCAGGGCGATGGCCTCGTAGAACCAGGGAATCTGTTTTGAAGCAGCCACCGCTTTCACCAACGCTTCGTCAAAGCGTTCTTCCTGCAGGGCGATGAGGCCTTCGATGTAGGCGCCCGACCCGGAAAGGCTCCGGCCGGCTTGGAGATAGCGCAGGGCCGGATCCCGAAGCTCCGCGGCCAGGGCCTGTTTCCGTTTGGCTCTTTGGGCGGGATCCTGGATCTTCCGAGCTTCGGCCAGGGCCTGCTGGTACAGGCCCGCGAGGGATTGCCCTAACGGCAGGGCGGTTTCGGGCGTGCGGTTTCCGAGTTTCCAGGCGCGTTCCAAGGCCTTCCGGGCCTCCGGCAGATTCCCCAGGGCCAGATGCCCCCGGCCGAGCGCGGTGTTGCCCGGACCTTCAGCCAGGGCGCCCAACTGCTCCATCCGGGCGGTAATGGACTTCATCCGCTCGATGACCAGGGTTTTTTCCGTCCGGAGGTCATGCATGGGGAGCAGGTGCCCATAGCGCAGGATGGCATCGATCTGCTCAGCATCCTGCCCGAACCGCTGGGCCAGTGCCGCCTGCTCCCGGGACCGCAACGCCGTCCGGATGCCCCAGGCTCCCAGGGCCAGGGCCAGCAGGATGGAGCCTGTGATCAATGAACTGGCCACCGGATATCTGCGGACCCGCCGATCGAGCCGCTGGAGCGGTCCGATCTGGCGGGCCTTGATGGGTTCTCCGTCCAGGAAGCGGCCCAGATCGTCCGCCACCGCCTGGGCGGATTCGTAGCGCTTGGCGGGATCCTTTTCCAGGCACTTCAAGGTGATGCTCTCCAGGTCCGCCGGAAGGCTCGGCACGAGCTGGCGCATGGGCCTGGGTTCCTCCGTCAGGATCGCCACCAGGACGTCCATGGAAGACTTGGCTTCGAAGGGACGCTTTCCCGTGAGGATTTCGTAGAGCGTCGCGCCCAGGGAATAGACATCGCTGCGCCGATCCACCGCGACCTGGTCGCCCCTGGCTTGCTCCGGGGCCATGTACGCGGGTGTGCCGACGATCATCCCGGTCTGGGTGAGCCCGCTCGTCTCCTGCACCCGGGCCAGGCCGAAATCCATCACATAGGGCTGGAGGCGGCCGTCGCCGCCTCGTTCCACCATGATGTTGCTGGGCTTGATGTCCCGGTGGATCAGGCCCAATCGGTGGGCGGCGTGGAGGCCCTCGGCCGTCCGCCGGATCAAGTCCACCTTGGCCTCGAGCCCCATGCTCCCGAAGCAATCCAGAAGAGGTTTTCCGTCGATGTATTGCAGGGCGATGTAGGGTTGGCCGCGCCATTCCCCGACCTCGTAGATCCGGCAAACGGCTTCGTGCTCGACCCTGGCCTGGGCCTGGGCCTCCACGGCGAAGCGGCGGGGCGCGGTGCCGGAACCGGCCGAGACGAATTTCAGGGCCACCAGACGGCCGAGTTTCCGGTCCTGGGCCTTGTAGACCCGGCCCATGCCGCCCTGGGCGATGAACCCGAGGACCTCGTACCGCTCCCAGCCGGCAAAGGAGGCTTCCAGGGCCGTCAGATCAGGGTCCTGGGTGGGTTCAGCCTGGGTCGGTAGCTGGGAAGGGTCATTGGATTCCAGGTCGAGCCCAGCGCTGAGTTGATCCACCTGGGCCTGGGAGATGCGGCCGGATTGGATCAGGAATTCCAGACTCATGTTTCCGAGTTCCAGCTCCTCGAGCGAGAGCAATCCCAGGGCCTGGGCCTTGCGCAGGAGACTGGTTTCGCGGGGCTTTTCGTCCATGGTGCCTGGAGGGGAATCCCTCCATCATGCCACCGCGGCCCCTCAGGAGTTCGCTTTTGGCCAGGATTTTCCCTTCGCGGCCAGAGGCGATCTGGCTTAAAATACCTAAGTCCGAGGAGCGCTGCGAGGCAACTGTCCCAGGCTCGGATGCACCTGATCAACGGCGCTCACCTCACAACCCTGCCGGGGCTGGCGAATGGTGAGCGGGCCATCGCCTCCGGCTTTCAGAGCTTGAGGAGGCTTCGCATGGCTTCAGGAACCCAACAGGATTTCCACGTCCAGGATCTGTCCCTGGCCCCATGGGGCCGCCGCGAGATCGCCATCGCCGAAAGCGAGATGCCGGCGCTCATGGCCATCCGGGACGAGTTCGCCGCGGCCCAGCCGCTGAAGGGCGCGCGCATCGCGGGCTCGCTGCACATGACCATCCAGACGGCCGTGCTCATCGAAACGCTGAAAGCCCTCGGCGCGAACGTGCGCTGGGCCTCGTGCAACATCTTCAGCACCCAGGACCACGCGGCAGCGGCCATTGCCGAAACCGGCACGCCGGTGTTCGCCTACAAGGGGGAGAGCCTGGAAGCCTACTGGGAGTTCACGCACCGCATCTTCGACTTTCCCGAAGGCGCGCCGAACATGATCCTGGACGATGGCGGCGACGCCACGCTCCTGATCCACCTGGGCGCCCGCGCCGAGCAGGATTTGAGCGTCCTCGATCATCCGGACAGCGAAGAAGCCCGCGTGTTGTTCGCTTCCATCAAGAAGCGCATCGCCGCCCAACCCGGCTGGTACGCCAAGCAATTGGATGCCATCAAGGGCGTGACTGAAGAAACCACGACGGGCGTGCATCGCTTGTATGAAATGGCCAAGAAGGGCGAATTGAAATTTCCCGCCATCAACGTGAACGACAGCGTCACCAAGAGCAAGTTCGACAACCTGTATGGCTGCCGCGAATCCCTGGTGGATGGCATCAAGCGCGCGACGGATGTGATGGTGGCCGGCAAGGTCGCGGTGGTCTGCGGCTACGGCGATGTGGGCAAGGGCTGCGCCCAGGCCCTCAGCGCGCTCCGGGCCCAGGTCTGGGTGACGGAAATCGATCCCATCTGCGCCCTTCAGGCCGCCATGGAAGGCTACCGCGTGGTTTCAATGGACTACGCCGCGGACAAGGCCGACATTTTCGTGACCGCCACCGGCAATTACCACGTCATCGACCACAGCCACATGCTCCGCATGAAGGACCAGGCCATCGTCTGCAACATCGGGCATTTCGATAGCGAGATCGAAGTGGCCGCGCTGGAGCAGTACACCTGGGAGGAGATCAAGCCTCAGGTGGACCACATCATTTTCCCTGACGGCAAGCGCATCATCCTGCTGGCCAAGGGCCGCCTGGTGAACCTGGGCTGCGGCACGGGCCACCCCAGCTACGTGATGTCTTCCTCCTTCGCCAACCAGACCCTGGCGCAGATCGAGCTGTGGACCAAGCGTGACAGCGGCCAATACCCCATCGGCGTCTACACGCTGCCCAAGCATCTGGACGAACACGTGGCACGCCTGCAACTGCGGAAGATCAATGCCCAGCTCACCGAACTGAGCGACGATCAGGCCAAGTACATCGGCGTGAGCAAGGCCGGCCCGTACAAGACGGACAGCTACCGTTACTGAAAGAGCTATGGGCCGTGAGCCATGAGCTTTGAGGGCAGCAGAGAATTTTCTCTGCTGCCCTCAGCTCCTCAGCTGCCCTCCGCGTGGTGTTTTTTCCTCGTTGCGAGCAGCCAGTTCAATTCGCCTTCATGAATTTCTCGTCGGTTCCCATCAGGATCCAATCGCGGCCCTGCTTCTGATAGGTGGCGTGGCGGTCCTTGGTCTCGCCGATCTTCACGCCCGGGTGCAGCGCTTCAAAGAGCTGGAACTGGGTGGTGGGTTTCACCAGGCGAACCTGGTAGGTGACCACGGCGCTGTTGCCCGCGGGGTCCAGGCGCGTGGCCCGCACGAACTCGGCTTCGGCGGCCTTCACCTGGAAGCCGCCGGAAGGGGATGGCATGGCGGTTTTCGGCGCGTTGGAATTCAACTGGTAGGTGAATTCCTCCCGGTTTCCCAGGTCCCTGCGCTGGATGGCGAACCAGCCGGTCCGGGCCAGGTTGTCATGGAGCAGCAGCAGCTTCTTGTGGGCGTCGCCACCTTTCTCCGCGGACACCTTGGCCGGCACGGGCACCATGACCATCACTGGATAGTCCTTCTTGATGTCGTTCTCGGCCTCGCGCTTTTGCAATTTGGAGGAACCGCAGGCCAGCAGGACGAGGACGACGGGTGCGAGCAGGACACGGCGCATGGGATCTCCAGAGGTTTTGAAAATACTGCCACACTTGGGATATGGATGACGCGCTTGCCCTTGAATCCAGCCTTCTGGACCTGTTGCGGACCCGCGTGGGATCGCGGCGGGCCCTGGTCTGCTTTTCGGGCGGCGTCGATTCCACCCTAGTGCTGGCGGCGTCCATCCGGGCTGGCCTCGACACCTTGGCCCTGCTTGCGGTGAGCCCCTCGCTCCCCCAGGCGGAGCGGGCCGAGGCCCATGCCCTGGCTGGCGAGATGGGAGCGGATTTGCAGGAACTTTCCACCGGGGAAACGGATCTCCCGGCCTACCGCGCCAATTCTGGGGACCGTTGCTACCACTGCAAGTCGACCCTCTACGGCGCCGCGGAAGCCGAGGCCCGCAGGCAGAATCTGGCCGGGGTCCTGCTGAACGGCACGCAATTGGATGATCTTGGGGATGTGCGGCCGGGGCTGCGCGCAGCCTCGGAGCACGAGGTTTTCTCACCGCTGCTGGAGGCTGGATTCGACAAGGAGGCAGTACGCCGATTGGCCCGCCACTGGGGCCTTTCCAATGCCGACAAGGCCGCCGCGCCCTGTCTGGCCAGCCGGTTCCCGGTGGGGACCGAAGTGACGCCGGAGCGACTGCGGCAGGTGGAACAGGTGGAGGATTTCCTCCGCGCCCAGGGCCTCTGGCCCGCCCGGGCCCGCTGGCATGACAGTGTCGTCCGCCTTGAAATAGAACGGGACCTGATTCACCGCGCCCTCGAAGAACCCCTGCGCACGGAATTGGAACGCGCCTGTTGGCGCGCGGGCTTCCGCTTCGTGGCCGTCGACCTGGCGGGCCTCCAGAGCGGGAGCCTGGCAAAGTCCCTGGTGGCCATCGCAAAATAGCGGTCCTATTGCTTTGAAGTGAATTTCACGGTTCTGTTTTCCATTTCAGATCGAGGTAGTTCGTGGATATTCGTTGGGACCATGAACGCGAGCAGCGGACGGGCATCCCGGAGGTTATTTTTTCCCGCGGCAAATCCCAGGAGCAGTTGGTCCGACTCTTCGAGGAAGCGCGCCAAAACCAGCGGATCCGCATCGCGACGCAGTTGACTGAAGTCCAAATGGATGCGCTGGCTCCCATGGCCGCCGTGGACAGGGCCAGCCGGACGGCGGTGCTCAATCCCCGGCCCATGAAAGATTTGCCCCCGGTCGGGCTTCTCACCGGGGGGACTGGGGACATTCCGGTGCTTCTGGAAGCCAAGGCCGTGCTGGATGCTTTGGGCTATCCGTCCAAATCGTTCTTCGATGTGGGCGTGGCGGGCCTGCACCGGCTCCACGGCGTGCTGGACGAACTCCGGGTCTGCCCCATCCTGTTGGTGGCGGCCGGCATGGAAGGCGCCCTTCCTTCGGTGGTCGCGGGCCTTGTGGATGCCCCTGTGATCGCGGTTCCCACCAGCGTCGGCGCTGGCATCAGCGTGGGGGGCACCGTGGCCCTGCATACCATGCTCGCCTCCTGCAGCCCAGGCATCGCCGTGGTCAACATCGACAACGGCTTCGGCGCCGCCTGCATGGCGATAAAATTTCTAAACAGAATGGGAACCGCGATTCACCGCGAACAAAATTAGTCGACCTTGTCGAAGGCTCCGCTGGTGTGATCCTTCTCCTCGACCCTCGACCCTCGACCCTCGACCCTCGACCCTCGACCCTCGACCCTCGACCCTCGACCCTCGACCCTCGACCCGCCTCAGCGCACGGGTTGCGGCGTGGGCAGGGCCGGGAAGGTCTTTTCCTTCACCGGGTCCAGGATTTCACCATCCTTCACCAGGATGTCGGCGGCCATGCCGTAGCCGCCCGGCTCGAAGTCGGTTCCCAGGCAGCAGAACTGGTAGTGGTCGAGCTTGGTGTTGAACCGTTGGCTCAACTTGCCCCGGCGATCCGTGACGTCTTCGATGGGCACGCCCACGAAAGCGCGGTAGGCGAAGGGATGGCCCCAGGGCGCCAGAGGCGCGGATTCGAGGTATTCCGGCACCAGGTCCATGAGGCTGCTCGGATACTCGCCCTTTTTGGTGTTGTATCGCTTGAGCGCATCGATGACCCGCTTCACCGTGGTTTTGACCTCCTGCTGCCGCTGGGCCAGATCTTTTTTCTGCAGCGCGTCGATTTGATAAATATCTCTCCTGGCTTTGGTGGCGGCCTCGGAGTCCGGGAACTGCTTGACGATCTGATCCATCATCAGGCGGGCCGCGTCACCCTGGCCGGCCTGGTTCTTCTGGATCGCATCCTCGTAGAGATGGGTTGGCAGACGCGGATCTTCGCTGTTGCCGCAGCCAAGGGCAAGCAGCAACAGGATGGGCAGGGTGTAGGAAGGTTTCCGCGACATGGCGAATCCAGCATACGGTGCGCCCCGCCCCATGGCAATGAAGGCGCGTCCGCCTGCAAGGCAGGTACGATTGGAGCTGGACCGAGGGGCGGGCGCAGCCGGCCGCGAAGTCGAAGGTCCCGGGGGCCCGGCGGGCAAAGCGCGCATGCGGAACTCCCCGGCAACATGTCAGGGGGAGCGATGCAGGATCATCCGTGGCTGGTGGGAATCGTCGGGGGGTCCGGAAGCGGGAAGACCGCCGTCGCCAACGAGCTGGTGCGCCGCATCCGCAAGGGTTGGGCGAGTTCCGGGAAGGGGGCGGGCATCGGCTCGCTGCTGCTGGATATGGACGCCTACTACGCGCCGCTGGATGTGGTGAAGGCGCGCTTCGGCGACCAGCCCATCAATTGGGACCATCCCCACGCCTTCGACCTGGAATTGATGGCCACCCACATGGCCGCCCTCCGCCGCAAGGAACCCATCCGGAAACCCATCTACGACTTCGCCATCAGCGACCGGACCGGGTTCGGCCCCTCGCTGCCACCCCAGCCGGTGGTGATCCTGGAAGGCCTGCTGCTCCTCGCCCTGCCGGAGCTGCGGGAACAGCTAGATGTGAAGATCTTCGTGGACACGGACGCCGATATCCGCATCCTGCGCCGCATCCGCCGGGACACCAAGGAACGGGGGCGCACCCTGGACAGCGTGATGGAACAATACGAGCAGAGCGTGCGGCCCATGCACCTGGAATTCGTGGAACCCAGCAAACGCTGGGCGGATCTCATCGTCCCCACGGGCGTGGAAAACCGCCGGGCCCTGGAGATGATCACGCACCACATCCTGGGCCGCATCCACTCGGTGGCGGAGAAAGCCTGACATGCGGCTCCTGGCCCGGCATTCCGAAGGATTCGATCCGGGCGCGCCGTGGATCGAGGGGGATGTGAGCACCCGGCAGGACTCCCGGCTCTTCAAGCAGATGGTGGCCCGCCGCACTTCGCCCCACACGGGCCGAGAGCACGCCTTCTACCGCCTGCAGGGCCCTGACTGGGTGAATGTCATCGCCTTCACCGGGGACCTGGAATTGGTGATGGTGGAGCAATACCGGCACGGCATCGATGAGGCCACCTTCGAGATTCCCGGCGGCTGTTGCGATCCCGGCGAGGATCCGCTGGAGGCGGCCAAGCGCGAGCTGGTGGAGGAATCGGGCTTTACGGCTGACCGCTGGATTCCGCTGGGAAGCTGCACGCCCAACCCGGCCACCCAGACCAACCGCGCCCACACTTTCCTAGCCTTGGAATGCCAGGCCACCGCGGACCTGAAGCTGGATCCGGCCGAGGAAATCCAGGTATGGGCCTTCTCCTGGAAGGAACTTGAGGAGTGCCTGCGGAGCGGCAAAATCCACCATGCGCTCGTGCTCACGGCCTTTTTGAAGCTGCAGTATTGGAATGGCTGGCCGGAACTGAGGGCCCGCCTGGAGGCATGAATCTTAAAGGGCACATTTTTTCCGAGGCATCCATGAACCCAAATTTCCTGAACCACCTCCGCGCCGAAGCAGAGAAACTCCGCGAGGCAGGGCTCTTCAAGACCGAGCGCGTGATCTCCAGCGCCCAAGGCGCCCGCATCATGGCCAACGGCCGGCCCGTGATGAACCTCTGCGCGAACAACTACCTCGGCCTTTCAAACCATCCGGCGCTCGTCGAAGCCAGCAAGAAGGCGCTGGATTCCCGTGGTTTCGGGATGTCCTCGGTGCGCTTCATCTGCGGCACCCAGGACGTCCACAAAGAACTGGAAGCCAAGCTCAGCGCCTTCCTCGGCATGGAGGACACACAGCTCTATTCGAGCTGCTTCGATGCCAACGGCGGTGTGTTCGAGGCCCTTTTGGGCGAAGAGGACGCCCTCATCAGCGATGCGCTCAACCACGCTTCCATCATCGACGGCATCCGCCTTTCAAAAGCGCAACGCTACCGCTACGCCAACTCCGACATGGCGGACCTCAAGACAAAATTGAAGGAAGCGGACGGTGCCCGCTTCAAGCTCGTGGTCACCGACGGCGTGTTTTCCATGGATGGCTACATCGCCAAACTTCCAGCCATCTGCGACCTCGCGGAAAAGCATGGCGCCATGGTGATGGTGGATGACAGCCACGCGGTCGGTTTCATGGGCGAAAAAGGCCGCGGCACCCACGAGCACTGCGGCGTCATGGGCCGTGTGGACATCCTCAGCGGCACCCTAGGCAAGGCGTTGGGCGGGGCCAGCGGCGGCTACATTTCCTCGAAGAAGGAGATCATCGAGTGGCTGCGCCAGAAGGCGCGCCCTTACCTCTTTTCCAATTCCCTCGCCCCCGCCATCACCGCGGCAAGCATCGCCGCATTGGACCTGCTGGACAATGGCGATGATCTCCGCCGCCGCCTGCGCGCCAATGCTGCGCATTTCCGCTCCGGCATGAGCAAGCTCGGCTTCCGCCTCCTGCCCGGCGAGCATCCCATCATCCCGGTCATGCTCGGCGATGCGGCCCTCGCCCAGTCCATGGCCAACGCGCTGCTGGATGAGGGAGTTTACGTCATCGGCTTCTTCTTCCCCGTCGTTCCGAAAGGCGAAGCCCGCATCCGCACCCAGATGAGCGCCGGGCATTCGACGGCGGATCTTGATTTCGCCATCGCAGCGTTCGAGAAGGTGGGACGGAACGTGGGTGTGATTCAATAGGCCGCGGAATTAAAGCTTCACACCAAGCGCAACCATGCGTTTTTGGGAGAGGGCGAAGCAAGATGTTTCATCAGATTCCTCCTTTTTCTTATCTTTTACCCTGCGATAACACTGGATAGCAGCATCTGTCTCATTGAGCTTTTCTGCGATGCGGCCCAGAACGAACCACTCATTTCCGCCGGGCTCTTCGAGGCCTTGGGCGGACATCTCCAACCACAGCGTGTCCCTAGCTTCTGTAGTTCGGTCCAGCTCGGCCAGCACTGCTGCGAGTGTGTGCTGAGAGGAAGCATGAATTCGGAGCTGCAAGGAGTGACGGATTGTCTCCAATGTCGCGTTATTCACCTCCTGGCGGGCCACTTGGTCCCAGGCTAGGCTATTGAATTCTTCGGCGCTGGCAGTCCCATTGTTGATCATGGATTGGAGCATTCGGTTCCACTCTTCTCGTTTACCCATGGAATGCAGGGTATTCACCTTGAATTGCAGCAGACGCTGGTCTTCGGGGAACTTTGTCAAGCGGCGATCAAGAATTTCAATGACTGCATCCCATCGATGTTGGGCGGCTAGCATTCCCATCAAGAGCTTGCTGGCGCTTTCCGATTCCGGGTAGGCATCAGTGAGCTTACGAGCGTGAAGCTCAGCCACCTTCCAGTCCTCTCGAGCGGCGTAGGCGAAGGTAAGCGGCAGATCAAAGCGTGCCTTAGCAGCCTTGTCCTGGGCCTTTCTTTGTGACTCTTCCAAAATCTGGATCTGACCCCCATCCTCCTTTTCAAACGCCATCAACGCTGCGGCGGCGACCCTAATTTCCTCAGCGCTTCCTTCATTGCCTCGGGTCCAGAATCGAGCAAATGGATGGCCTTCGATCGGATCGTCACCACTTCCTAATTTGATCTGTTCACGGATTCGGTTTAAGCAGATTCGAGCACCAACAAGGTCTCCAAGCCCCAGCAATCGCAACGTCTCAATACCGTAACTGCCTCTCGCTGAGTCCATCACTGCGATGCGGTATGAATTGTCTTCCTTCACCACATAGAGGATTTCCTCGCTGTTGCCAGCCTGGTTGGAACCTTGGATCGTGATTCGATAACCTTTGGTGTCGTCACCATCCAAGGTATAGGGAACCACGGTGAGGGCGAAATCAAGGGCTATCTCCTTTGACACGCCTTTGGATTGCAGGGAATTGAACGCTGTTAGGATGGCCTGCCTAAAGCTGTTCTTATCGGCCGTGGCGTTCAGCAGTGTCGCAAAGGGGGTCGTGAAGAAAGGCCCGATCTGCGCAAGGCTCTCCTCCCCCGAGAGGGCCGCTTTCAGGTACTCCTTCACGACACTGCGCGGGTCGGATGGATCCAGTTTCACGGTCTCCCACCTACGCACCTTATTAAGGACTTCCACGCGGGCTTGAGTCTGGGTGGCGCTTTCGGTTCCCTTACTTCCTTCATTCAACATTGCAGCGGCCTCGGGGTAATAGCGCAACTGAACCAATGTTTCACCAACCGAGAGCAGTGTGGTCTTACGGGCGTTCGAGTCTGGCAGCAATTCCGCGGCTTCCCTCATGGCCTGATCTTGGCCCTTGTAAAGCAAGGTGGAAAGGATGAGCCAAGTGTTCTTGTGGGCACCCTTAAAGGATTTTTCGGCGAAAGCGTGTGCCTCCTCGAAACGTCCTGTGCGAACCAGCAGGATCTGTATATTCGGATTCATGTCTTCCACCTTCAGCTCAGCCTGGACCACTCGGTATTCCTTTAAGGCTTCTTCCAAGTGAGCGCCCTTGCCGTACCGCAAGCCTGCATGATTGTATTCCAGCAGGATTGCCATCTCGGCCCGGCAAGTCCATTCCTTAGGATCCAACTCGATGGCCTTGCGGTATTCGCGCAATGCGCCTTCCGGGTCCCATCCTTTTGCGAACCTTTGACTGATCAGGTTGTGCTGCAATACCCAGGCAAGAGTCTTATGGGCATAGATGGATCGCGGTTCGAGTAGAACTGCTTCCTGGGCGGCGCCTCGGGCCGCCTCGCCAAGCCCAGAGGCGAGGAAGGCTCTAGCCAGGTGAATGAGCGGGCCGGATTTATTCGGTTCCAGTTTGGCAAATTTTCGAGCCGAGGCGACGGCCTCTTTTACGCGATCCGCTGCAAGGTGTGTTTCCACTTCCTGACCGAAGATCAGGGTAACGACAGATTTGTTCTCGAATGTTTTCAAGAATTCCCGGGCTTGATTAACCTCCTCGGCGGTCCATCGTCGTTTCAAGCATTCCAAGCGGAAATTGGCCAAATACTCGCCGGAAGCGCCCTCCTTGTAGGTTTCGATGAGTGTGGCTGCGCCTATCTTGAAGGTGGAGTCTGGCGGATTAGCAGTGATCCGATAGCCTGACGGGGCGACCAGCCTGTATTTCCATTCACGTGTGGAGAGATTGGGATATTTTAGGTCGGATTTCCGAGGCCGGGAGCTCGAGTCGGTTTCTTTTTCTTCATTATCGTCAAATGCTGGTTGAGCGCGGATGATGGAGCTAAGGTTGGAAACCAGAGGCCAACGATTGATATTGGTCACCGCACTCTGGAAATCGGTGACCGCAACACCCGCCTCCAAGGCCTCGAGTTTCAAGGTGAATGGTTGGTTGAGGTCGCTTCGGATCCCCGGCTCCAATAGCCCCAGGTCCTTGGCAACGTATTGGTCCTTCACATATTTCTTTATGGACTCTCGAAATTTTTTCGGGTCATCGGCGCCTGCGATATTCCTCAATTCCAGTTCCCCGGAACCACTTCCGTAGCTGGTCTCGACGATTCGTGCTTTGCCATGATCCGCGAAAAAGATTTCTCTAGTTTCCCAGATCGCATTCTTTTCCGGTTGTTCTGGGGTGGTGATCAAGCCAACTGTTTCTGTCGCCGCCACCAACACGCGCCGACCTTGGTCGGCTTCGGGCAGTTCTCCTGCACGGGCGAATTCATGAGTAGGATCAATCCACACGGGTTTGTCATTCGCGGATGCGGCGGGCACATAGACGATGGCGTGATCAAAGCCGCTGATTCCCGGAAGGTCTGGATCAACGTCCACTGTATAGCTCACATTGAGGAGAGCTACATGGGCCTTGATACCCACACTTCGGAGCAACGCCACCAGCAAGGTGGCCTTGTCCTTACAGTCGCCAAAGCCGCGTTGAAGAGTTTCGTTCGGGGTGTGCGGGACGATGGCGCATTCTCCGAATTCAATGCCAACGTAGCGGATCTCTTTGGTAAGACGGGCTAGCAGAGCAGCGATCTTTTCCAACGGTTTTTCACGAGCACCGATGGCTTCCAATGCCCAAGCTGAAAGGTCTGATCCCTCGAGTTTGGATTCAACCAATGCCTCATAGGACTTCGACGCCACAGCCCAGGAAGGCACAGTTGTAAAGCTGAGAAGGGGTTGATCCACCAAGTCAGCTGGTCGGTAAGGCTCATTGTGGTGAGGTGCCTCGCGAACGCCGACCCGGAAGCTCATCATCTTTCGATCTCCGATCGAGGTATTCAGGGGCTGGACACCAGGGAGTCCCTTCAGCTTCCATTTCAGTGGCAGGTTTTCCGGCACTGTAAGTTGGACGCGCGTCTCCATGATCGGAACGCTCGATGAAAGGATTATTGTGTGTTTCCCCCCTGCCTTGGTGGAGGTGGAAGTCTCCTTTGTTATTACTTCAACTTCAGCCAGGGAACCCACGCTCAGTTTGGGCAGAGGTGCCGAAACTCGTTTGCGGTCATCGTAGACCTGGGGAGAGTTTTCATTGGCGGAGTAATCACCGATGGTTTTGGGATCGAGTAAATGAACCTTCCCATTGGGTGAGATTACACGCGCTCTGATTTTAGGGCGTTCCTCATGCCATGGGGACCAATCAGCCGAAACTGATCCCCAGGCACTGATGCCGGCCTCGGTCTCTACGCGGAAGACGTAACGATAACGCTGCTCAATGCGGCCATCTGTGTCTAAGGTGATGTGATAGTCCTCTAGCAGCTCCAAGATACTGCTGTTTTCACGCCGCTTGTGAATGGTTGAAGCAGCCAATACCGAGGCTGGATCCGCGCTTAAGGCTGGTGCATTCAACCATGAGGATTCCGGTATGGACTGGACCGATGCTGGACGCGATTTGGCTTGGGCTCCCGAGGTTGTTGAAAAAATGGATCCGGCAATCAAAGCGAGGCTGATTGGATAGACGGTGCGCTGGATGAAATCAATCATGCTTTGACTCCGGAAAGAGGAGGCCTCCTCTATGGATAGAAGGACCACCTTCATGTATAACTTATGTTCTTTGAATCAATCCATTTCATTCAAGCGCTTTGTGCTTTCATGGAATTTACGATCTGAGGAGGGGCCTGGGTGTCCCACCAGGTGACTGCATGACGCATGAAAGAAAAGTGCAGGCAAGATTCTCCTCGGGCAATAATCGGTCGTTCCGGAGGCTCCCATGAAGGCCCTGATCAAATCCAAATCCGAAGAAGGCATCTGGATCACCACGGAGGCGCCGGTGCCCGCGGTGGGGGTGCACGACGTGATGATCCGCATCCACAAGTCGGCGATCTGCGGCACGGATGTGCACATCTACAACTGGGACGAATGGAGCCAGAAAACCATTCCGGTGCCCATGATCGTGGGCCACGAATATTTCGGCGTGGTGGAGAAGATCGGCATCGAGGTGGATGCCTTTAAGCCCGGCGACCGGGTCAGCGGCGAAGGGCACCTGACCTGCGGGTTCTGCCGCAACTGCCGCGCGGGCAAGCGCCATCTGTGCCGCAACACCAAGGGCGTTGGCGTGAACCGGCCCGGTTCCTTTGCGGAATTCCTGGTAATCGATGCGGAAAACGTCTACCACATCCCTGACAACATCTCCGATGAGACGGCCTCGATATTCGATCCCTACGGCAACGCCACGCACACCGCGCTGAGCTTCGACCTGGTGGGCGAAGACGTCCTCATCACAGGGGCAGGACCCATCGGCGTCATGGCCGTTGCCATTGCGAAGCACGTGGGGGCGCGGCATGTGGTCATCACGGATGTGAATGAGTACCGGCTTGCCCTGGCGAAGAAAATGGGCGCCACAGCCACGGTCAATGTCACGAATCAGGACTTGAAGCAGGTCATGCAGGACCTGGGAATGACCGAAGGTTTCGATGTGGGCATGGAGATGAGCGGCAACGCGGCGGCCTTCCGCCAGATGCTGGATGTCATGAACCACGGTGGCAAGATCGCGATGCTTGGCATCATGCCGGGGGAGCAGGCCATTGATTGGGGGAAGGTGGTGTTCAAGGGACTGATATTGAAGGGAGTGTATGGAAGAGAGATGTTCGAGACCTGGTACAAGATGGTCGCCATGCTGCAAAGCGGGCTCGACCTCTCACCCATCATCACGCACCGCTTCGGCATCGATGATTTCCAGAAAGGCTTCGACGCCATGCGCAGCGGGCAGAGCGGAAAGGTGGTGTTGGATTGGGGGGTTAAGTGAGGAGGCGTACACCATGATTCCGACCCACGCCATCGTGGCGCCATCCTCGCCGGGGGCCGACTCCAGACGCGCCACTGAAGCCGCGTACACATTGATCCCGACCCATGCCATCGTGACGCCCTCCTCGCCGGGGGCCGACTCCAGACGCGCCACTGGCGCGCCTTCCGTCACCCGGCGGTCGGGCGGGTACAAGATGGTGGCCATGCTGCAAAGCGGGCTCGACCTCTCACCCATCATCACGCACCGCTTCGGCATCGATGATTTCCAGAAAGGCTTCGACGCCATGCGCAGTGGGCAGAGCGGCAAGGTGGTGTTGGATTGGGGCGTGCAGTAGTGCTGACGAGATCCGACATCGAGGCCGCCCGCTCGCGAATCGCTCCCTTCATCCGCTTCACCCCGATCCTGGACGTGATGCTGCCGACGCCGACCGGGACGATGCCGGTGTCGTTGAAGCTGGAGCACCTGCAGGTCACGGGCTCCTTCAAACCCCGCGGCGCTTTCAATTCGCTGCTGCAAATCTCCGGTGGCAACGTCATCGCGTGCTCGGGGGGCAATCATGGGTTGGCCGTGGCCCACGCTGCGAAGGTGTTGAATAAGCAGGCCATGATCTTCGTGCCCAAGAGCGCGGCGACTACCAAAGTCGAAGCCATGAGGCTCACGGGCGCCGAAGTGCGCCAGGTGGGCGATGTGCCCGCCGAGGCCTTCCGGGCGGCGGAGGATCTGGTGCGGGAAACCGGCTGGCCCCTGGTGCACCCCTATGACCAGGAACCCACGCTGGCGGGGCAGGGCACCCTCGGATTGGAATTGCTGGAACAGAGGCCCCGGATCCGTCGCTGGCTCCTGGCGGTGGGGGGCGGCGGCTTCCCGGCGGCGGTGGCCCTCGCTTTGGCGGGCGAAGCGGAGGTCATTCCCGTGGAACCCGAAGGCTGCCCTGGGTTGTTTGAAGCCCAGCGGGCGGGTCATCCGGTGACCACGAAAGCCGAAGGCATCGCGCGGACTTCCCTCGGCGCCCCGAGCATCGGGGCCTTGCCCTGGGCCATTCTGAAGGATCGCGTCGGCCCCACCGCGCTCGTGAAGGAAGAGGCCATCCAGGCGGCCCAGTCCTGGCTCTGGAGGGAGGCCAGGATCGTGGCGGAACCCGGCGGCGCCGCGGCTCTGGCGGCCCTCATGAGCGGCGCCTGGGTCCCGGATGAGCCGGGCCCCATCGGCGTGGTGGTGTGCGGGGGCAACGCGGACATGCTTCCAGATTGAGATTGAACGAGCTATTGCGGCCGCTTCGAAGGGAAGATGGTAACCATGGATGAATCCCGACCGCCTTCCCAGGATTCCCACATCGCCTTTTGCCTGGAGATCGGGAAGGCGCTGCACAGCTTTGGAACTCCGGCCCACCGCTTCGAGGAGGCTATGCAGCGGCTCGTGGCCTCGCTCGGCCTCGAAGGGGATTTTCTGGCCCACCCCACTGCCTTCTTCGCCGAGCTGCGGAGCGCGGCCGGGCGTGAAGTCTTCATGGTGCGGGCCGAGCCCGGAGAAACCAACCTGGAAAAACTGGTGAGCATCCAGGCCTTGGTGAAGGAAGTCATCCAAGGCAACCTGCCCATCGAGGAGGCCGCCGCTCGCGTCAGGGAGGTGGTGGCCCAGGCGCCGCGTTTCGGCAAAACCATGGTGGGAGCTAGTTTCGGGCTGTCCAGCGGCATGGCGGCGCGTTTCTTCGGCGGCGGCTGGCGAGAGATGCTGCTGGCGGCCATGCTCGGCGTGTTCATCTTCCTGCTCGGCTCCTGGACTTCGAAACACCACCACCTGGCCCAGGTGCTGGTGCTGCTGGCAGCGGCCCTGGCGGGCTTCGGCGGCGTCGTGGCGGCCCACTTCATCCCGAATACCGCGGCCTTCACCATCACCTTGGCGGGCATCGTCATCCTGCTCCCGGGGTTGAAACTCACCGTTGCGTTGCGCGAGGTGGCCACCGGGAATCTCGTGGCCGGGTCCGCGCGGCTCGTGGATGCGGTCATGATCCTGATGATGCTGGCCTTCGGCGTGGCCCTGGGGCGCCAGGTGGCCATGCAATTCGCCATGTCCTTCCGGGAATCGCCCTCGATTCCTCTGGCGGCCTGGACCGAATGGGTGGCGCTCCTGGCGGTTCCCTTCGCCTATCTGGTCCTGTTCCAGGCCCGGAAGCGCGATGTGGGATGGATCCTGCTCGCGAGCCTCGTCGCCTTCATCTCCTCGCGCTTCGGCTCGGCTTGGTTGGGACCCGAACTGGGCGCCGGCCTGGGCGCCATGGCCCTGGGCATCGCTGCCAACCTCTTCGGCCGCCGGACGCGCCTGCCCAACCAGATCATGGAACTCCCGGGCCTGCTGCTGCTGGTTCCGGGTTCCATCGGTTTCCGTGGGCTGGCCTTCCTGACGATGGGTGAAACCGAAGTGGGGCTCCAGACAGCTTTTCGAATGGTCTTCCTGGCGGTGGCCCTGGTGATGGGCCTGAGCCTGGCCAACGCGCTCGTGAGGCCGCGGAAGGGGCTGTGAGCCGGATGGGACGGTTCAGGGAACCTGGATGCGAGTTCAGGGCGTGAGCAGTTCCCTCTTACCAGCCGCATTCACCCGCCAGGCACGTCCGCCTTCCCAGAACCAGGCTTCACCGGCCCGGCCTCTGAGGATTCCCGCGTCGATGCCGAACACCTTTCCCCCATGGAAGGCCGTCACGTGATCGAGGGTCGTGTGCCCCACGACCATGGCTGTGGCCTGGAAATGGGCCAGGGCCTGCGTGACCTCCTCGTCGCTGGAGGAAGGCGGGCCACCGGGTGGCAGCAGGCCGCGGTACCAGATGGGCCCCATGGGGCCAAGCAGCATCGCAGCATCCCCTTCGGCGGTGTGCGATGGCACTCCCCAGGCCGCCTGGAGGCGGGCGTTGATCTGCTTCAAGCTCCAGCCCCGGGCCACCAGCTCCGGCGAGATTCCGCCATGAACGAACAGGATGTTTCCGAGTTTGAGGAGGATGGGGCGGCTGCGCAGCCAGCGCCCAAGTTCCGAGTCCGGACCCAGGAGTTCTGGTTGGGAGGGCAGGCCCTGGATGGTCCCGGCATATTTTGAATTCAGATACCTGAGATCGCCCGCGGCCACCATCACCTCGTGGTTGCCCGGAAGGACATGGACCCATCCGCCCTGTTTCCGGGCGCTCTCCTCGAGCGCTCGGAAAAACCACAGGCACTCCGTGACGCTGTTGCCCCGGTCCATGAGGTCGCCCACGACCACCAGATGGCCCTGGCCGAAGGTCCAGCGCAAGTGATCGTCGACCACCTTCTGGGCCTTGAGCAGGTTCAACAGCGTCTCGAAATGGCCGTGGACGTCGCTTACCGCCAGGATCTTCTTGGGGGCAGGAAAGACGGCCTGGGCTGGCAGCAGCTCCGCGGGCCCCAGGGCGAGCGGACGGGGCGCCACCCCCGGCAAGGCCAAGGCGAAGCGTCCGGTGGCGTCTTCCGTCTCCAACCGTCCACCGCGGATCCGGTAGATCCGGGCGCGGGAGCCCTTCCAGATCACATGGGGGCCATCGTCGGCCTGGAGCGTCTCGGACTGCGCGCCAGGCTGGGCCAAGGGCATCGGTCCGGCCGACAGTCCCGGTCCGAGGATCCAGACGAGGGTCGACAGGATCCGCAGCGCTGGGCGGAGGGGCAAAGCAGGGATCATCCAGGGCCTCGGGAAAGGTCCATTATGCCTGGCGCCTCCGGAATCCTGGGTTTCCTGCCCTTCGCCGGGGCTACCTGGATGCCTCAGGATTGGAGATATAAATGCGGATGAAGGGACGTTCGCCGAGCAGCCCGAACCCATCGAGATCCTTGGTCTTCTTGACCATGCTCTTCTGCCAGAAAACCTCTGATAGCCGGATGGTTTTACCGGAAGGGTAGAAGGTGATCTTGTGTTCCAGCTTGGGGACGTGCTTCTCGAAGCCGGTGATGTACTTGCCCGTTTCAAAGTCGAAGGCTTCCTGGATGAATTCTTTGGGGTCTGAAGGATTGACGGGGATGTCTTCCAGCTCGATCTCCCACCATTCCTCGCAGTATTTGACGCCGTTGGTCTTGCCGATCTTGTGGTTCTTCCATTTGAGATCGACAATGCGGTCCGCGGTGCGGTGCCCTTCAACCCGGCTTTCCGTGTCGCCGTCCATGCGGATCCCCGTGAAGGAACCACCCTCGCCGATGATGAAGCATCGCCACGCCCCCATGTTCTCGAAGGGCTGGAATCCTGAACGGGGCCAGGTCTGGCGGTCGTCCTTGTGGCCCTCCGTGTAGGAGACATAGAGCACCAGCTGGAGGTCCATGCGCAGCCTGGCATCCGTGGAGGGCTGGGGTTTCTTTTCGACGGGGCCGGCCAGGTCCTCGACCTTGACTTCGGCTCCGGCCTTGCCGCCGTCCGCCGTCCGGACCGCCAGGATGAAGAGCTGGTCGTCCTGTCCGAGCGTGAGGGTGCGCGGTTCTTTTCCTAGTTCTCCCTCGCCGCCGCCCCCTCCAGATTGACGCTGGCCGTGCGGTAATCGGTACAGGTATAGCGCCACCCCTGCATCGCGGCTGAGGGCCGTGACTTTGACGGTGCGGGTGGGTCTTGCGGCGTCCCATCCGGGCTTGATGCTCCACAGCTTGGCGGTGAAGGCTGTTTCCAGATCGAACGGGTAGGCCAGGGATGCCTTTGGCGCCAGCGTATCCGTCCGGGCGCCGGCCTTTTCCCGAAGGGTCTGACCGCTGGGAAGGGGCAGCGGGCTGCTTGGATCGAACAGGTAGAAACGCGCGAAATCCTTGTAGAAGCTGGACAGGCCTCGCCCCTTCCCGAAGGTCTCTTGCAGGTACTTGTCGAGCGGGTCCACCACCTGGGCGAGGTCCCCCAGCGAAGGATTGGCGACGGCGGACCACATCGCTTTGAAGTCCGCTCCGCGGGAAACCAGGTAGTCCACGAAATGGGAGGTGGAGTAGTCGTGGAACGAATGGGGATTGTTCCCGGTGTCGCCGGCAATGTGGAAGGTGATGCACTTTTCCAGGTAGCGGGGCTTGATGTCGGCGCCCATGAGGGGCGGTTTGCCGGTGATCTTCATTGCGAGGCGCGCTGCGGCGTAGTCGGCCGTGGCTTCCATCCACCAACGCCGGACGCCCATGGATGCGACATTGAAATACTGGTTCTGGACGGCGTGGAAGAATTCATGGCTGGCGTCATGCCGGGCCGCCTCCGGGTTCTTGAAATTGGCCGCGAACAGGATGTTGCCCGAATAGACATCCCACTGGGATTCCACCACCGTGCTGCCGAAGTAGGAAGTCGCTGAACCTACGAAGGCCCAGATCGGCGTTTTCTGCCGCACCACCGACAGGCTTTCCAGGGCCGAAGGAAACCCTTCGAATCCCGGAAGCGTGAATTTTGGGACGACGCGGGCCTCACGAACGGCGTTCACTGGAACCAGCTCGAATCCGGGAAGGTCGAAGCCCGCTTTCTCGTAGGCCTCGTAAGCCTGATCCAGCCACTCCCCCAAGTTTTTGACGAACCCGTCCGCCCGGACGACGGCGTCTTTTTTCAAGGCCAGGTAGACGATGGGCTCGGCAGGCTTGTGGACGAGGTTGAAATGCCGGGAGGTGTAGGTTTCCCATCCCAGCTTCTTGTAGAGGATGGTCCACCGGCTCAAGTGTCCGGAGCGGATGAGAATGCGCTTCCTTTCCATGTCCACCGCGCCCGGGACGGTCACCCAGGCCCTGGAGGCTTCGTCATAATAGGCCGCGGCCACTGAGGCGCGGGGATCAGCGCCGGCGGGCAGCCGGGAAGCATCATAGGCAAACGCCATGGCCAGGGGCCGGTCGGGCCGGGACTGCCCACGGCCGAGGCTGATGTCATAGGTTTCCCCGCGGGTCAGCGAATCCCACCCGGCAGCCGGGGCGTCCGCCACTGGACGGATCGTGAGCGTGGCGGGGCCGCGGACGGCCCCAGGGGGGATGGCGATCAACACCTGGTCCCCAAGGGCGAGTTTCTGGAATCCCCTGCCCGGCGTCAGTTGGCCTGAAACGCCTTGGCCGGTATCGATTCCGGCCTCGGTGGCGGAGCCTTCAATCCACGCCATCCCAGACCCGCCGGAGGCGGCATTTTGAGCCCAGGTGCCGGGGCTGGAATCCTCGATGGTGTAGGTCCCGGCCGGCAGGACCGCATTGGGATTGGCCACCCAGTAGGCCCGGTTTTCCACGCGAACCTGCCAGGGGCCGTAGCGTTCACCTGTGGAGCTGCGGAGCCCGACCGTTCCGGCCGGCTCGCCCTTACCGGCGTTCCAGTGATAGGTCGTGATCTTGGTGATCCGGGTCGGGCGGTCGAGCCGGAAGAGCGTCGCGCGCGTCGGATGATTCTCCACCGCCTGGACATTGCCGTTGTTGAAGACGGATTGGGCGCCGAGGCCAGCGCCCTGGGCATTTAGCGACCCAGCGAGGATGGGCAGGAAGCAGAGCGCAAGCCAGCGGAGACGATCGCCATGGGGCATGCGAAGGGTCGGCATCTGGGAATTCCTGCTCCTGCATACACCCGCCACCGGCGGGGGTCAAGGCAGGGCCAAAACCGATGTGGTCCGTCCTGGCCATGGCGGGAGTCCGGGAGCTCCCCGCCTTCAAGGCGCTACACCTGAGTCGGGGGTGGATGTATAAGGGAGCCAGCCCTCACCGGAGATGCGCATGCGCAAAATCCTAGGATTCCTTGGTTCGCTTCTCCTCGCCAGCACCGTCGGGTCAGCCCAGAATCAGCCCCCCGCCCTGCGCAGCTACTTCGCCAACAAGGAGGCCATCCAGGCGGGCGGAGCGAAGCTCATTCCCATCAAGACTCCCAAGGGCGAGTTCAAGGTGTGGACCAAGCGCTTCGGGAACAATCCCCGCATCAAGCTCCTGCTGCTCCATGGCGGCCCCGGAGGGACGAGCGAGTACTTCGAATCCTTGGAGGGCTTCCTGCCCGCCGAAGGCATCGAATTCATCTACTACGACCAGCTGGGTTCCTACCGCTCCGACCAACCCAAGGACAACGACTTGTGGGAGACCGCCCGTTTCGTTGAAGAAGTCGAACAGGTGCGCCTCGCGCTGGGACTGGGCAAGGACAACTTCTACCTGTTGGGGCATTCCTGGGGCGGCATCCTCGCCGTGGAATACGCCCTGAAATACGGTTCGAACCTGAAGGGCCTGATCATTTCCAACATGATGATGAGCATCCCCGACTACAACCGCTATGCCGAGACAGTGCTCGCCAAGCAGATGAACCCCGCCGTGGTGAAGGAAGTGAAAGAGTTGGAAGCTAAAGGCCAGTATGAGAATCCGCGCTACATGGAACTGCTGATGCCCAACTTCTATGCCAAGCATCTTTGCCGGCTTCCAGAGTGGCCGGATCCAGTGGTCCGGTCCTTCGCGCACATGAACAAGGACATCTATGTGCTCATGCAGGGGCCCAGCGAATTCGGCGCCTCGGGCCGCCTGGAGAAATGGGACCGCAAGGCGGATCTCAAGACCCTGGCCATGCCCACCCTCGTGATCGCGGGCAAGCACGACACCATGGACCCCGAGCACATGAAATGGGTGTCGCAGCAAGTGAAGAACGGCAGTTTCCTGTTGTGCCCCGAAGGCAGCCACATGTCCATGTGGGACGACCAGCGCGCTTATGGCCCCGGCCTCGTGAAATTCCTCAAAGAGACCGCCGCGGGGAAGAAGACCGTGGCCTTCTAAGATCCTATTTCCGAAGCCGGGAGCCACGCCAGCGATCCTGGAAATGGCCTGGAGGTTTTGAATGACTATCCCCGGTTGCGCGCCAATAAGGCGCGCAGCTCATCGAGCGGCTTTTCCATTGACTTTGGATACTCCCCCCGCGACTGCGCCGTTTCAGCCTGTTGGATGAAAAGCACGGCATATTTCCGTGAAGCAGCCAGCGCCTTGGCATAACGCGGATCAGCCTTGAGCTTCTGCATGTCAGGATCCGTGAGCAGCCAGTCATAAGCAGGCGCCAGACGGGCTACTGTGCACTTGTCGAGCAACCATAGCGCTTCTTCGTCCATACCCAGGCGCACCAACAGGGGACCGTAGAACATGGCCAGATTCGCCCAGTCGATGGATCGAATATCATCTTTTCGCCATTGCGCGGTTAGCTTTCTGGCCAATCCTTTTCCGCCTTCGGTGTCCCCAGCCATGAGGAAGCGCATCAACCGCGAAACAGGCCGCCAATCCGCTTCCGAGTAGGCTTGGCGAGCTTCGTCGAAACGCCCGGCATGGAAGAGACAATAAAACTTCATCCAGGAGTGGAAACCCGGCTCGGGTTCGATCCTGATGGCCCTCTCGATGACGGGGACCCCATCTCCAGCTCGCCCCGTCTGGGCTAGGCACATCGCAATCCAGGCATAACCGGTGGGGTTCATCGGATCCAGTTCCACCGCCCGGGATCCGGTGGCGGCCTGGAAGCCTGCCGTGGGAGACATTGATCCAAGTTTGATGAAGGTCCTGGCATCGTTCGGCGCGAAGCGGGCCGCCTTGAAGATGTATTCCACCGCGGCGGCCTGGTCGAGCGTGGGGCGATTGATTTCGATCATGCTCCGAACCGTCCAGGCCAGGCCGCAACGAGGATCAAGGTCTAGGGCACGCGCGACCCATTGCTCAGCCTCGGCCCATGCTTTGGCATCCTTGGTGTCGCGGTGCTGCAGCTGGAAGATCCATGCGATCTCCGCGGCAAGAAGCGCGCTTCCGGGCTCCATGGACTGAGCCTTCCGGTATGCCGACAGGGCCAGGTCGAAATCATGCAAGTCCTTGGAGGATGAGTACTGCCGCTGGAAATACTTTCCTTCCCGCAGGGCCAGTTCCACATAGGAGTTGAATGGTGGGTGCCCGCCAGTTCCCATCACGCTCCCTGGTTTGATCACTGCGGTGAGGGCTCGGGCGGCGTCGCGGAGAAGGCCGTTGTAGTTGTCCCGGGTTGCCTCGTACTGGCTGGCCCAGCGCACCTTCTGCGTGGCGGCTTCGGCCAGCTTCACGTTCAGGAGCAGGCGATCTCCCTCGGCCGTTACCGTCGTCAGGATCAGGAAATCTGCCTTGTAGGCCTCTGCGATCTTGGGGATGTCTCCGTGGATCTTTTCCACCTGGCCGCTGCTGGGGGGTACCTTTGTGTCCAGACCGACCTCCTGCGCGAGAAGCGTGGATAAAGTGTCGGGCACAGCGTCTGTGAGAAAGGCAGAATCCGGTGCGCCGAAAACTTTCGCCGGCAAGGCCACCACGGTGGGAACGGGAGCTGGAAGGCTCTCTGCGGACCGGCTTCCCCTTGGCTTCCATTGCCACAACCCTCCCGCGACCAGACTTGCCAGGAGCACAGTGGCGGCCCACACCGGATAGTGCCTTCTGCTCGGGATTGAAGGGTGGGGCTCGACACGGTCATCCAGGAAGTTCTCCTGCTCCATTTCCACCTCGACCTCTCCTGTGAAGCGGAATCCTCTTCCTGGTAACGTTTCGATGAAGCGGGGTTCCTTGGAGGAATCCCCGAGCGCGTGTCTCACCTTGAGCGCCGCCGTCCGCAGGGCCCCCTCGAAATCAAGGTTCACATCCCCAGGCCAGATCTCGCTCCGCAATTCATCACGGCTGCGAAGCTCTCCCGGGTGCTCCAGCAGCGCGGCCAGGAAGCGGAAGGGAACGTCCTGCAGAGGTACCGTCGACCCTGCCTGGCGGAGGAGGCCAGTACGGGTATCCACTTCGAAATTATCGAACCGATACCGCCTGAAAACCATGTGGGTTGGGTGGTACATGACTGAAATCCAGGAGGCCAATTCTATCCCCGGCCAGTAAAAAGCTCTGAAAAAAACGGCAATTCAATATTTCAAAGGGGTTTTGTACCTTTGTGGACGGGACCACGGCCTGTATGGACAGAAGTTCACGGCACCTCCACGGGATGTCAATGGCCTTCCTGCCTGGCGAGGAACACCTTCTCCCTCGGGTCAGGATGACCCCAAGCCCAAGGAGGCTCCCATGAAACGATCTGCCCTCGTCCTCTCCACCCTTTTCGCTTCAGGTCTGGTGGCCTTCGCCCAGACCAACGGCACGGACCAGATCCTGCAGGTGGCCGGCGCCACCTGGCCAGGCCCCCACAACGTGGGCATTGTCTGCGACTACTCCCGCAGCAAGGGAGCCGTTGACGCGATGATCGAGTCCTTCCCTCTGGGAAGCAGGATCTATGTTGCCGACATCCGCCAGAGCTCGCACGTCACCAGCGCGTGCAGCGTGCTTGGGAAGCTCCGTCCTCAATACGTCCTTCTGCTGCCGAAGGACCTCCTCGTCCACGATGGATCATTCAATGCCACCTTGGTCATCAGCAATATGAACCGGCGTCAGATCCCCACCCTTGGGACGCTACCCGTCGCACTCTCACAGGGGGCCTGGGCTGTGATGGGGCCGGCCACGGGCAACATGCTGCAGGTGAACCCGACCCTCAAGGAGTACATCGAAACCTATGGGGCGCCCATCAGCCCATCACGCCCGATCGCGAAGGCCCGCGAAGGCCAGGCGAGGTCCTCGCTTTCAGTTATCGCAGCCTATTGAGGAAGGCGAGGCGGGGCAGACTATAAGCATTCCCTTGTGATGATGCCCACGGCCATTCAGGCGTCCGGTTGAATCCACTTTAATCAAGGGGCAGAGACCCTGGGAGGTCTTGCGATGGGCGGGGCGGGTATAGATAGTCTTCTTTGGAAGACAACGTCCGCCTCGCTCGTCCAAGGGCCGGACTGGAGGCCGCCTCCTTTTTAGCTGAAATTTCAGAGTGCGGGCACTGGCTTCTCGCCGCGGTAATCGTAGAATCCGCGGCCGTTCTTCTTGCCGTGCCAGCCGGCGTCCACGAGCTTCTTCAGGAGCGGGCAGGGGCGGTACTTGGGATCGCCCAGGCCTTCGTGCAGCACGTTGAGGATGAACAGGCAGGTGTCCAGGCCGATGAAATCCGCCAGTGTCAGCGGCCCCATGGGGTGGTTCATGCCGAGCTTCATGATGCCGTCGATGCTTTCGACGCCCGCAACACCTTCGTGGAGCGCGAAGATCGCTTCGTTGATCATGGGCAGCAGCACACGGTTCGAGATGAAGCCGGGGCTGTCGTTGCAGGCCAGGGGCGTCTTGCCGAGCTTGACGCTCAGCGCCATCACCGTCTGGTAAGTCTCATCACTGGTGGCGAGGCCGCGGATGACTTCGATGAGCTGCATCACCGGCACGGGATTCATGAAATGCATGCCGATGAAGGCTTCGGGGCGCTTCGTGACCGCCGCGAGCTTGGTGATCGAGATGGAGCTGGTGTTGCTCGCCAGGATCGCACCGGGCTTGCATAGGCGGTCGAGGGTTTCGAAAAGCTGCTGCTTGATCTCCCATTTCTCCGTGGCCGCTTCAACCATCAGGTCCGCCTCCTTGAAGTCCTCCAAAGACGTGGTGGTGCGGATGCGCGCCAGCACGGCGTCCTTCTCGTCGGGCGTCATCTTTCCCTTGTCCACGCCCCGCTGAAGGTTCTTGCCGATGGTGGCGAGGCCTTTGGCGACGAATTCGGCGGAGATGTCCTGCATGACGACATTGAAGCCGCTTTGGGCGAAGACATGGGCGATGCCGTTGCCCATCTGCCCCGCGCCGATCACACCGATGGATTGAATGGACATGGATGCCTCCGAAGCTTCAAGGATAGCGAAGGGATTGCTAATTTAGATGGTTCGAACGTCGATGTGATGCCAGGCACAGGCTTAACCCGATTCGTAATTAAACAAAAGGTTTCACCGCCAAGACGCCATGAACGCCAAGGAAAATTCAATATCTTTCCACCTCGGGATGGATTTCAGGTGGTCCGGCAACTGCCGCGTGTCAGACCTAGTCTTTGCCTGGCCAACTTGATTTCCGGGCTTTTTTTCATATGCGACACGCACCCCGTGGAGCAGTACTGGTTCAAGATCACGTGTGCCGAGGCAGTCCGATTTGCTTTTCTTGGTGCGCTTGGCGGTGAATATTTCGTTCATATTGGATCAAACTCTGGATCAATCGCCCAACCGCGCCAATAGCTCTGGCAGCTCCGCCAGGCTCGCGATTTCGAAATAGTCATGGGTCTCGCGGTTCATGCCTTCAACGCGGTCGTGGGCCCACTGGAGTTCGTAGGGCACATGGACCGCGCGGCCGCCGATGTCGAGCACCGGCTGGATATCGGATTTCAGGGAATTGCCGACCATCAAGAAATGTCCAGGTCCGATGCCGTGGCGCTTCAGGATGGCCGCATTGGTGGGCGCGTCCTTCTCGGAAACCACCTCGACCCTGGTGAACAGAGATCCTAGCCCCGACCGGGCGAGCTTGGTTTCCTGGTCGAACAGATCGCCCTTGGTGATGACCATCAGTTCGTAGTCCCCTGAAAGGCTTTCAAGCGCCTGGGCCGCGCCAGGCATCAGCTCGATGGGGCGGTCCAGCATGTCCTTGCCAAGCTCGATGATTTTCTGGATCTCGGCGCCCTCGATGCGCGCTTCGGTGAGCTGGATGGCGGTCTCCACCATGGAAAGCATGAAACCCTTCACGCCGTACCCGAAATGGCGCAGATTGCGCATCTCGGTCTCGTGGAGCTGGGCGTCGATCCAGGCGTCTTCCCGATGGGGCCGCAGCAGGTCGCGGAAGCGCTCCTGGGTCTCCTCGAAAAGGTTTTGGTGGTGCCAGAGCGTGTCGTCGGCGTCGAAGGCTAGGGTGCGGATGTCGGGGGCTGGCAAGGGAATCCTGCGGTTTGAACCATAATGGCAGCATGACCTCCAACTCCCGATACGCCATGGCCCTCCTGCTCCTGCGTGTTTCCGTGGGCCTATCCGCTTGCTGGAACGCCTGGCCGCATCTGCATGCCTACGGCTGGCATGGCATCAACCTCCGCTCCGGCCTGGCACTGCTGGTCTGGCTGCTGCAATTCCTTAGCGGCGGCATGATGGCGCTGGGCGTGCTCATGCCTTGGTCCTGCGTTCCGCTGCTCATCCTGGCGGCCTCCGCCCTTCGCTGGCCGCCCCAGGCCGCGCCTCTCTTTCCATTGCTGTTGATCCTGGCTTCCATGGTAGGTGGGCCCGGAAAGTGGGCCGTGACCAGATCCTGACTTAGATCTCAATTTATTTTACAAAGGCCACAGCCATTCGTCGGGGAACCAACCTAATCCCTGCCGGCATTTGTCACGTAAGCATGATGGTTGGGGGAGCGTTCTGTACCGCATGGTGCGCCAGGGCGCTTCAGGCAGGGTAAAGCACGATGCGGCGGCGAGGGGATGCATGGAGGAGGGCATGGAAGTCGTCAAGCTGTCCGTGGACCACCGCATCCAATCGAGGCTGGAGGCGCTGACGCTGCTTCAGAATGAAGCGATGCCAGGCCTGCCCTACAACGAACAGGACGCTCTGAAGCAGGCCCTTGAACGGGGCCTGGACAACATGCTCCAGGAATTGTTGATCAGGACCGGGCACCGGGAAAATTGAAGGCCCTATTTTTCGAGCTCTTTCCGGCGGGTCTCCACCACACGCTCGGCTTCCTTGCCTTGCAGTTCCTGCAGGTGGTGGAAGGACCAACTGAAGGTGCCGACGCCCATGGTGAGTGACCGCAACTCCACGATGACGTCATTCATCTCCGCTTGGGGGATGTAGGCGCTGACCACGTCCCAGCCGTTCCATCCGTCGCGGCCGTCGAAGCCGAGGATCTGGCCCGCCCGGCGCGTGGTGACCAGGCGCTGGGCCTTGGCGGTGAATTCATTGGGCACGGAGATGCGCAGTTCGAGGATGGGTTCCAGCAGCACGGGCTCGCACTTGGGAACGCCCTCGGCCAAGGCCACGCGGGCCGCCTGCTGGAAGGCCGCGTCGGAGCTGTCCACCGTGTGGAAGCTGCCGTCGTAGAGGTTCACGGCGAAATCCACCATGTTGAACCCCAGGGGGCCGCGCTTCATGAATTCGAGGGAGCCCTTCTCGACGGAGCTGTGGTACTGCCTCGGCACCGAGCCGCCCACGATGGTTTCCGTGAATTCGAATCCCGAGCCGCGGGGCAGCGGCTTGATGTCGATATGCACATCGCCGAAGGCGCCGTGCCCGCCGGACTGGTGTTTGAAGCGGCCATGCTGCTTCACGGCTTTCTTGATGGTCTCCTTGTAGGGGACCATCGGGATCTCCGAGGCCACGTCCACATTGAAGCGTCCCTTCAGCTTGGAGAGCGCGACTTTGAGATGGATGTCGCCCTGGCCCCAGAGGAGTTGTTCCTTGGTTTCCGGATTGTGCTCCAGGGTGAGCGATGCGTCTTCTTCGCTGAGCTTGTGCAGGGCGCCGCTCAGCTTCACTTCATCCCCGGCCTTCACGGTCTTGATGGAAATGCAGGTGAGGGGCTGGAGAGGATTGGGCCAAGCCAGTTCCACGGAGCCCGTGGGAGCCAGGCCGATTCCCGTATTGGCTTTTTCCAGTTTGCCCAAGGCTACGATTTCGCCTTCCACCGCCTTCGACACCTTCGAGTTGGATCCCCCCTGCGCCTTGAACATGCCGCTGACGGTCATGCCGTTCAGGGCCATGCCGTCCGAGAGATCTCCACGCCAGGCGCGGACGAAACTCAGTTTGCCGATGTGCTGGGCATGGACGGTCTTGAACACCTGGGCCAGGGGCGACTTCTTGGGGACATTCAGGCGGTCGGCGGTCTGGGAGCACTCCGGAGCTTCGTGGCGCAGAGCCTTCAGCAGGCGCGTGATGCCAAGATCCTGCTCGGCGCTGCCGAAGAAGACGGGCACCATCAGATCAGATTGAAGATCCTTGCGCAAGTCCGCATAGATCTCTTCCAGGGGCGGCACGGACTCTTCGAGCAGTTCTTCCATCAGGTGGTCGTCGTGGTCGGCGAGGGCCTCGAGGAGGTATTGCCTCCGGGTGTGTTCTTCCGGCAGCAGGTTTTCGGGCAGCTTGATGAGGTCGGAATCCTTGCCGGGTACGAATTTGTAGGCCCGTTCGCTGACCAGGTCCACGAATCCGGTGATGCGGTCGTCGTCGCGGATCGGAATTTCGCGGAGCAGGAGAGGGCGTCCGCTTACGGATTGCAAGGCTTCCAGGACCTCGGCCACCTTCACGAGATGCGTGTCCACCTTGTTGATGAAGATGATGTGCGGGATGGAATGGTCGTCGAGGAACTTCAGGATCGGCGAGATCGTCAATGCGCGATAAGGGTCCGGTTCGCAGACCACCACGGCCACATCCACCACCATCAGGGCGTTGAGCGTGTCCTGGGTGAACTCCACGGAGCCGGGGCAATCCAGGAAGGTCCAGCTTTCGCCCAGGTAGGTGCAGGAGGCGAGGCTGGTCTCCACGCTCATCTGCCGTCCCCGGGCCTCGGGCGAGGGATCGCCCACGGTGTTGCCATCCTTGACGGTGCCTTTCTTGGGAATGGCGCCCGCTTTGTGGAGCAGGCTCTCCATCAAGGATGTCTTGCCTGAGAGATAAGGTCCGACGATGGCCGCCACCCGCGGCGAGGAAACTACTTTGCCTGGCATCTGGAACTCCTGCTTGAGGGCTATATGATGGCCCAAGTTTCACCCAAGCATGGAGGAAGGCAATAAAAAATGGGTCACATATTCGCAAGCCCGATTGGCGGTAGTCTGTTGCGGATACTCGAGTCCGGGAGGCGCCCGTGTCCGCTACGAACCTGACCGATTACCGGACTTTGGGCCGTTCGGGGCTGCGCGTCAGCCCGCTTTGCCTGGGCACCATGACTTTCGGCCAGGACTGGGGCTGGGGCGCGGATGCCACCACCTCCGAGGCGATGCTGGAGCGCTACCTGGGGGCCGGAGGCAATTTCCTGGATACCGCCAACATCTACACCAAGGGACACTCGGAAGTCATCATCGGGGACTATTTCAAGCAGCGCGGAGGACGCGAACGCGTGGTTCTGGCCACCAAGTTCTGCGGCAACCTGCACAGCGGCGACCCGAATGCCGGCGGGGCTTCCCGCAAGAGCATCGCCTTCAACCTGGAGGAAAGCCTGCGCCGGCTCAAGACCGATTTCATCGACCTGTACTGGATGCACTTCGCGGACCCCCACACCCCCATCGATGAAACCATGAGGGCCCTGGACGATGCGGTGCGGGCCGGGAAGGTGCGGTACATCGGCATCTCCGACACTCCCGCCTGGAAAGTCGTGCAGGGCCAGTACGAGGCCATCTTCCGCAACTGGACACCCTTCATCGCGCTCCAGGTCGAATATTCGCTGATGGAGCGCAGCGTCGAGGGCGACCTGCTGCCCATGGCCCAGGAAATGGGGCTGGGGGTCACACCCTGGTCGCCGCTCAAGGGCGGCCTGCTGTCCGGCAAGTACGGGCGCCACCGGCATCCGGAAAGCGAGGGCCGCCACAAACCGGATTCGAAATACCTCATCGAGCGCACCTACCAGATCCTGGATGCCCTCGACGCGGTGGCGATGGAACAGAGCGAGGATGCGGCGGCGGTGGCCCTGGCCTGGTGCCGCGCCAAAGCCGGCGTCGCCAGCCCCATCCTTGGCGCCCGCACCTTGGAACAACTGGACTCCAACCTCTCTGCCCTCAGGCTGGAACTGACCGCGGACCAGATGAGCCGGCTGGATGCGGCCAGCGAAACAGCCCAGGTGTTCCCGCACAGCTTCCTGGCCAACACCAAGCATGTTATGCAGGGTGGAACCTCCATAAATAAAATCAATTCCGAGATCTGGCCCTTGGCACCGAAGGTGAATCGGGAGCGATGGTAGATGGGACAGGCTCGGAATCCGGAGGCCTCTATGGCGCGCGCGAGCCGACGCATACGATGGATGGGCCTGAGGGCCCTGGTTTCGTGCTTCATGGCGGGACTGCTCCTGGCGGCCTGGGTTCCGGCCGCCGCCCAGGCCGGCGTCGCCCCGCCAACTCCGGGCGACCCCACCACCGTCATCATCCTGCGCCATGCGGAGCGGCTATCGGACGACAAGGACACGCCGCTTTCCGGAGCGGGCGAGGCCCGCGCCAGAGCCCTGGTGCCGCTGCTATCGGGACTCCAACCGGACGTGGTGGTCGTTTCCGAGCTGCGGCGCACCCGGCAGACGGTCGCGCCATTCCTGGAGCGCGCCAAGCGGAGCCCCTTGGTCCGCAGCAACGAGAAATGCATCGAGCTCGCTCAGGAAATCCTGAAGGAGTGGCGGGGCAGGACCGTGCTCGTGGCCTGGCATCGCGGTCCCCATGTGGACCTGGCACGGGCCCTTGGAGTGAAGGAGCCGTTTCCTTCCTGGACCCACGACACCTATGACCGCTACTGGGTGGTCACCATCGCCGCGGATGGCGTAGCCACGCTGGTGGAGAAGACCCAGCCTCCGGTCAAGGAGCCGCCGTCTTCCCCGACCTCCAGATGAAGCCGTCCAGCAGGTAGTGGGTGGCCTGGGGCAGGGCCAGGAGCGGAACGACGAAGACTTTGGCCATGCGGGAAAGGTCCCATCTTTCGCCGAACAGGGTTGGATGGTCGTGCCAGATCCCCAGGTCCCAGAGCCATTCTTCGCCGTAGGCGGCGAGGATCAGCATCGCTATGAAAGCCCATGGCCCGGCTTGGATCAGGGCACCGGCGGAGCCGGTTTTTCCGGGCTCCAGCTTGCTTCGCTGCCAGACCAGCACCATGTAAGGCAGGCCGTGGGGCAGCACGTTCAGCAGGGTGAAGGCCCAGTCGCTGTTGAAGGTGACGATGGCGAGATGCCAGGTGAGGGCAGTGGTGAGGACGATGAGGGTTTTTCCCACTGGGATGAATCGCTCCGATTTCCATCGGATGGATTGCCGGATGGCGAAGAGCCCCAAAAGTCCTAGGTAGAGCGGCAAAGTCGCGGTGGCCAGCCCTGCCGCCAGGGGGCCCGCGAAATCCCCCTCCAGGAACCAGGCGAAGGAACGGGGCAGGTGGCCGTGCCACCAGAGCAGCGGCCACAGGGTCGATGCGTAGATCGACGCCCGGTCGAGGTGGCGGTCAAAAGCCCTGATGCCGGGCTCCTTGCGTTGATAGAGGGCCACCCACCCGGCCTGCTGCCGGATGAAGTGGAAGACCGCCAGGTAGGCCAGCATCCGCCAGAAGAGCTGGCCTGATTGATGGTGCAGCGCCGCCCCCAGCAGCCAGGCGGCCAGCGGGACCAGCGAGTAGCGCGCCGGATGAGCCTTCAACTCCGCGGGGTCCAGATAGGTGCGCAGCCAGGTGGCGTGGACATGGGCCACGTCGACGCCCACCACGGCCAGCAGCCAGATCCAGATGGGCAGCGGCGCCTGGAGCAGCCCCAGCTTCCAGCCCAGGGCCGTCAGAGCCAGCGCCAAGGCGGAGGAACCGCCGAAAGCCGCCAGGTCCAGCCCGCGCGAGAAGAGCCAGGGCTGGGCGGGGGGAATTCGCGGGGCCACGTTTCACCGCCAACTGGGCGATACGATTCCGAAGCTCTCCAGGATTTCCTCGGCGGCCCGGAGGCCATGATCCTGGGCCTCTTCATACAGCGCCAGGCCGCTCAGGTCGGTGTGGGCGAAATGGATGCCCTGATGGGGCTCCTTGGCCCGCCGCAGGGCCTCGCTGAACAGGAAGTTGGGCCGCGGCTGCACCATGGCGTGGCCCCATTGGATGATGTCCACCCGCGCGACGTGGCGGTCCAGGTCCGGATGGGCCTTGCGGAGATCATCCAGCACGAGGTTGACGCAGGTCTGCCAGTCCATGTCCTGCATCCGCTTGCGCTCGGCGCGGTCGTCCAGGTCCGTGAACGGGTAGTAGTACGTCCACACCGTGGGGCCGTGGTCCCGGTAGCTCTGGTGCGTGGCCACCACGTAGCCAAGGCCCGGGCTGTCCCTCAGCACGTTGTCCCAGGCCAGCGGCATGCCCTCTTCCTTGGGCCGCTCCCGGAGGGTGATGTTCGCCACCAGCCAGGGAGCCACGTGGAAGGCGCTAGCACCCTCCGGGCGCTCGGTCCACAGGGTCGGAATCACGTGCTGGGCCAGATGCTGCGGTCCCGCGAAAACCACGCGCTTGGCTTTCCATCCCAGCGCGGTTTCGCTTTTCGAATCGAAACCGCTGACCTGGATGGCATCGGGCGAGATGCGGAGGATCTGGCCCACGGCGACGCCCGTGCGGATCCGGTCCTGGCAGGTGTATTTCATGTGGTTCACCAGGGCGCCGTTGCCCTCGGGCCAGGTGATGATCGGACGGCTGTCCTCGCCGGGATTGAGTTTGCGGGCAGCGAAATAGAAGAGGCCGGCCCAGGCGGAGGTGCTCTCCAGCCGTGTGCCGTAGTCATCCCGGCAGGCATAGTCCAGGAGCCAGAGCAGCCGCTCGGAGGTCAGCCCTTTCTTGTCCAGCCATTGCTTGAAACTTTGGCGGTCGAGGGCCTGGGGTTCCGGCGCGTCGCTGCACTTGGATCTGGGGATGGTGAAGGCGCGGCGCCCCTCGGAGTCCCGCCAGGCCACCCAGGCATCCACCTCGGTGAAGAACTGCTTGTACTGGCGGTCATCGGCCTTGGACATCCCGGCACGGAGGTAGAGGCCTTCCCACCATTGCCCCGCGGCGAAGATGCGCTCTTCGGGGGCTCTCACCAGAGCTTGTTCCGCGAAGACCGGATCGCCCTGCTCCGTGAAGGACTCCACGGCGCCGACTTCCTTGAGAATCCGCACCAGCGCGCGATTGTCGCGGTTCGGGGCCGGCACGTAGTGGCCGCCCCAGGGATAGGCGCTGATGCCGTTGCGCCCGGACCGCGAGGTGCCGCCCACCTGCGATTCCAATTCCAGAAGGAGGTACTTCTTGAAGCCCTGGCCCTCGAACCGCCAGGCGGCGCTCAGCCCCGCGATTCCGCCGCCCACGATGACGACGTCCACCTCTTCGAAGGCCGTGGGCTGGGGCAGCTGCACGTCGCGGACCTTGTGCCCCAGGTCAAGCGAAGGTCCCAGGATCTCGCCGTCGTAGTGCCTGCGCCGCTTGAACCGGTCGCAACCGGCTCCTGCAAGCCCCAGGGCCGCGGTCCCGGCTGTGAACGCGCGCCGCCGCATCACACCGCCGGAGGGCGGGGCGGGGAACTTCGAAGCCCATCGGTCAGGACCATCGTTTCCACTCGGTCGCGTAGAGATGCACCAGCACCTGGTTGTCCAGGCGGTTGATTTCCGTGGGAAGGCGGTCCATGTCGTGGGGGAAGGCGAACATGGCGGCCAACGTTCCATCGGTGAGGTAGCGCAGGTCCGGCAGGGTCGTCCTCGGCATGTCGAAGGGCGCCGGCGAAGCCAACACGAACCCCCAGACACCGAAGGAAGGGACCGGCAGATTGTAGGGACGCGTCTGGAAGCCCGCGGCCTCCACCGTGGCGTTGATGCACCAGAACGATTTCCGGGCCATCAGGGGCGAGGTGCTCTGGATGGCCGCGATCCCATCGGGCGCCAAGGCCTTGCGGAGCAGCTTGTAGTAGCGCGTGGTGTAGAGCTTTCCGACGCTGTAGGTGTGCGGATCCGGAAAATCGATGAAAGCCAGGTCGTAGGGTTCGAGCTGCCGTTGCTCGTTGAGCCAGACCATGGCGTCCTGGTTGACCACTTCCACCCGGCGGTCCAGGAGCGCGCCTTTGTTCAGCTCCCGCATCAACGGCATCTGCGCCGCCAGCGTGGTCATGGCGGGATCGAGATCCACCAGGGTGACTTTCTCGACTCCGGAATGCTTCAGGATTTCCCGCACCGCGAGGCCATCGCCGCCGCCGCAGACGAGGATCCGTTTGGCGCCGGGCTTGAGCGAGAATGCGGGATGGACCAGGGCTTCGTGGTACCGGTATTCGTCGGCGCTCGAAAATTGCAGTCCGCCATTCAGGAAGAGCTGGAAACTGCCCCGGCCGTGGGTGATGACGATGCGCTGGTAGGCTGTGTCCTTGGCATAGACGATCTCGTCGGCGTAGATCTCCTCTTCCACCATCAGTGTGAACCGCTGCGCGAAGACGAGGCCGGCGCCCAGGAGGAGGATCACCGCCACGCAGCGGATGCGCAGCATCTGGCGGTTGCCGAGCAGCGGTTTCAGCAGATGCGTGGACCACCAGCCCACCAAGGCGTTCAACATCCCGAAAAACAGGCAGGTCCGCACGAGGCCGAGCTTCGGCATGAGCAGCAGGGGAAACAGGATGCTGGCGGCCAACGCGCCGATGTAGTCGAGGGTCAGCACCTGGGCGATGAGATCCTTGAAGGCCACCTGTGGTTTCAGGATCCGCATCAGAAGGGGGATTTCCAGGCCTACGAGGGTGCCGATGGCCGCCACCAATCCGTAGAGCAGGGGCCTGAAGGCGTGGGTATGGGCGAAGGCCTGGAAAAGGATGGGCGCCGAAAATCCGCCCACCAGCGCCACAGCCAGCTCCAGATCGACGAAGCGCTGCGCCAGCCCCTTGTGCAGGTGGCGGGACAGGTAGGAACCCAGCCCCATGGCGCTTAAATACACGCCGATGACCGTCGAGAACTGCATGACGGAATCACCCAGCAGGTAGCTCGCCAGGGTGCCGGCCACCAACTCGTAGATGAGGCCGCAGCTGGCGATGACGAAGACCGTGAGGAACAGCAGAGGGACCTTCAATTGCGGTGCCGCGGGCCCGGTCCCCTGGCTCCCCGCGTCCCCCCTGTCAGCCGCTCCGTCCGCCGTCCCCGGCTTGGCTCCGGACGCGGCCTTGGCATCAGCCATGAATGGCCGCCGCGATGATGATGGAGATTCCCAGGATGAGGCTCCCCAGCACGATGCCCAAGGCGACATTCTGGTCTTCCTCCATTTCCTTGCGCATGGAGAAGGGCAGGATCTTGACGAGCAGCAGCCATACGAGGCCCATGATGAGCAGCCCCATCAGCGCGAAAATGCCGGCGGTCTTGAGGTGGGTCAGGAGATTGTAGGGTTCCATCACTTGCCTCCGTGAAATCCGTTGTTATGCAGAAAAGTGCGGTAGGCGCCGGGCGTCTGGCGGACGTCCGGCGGAAGCACAATCCGTTTGCGCGCGCCGAAAAGCTCCATGCCTAAAAATCCATTGGCGGTAACCAGGCCGAAGCCGCCCAACAGTGCCAGTGCGTAAAGGGTG
This sequence comes from Holophagaceae bacterium, assembly GCA_016720465.1. Classification (NCBI taxonomy): domain Bacteria; kingdom Pseudomonadati; phylum Acidobacteriota; class Holophagae; order Holophagales; family Holophagaceae; species Holophagaceae bacterium. The sequence continues at coordinate 292,278 of JADKKO010000001.1, forward strand.
CGCATCAGTCGTCTCCCGATGAGGAATCGCTCGAAGAAGCAGCCGTGTTGCCGTACATGCTTTCCGCCCAGCGGCGGCCCTCGAAGGCCATGACCCGCAGGAGCATCAGCAGCGGAAACAGGATGATGGCGAAGAAGGCGAGCACCACGTAGAGCCAGCGCACGACGCCGGACCTGATTTCCACCCTGAAGCCCTGCACAGGGGGCCGCGGGCCTTCCCAGACCGGGGCGAGGCGCAGCATGTAGGGGCCGGGTTTCAGGCCGCTCAGGAACACCGTCTCGGTGCGGCCGCCCTCGGACCAGGATTCGCCGCCGTCCGTGCCGTGGTAGTAGCTGGAGGTGAGCTCGAACAGTTCTGCTTCGCCGGTCTGCTCGCTCACCAGCGCGCCTTCCACCCCGAGCCAGGCATTCTCGACGGGCGCATCGAGTTTCACTTGCAGGTTCTGGCCGCTCTTGCCGATCTCGATGGGACCTGAAAAGAAGACCTGTTCCGCCTGGTCGGAGGCTGTCCCCGGGGAGGAAGGCCTCTGGCCGTTGAGCAGCGACGGCTGCGTGGCGTCCGGGGCCGGCAGGCGGTCCATGAGATTGTAGGTCTGGGTGAAAATTTTCCGGTTCCGGTGGGAGATGGAGATCACCATCACCAGCGCCACCAGCGCGCCCAGGGCCAGCACCATCCAAAGGGTCATCTGCTGCAGGCGGGGTTTCAAGGGGTTGGGCATGTGCGGCGCGACGCCCTTCGGCGCGGGCGGGGTTCCCGGAAGGCTGAAGGCGTGCCAGATCTCGCTTGGCTCGATGTAGGTGCTCAGGCTCCAGTTGATTTCTTCGCCGCCGCCTTTGTGTTGCTGAGTTTCCGACGCGAGGCTCATGGGCGGGCTGATGTATTCGGAGACGTGGGCCGTCTCGCCCCGTTCCACCTTCCAATAGAATTCGCCATAGACGCCGTCCACTTTGGCATCCACATCCTGGTAGCGGCGGAAGCTCTGGCCTTTCAAAACCACGAAGGATGGATTGGAGTGCCCTTGCACATCGCCTGCGCTCACGGAATCCACCAGGCTCCAGTGACCGTCGCTTTCGGTGAGCCAATGGAAGCCGTGCTTCCGGTCCAGCAGCAGGTATTCGCCCCAGGGATAGGTTTCGCCCTCCACCTTGCAGAACCGGCGCAGGTAGCCGATGCAGGTGTAGGGAACGCCGCGGATCACACCATCGGTGCCCAGCGGAATGAACATCCGCGCATCCGGCTGCTTCAGGGACTTCAGGAAGGCCAGCTTGCCGCCGGACGCGTCCAGCAGCGAACCGCAATAGGGGCATCCCACGCGCTGGGCCTGGTCCGGGCTGTGCAGCCTCAGGGCGCCGCCGCATTGGGGGCACTGCAGGTTCTTGGCCTGGAGCCGGGGACCGGCGTAGGGGTCGCTGCCGCCCTGGCGGATCGCCAGGTCATCGAGGCTCACTTCCCGGCCTGCGTAGAGCGTCGGCGGCTCATCGCCCGCGCCATAGTCCAGAGTCGCGAAGGCGCCGTGGGCGCCCTGGAGGTCGGCGAAGCGGTAGGTGGCGCCTGGCACCACTTTCCAGGGGATTTCGCCTTCGGCCGAGGCGAAGGCCGCGAAACTGGCCTCGCCCACGACCCACGGGATTTCACCCAGCCGCAGCACCGCCCCGGCCTGGAGCTGGTCATAGGCAGGGATTCCGGATCCCGGCGGCTCTTCAAAGGTCAGCAGGAATTTGCCCTGGGCCTCGGCCAGCCAGCCCCAACGCCCATCATCCAGGGCCATGTACCATTCGTCCCACACGCCGCCCAGCGGGTGCGACATCTGCACCCGGCCCGCCAGCGCGAACGCCCGTCCGGCATAGCGGCCCTCAACTCCGAGTTTCAGGGGCGAGCCTGTGTCCACCAGTGCGGCCATCTTGCCGATGAGTTCGGGGTCCCGGTCCGTGCGGGCCGAAAGCGAGCCGCAGGACGAGCACACGGACACCATCGTTCCAGGCCGGAAGCTCAAGGGTGCGCCACAGGTTGGGCAGGAGGATTGGTTGGCCATGGGTTCGGGAGTCGGGTTTCAGTCTACAGGGAGTCTGGGAAGGATGCGCGACAGGCCTTCCCGAAAGATCCCGGAAGGAGTGAGAAGACTTAATACCAGATATCCATCCCTGGACATATCAAAGAAGGAACCTGGATGCGCCAAGGTGGAGGTTTCGCCCAAAAGGCGCAATGCGCAGGCGACGTCATCTTCGCCGTGGATGGCCGGCCGGCGCAGCAGCACAGACCAGCCGCCTTCCACCGGAAGCCGGGAAAGGTGCGGGTGGGCCCGCAATTGGTCATCGAGGCTGTGCAAATTTTCGATGGCCCGTCCGAGCACCGCCTTCCGCCTTGAGGGCGCTTCCAGAAGCGCGGGCGCTGCGGCGGCCTGGGCCGAGGCCGATACGGAAAGATATTGATCCGCAAGAAAGGCCAGAGGATCGAGGCTGGTCTTTGCTTCTCCCCGCAAGAGGATCCACCCCAGTTTCACTTGCGGCAGCAGGGCTACCTTGCTGAGGCCGGACAGCACAAACACGGGGCAGGGCGGGTCCGGGTCCGACAGGGCGGTGCGCAGGGAACCGGCCGCAGGTTCCAGGGCGAAATCCGAGAAGACCTCGTCCACCAGCAAGGCCAGGCCCTTCCTTGCGCAGAGTTCTGTGAGGGCGCGCCATTCGTCCAACGAAAGGAATTGGCCGGTTGGATTGTTGGGATTCACCACCACGATGGCCCGGGTGCGAGGGCCGCAGGCGGACTCCAGCGCGGGGACATCCAGGCACCAGCGCTCATGGAGATAGGCTGGGACATCCACCGCGCTGATCCCTTCCAGGGCTGCCAGGTGCTCGAAGAGCGGGTAGCTCGGGCTGGGCACCAGCACCTGGTCCCCTGGATCGCAAAGCAGCTTGAAGAGCCAGGAGTACGCCTCGCTGGTGGAAGCCGTCAGCAGAATGTCTTCAGGCAAGACGCCGTGCCCGTGATGGGAGGCGATGGCTGCCCGGGCGTCAAGGCTGCCGCAGGGATCGGCCTTGTGGTCGAGCACTTCGTCCGAGGCCAGCGAATGCCTCCATTCCTCCAGCCCGAAATCGAAGCCGCAGCGGGTGGGATTGGATAGCGTGAGATCCAGGAATTCCGGCGAGCCGCGGCGGGCCTCTGCTGCCTTCGAAAAAGCCGTGGGCAGCAAGGAAGGCGGCAGGCGGTTGGAGATGCGCATCAGCCCTAGCATAACGGGAGCATAATGGAGGTCCATTCTCGGAGATTCCCATGGCCAGGGCTATGAATGTTGCGGTGCTGCTGGCGGGATGCGGGCACCTGGACGGCGCCGAAATCCGGGAAGCGGTGCTCACGCTGCTGGCCCTGGACCAGCACGGCGCGAAAGTCCAATGCTTCGCACTGGACAAGGACCAGCACCATGTCGTGAACCACCTCAGCGGCCAGCCCGTGGAAGGCCAGCGGAGGAACATCCTGGAAGAGGCCGCCCGCATCGCCCGCGGCGCCATATTGCCTTTGAGGGAAGCCGATCCCGGGGAATTCGATGCGCTCATCATGCCCGGCGGTTATGGGGTCGCGAAAAACCATTGCGGGTTCGCGTTCAATGGGATCGGCGCCGACGTGCAGCCTGAAGTGCTCCAGTTCGTGAAGGCCTTCTTCGACGCAAAAAAACCGGTCGGAGCCATCTGCATAGCGCCGGCCCTGGTCGCGCTCATTTTGAAGAACAGCGGCAAAAGCGCCGCGCTCACCATCGGCAACGACAAGGGCACCATGGCAGCGCTCAAGGCCCTCGGGGCCGCCCCCCAGGACCGCGCCACGGCCCGTGAAGTCGTCGTGGACGAGGCTTTGAATCTCGTCACGACACCCGCCTACATGTTCGGCGACGCTCGGCTTGCCGATGTTTTCGTGGGCATCGAGCGCGCGGTGGCCGAGGTGCTGAAACGCGCCTGAGTTTCAAATGTTCAGGGCGGCGAGAGCAGGATTCTTGCGAGTTCGGTCAGCAAATCCTTGTATTGGTATGGTTTCCTCAGGAAACCGGCAGGGTCTGCGCCTGTGAAAGGGTGGAGGGCTTCTTCCCGGTTGTAGCCGCTCGACAGGATGACCTTGGCGGAGGGATTCAATTCCTGGATGGCCTGGAAGGTGGCCTTCCCATCCATGCGCGGCATGGTGAGATCCAGGAGGACGAGGAGGATGTCGGTTCCTTGGGCTTGGTATATCTCCACCGCCTGGATTCCATCCGCGGCCTCCAGGACCTGGAAGCCGAGCGATTCAAGCATGGCGCCGGCCGTGGCCCGGATGGTGGATTCATCGTCCACGACCAGCACCGTGCCGGGGGGAAAGGCCGGGCGCGCCGGAGGCGGGGCTGGTTCGAGCGTTTTTTCCACGGCTTGGTGGGCGGGAAAATAGATCCGGAAGGTGGAGCCCTTGCCAAGCTCGGAATAGATGTTGATGCCCGCGTGGTGGCTCCGCAGGATGCCGAGCATGGCCGATAAGCCGAGACCCCGGCCGGACACCTTCGTGGTGAAGAATGGATCGAAGATCCGTGACATGGTTTCCGGGCTCATCCCGATCCCGGTATCCGAGACCTCGAAGATGACGTGGGGGCCTGCGTCCACGGCCTGCCTGGGCAGGTGGCTGGCGATGAAGGCTTCGTCCAGATCCGATGCGCAGGCGGAGATTCCGATCGTTCCTTCGGAGTCCCCGATGGCCTCGGAGGCATTGAGGACGAGGTTCATCACGATCTGCTGGATCTGGGCGGGGTCGCCCTCCAGGGCCGGCAGGGCCTCGGGGACCTGGCTGTGCAGCAACACTTTTTTCGAAATGGAGGCCATGAGGAGGTGGGTCATTTCATCCACCAATCGCCCCAGATCCACCGCCTGGATGAGGAACCGCCCCTTTCCGCTGTAGGTGAGCATCTGGCGGGTCAGGTCCGCGGCGCGCAGCACGGTGCCCTCGATATGGCCGAGATACGCCAGGCTGGGCGAAGCCTTCGGGAGATTCATCTGGGCCAGGTTCAAATTGCCGAGGATGGCCGTGAGCATATTGTTGAAATCGTGGGCCACTCCTCCGGCCAAGAGGCCGAGGCTTTCCAGTTTCTGAGCCTGCCGCATGGCCGCTTCCGCGCGAACCTGGTCGGTCACGTCGCGGGCCACCGCGCAGAGCAGATCCTGGTGGATCTCCTTCAGGTGGTTGGCGCTCACTTCGACTTCGCGGATCCGGCCGTCCTTGTGCCGGTAGCGGCGGCGGCCCACATGGTAGTACTGCTCCGACACCACATGGGCCACGTTCCGGTCCACGGATTCCCGGTCGGCCTCCACCAGGTCGTACAAGGTGAGGGTTTCCAGATCTCCGGCGCCGTAACCGAGAGTCAGCTGGAAGGCGTCGTTGGCTTCCACGATGCGTTTGGTGGTCACCTCGAAGAAGAAGATCATCTCCCCGGCTTGTTCCACCACGGCGCGATAGCGGGCTTCGCTGGCCTCCAGCGCGGCTTCCGTGCGCCGGGATTCGGTGATGTCCCGCACCAACGTGAATCTCAGACCCCGGCCCCCCAGTTCGATGGGCTGGGAAGTGACCTCCACGTCGATGAGCGCGCCGGCCCGGGTCCGGTGCTGGAACTTCCCACGGAGCACCTCGTCGGGGCCCAGGGCCGCCAACCGCGCCCTTGCTTCGAGTCTGGTCTCCGGGGTCCAGATATCTTCTAGGGATTTCCGCTGGAATTCATCCTTGGTCCAACCATAGAGGTCCGCCGCGGCCTGGTTCACCTCGACGAATCCGAGCGTCCGGGGATCGAAAATCCACACCGGATCCGGGATCACATCGAAGAGGTGCCGATATCTGGCTTCCCTCTGGCGCAAGAACTGGTCTCCCTGCTGGATGCGCAGGACCGCTGCGGCCAGCTCAGCGGCTGCCTCCAGAAGCGCCATTTCGGCGGATTCGAAAGGACCGGGTTCACGGTGGTAGAGCGCGAAAACGCCCAGCACAGCTCCGTCGGGACCCTGGATGGGAATCGCGGCGCACGCGGCCAAAGCATGGGCCAGAGCCAGGGCGCGGAAGTCGTCCCAGCGCGGCTCCTTGGCGATGTCCTGCGCCACCGCGGTCCGATTTTCCAAGGCGGCCGCGCTGAAAATCCCTGCATCCGGCTTCCCATCGAGGGCCTGCACGAACCCGGCCGGCAGGCCGGGGCCTGCGCCGTGACGGAGGGTCCGGCCATCCTCGCCGATCACCAGCACCGAGCAGATCGCCTGGCCGGCCCGGGACTCCACCCATCGGCAGAGAAAATCCAGAAGGTCTGCGCTGGAACGGCCCTGGGCAAGTTGTTCCAGCAGCAGGCGCCGGCCCTCCAGGAGCGGGTCAGGTCCTCCGTGCTCCGCGGGGCTGATGCCAGAACCTCCCATGGACGCCTTTCGATGCTTGATGGCCGGATGTTCGATAATGGATGGGGTGGCTCGATTATAGGCCGGATTCCTCCATGGCCGCGTCCACATGGACCCGGGCCATGCGCCGGAGGGCCGGGTGGCGCAGCCCCGTGGAAGCCAGGAGCCTCGCCTCGGGCTCCAGCACCTTGATCCAGTGCGCCGCATGGCCCAGCACCACCTGCGGCTCTGGCATGCGCAGCGTGGCATCGATCAGCTGGAGTATCCGGATCGCGATGGATTCCTGCTCCCTCCAGATGGATTTCTCCAAGGCCCAGAGTTGCGCCGGTTGGAGCGGCGCATGGAAAAGGGCCAGGAGGCCGCTCTCATGGAGCCTGGGGTTCTGGAGGAAGGCCTGGATGACCTTGCCATCCGGAACTTTCCAGACGAGGGGCCATAGCTGTTTTGGCGCCATGGGCGCCAGCGCGCGCCGCTCGCCGAGGGTGAGGCCGGGCCAGAGGTTCAACAGCCGCTCCGTGGCGAAGTTCCGGGCCTGGGGATGGGCCGAGGCATCCGCCGCCACCGCCGCCAGGATCCGCCAGGGCAGGCGGGGCATCAGCCGGGCGCGCAATTGCGCCGGGGCCTTGGGGTGCTGCGCGATCCAGCGCAGCAGCAGGGGGCGCTTCTGGAGATCTTCCAGTTCCGAAGCGGCTTCGAGCCAACCTACGGGCGGCGCGGGATTGCGGAGGAGCCGCAGGAATTTGGGCCATTCGATGGCGGGGGGAAGGGGCCAGCTCACAAAGAATATTCTGCGCTGGCACACTGTTCTGATGGCAGCGGAGTTCAGCATTCTTGGGCGGGGCCGTGCGGGGCGGGCCCTGGCGGGGGCCTGGGGCAGCGCTGTGCCGCTGTTGTCCAGGGAAGGGACTCCGGACGGCTTTGTGCTCCTGGCCGTGCCCGACGATGCCATCCCGGCCCAGGCTGCCCGCTTTCCCGGACGCTGCGCCCATCTCTCCGGCAGCCTCCACCTCGAGGGCGTGCCCTGCGTCCATCCCCTGACCAGTTTCGACGGCCAGGCCGCGGATTGGCGGGGCACGCCGCTGGCGCTCACGGGCGAAGTCCCTGGATTTCTCGTGGAAGCCTTCCAGGAATTGGGATTCGAGCCCTTCACCCTGGATCCGCGGTTCAAGGCGTTGTACCACGCGGCCGCGGTGCTCACGTCGGCCCATTCAGCATCGCTCTGGCTGGGCGCCGCGGAGCTGTTGCGGGCATCTGGAATCGAACTTCCAGGCCGGGGCCTCATGCCCCTGGTGGAGGCCACCCGGCACAACATCGAACGTCACGGAGCGGCGGGGCGCACCGGACCCTTCGTGCGAGGGGACGAGGAGACCATCGCGCGGGACGCGGCCGCGCTGCCCGAAGTCTGGCGGGAAATATTTTTGAAACTAGGGCATCTTGGATGTAGCCATGAACGCAAACCTGAATAACGGAACCACGGATATGCAGCCGGTTTTCAGTCCGGAGGCGCTTGGCGTCTCCACGCCCGGGGTGCGGTTCCGGGACGCCCTGGAGCGGTTGAGCTCCCAGGGCGAATTGAAGGCCAAGCTGCTGCTGGTGGCCCTGGACCACTTCGCCAAGCGTGGCTTCGATGGCGTGCAGGTGCGGGAAGTGGCGGAGGAGGCCGGCGTTTCGAAGCCCACCCTGTACTACCACTTCGGCAGCAAGGAAGGGCTGTTCCGGCAGCTCTGCCTGGTGGCGCAGGCGGTGGTGGCGCAGCGCGTGCTGAACCTGGTGAAGCCATTGCTGGAATCGGTTCCGGTTGGAGCCGAAGCCATCCAGGCCTCCGCGCTGCGATTGGCGAGAGGCTACGTGGACCTGCTCCGCGAAACTCCGGAATTCACTGGTTTCATCTTCCGGTCCATCGCCGTGCCGAGCCCCGACAGCGGCTTCCGGGACCTCATGCCTCTGGTGGAAAAGGCTCTGAGTCCCTTGGGCCTGTACATCCACACCGTCTTTGGCGTGAACCTGGAGCAGGCCCGGAAAGAGGTGCTCATCTTCACGGCGATTTTCGGCGCGCTCATCGAAGAGGGGCTCCGGCGGCCCGAATACGTGATCGACGAGAAGGAGCTCGCCTGGGCCGTGGACCGGTGGCTGCGGGGCCTGGAGCCTGTTTTGTGAAATTGGCGACTCAAGCGTGGGGATTGGCGCTGGGCCTGATGTTGTGGGGAGGAATGTCGATGGCCAAGGGACCTGCGCGGAACAGTGAACCGATCCGGGTGGTGGTCCGTCCCATCAACCTCGCCCAGCACGAAGTGGAAGTCGACCTCGAACTGCCCGGGGAAACCCTGCGAAAGGGGGCCGTGGCGGCGCTTCCGGCCTGGACGCCGGGCTCCTACCTGGTGCGGGATTACGCCCGGTTCGTCGACCGCGTGGTGCTGAAGGATGCTTGGGGGAGGGTCCACCGCCCGGAGAAACTGGACAAACAGCGATGGCAATTGCCCGCGCTGGAAGGGAAGGCGACGCTCAGCTACCGCGTGTTCTGCAACGAGCTTTCGGTGCGCACCAACCATGTGGACGCGGCCCATGCACAGCTGGTCGGCGCAGCCACTTTCATGTACCTGGAGCATGGGCAGGAACGGCCGTTGGAAGTCCGTTTCGAGGGGTTCCCGAAATCCTGGAAGGTGGCTTCGAGCCTGCCTTTGAAGGACGGCGCGCACCGCGCCTCGAATTATGAAGAACTGGTGGATTCGCCCTTCGAGCTGGGGACCTTCCGGCTTCATTCCTTCCGGGCGCTGAACGCGAAGTTCGAATTCGCCATCACGGGCGAACACAACGGGGACGAAGCGAGGATCGTGGATGGAGCGAAGCGGATCGTCACCCAGGCCGGCACCATTTTTGGCGGCTTCCCGTTCCAGCGCTACACCTTCCTTCTCACCTTCAGCCCCAAGGCCCGCGGGGGCTTGGAGCACAAGAACTGCACATCGCTCATGAGCGATCCCTTCCGGTTCAGCAAGACTGCGGGATACGAGGGGCTCTTCGGCCTCATCAGCCATGAGTTCTTCCACGCGTGGAACGTGAAGCGGCTGCATGATCCCGCGCTCGGCCCCTTCGATTACCGAGGAGAGAACTACACCAAACTGCTCTGGTTCCATGAAGGCATCACCGACTACATGGACGACCTGATCGGAATGAAGGCGGGCGTGATCCCATGGTCCACCGAGTCCAAGGAATGGGCCAAGCGTTGGACCGAGAACGGCGAACGGCCGGGACGGGTGGAGCAGAGCCTGGAAGAGGCCAGCTTCGATGCCTGGATCCGTTTCTACAAGCCGACGGAATTCACCCCAAACAGCACCGTGGACTATTACGAAGAGGGCGCCCTGGTGGGCTTGATGATGGATGCGCAGATCCGCCTGGGATCCAAGGGCGCCAAGGGCATGGAAGATCTGTTCGCCCTGCTCTGGCAGCGCCACGGGGAAAAGGGGCTCACCGACGCGGATATCCGGAAGGCTTATCAGGAATTGTCCGGTCTCGATCCGGAGCCCTTCTGGAACGCGCACATCCGCCATAGCGGGCCCTTGGATCCGGCGGCCATCGAGGCGGCTTACGGCCTGAAGTTCGAGGCCCGGGCGCCCTGGGAGTCGCTGCCGCCTGAAGACCTGAAGGACGCGTCGCTCGCCCGCTTCGCCAAAGGATTCGTGGGACTCGAATTCGGAAGCGCCCCGGATGCTGCCACCATCAAGAATGTGATTCCGGGCTCGCCTGCCTTCGAATCGGGCCTCAGTTACGGACAGGAGATCCTGGCCGTGGACGGCTGGCGCACGGCCTCGGGCACGGAAGTCCAGCAGCGCATCGCCGATGTCCCTGTGGGCGGCAAAGCCGAATTCACCGTGGCAGACCGCGGCCGCGTGAAGACCATCGCGGTGCCTGTGATCGAAAATCCCAGGCGCGCATTCCGGATCCTTCCTGACCCCAAGGCCAGTGAAGCGCAGAAGGCGATGTTCACCAAGTGGACCGGCCAGGCTTTTCCAGCTCAACTGCAACCGGCGTTGAAACCGAGAAGCGGGAAACCTTGAGCGCCGCACCGCGCATCGCGGCGATCATCGCGGCCCACGACGAGGCGGAGCATATCGGCGGAGTGGTGGCCGGACTCCTCCCCTACGGCCTTCAACGGATCCTGGTGGTGGATGATGCCTCGGGAGACGGCACCGCTGCGATCGCCGCAGCTGCGGGGGCCGAGATCCTGCATCTTCCGGCCGGCGTGGGCGGCGGAAAGGGCCAGGTGCTGCGCGCGGGCATCGCCCATCTGCGCGGGGGCGATTTCGACTACTACCTGTTTATCGACGGGGACGGACAGCATGATCCGGCGGATCTTGCGGGATTCCTCGATCACCTGGCTGCGCACCCCGAGGCGGATTTCCTCATCGGCAGCCGCTTCAGGGACCGCGGCAGGATCCCGGGGAAACGATGGAAGACGAATGCGCTGGGCTCCTGGACCCTGGGCAGGATCGCCGGGGTGAAATGGGAGGACAGCCAGAGCGGATTCCGCATGATCCGCAAGAAGGTGCTGGATCGCCTGGATCTCCGCAGCACGGGCTTCGCCATCGAGATGGAAATCGCCATGAAGGCGGCCGATTGGAAGCTGCAGTGGGCCCACATCCCCATCCGCGCCATCTACCACGATTGCGGCGGAAGCCATTTCCGCGGAGTGATGGACACCTGGCTGATCGCCTGGTTTTCCCTCCAGTGTTGACTCCGGGTCTGTCAACACGAAAGAAAACGAAAACTGCGGAAAACTAATGGGTTGGTCCGAACCGGAATGGCATTTTTCTGTGGTTATGTAAACACTGTTATAAAACAATTTGATTCATTGTTGATGATTCAGGGCAGGGTACAGAAGTTCATGGAAGATAGGGATTTAGGGCCTCCGGGCAGGGTCAATCCGCAGTGTTTTCCACAAAACATGCGGAAAGGCCACCAAAGGTCTTTTAGTACGTGTAAAGCCGCGCCCATTGCCCTTGTCCGGGGTTTTTCGCTGGGCGAATCGGCCTCCCGTCAAGCGAAAAGGGGTTCCAACATCTTCCGGCAGTCCGTGTGCGGAAAGGCCATGGTGTTCTGGCGGCGCCGTCGGATCATCCACCGATGGTGGTGGGCACTTCGCCTTTCAGGATCCAGGCATCCAGGGTCTCATCCGAGATGCCCAATTTTGTCAGGTGCTCGGTGGCCATGCGCATGCTCTGGCCTTCATCGCGGCAGATGAGCAGGCGGCGTTTCCAGGCATTGATGGTCTGTTCCTTCAAGCCTTCCTCGCCCAGGGACACGCGTTTCTCCAGCAGGAATCCCAGGTTGTTCGCAGCCTTGCGGTGGTGCGGATCCAGGCTCAGGGCCTTGTTGTAGGCCTGGGTCGCTTCCGGGAGTTTGTGGGCCACTTCAAGCGCCACCGCGTAGGCATTCCATACATCCGGATCATCCGGCGCCAGGGTCATGGCTTCCTTCACCATCCGCAACTGGTCTTCCGGGCGCTGGGCCTTGCGGGCGCATTCCGAGAGCCCCAGGTAGGCGCTGTATTCGCTGGGATCGGATTCCAGGGCTTTGCAGAAGGTATGCTCGGCTTCCTTCACGGTGCCCGTTTCCAGGAGCGTGTAGCCGAGCTGGACCTGCAGCTCCGCGGCCTCGGGATCCCTTGCCAAGGCCTCCTGGTAGCAGCGCAGCGCATCCTCCCAGCGTTCGTCCTCGCGCGCCATTTCACCCAGGGCAGCCCAGGGATTGGCGGCTTGAGGGTCCGTGTCCGCGGCCATGGTGAAGTAGGAGATGGCGCCATCGCGATCGCCCAGATCACGCTTGAATTCGCCCAGGAACGACTGGGCTTCCGAGAAGGTGGAGGCAGGCGGGGCCAGCAGGATCAGCTTGTGGAGTTCCGCCTGGGCCATGTCGAGCTGGCCTTGTTCGCCGAAGATTTCGGCCACCATGAAATAGCTGCTGGGTTCGGTGATGTTCAGGCTCCGGGCGCGGTGGATGCAGCGCATGCCTTCCTGGCTTTCGCCGCGCTGCAGGAGGAATTCACCCAAGGTATGCCAGCCCCAGTAGTAGTTGGGGTCGAGTTCCAGCGCGGCGAGCACTTGGGTTTCCGCGGCCGCATGGTCCCCCATCTGCTGGCAGATGATCCCCAGCATGCGCAGGGTCACGGGATTCCTGGGTTGAAGGCTCAGGGCCTTCAGAAGCGCCCCTTTGGCGGCTTCCGGGTGGTCCCGGTGGAGGGCCAGGAGGCCGGTCAATTCAAACGTCTTGGGATCCTGGTCGTCCTTGGCGAGCGCTTTTTCAATAAGGGACTCGGCCTCGTCCAGACGGTTCTCGATGATTCTCAGGAAAGCGAGGTTGCGGAGGTGGGTGGCTTCTCCCGGGTGCTCGTCGCGAACCGCTTCCAATTCGATGGAGAGCCGCCGCAGGTCCTCGGCGGTCGTGTGGTCGCCCTCGCACAAGATCCGCTCGAACCAAGCCTCTTCATGGGCCCGCTCCTCCGCCAAAATCCCATCCAGCACTTCGGCGGCTTCGACATGCAGGCTCCGGGAATTGAGGGCCTTCGCGTAGCGCAGCCTCGACGTGGCATCCGGGCCGAGAGAGGATCTGAAGGCGAAGAGATCAGGATCGAGCAGACGGAGCCAGGGACGCGCCATGGGATACCTCGTAGGTGCTGCCATAGGTTAGCACCGCAGGGTGTCAACCTAACGCGCGAAACACCCCGGCCAGTCCATCACAGAGCAGCTCCGACATGGCGCTTCGGGTTTCCACCGTGGCCGAGCCCAGATGCGGCAGAAGCACTGTCCGGGGAGCTGTTCTCCAGTTCGGGTCGAGATGCGGCTCACCCGCATAGACATCGAGACCGGCGCCTCCCAGGTGGCCCGACTCCAACAGCTCGATAGCGGCCGCTTCATCCAGAATCCCGCCGCGGGCCGTGTTGATGAGCACGGCTCCTCCGGGGAGCATCATCAGCGCATCCCTGTCCAGGAGGCCCTGGGTGGCATCCGTCAACGGGCAATGGAGGGACAGCACCGCGCACCGCGGCAACAGTTCCTGCAACGCCAATCGTGGCGCGGTTTCAGGCCCGAAGTCCACGGATCCTCCGCAGCCTTCCCTGTCCCAGAACAGCGGCTGCATCCCCAGGGCCCAGACCCGCTTGGCAAAGGCCTTCCCGATGGGCCCCGAGCCCAGGATTCCACAGGACTTGCCTGCGAGGCCGCAGCCCAGGAGCTGGTCCGGCGCCCAGCCGCCCCATGTCCCGGAGCGCACCAGGGCCTCTCCTTCCGCGATCCTCCGGGTCACCGAAAGCAGCAGCGCCAGGGCGACGTCGGCGGTTGCGTCCGTCAACACGCCTGGCGTGTTGACGAGGGTGATGCCCCTGGCTCCGCACAGTGAAACGGGCAGATGGTTCACGCCTACAGAATAGGTTCCGATGGCCTTGAGGCGGGGCGCCGCCTGGATGTCGGATTCCGTGACGGGCTCGGAGAGCAGCACCACGATGGCTTCCGCCGACCGCAGGGCCGCATTCCAGTTGGGTGAGCGGTAAGGCGCGACGAGCAGTTCGGGAAACGCCTTGCCCAGTTCTTGAAGCGCGCTTCCCACCAACGGCGAGGTGGAAAGGATCCGGATGCTCATCGCTGGAGCGCCCGCAGCGCCAGGCGGATGGCTTCCGGCAAGGGCGGCCGGGTGGCCCGCAATTCAATGATGGAAGGCATCACCGCGTCCTCTTTGAAACCCAGATTCGTCAGCGCGGAGCGCAGGTCCGATTCCCAGGCGTCGCCCGGCGCAGACGCGCCGCCCAATCCATCGAGGCCCGAAAGGCCGCCCATTTTTTCGCTGAGCTCGAAGCAGAGCTTCTCGGCGGTCTTCTTGCCGACGCCGGGAATGCGCACCAGTAGCTTCACTTCGCGGGTGCGGATGGCCTGGATCAATTCGCCCATGGGCAGCGCACCCAGGGCGGCCAGAGCGAGCTTGGGCCCCACACCATCCACCTTGACGAGCATCCGGTAGAGATCCCGTTCGGAGAGAGAATAGAAACCCAGCAGGGACAGCTCGTTCTCCCGCAGCAGCGTTTCGATCCACAGCGTGGCCTCGTGCCCCACCTCCGGCAGCAGGCCGTAGGTGCCCAGGCTGATGGCCGCGGAATAGCCCACTCCGGCGCATTCGATGAGCGCCTGGTTGGGCAGCTTCTGGATCAATTCACCCCGCAGTCGTCCGATCATGGGGATAGAGTAGCGCGGGGCTGCCCCGGAACGTGCGACCCTGGTCGCACACCCTGCAAGGAAGGGATTGGATTGCCGAGAGACATTGGGGGGGATAGTTTCTTGAATGTGAATAGGGAATGCGGGTTTCTCAGCGCAGGTGTGGGCGTGGGGAGCATCCTTTGAGGGCCATCCTGGTGCATGGCATGGGCCGCACGGCGGTATCCCAGATGTGGCTGGCGGCGAGGCTTCGCCGCCGAGGGGTGAAGGTGTCCCTGTTCTCCTATTCGGCCACCTTCAATACCTTTGACGCCACCGTGAAGCGGCTTGCGGAATTCATCGAAAAACGCAGCGTGAAGGACACCTGTGTCCTCGTCGGGCATTCATTAGGGTGCGTGCTGATCCGCTCCGCCCTGGCGGAACTGCGGGGAGCCGCGCCGAGCGCCTGCTTCTTCCTCGCGCCGCCCAGCAAGGCCAGCCGTGCGGCGAAGGCCTTCCGAAGCTCGGCCATCTACCGTGCGTTCAATGGCGAAATGGGCCAATTCCTGGGCGATCCTTCATTCATGGATTCGTTGCCAATCCCTACGATTCCCACAAGGGTCTACGCGGGCAACAAAGGCCCCAGGGGCAGGCATAGCCCCTTCGGCTTGGAACCCAACGACGGCATCCTCGCCGTGTCCGAAACGCCGCTCTATGAAGGCCAATCCATCATCGAAGTCCCCATGATCCATACCTTCATCATGAACTCCCGGAGCGTGTTGGAGGACATCCTGGAAGCCGCCCGGACAGGCGATATCCGTAGACCCGATCAGGATGGAGGCTCACGCGACGGCGGGCGCAGCGCAGCGAGCACCGGCGGCAACGAGGCCGCAAAAAGCAGCCTTGTTGAGCGGGATGACGACTGACACTAATGGTCGGCGAGGTCGTCCAACCAAATGAAAACGGCGGCCCAAGGACCGCCGAAAAGTAAAAGTTTGGTGGACCCGATCAGGATCGAGGCTCACGCGACGGCGAGCGCAGCGCAGCGAGCATCGGCGGCAACGAGGCCGCACAAAGCGGCCTTGTTGAGCGGGATGACGACCGACTTGAAAAATTGGTGAGGTCGTCCCCTCAATGAAAACGGCCGTCGAGGACGGCCGGAATAACTAACCTTGGTGGACCCGATCAGGATCGAACTGACGACCTCCTCATTGCGAACGAGGCGCTCTCCCAGCTGAGCTACGGGCCCGGGAAGAACCAGTCTATCGGAAGCCCGGCGAGGCTCCAAGTGCGGATTCGCAGCCGCTGGCGTTGACTGGGTGGCGGCTGGAACCGACACTTGCCCCGATGGTCTTCCTGGCGGTTTTCCCCCTGTTGATGCCGGTCCCCGGGCAGGACCAGGATGTGCCAAAGGCCCACCCCTTCGAAATATCCCGCATGGTGGTGTTGGTTCTGGATGGGCCTGGCTGGCGGCCATGGGACGAGCAGGGAACGCAGCCGTTGAAAGGGCGTTCCAAGGTGCCTTCCGCGACGGTCGAAGTGGTGGAATCGTCGGAACGGGATCGCCAACTTCGTTTGCAGGAGTTCAAGACCAGGACGGTTCCTGTGCTCCAGGCCGCTTTCGAGGTGGGGCACGCTTTCAGAACCAATGTCCAGATGCTCGCGGAATTCATGAGCCAGGATCCGGCCCAGCCGCATCCACCCTCGGTTCCAGCGGTCTTCTACAACAATTTCAGGCCACCGCCGGAAAATCCGGCGCTGCAGCTGCAGATGGCAACCGGTTGGTCCCGCTTTCGGGTGGCCGTCCGCAGGGAGGGCTCCACGCGATAAGTTTGCCGACCCCCCCAAAAAAAACCGCCCGAAGAGGCGGTTTTCTTTTTGGCCGATGGGAAAATCACATCAGCGCATCCATGCACTGGGCCAGGACGTCCTTACCGGGTTTCAGCGCGGCCTGGCCGAGGTGGACCAACGGCATGTCGGCGATGTGCGTGATGTCGTGGATGGTCGGTTTCTGGGTATTGACGTAGAGGAGTCCCGTGAGGAACTCGCCCTTCTCCACACCTTCATGCAGCACTTTCATGGCGCCGAAGCGGTCCGTGGGATCGTAGTCTTCGCGCAGGGCGCGGAAGGACACCCGGGAGCCATCGGGGAAGGTCACGACCTTGCTTTCGCCAGCGGGGATCTCCACCTGCTCCAGTTCGTTGAACTGCACGAACCCCAGCTCGTGGAGCGGGAAATCATGGTCCTTGGCGTTCTTGTAGGACTTGGTGGAGCTGTCGTGGTTATTGAAGGTCACGCAGGGGCTGATGACGTCGATAATGCAGGTGCCGTTGTGGGCCATGGCAGCCTTGAGGATGGTGTTCAGCTGCTTGGGGTCTCCGCTGAAGGAACGCGCGACGAAGCCGCAACCCAGCTCCAGAGCCAGGGTGCACGGATCGATGGGGGCCAGCTCGTTCACGGTGCCGTGCTTGAGCACCGAGCCCAGGTCGGCGGTGGCTGAGAACTGGCCTTTGGTGAGGCCGTAGACGCCGTTGTCCTCGATGATGTAGATCATGGGCACGTTGCGGCGGATCATGTGTACCAGCTGGCCGATGCCGATGGACATGGAATCTCCGTCGCCGGAGACTCCGATGTTGACCAGTTCCCGGTTGGCGACACAGGCCCCCGTGGCGATGCTGGGCATGCGGCCATGGACGCTGTTGAAGCCCCAGGCCTGGTTGAAGAAGTAGGCGGGGGTCTTCGACGAGCAGCCGATGCCGGAGTACTTGCCGACCTTGTGGGCCTCGATGTTCATTTCGAAGGCGGCGTTGATGAGCTGGGCCGTGATGCTGTCGTGGCCGCAGCCGGCACAGAGCGTGGACTTGGAGCCGACGTAGTCCTGTTTGGTGAGGCCGAGCTTGTTGGTGGGAGCGGCAGGCGCGGTGGTGGTCATCTCTACTCCTATTTCTCGAACGCGTTGATCTGGTCGACGATGGTCTGGGCATCGAGGGCCATGCCGTTGTAATGCAGCACCGACTTGAGCTTGGTGGCCGCCTCCGGGTAGAACTCGCGCAGCAGGGCCTTCATCTGCCCGTCGCGGTTCTGCTCCACGACGTAGATGACGTCGGACTCCTTGATGAAGGCATCCACCTCGGAGGTGAAGGGCAGGGCCCGCAGGCGCAGGTAGTCGGTCTTCTTTTGGAAGCGCTCCGACAGCACGTCGCGGGCCTCCATCACCGCGGGATCGCTGGATCCGAAGGCCAGGACGCCGCGTTTTGAACCGGTGCCATCCACGATGGGTTTTGGGACGTACTGCTTGGCGGTCTCGTATTTGGCGCGCAGGCGGTCCACCAGCTCTTTGTAGTCTTCTGGCTTCTCGGAATAGAGGGCCATGGCGTTGTGGCCGGAGCCGCGGGTGAAGTAGGCGCCCTTGCCCCCGGGTGTTCCCGGAAGCGAGCGGTAGGGGATGCCGTCCCCGTCCACATCCTTGTAACGGCCCCAGTCCTTCATGGCCGCCAGCTCCTTCTCGCCCACCACTTTTCCGCGGTCGAAGTCGCCTTCCGGGTAGGTGAAGGGTTTGGACATCCAGTTCTGCATGCCGAGATCGAGGTCGGTGACGACGAATACGGGTGTCTGGAAGCGCTCCGCCAGGTTGAATGATTCATAGGCGAAGTCGAAGCACTCGGACATGTTGCCGGGGTAGAGGTTGATGTGGAGGGTATCGCCGTGGCTGCACTTGGCGCAGATGTCGATGTCGCCCTGCATGGTGCGGGTGGGCAGGCCGGTGGAGGGGCCGGTGCGCGCGACGTTGAAGAAGACGCCGGGGATTTCCGAAAAATACCCCAGTCCGATGAATTCGCTCATGAGCGATATGCCGGGGCCTGAGGTCGAGGTCATGCTGCGGGCGCCAGCCCACCCGGCCCCGAAGACCACGCCGGCCGAGGCGAGTTCGTCCTCCATCTGCACGATGGCCACGGTGAGCTTGCCGTTCTCGTCCCGGCGGTGTTCGTCGGCATAGTCGATGAGCGATTCCACCAGCGAGGAGGACGGCGTGATGGGGTACCAGCCCACCACCTGGACGCCGGCGAACATTGAGCCCAGCGCGCAGGCCGCGTTGCCGTCGATGATGATGTTGCCCGTGGTCTTGTTGTCGGGCACGACTTTTAGGCGGTTCTGCGCGGGCATGTTTTCAGCGGCCCAGGCGTATCCCGCATCCACTGCGGCCTGATTGATCTCGATGGCCTTCTGCTTGCCTTTAAGCTGCTTGGTGATGGCATTCTTGGTCTCGTTCATGTCGAGGCCGAGCATCTGGCCGGCGACCCCCACGTAGATCATGTTCTTCACGAGCTTGTGGAGCTTGGGTTCCGGGCAGCTCGCCGTGACCAGTTTCTGGAAGGGCACCGGATAGTAGATGAGATCGTCGCGGAGCGTGTTGAGCTTGAGGGGCTCGTCGTAGATGACCAGCGCGCCCGCGGCGAGCTTCAGCACATCGTCCTTGGCGGTCTCGGGGTTCATGCAGATCATCAGGTCCACGATGGCCTTGCGGGCCACGTAGCCTTTGGTGTTGGCGCGGATCTGGAACCAGGTCGGAAGCCCCGCGATGTTGCTGGGGAACAGGTTCTTGCCGCTCACGGGCACGCCCATCTGGAAGATGGTCCGCATCAGCACGCTGTTCGCGGTCTGGGAACCGGAACCGTTCACGGTCCCGATCTCTATGGAGAAATCATTCACCAGGGTTTTCGTGTGGTCGAGCGTATGGCCGTTTGCGAGCGCGGTGGACATAGGTCCTTTTCCCCTTATCAAGACTCCTTGCGCAAACCGGTTCCTTGAATCAGGGCCGCGCGCCTAGAGAGCAACAATGAACCAGTATATGACGGCAGCTCCGCTCTTCCGAGCCCGGATTCGGGCGATGCGGGGGCTCTAGAAAAAAAACGAAAAAAAAGGGATTGACCCGGAAGCTGCAACTTCCTAATTTGAAATCATGACTTCCACTGATCTCACCAAACGCCAGCTCGCGGTGCTCCAGTTCATCCGCGCGTTCGTCAAGGCCGAAGGGCGCAGCCCAACCCTGTCCGAGATCGGGAAGGGCGTCGGTTCCAGCGCTGTGAGCACCATCCACAAACACGTGCAGCACCTCATCGACAAGGGATTCCTGGGGCGCAGCCATGGCAAGGGCAACAATATCGTGATGCGCGACAAGCGGGCCGCAGCCGGAGGGTTGTCCAAATCTTCCGCGTTGAATGCCGGCGCGGAGGCCGATTTCGAAGCGGAGGCATGGGATGACGAGGAGGGCGGCGGCGGTCCGGCCGGCGGGTCCGGCGCCAGTCCCCGGATCCCGCATCTGGTGCCGGCGCGGATCCTGCCCTTCTGTGGTGATGTGGCCGCGGGAGCGCCCCTCATCCCCGAGACCCGGGCCCTCCCGGTGGAAGTGCCCAATTCCATCCATCGTGAACGGGATGATCTGTTCGTGCTCCGGGTCCGGGGCGATTCCATGATCGAGGACGCCATCCTCGACGGCGATCTGGTGGTGCTGCAGCGCAAGGCCGAGGTCCGCAACGGCGAGCGCGTCGTGGCTCTCATCGATGGGGAGGAGGCCACCCTGAAGGAATACCGCAAGGACAAGCAGGGCGTCTGGCTCATCCCGCATAATCCGGAACTCAAGCCGACCTGCTACGATCCGCGCCGCATCGACCTGCAAGGCGTGCTGGTGGGCGTGATGCGCAGCTGCTGAATCCCAGAATTTCGGTAGATCAGACGAGATCGGCTCTTAGGGCTCGGCCCATTTCCATTGTAGTCAGGAGCCCCCCCAGATCCTTGGTGGCCGCGCCTCCCATGAGGGCGTGTTTCACGGACCTCTCCACGGCCTGGGCGTTATCAGCCCAACCTAGATGCCTGAACATCAAGGCAGTGCTGAGGATAGCGCCCGTGGGATTGGCGATTCCCAGGCCGGCGATGTCCGGGGCCGAGCCATGGACCGGCTCGAAGAGCGCACCGCATCGGAAGGGATGGCCCATGGCCGTAGGCTCGTCAACGACGGCAAGATTCGCCGATGCGGCCAGCCCCATGCCGCCCTGGAAGGCCGCCAGCAGGTCGCTGACGAGGTCCCCGATCAAGTTGTCTGCGGCGATCACGCCGAAGTCACCAGGGCGCTGCACCAGGGCGCACAGCAAGGCATCCGCGTGCATGGCATTGGATCGGACCATGGGAAATTCGGCCTGCATGTGTTTGAACACTCGAAGCCAGAGGCCATGGCCATGTTTCAGCACATTGGCCTTGTGGGCGAGGGTCAGTGGGAAATCCAGGCGTTCCGCCCGCTGGAAGGCGGCCTTCAGCAGGCAGGCCACGGCCACCTCGGTGTGGACCGCGAAGTCCGTGGCGCCTTGCTTGGTGGTTTCGCCCTTCAGGCAATAGGGGCCCTCGGTGTTCTCCCGGAATACCTCCACATGGATGCCGGCGGCCGCAATCCCCTTCAAGGGGACGTGGGCGTCCAGCATGGGCTCGCAGGGCCGGTGGTTCACCCGCAGCCGCAGATCTTTCCGCAGGCGCAGCAGGATTTCCTCCGCATGCCGTCCGTCGGGAACCCTCGGATCCCCGACGGCGCCAAACAGGATCGCATCGAAGCCGTCGCGAAGCCGCACGAACGTCGTGTCCGAGAGGGTTTCGCCAGAGGCAAGGAAATACTCCGCGCCATGGGGAAAAATCTCCCATTCCACCGGTCGGCCGCGGCCCCTGGCCCACTCGAGCAAAGGAAGCGCCTCGGCCAGGACCTCGGGGCCGATTCCGTCACCAGGGATTACTGCGATCCGTGCCATTGCCTAATAGTCACACGACTGGAAGGTGGGATACTGAGTCCAGGTTCAAGGAGCCCTCATGCACAGGTTCACGACTTCAGCCGTTTCAAGCCTTTCGCTGCTCGCCTGCTTCTCCCTCTTCGGCGGCGACGCCAGCGGCCTGAAGGAAGGCCAGCAGGCCCCGCCCATCCAGGCCCAGGACCAGAACGGCAAGACCATCCAGCTGTCGGATTTCGCCGGAAAATCAACCGTGGTCCTGTATTTCTATCCCAAGGACGACACCCCGGGCTGCACGAAAGAAGCCTGCAGCCTCCGCGATGGACACGCGGAGCTCAAGGCTGCGGGAGCCGTGGTGCTGGGGGTCAGCAGCGACGACGTCAAGAGCCACGAGGCCTTCGCAGCCAAGTACCACCTGCCTTTCAGCTTGCTGGCGGACCCGGGGAAGGCCATCATCAACGCCTATGGCGTGAAGATGTTCGGCCTGAACTATGCGAAGCGCGTCACCTTCGTGATCGACCGCAAGGGAGTCATCCGCAAGATCTTCCAGGACGTGAAACCCGCGGGCCATGACCAGGAAGTGCTGGCTGCGGTCAAGGCCCTCGGTTGAATTCAAGCCTTCACAATATTTAATCAAGCTTGGCTGGAAGGCTGATGGCCTTCGAGATACACTCAGTCTTCTCAGCCTTGAGGGTTCAACAATGGTGTTTTTCAATCACGCCACCCGTCAGATGACGGCCAAGATCGTTTATTACGGTCCTGGTTTGTGCGGGAAAACGACCAATCTCAACACGATCTATGGCAAGACATCCACCAAGGCCCGCGGTGAGATGGTGAGCCTCAATACCGAAACCGACCGCACGCTGTTCTTCGATCTTCTGCCCATGGATGTGGGAATGGTGGGCGGTTTCAAGACCAAACTGCAGCTTTATACCGTTCCTGGCCAGGTGTTTTACAACAGCACTAGGAAGCTCGTGCTGAAGGGTGTCGATGGCATCGTGTTCGTGGTGGACAGCCAAGTGCCGATGCTGGATGCCAGCAAGGAAAGCTTGCAGAATCTCGAAGAGAACCTTCGCGAGCTGGGCCTCAAACTGGGCGATATCCCCACCGTTTTTCAATGGAACAAGCGGGACCTGAAAAATATCGTCCCGGTGGAGCAGCTGGAAAAGGAATTGAATGTCCGGGGCCTGCCCAGCTTCCAGTCCTGCGCCCAGGACGGCACCGGTGTCTTCGAGACCCTGCGGGGCATCACCAAGCTGAGCCTCACCCACATCAAGACCCATGTGCTCGGCGAAACCACGGCGCCGGCGCCGACCGCCGGTTCCAGGGACGCCAAGCCGGCCCCCATCAAGATCGTCGTTCCAGACACCATTCCCGCGCCCACCCGGGATCCTTCGCTGCCCTCCGCGGTGGCGCTGACCACCAACGATCTTCCCGCCTTCTCCAAAATGCTGGATGAAGACACAGGCTACAAACCGGCGCCAACGCCGGCTCCCGTCCAACCCATCACGCCGCCCGCCTTCCCGCCCCTCACGCCGGTGTTCCAGGATGCGAACCCGCTTGAGACCCAGCCAATGACCGCCTTGAAGGACAAAGGCGACCATCCCGATTTGAGCGCGCATCCCCTGCCGGATGAAGACGTGGCGGATCTCCCCGCCGCCCAGCCGCCGGTGGCCATCCAGGCCGCGCCCGTCGCGCCTGCGCCGCACATCGAAGCTCCGCCGCCGCCCGCACCATGGTCGCCTCCGACCCAGCCGTTGCCGGAGCCCAAGAAGCCCACCATTTCCCTGGCTCCGATCAAGCATGTGGCGCCCGCGCCGAAATCGCCCAATCCCAAAGATGCGATCAATTCCCTGCTAGGCGAACTGACCATGGTCGGCAAGCTTGGGACTCCGTCGGTGGTGCGCGTGGATCTGCCGGGCGACATGGATCAAGGGGAAGTGGAAGTGATGGTCGTGGTGAAGCAGAAGGGCCAGATCATCGGCGAAGGAAGCCTGAAACGCCCCGCTCCGTCCAAGGGCGTTGCGGCCAAGCTCAGCGTCGAACTCAGGCGTCCCTGATTCCGTGGGGCTCCCCTCCGCATTTCATACCGCTGTTTATTTCTGCCTAGGCGCGGCCCTGGCCTATGGACAGGAACTCCCACCGTGGTGGAAGGCCTTCGCCAACGTGCCCCGCATCCAGTCGGCCTTCGTGCAGACTTCCGACAGCGCGGTCTTCGGCAAGCTGAAACGGAAGGGCAGCGTCCGGCTGGCCAAGGGCGGACGGCTGCGCGTGGTCTATGAGGACGGGTTGGAGCTCGTGGCCGATGGGCGATCCCTGATCCAATTCGATCCCGATACCCGCACCGCCCAGCGGATGGAGCTTTCGGAAGCCGCGCGGGAAGCGCCCTTGCTGCGGTTGCTGACGGATCCAACCAAACTCGGCGGCACCTACGCCATCGAACCCTCCCCCAACGGCCAGGTTTGGTTGAAGCCCCTGAAGAAGGGACTGCCGGAGGTCCGCGTCGAAGGTTCCGGAAGTCTTCCGAAGCGGTTGATGTGGACCGATGCTTCAGGCGCGGGCCAGGTCCTGGAACTGCTGGGCGCCAACATCCCGGCGAAACCTTTTCCGGCTGGCACCTTCGACTTCCAGCCTCCCAAGAACACGCGATGGCTGGGCAAGTAGAGGCGGCGAAGGATGCCTTTCCATAGGAAAACGGCCTGCCTCACAACAAGGCTTCGATCTCCGCGTCGGTGAGGATGCGGTTGCCGCGCTTGGCCCGGTCCAGGATCCGCTCCACCCGTTGGTCGTTCACATCATGTCCATTCATCTCGAGCCAGTAGACGACATTGCTGTGGCCCGCGACGGGGCCGATCTCGATTTCCTGCCGGCGGCCCACCAGGCTGGCGGGAACCGCGCTGTAGACCGCGTCCGCGAGCTGGGCATCGCCGCGCGTGAGCGCCTTCACGATGGCCGCGGCATGGACTCCGGTGCCCGTGCGGAAGGCGTCGCGGCCCAGCACCGGATAGTTGGCCGGAATCTCGACATCGCAAAGCTCCGCCACGCGTTCGCCCAGGGCCGGCAAGTCCGTGAGATCGCCCTCCCAATACCCCATCAGGATGAGGTTCATCATCAGCTGGTCCAGGGCCACATTGCCGCAGCGCTCGCCGATGCCGAGGATCGTTCCATGGAGCCGGTCCGCGCCGGCCTCGAAGGCCGCGATGGCATTCGCCACGCCGAGGCCCCGATCGTTGTGGCCATGCCAGTCCACGCGGATCCGCCGTCCTTCGAGCACTTCCTCGCGGATGAACCGGACGAGGTTGCGGACGCCTTCGGGGGTGGCGTGGCCGCAGGTGTCGGAAAGGCAGATGGCTTCGGCGCCTTCGTCCAGCGCCGCTCGGTAGATGGCCTTCAGGACTTCCGGATTGGCCCTGGTCGTGTCCTCCGTGACCATCATCATGGGAATGGAATGCAGGCGGCAGAAAATGGCTGCGCTGCGCACGGTCTGGACCAGGAAGGCCGCGTCCCAGCCCTCCACGTCCATCCGCACCGGACTGGAACCCAGGAAGGCGCCCACTTCCAGCGGTATGCCGACTTTCTGCTGGATCTCGGCGACATGGACCAGATCGGCCTCGAGGGTCCGCACCGCCGCATTGGGCGAGATGGGCAGACGGTGGTCACGGATTTCAAACAACAGGGCCTTCACGGCCGCCGAAGCCTTGGGTCCGGCCCCGGGCATGCCCAGGTCCACGCTGTGGATGCCCAGTTTCGACAGCCGATGCAGCAGATCCCGCTTGGCCGATATTTCCGGATCCCGCACCGAAGGGCTCTGTAGTCCGTCACGCAGGGTCTCGTCCAGAAGCAGAGGAACCCGTCCGTCCAGGGACGCGGGTGCCCGGCCAGCGCGGTTCCAATCATGGATGAGGGGCGGCCAATTCATTGGCCCAGCTTACCGGGGTCTGGCGCGTCGGCCATCGCAGCGAGGACTTCCCAGCCGCCCCTCATCGCGGCTCGAGGCCATCATGCTTCTGTTTTCTCGGTTCGGCGACCCAGGCCACCAGGATCGAGATGAAGTAGAGGCTGAGCAGGACCGCAGTGAAGAACACGGTGGTGAGGATCACGTCGCCGGGCGTGAAGAAGGCGCTGAACACGAGTATCAGAATGGTGGCATGGCGCCAGTATTTGAGCATCCAGCGGGCCGTGACGATCCGGAACCGCGCCAGGAAATAGAACAGCACCGGCAGTTCGAACATGATGCCGGTGATGAGCACGGTGCTGATGAACAGGTCCAGGTAGTCGGCCACGTGGAGATTGGCCCGCAGGCCCGCCTGTGCGGCCTCCTGGAACAGGATGTCGCCCAGGAACTTGAACGCCTGGTAGTAGGCGAACACGGCGCCGCCGATGAAACATCCGCTGGTGGCCACCACGAAGGGGATGGCCAGGCGCTTCTCGCGGTCATAGAGCCCCGGACGGATGAAGGCCCACAGTTGGTAGAAAAGGAATGGCGCCGCCAGGAAGGCCGCCGCCCATAGCGAGAGCCGCATCAGCGAGATGAAGGGCTCGGTCAGATCCGTGAAAGCGAAGGGCGCGTTGGGCCCGACCAATTCGGAAACCGGGCGGTGCAGTTGCCTCGCCATGGCATCCAGGAAGGGTTTTTCCGCCCATTCCAGCAGCTTGAAGCGCAGGGGCGGGATGCCTTTGTAGCCGAATGGAAAGCCATAGGTGAACGCGAAGGCCGCGATGACGATGAGCAGGGAACGCACGATCCGCATCCGCAATTCCTGCAGATGCTCCCAGAAACTCATCTGGTTGGGCGATGTGTCCGGCGCTGCCACTGAGGTGCGTTATTTCTTTTCGGCGGTGACGTCTTCCTTCACGGCATCCGTCAGCTCTTTGCTGGCCTTCTTGAACTCCTGGATGCCCTTGCCCAGGCTTTTGCCCAGTTCGGGCAGCCGCGAGGGGCCGAAGAAGATCAGCAATCCGAGGCCGATGAGGAGCATTTCCGTGAGTCCGAGATTGCCCATGTGAGCCTCCAATCAGATTTGATGTATCAAGCGTGGTTTTGTTTAAGGAATCAATTCTGCCATCGAAAGGCCGGCGGGGATCTGAATTTCCATGAGCAGCATGGCTTGGCCGTGGGTCTTGCCCTGGGCGTCGGTCTTCACGCTTTCGCTGCCGCCGCCGCCCAGCGAATCATGGAGCAGGAAATTCAGCGCCCGCAGGTTGGGCACCTCGAACCGCTCCACTTCCCCGAAGCAGATCTGGCTGAAGTGGCGCTTCACCCGTTCAGGCGTCACGGCTTCCCGGATGAGGCGGTAGCCCGCGTCGGTGTAGGCGATGAGGCCCACGTTGGAGCCGTCGCCTTTGTCGCCGGAGCGAGCATGGGCAATTTGTCCGAGCTGGATCGTGGTCATCCGACGCTTCTCCTACCGATGGAATGGTAAACCCACCCGTCGGCCTTCATGGCCTCGGGGCGGAAGAGGTTGCGGCCATCGAACATGATCTTGGCCTTGAGCTTGCGCGCCGCGGCATCCAGGTCCGCGGCCTTGTACTGGGGCCACTCCGTGGCGATGAGCAGGGCGTCGGCGCCTTCGCAGCAGGAAATGGGATCGTCCGCATAGGTCACCCGGTCGCCGATCTTGGCCTTCACTGCGGGCACGGCTTCGAAATCATGCACGGCGACGGTGGCGCCCAAGGCCAGGAGGCTATCGATCAGCTCGATGCTCATGGACTCCCGGATGTCGTCGGTATGCGCCTTGAAGGCCAGGCCCCACAGCGCGAAATGGCGGCCCGCCAGCGGCGATGGGGCGCCGCCCACCACATCGAAGTGTTTGCGGATCTTGGAAGCCAGCACCTGCTTCTGGTGGCGGTTGGCTTCCACGGTCGCCGAAAGCGCCATCAATGGGTGCCCGTGCTCCCGGCCGGTCTTGAGCAGGGCCTGCAGGTCTTTCGGGAAGCAGGAGCCGCCGAAGCCGGGACCAGGATTGAGGAAGGCCGGGCCGATGCGATGGTCGGCCCCGATGGCGATTTTCACGTGGTCCACATCGGCGCCGATGGCTTCGCAAAGTCCGGCGATCTCATTGATGAAGCTGATGCGCAGGGCGAGCATGGCGTTGGCGGCGTATTTCGTGAGTTCAGCGGAGGCGGGGTCCATGCGGAACCACTTGCCGCCGGAGGATTCCAGGAAGGGGCTGTAAAGCGCCTTCATCACGCCTTCGGCGAAATCGGTGGCGCAGCCCACCACCACCCGGTCGGGCTCCAGGAAATCGTGGATGGCGCTGCCTTCCCGGAGGAATTCCGGATTGCTCACCACCTCGAAGGCCCGATCCGTTCCCGTCCCGGCGATGAGGGCAGAAACCCGGGCTGCGGTTCCCACGGGCACCGTGCTCTTGTCCACGACGATGAGCGGCCGGGCGTCCTTCGGGCGGAGATCCAGGGCCGAGCCGATCTGGGCGGCCACCTGCAGCACGAAGCGCAGGTCCGCGCTCCCGTCCTCGCTCTGGGGGGTGCCCACGCAGATGAAGGCTGCATCCGCGCCGGCGATGCCATCCTTCAGATCGGTGCTGAAGGCCAGTGTTCCGCCGGCCAGATGGCGGTTGAATAGTTCATCGAGGCCCGGTTCAAAAATCGGAACCTCGCCTTTCCGCAACCGGGCGACCTTGCCCTCGTCCACGTCCACGCCCAGCACGGTATGGCCGGCTTCCGCGAAGCAGGCGGCGGCCACGAGGCCCACGTATCCCGATCCAATGACAATTACGCGCATTCAACCAGTGTACCCCGAGCAATCGGGGCCTGGCTCTTGCTAAGATGAGGGCAGATCAGGAGTTCGCATGTTCGCAATGGCCTTGCTGGAAGGCAATGGGATCAATCTGTGGGAAGTGGTGCTCCACGGCGGGCCCGTGGCCAAATTGGTGCTGTTGCTTCTGGTCTTCTTCTCGGTCGTTTCATGGGTCGTGATCATCCTGAAGGGACTGCTCATTTCCAGAAGCCGCCGGGCCACCGAATCCTTCCGCGCCGCATTCCGGCGCACCAATGACTGGCGGGAGCTGAAGCAGCAGGCGGGTTTCTTCACCATGAGTCCCCTGCTCGGCCTCTTCAATGCCGGCTATACCGAGGTGACCTACCAGCTCCGCACACCGGCCGCGGGCGGCCGGGCCTACATCCGCAGCATGGAAGCCGTGGAGCGCAGCCTCACCCGCGCCTCGGTGGTCGAAATGGGCCGCATGGAACGCCACCTGGGGATCCTGGCCACCATCGCCGCCGTGAGCCCCTTCGTCGGCCTCCTTGGAACGGTCTGGGGCATCATCTATGCCTTCCAGGGCATCGGCGCCACGGGCAACGCGAATCTCGCGACG
Source organism: Holophagaceae bacterium (assembly GCA_016720465.1). Classification (NCBI taxonomy): domain Bacteria; kingdom Pseudomonadati; phylum Acidobacteriota; class Holophagae; order Holophagales; family Holophagaceae; species Holophagaceae bacterium. Next base: position 320,921 of record JADKKO010000001.1, read on the forward strand.
GTGGCGCCGGGCATTTCTGAGGCCCTCGTGGCCACCGCCATCGGCCTGTTCGCGGCCATCCCGGCGCTCATGGCCTACAACTTCTTCCAGGGCCAGCTCAAGCAGTGGCAGACCGAGCTGGATGATTTCTCCCTGGAATTCATCAGCCTTTCCGAGCGGAATTTCACGTGACCCAGCCCTTGCTGCCGCTTTCCCTGGATTGGGAGGACTGGTTCCAGCTCTGTTGCCCGCCCTTTGACGGCCAGGATGCCCTGGATCGGTTCGAGGACCGCCTGGAGAAGGCCACGGATCTGGCCTTGCAGCTCTGTGCCGAGACGGGAGCCAAGGGAACCTGGTTCTGCCTCGCCGACCAGGCGAAACGCCATCCAGCCCTGTTGCGCCGCATCATCTCGGGCGGCCATCGGGTCGGCCTGCACGGCCTCACGCACCAGCGCGCCTTCACCATGGATCGGGCGGACTTCCGGCAATCCCTGGCGGACGGCAAGGCCCTTCTCGAAGATCTCTCGGGTGTCCGGGTATTGGGCTTCCGCGCGCCGGAATGGAGCCTTCGGGAGGGGGCCCTCGAGTATTGGCAGGAACTGCCGGCGCTCGGGTTCACGTTCGATTCCAGCCGCGCGCCCCTCAAGGTCTTAGGAGATCCTTCCTGGCCGCGGCGTCCCTATCGCCTCGCCCACGGGCTTTGGGAATTGCCGCCGCCAGTGCTGGGCCTCGGTCCAGTGACCGTGCCGCTCTGGGGATGGGCCATGCGCCTGTTGCCGGAATCCATTCTGTTGGCGGAACTCAACGCCTTGCAGGCCGGAAATGCCGGCACGCCCCTGGTCCTGCATCCCTGGGAGCTGGACGAAGGCCAGCCCTTGCTCCCCCAGGCCTCCCTCGGCCATCGCTTCGCCCATCGCGCGGGACTGCGGGGTTATGGGCGGCGGCTGAGGAAGCTCTGGTCCGGCCTGCGGTTGGTGCCGCTGGAGTCCTGGATCGAAGGCAGGGAGTTGGCCGAGGTCCGGGAGTCGGAGCTGGTGCTGCGGGAAGCGCACACGTGAAGCCACTGGTACTGCTGGCGCCATCGGAAGAGAAGGCAAGCGGCGGACATACCGGAAAACTGAGCGAGACCCCCGCCCAGAAGTGGGTGCGGGAGATGCTGGTGGAACTGGTGGTCCATGGCGGTCCGGATGCCTGCGCCAAGGCCTTTGCCGTGAAAGGCGCCCTGCTCGGCCAGGCCCGCGAAGAGGCCCTGGCCCTGCGCCATCCGGTGCCCCTGATGGCTGCGCTGGAGCGCTACCAGGGCGTCGCCTTCGGCGCCTTGGCTGCCGCGACCTTGCCTCGGGAAGCATGGAAGCAGGTCTTCATCCTCTCGAATCTCCGCGGACTGGTGCGTGGCGATGAGATGGTGCCCCCCTACAAGTTGAAGCTGGATGCGATCCCGAGGCTCAAGGCCCATTGGCGCATGCACCTGGGCCCGCTGCTGGCCACGATTCCCGAAGGCCCACTCTGGGAGCTGCTGCCGGGGGCGCACGCCGAACTGCTGAAGGAGTGGGAACGCCCGCGGCACACGCTTGACATCGCGGCTGAGGACGGGAGGGCCATCAGCCATTTCTCGAAGCTGTACCGCGGCCGCGTGGCGAGGTGGATCCTGGAACACGGGCAAGGGGAACCCGCCAAAGTGGCGCGCGGGAGGATTCCAGGGTGCCGTTGGGAGCGGCCCCAGGAGAATGCCAAGGGCGGGAAAATGCTGAGGCTGATCGTGCTTCATGGGGCCGGGGCGTGAGCTGTGGCGACGGCAGGCCTATCTTCTTCCAGCGCCAACCGACGCTTCCCCTTGCCGTGCAGGCATTTCTTAGAACACGGCTGGAAGCGGCGCTTGAGAACCCCGCGGACCGGGCGCTGCTGGCCTGGCCCACGGTGCTGGGCGCGCCAAGGCTGCGGCAGGAATTCCCAAGGGGGATTCCGGAGCAGGCGCTGCTCTCCCAAGCCGCAGGGATGCTGAGGGATCTCGGCGTGGCCGATCCCGGAGCCGCGTGGCGGGATGCCACCGCGCGCTTTCCCGGCACCGCGGAGCAGGGGGAGACGGGCTTCAGGCCCCATCGCGATTGGGGCTCCCTGGGACCTTTGGTGAGCCTGCGGTGCGGGGTCGCGCTGTCCGCGCTGACAGAGGTTCCCATGGATGGAAGCTATGGGTTGAAGGCCGGGGTGGCGCTGTTCAACAGCGCGCTCTACCACGAGACCCACGACGCGCTGGAGGCGCTCTGGAAGGATGCGCAGGGCCCGCTGCGGGAAGGCTTGCAGGGGCTCATCCTGATGGCCGCGGGCTACCACCATCTCCAACTCCACAACCGGAGCGGAATGAAGGCCGTATGGGAGGAATCCTTCCACCGCCTGGATGGATCTGGCGGACTGCTGGACACGCCCTGGGGCAGGGTGGATCATCGCGATGCGATCGAGCGCACAAGGGAGCGCATGGCCTGCATCCATTCCGGGACCGAAGATTTCGAGCCGCTCTGGGCCCTGCCCGTGCCGCGATGGGAGATTCCATGATCACGTGCGATGTGCTGGTGTTAGGCGCGGGCATCGCAGGTTGCGTATCGGCGCTGCGGGCCGCGGAGCTGGGCGCGGACGTGGTGCTGGTGGCCAAGGACGAGCTGGGCCTGACCAACACTTCCTGGGCTCAAGGGGGCATCGTCGGGCTCCCAGGCAGCCACGAAGACGATTCGCCTGCGCTGCTCGCCTCGGACATCGAAGCGGCCGGCGCGGGGCTGTGCCGCCCCGAGGCGGTGCGCCTGCTGGCGGAAGAAGGCCCCCAGCTTTGCAGGGACTTCCTTTGGAGCCGGCTGGGCGTGCCCTTCGACCAGAACGCCGAGGGCGAGCCGGATCCCACCCGGGAGGCCGCCCATAGCGCCAAGCGCATCTTCCACGCGAAGGATGCGACCGGCCTGGCCATCCAGCGCGCGCTCAATGAGGCCGTGGGCCTGCATCCGCGTATCCGCGTGATCGAGAACCGCATGCTGGTGGATCTGCTCACGCTGCCCCACCATGCGGCGGATCCGCTCCAGGTCTATGATCCGCTGCAGGTGTGGGGGGGCTACCTTTTCAACGAAAAAGATGGAGCGGTGACCGCCGCGGTGGCCAAACGGACCGTGCTCGCGACCGGAGGGCTGGGCTACCTCTACCTGCACACGACGAATCCCTCCTCCGCCACCGGGGATGGCCTGGCGGCCGCCTACCGCGCCACCGCGCGCATCGTGAATTGCGAATACATCCAATTCCATCCGACGGCGCTCTACGTGCCGGGCAAACCCCGGATGCTCTTGACGGAGGCCCTCCGTGGCGAGGGGGCCCTCCTCGTGAACCGCAAGGGCGAGCGGTTCATGGAGAAGTACGCGCCGGACCAGATGGAGCTGGCGCCCCGCGACGTGGTCAGCCGGGCCATCTTCCAGGAACTGGCCATGAGCGGAGAGGCTTCAGTTTATTTGGATCTGAGACCCTTGCAGGCCAGGCTCGACATCATGCAGCACTTCCCCACGGTCTACGCAGCCTGCATGGCGGAGGCGCTGGATCCCCTGAGACAGCCCATCCCGGTGGTGCCCGCGGCGCACTATTTCTGCGGCGGCGTGCTGGTGGACCTGGACGGCCGCACGAGCCTGCCGGGCCTCTACGCCGCCGGCGAAGTGGCCTGCACGGGTCTGCACGGCGCCAATCGTCTGGCTTCCACCTCGCTGCTGGAAGGACTGCTCTGGGGCCACCGCGCCGCCGAGGCCATCGCCGGCGAGTTGCCTGGGATCAAGGCCCCGGAGGCACGCCAATTCGCCGCCTGGCAGCCTCCGGTCGAATCCGAGGAACCCGATCCCCTGCTTGTGGATCAGGACTGGAGCCTCATCCGCGCGACGCTGTGGAATTATGCCGGCATCGTCCGCAACGGTGCGCGCCTGGAACGCGGCCGGGCGGACATGGGCTACCTCTACCACCGCATCGAGCGCTTCTACCGCGAAGCGCCCCTCTCCCGGCGGATCATCGAACTGCGCAGCGCCATCATCTGCGCCCGGCTGATCCTGAAAGCCGCGCTCCTCAATCGGGAGAGCCGCGGCTGCCACTACCGGGTGGATTGAACCAGCCCGCATTCTGAGCGATAAGGTACGATTCAGTCATCCATGCCGAGCGTCTACGATCTAAAACCCGCCTTCCAGGGCCTGCTGCGTCCGCTGTTGCGGCGCATGGCGGGCATCGGCGTGACCGCGAACCAGGTGACACTGGCAGCGCTGTTGATGTCCTTCGCCACGGGCGCGGTGATCCTATGGCGGCCAGCGCCCCGCACGCTCCTGCTTCTGCCTGCGGCGCTCTTCCTGCGCATGGCCCTCAATGCCATGGACGGGATGCTGGCACGGGAATTCGACCAGAAATCCCGCCTGGGCGCGCTCCTTAACGAGCTGGGCGATGTGGTGTCGGATACCGCCATCTACCTTCCGCTGGCGCTGGTGCCGGGGTTCCCGGTCTGGCTGGTGTTCGGCATTGTGCTGCTTTCGGCGCTTTCCGAGATGACGGGCGTGCTGGGCCTCATGGTCGGCGCCAGCCGGCGCTATGACGGCCCCATGGGCAAGAGCGACCGGGCCTTTGTTTTCGGGGCGCTGGGCCTGGGCCTTGGTTTTGGCGTGAAAGCCGGGCCTTGGCTGGCGTGGCTTCTCGCGATCGTGCTGGCCCTGCTCCTGGCCACGGTCTTCAACCGCGCGCGCCGGGCCTTGAAGGAGCAAGCATGAGCTGGTCGAACCTTCCGGAACCCTTGCGGTACGCCATTCTTGGCGTGGGCTCCATTCTGGTGGCGGCTTCGCTGCTGGTGGCATCGCTGGCGGTCCTGAGACCCACCAAGGATTTCTCGGAACTGAAATTGCGGGTGCGCACCTGGTGGATCATGAGCGCGGTGTTCCTGGGGGCGCTGGCGTTCAACCGCATCGGAATCCTCTGCTTCTTCGCGTTCCTGAGCTTCCTGGCCCTGAAGGAATTCCTGAGCATGATCCCCACGCGCCGCGCGGACCGCCGCGTGCTGTTCTGGGCCTACCTCGCCATCCCCCTGCAGTACCTGTGGATCGGCATGGACTGGTACGGCATGTTCCTGGTGTTCATCCCGGTCTACATGTTCTTGTTCCTGGCCATGCGCACGGTGCTCATCCAGGAGACCGACGGCTTTCTGAAGGCGGTGGGCACCCTGCATTGGGGCCTGATGGTCTCGGTCTACGCCCTGAGCCACGGGGCCTGGCTGGCGCTGCTGAAACCCACCTACGGCGTTCACGGTGGCGGACTGGGCCTGCTGCTGATGCTTGTCTTCCTGACGCAGTTCAACGACGTGTCCCAGTACATCTGGGGCCGGACGCTGGGCCGAACCCCCGCGTTGCCCAAGGTGAGCCCCAAGAAGACCCTGGAAGGGCTGCTGGGCGGCGTGGCCACCACGGTCACGCTTGCGGTGCTGCTGGCTCCGCGCTTCACGCTCCTGACGAAGTCTGAAAGCCTGATGGCGGGGCTCATCATCGGGTTTGGCGGCTTCATCGGGGACGTGGTGATCTCGGCGGTGAAGCGGGACTTGCATCTCAAGGACAGCGGCCAGCTACTTCCGGGCCATGGCGGAATTCTCGACCGCGTGGACAGTTTGTTCTTTACCACGCCCCTCTTCTTCCATTTTGTGAAGTACCTCGACCGGTTCTGATGCTGCGCTGGTGCTTCTATGCCCTGCTGGTGCGGCCCCTCACCTGGATCGTGCTGGGCCTGAACGTCCGCCACCGCGAACGGCTGCCCGAGGAGGGGCCCATGATCCTGGTGGCCAACCACAACAGCCACCTCGACACCATGGTGCTCATCTCGCTGTTCCCGCTGAGGCTCCTTCCGCGCTTGAGGCCCGTGGCCGCGGCGGATTATTTTCTTTCAAACCGCCTCATGGCCTGGTTCTCCGTGAGCATCATCGGCATCATCCCCGTGGTCCGGGGAGGCGGCGTGGCGGATCCGCTCCAGGGCGTCTCGGAGGCGGTGGCCCGGGGAGATGTGGTGATCCTTTTCCCAGAAGGATCGAGGGGCGAACCTGAACGCTTGGCGGAGTTCAAGAAAGGCTTGTGGCACCTTGGCAAGCGCCACCCGGAGGTGCCCATCCTGCCGGTCTTCCTGCATGGGCTGGGGAAGGCCCTTCCGCGCGGAGAAGCCCTGCTGGTGCCATTCTTCTGCGATGTCTTCGTAGGCGAGACCCTGGCCTGGACCCAGGACCGGGAGGCTTTCATGGCGGCCCTGCGGAGCCGCATGGCAGAACTCGCGGAGGAGGGCCAGTTGCCCCCCTGGGAGTGAATCCGCAAGCTCAAATAGGCCAGGGTCCCGCGCCCTCGCGCACCAGCACGGGTTCTTCTCCGGTGAGGTCCACGATGGTGCTGCCCCTGCCGATGGGCTGGCCGCAATCCACCACCAGGTCCAGGGCATGCCCAAGTTCCTCTTCGATCTCCCAGGCGGAGTTGAGTGTGGCTTCGCCGCTGAGGTTGCAGCTGGTGGTGATGATGGGTTCGTCGAGCAGCTTCGCGAGTTCGCGGCAGAACCGGTGGTCGGGGATGCGAAGCCCCACGATGGGGTGGGCTTTTCCTTTCCCGCTCGATTCCAGATACCTGGGGACCGCGTGGCTCGCGGGCAGCAGGGCGGTATAGGGACCCGGGAACATCTGTTTCAGAAGCCGGAACGTGGGCGTGTCCAGGTGGCGGGTGTAGCGGCAGAGCATTTCGAAATCCGCGCACAGGATGCTCATCGGTTTTTTTTGATCCCGGCCCTTGAGGGCCTGGATGCGGCTCACGGCTTTTTTCCGGGTCGCAAGGCAGCCGAGGCCGAAGAGCGTGTCCGTCGGATAGGCGATGACGCCGTCTTTCAGCAGCAGGTCCGCGATGCGCTGCATCTGCCGGGCCTGCGGGTTTTCAGGGTGGAGGGTGAGGATCATGGGCCGGGTTCCGGGAGGCGGTTCCAGCGGGCCCTTCCTGCGCTGGGGTGCTCGCCGGGGGCTTGGAAGAATCGCTCGGCCAGGCTTTGGTCCAGGAGCGCAGGGACGCCGTTGCGGCGGGCCTGCAGGCTCAGCAGCGCCATGGCGGTGAGGCCATCGCTGATCTCGCCGGCCAGCACTCTCTGGAGGCAGTGTCCGAAGGGCTCGCGATGGACGGCCAATTCTTCATCGTCCTCCGCCTGGTGGTGCCCGTTCGACGCGCGCAGATCCGTCGCGAGGAACAGGAAGGCTTCCTCATCGGTGCTGGAGTTGCTGGGGTGGAAGAATGCCAGGGGCTCCCAGGAATCCGCTTCGAGATTCGTCTCTTCGGCGAACTCGCGGCGGATGGTCTCGAAGGGGCTCTCGTGCGCCTCGCCGCCGCCCTCGGGAATCTCCCAACTGTAGCGCTCCAGCGGATAGCGCCATTGGCCCACCAGCACCACCCGGTCTTCATCATCCAGGGCCAGGACTCCGCAGGCGGAATGCTGGAATCCGCAGACCGTGTAGAGGCCTTCGCGCCCTCGGCGGTGGCGGAAGCGGTCCTCGCGCAGGCGGATCCACCGTGAATCGTAAAGCTGCCTGCGATCCAGGACCTCGTAGGGATCCGGATCCGCGGGGATGGGCAGGAGGGGAAGCTTCATGCTTTAAAGGTAAACCGGGATGAGGTGATGGAGTTCATCCAGATCGAGCTCGGGGGAAAACAGGCCCGCGAAGGGCCGCGAAAAAAGAGAAGGACCGCGAAGAGCTCGGGGTTGTCCTTCCCTATTCTTCGCGGCCCTTCGCGGGCATTCAGTTGGTGCCGGCCGGACTAGCGGCGCAGTCCGAGGCGTTCGATGACTGTGGCGTAGCGGGCCTTGTCCTTGCGCTTCAGGTAATCGAGAAGGCGGCGGCGCTGGCCCACCATGATCATCAAGCCGCGGCGGCTGTGGTAGTCCTTGGAGTGGACCTTGAAATGCTCGGTGAGATCGTTGATGCGCTTGGTCAGCAGGGCCACCTGGACTTCGGGCGAACCCGTGTCCGTGGCGTGCTGCTTGTAGTCCTCGATGATGATGGTCTTCTGATCCAGCGTGAGGGCCATGGTCGGCTCCTTTTCGGGGGTGTCTCCCGTCACCGGCCTCGCAGCCCCGTGCGCCGCTTGGTGGTCGAGTCCGGAGAAAGGCCGGACGCCTGGTGTCGCTAAAAATGGAATTCACTGAATGCCAGAAAGCAAGGTTTGGCACCATGTGAAGCCAGGTTCGTTGTGGTGGCACCCGCTGGGTGCCATCCCTGTCCTGCTGCGCAGGCCAGGGACCGCAATGCGCCCTATGGGTCGCATTCGGCCCTATTCTCCACGCGCCCCCGAAAGGGCGCATGTCGAATGGTGCGGATAGAGGGAGTCGAACCCCCACGTCTTTTGAACACTAATACCTGAAACTAGCGCGTCTACCAATTCCGCCATATCCGCTTCAAAGACCTGTCCGTTTCCCAAGAGAGACGGAAAAGACGAAACTCAAGACTAGCGCGGGCCTGGATCCGCATCAAGTGGAAATCGTGGCGGGCCAGGAACCCCGGCGACGCCTACCATTCCGAATAGGAAATGTTGTTCATGCCGGACCCCTTGGCCTGGCTGTAGACATCGAAGACATTGCCCCCGCCCCAACTGGTGCTGGTGGCTTCATCGTTGATGGAACGCCGGCCCCACTCCGCGCGGCCTGTGAACGGGTCCACGGGGATCCGCCGCAGGAAGCGGATTTTCCCGCTGAGTGTGCCGGTGGCCTGGGCGCCTTCCACGAGCGCTTCAAGGGATTCGGGATAGCCCATGTTCTCCGGGGGCGGCGGCTTGATCCTTTGCTGGTCCACCGCAAGCTTGTAGGCGTCGATCGCCATGCGCATCTCACGGAGGTCCCGACGCAATTCCAGCTCTTTCTGGCGCCTAATGCCGTTGTTGGCCATGGGGATCACCGCCGAGGCCAGGATCAGCAGCACCGTGCAGGTGATGATCAGCTCCATCAGCGTGAAGGCGCGCTGGGCAAGCCGGGACCCGAGGCCAGCCCGCAGCCGGTGAATGCCCCTGGGCCCGCGGAAACGCATCAATTCACCGTCACCAGCGCATTCACCCAGCGGCCGGGGATGGGATTCTTGCCCACCATGAACGTGCCGCTCTGGATGAGGACCGGAGCGTTGCCGGGAGCCAGGGCCTGCACCTGGAGCACGAGCAAGGCGCCGCTATCCACCGAGGCGCCGGCCTTCTTGAAGGTCACGGCGACCGCGCCGTCCTTGCCGGGTTTCTGCTCCAGGGAGCCGCCGTCCGCGGTCAGGAAATCTCCCGGCGTGACTGAAACCAGCTTCAGTTTGGGATCGATGAGCAGATTGAAGGTCCCGGTGGTGAGGCCTTTGGCGCTGCTGGCATTGAGCGTGATCTGCAAACGCTCCCCTTTGGCGAGCGTCTCCGAATAGGGCGACATGAAAAAGACCAGGTCCGCATTGTCCTCCGAACCCTTGGGCTCCGTCCCCCTCGCTTCAGGCGTGGGTTCGGGCTTGGCTTCAGGTTTGGGCTCGGATTTCTCCTCGGGCTTGGCGGGGACCGCAGCCGGCGGCGGCGCGGCCGGATCCGCGGCGGCTGGTTTCACAGGAGCCGGGGCCGCCGCAGCGGCGGGAGCGGCGGGTTTCACCGGCTCCGGCGCCTTGTCCTGATTCGGTTCATCCGGCGGCGTTTGGGGCTTCGGCGCGAAGGGACCGGCCCTCCGGGTGGCGAGATCCGGGTCGAAGGATTCGAGGTCTTCCTTCGTGTAGCTGGGCTTGCGCACCAGCACCGTGCGGATGGTGAGCAGCACGTCGGTCTTGGCTTTGTTCTTCCGCGTATTGCCCAGGAGTTTGCCGATAACCGGAATATCCGAGATGCCCCAGATGCCTTGCAGGCTCTTCTGCTCTTCTTCTTTCAGCAGTCCGCCGAACACCGCGGTTTCGCCGTCCTGAAGCCTCGCCATGGTCTTGATGCTGCGCTTGCCGAGGTCCGGCCGCCCCGCCGTGGACCCGGCTTTGAGCGTGGTGATGTCGGCATCGATCTTCATGGTGATGTCGCCATTGTGATGGACGCGGGGCTCGACCTTGATCTTCACGCCCACGTCCTCGTAGCTGAACTGGGTCGATGCGCCTCCACCCAGGATTCCTCCGAAGCCGCCGATGCCGCCGCTCTGGCCGGTGCTGCTGGTGGGCAGGGACAGCGCGCTTTGGGTGGTGGAGATCTTCTCGCCGATGTTCACTTCGCCGGATTCGCCGCTCAGCACGCGGACATTGGGGCTTGCCACCAGCTTGGCGTCGCCGTTGCTCTTGAGGATGTCCAGGGCGATGCTCGGGAAGAGGAAGCGCAGGTCCGACTTGCTGATGCGGATGGCGCCCTTGTTCTGGTTCAGGCCGCCGGTGTTGTCGATGGTCGCGCCGAGCCGGAAAATGCCGGCGCCGCCGCCCATGCCATCCGTGGGCTGGATCACCGGCAGCAGGCCCACCTGCTCCGCGCTGCTTTCCGTGACTTCCAGCAGCTCCAGGTAGACCATGACTTCGGGCTTGGCCTTGTCGAGCTGGGCCACGATGCGTTCGGCGATGGTCAGTTCATTGGGCTTGGCCTTGATGGTCACGGCATTGAGCCGCTTGTCCGTGAAGATCTTGAGCTGGGGGATCAGCGTTGTGAGGATCTGGCGGACGCCGTCCACCTCGGCGTTGCTCAGGTAGAAGGTCCGGATCAGGTGGTTTTCATAGAGTTCCCGGTTCTGCGGGTTGCTCTTGAAGATCATGATGGTCTGCGTATCGAGCTTCTTGTAGAAGAGATCGTTCTGCAGCATCAGCGTGTCCAGTGCCTGCTGGAAATTCAGGCCCTGCATGTCGATCTGGATCTGCATGTCCTGGAAGGAGGAATGGGGGATGATGTTCACCCCCGATGCCTTGCTCAGGATGGAGAAGATCTCCTTGAGGCTGGTCTTCTTGGAGAAGGTGAGGGAGATGCCTTCGATGGAGCGCGGGTTCAATTGCATGGGGGCCGTGGCTTCGGCCTTGGCCTTGGCCGAGGAATAATCCTCGGCGGATTCCTTGGCTTTCCGGCGCTGTTCATCCAGCTGCATGCGGGCCAGCCAATCCATGGCGATGGAATTGTTGGGGTCCAGCACCAGGGCCCGCTTCAACTCCAGGGCGGTTTCCTCCATCTGCCCGCGGGTCTCCAGGAGCTTGGCCTTCTCGATGTGGTCCGTGGCGGCCAGCGGCGCGGCGCGGCGGTAGCCGTTCCTGGCCTGCACGTTGCCCGGATCCTTTCGCAGGATGGACTGGTACTCGCGGGTCGCGTCCTCGTAGCGGCCTTCCGAAAACGCATGGTTGGCCCGGTGGAGGCTGCAGCCGAGGCCGGCCACCAGCATGACGGCCACGAGCAGGGTTTGAGCCATCCGGGGAGATGGGAATCGGAGGGATCGGTTCAGGTGCATGGGGCCATCCAGAGGGTCGGTTGAGTCTTTAAAAGAAGTTCAGTAAGTGGATTCTCAGAATTCGTTGGTGACTTGGGCCCCGGGGCTCAGGGCGCCGGCGAAGTCCCGGACTTCCAAGGCCATCCGCATGTCCGCGTACTTGGTGTTCTGGAATTCAGCCTGTTTTTCCGTGAGCTTCACGAGCTTCCAGGACGAGTTCTCGATATGGCCGATTTTGAATGTGAACGGTTCTTCGCCCTTGAAGAACGCTCCGATGGAGCCGGCGCTCTTCGAATGCAGGAATCCGATGTAGCGCAAGCCCTGGGGCCGCGTGGCCTCTTCCGCAACGCGAAGGGCTTTCAGGGCCGCAGCCTTCAACTCTTCCTCGGTGGGCGGTGGTGGAAGCTTCACTGGCTCAGGTGGTAGCGGCAGTGGCGCCGGCCCTTCGAAGAGGAACAGATCCCGGTGCATCTTGGCCTGGTTCGGCAGTTCTCCTGCCATGTCCAGCTTGGCGAGATCCGGGAGCTTTCCCAGCAGGCTCAACTGCCGGTCGTCCAGGCCCGCGGCCTGCAGCGATCCTACCCGGCCCGGGCCAGCCTTCCTTTTCGGCGCGCTGGGCCAGAGCCACACAAGGATGACCACGAATACCACCAGCATGCCTTGGGTGCGGCGGTTGGTTTTCAGTTCCTGGAGCAATGCCTTCACATCCAGGCCCTTGGCGAGGGAGCCGTTGCTCATGCTTCCTCCGGCGCGGCGGAATCGGATTTGGAAGTGACGCCGGAATGCCTGAAGGCGCGGAGGGTGACGCTCAGGCGGGCGCCTTCGGGGCTTTCCTCAAGCCGCGCGGAACCCACCGCGAACGGCAAGCCGCTGCCTTCGATCGCCAGCATGAACGGCTTCATGGCCGGGTAGATGCCGAGGGCGGTGAACTCCACATCGATGGATTCCAGGTCGGTGCCCTTGGCGCCTTCGCGGCTCGGGAGCCCGTACTTCACGGTCTGCAGGCGCACGCCGTGCTCCTTCGCTTTTTCGAAAAGGATCTGGCTGAGTTCCCATTGGAGCTGCCCGACATTGCCCGAAGGCATCTTTTTTTCAAGTTCCTCCAGGTGCTTCTGGTCCAGCGTCAGGCGGTCCACCAGCGATTGCCGCTCCGCCAATTGCTGGATCTGGACTGCGAGGAGGGACTTCGCATCCAAGCGGGCCTTTTCCTGCTCATCCCTCCGGCGGGTGGCGTCGGGCAGCACGAAAATGGCGACGCCAAGGGCGGCGAGCAGGAGGATCCCGCCTCCAGCGGCGCGGATCGAACTGGTCCGCAGCGTGGTCACGCTCATGGGCGGCCTCCAAAGCTTCTCTGGCCGTCGGCATTCCTGACGCTGCCATCCGCATTGATCTGGCGGTCCCTCGGCCTGGTCGGGTTGGCCCGTCCGGGGCGGCCCATGGGCCGGGCATCCGGGCGCTGGGGTGGCGGCACGGGCAGCCCGAATCGCTGGGCAGGCGCCTGTATGGCTGGCTGGGGTTGGGGCGGAACGGCGGTCTTGGCCTTGGCCTGGACCGGAGCCATCGGCGCAACGGCTTTCGCTTTTTCAGGCAACGGAAAGGGCTGGTAGGGCGAAGGCACCGAAACCACCGGAAGGAAAATTTCGAAATCGACGCCGCCGCCCGTGCGTTCGGCTTCACGCTCCAGGATCACCTGCAGGAACAGATCGTCCTTTCGGAGCGAATCCATGAACTTCTCCTCGGCTTCACGGGTCCTGGCCTCGCCCTTCAGCTTGAGGGCCACCCGCTGATCGGAACCGCGGACTTTCTGGATGGCCTTGAGCCGCACATCCTGCACCAGGCTCCGTTCCAGTTCAGCGGTGAGGCGGGACCAGGGCAGGGTGCGCTCGGTGAAGATGCGTTCGGCCAGCTTCCAGCGCGGCAGCTCTTTGGTGACGTCCACGGACTTCAGCTGCTCCACCAGCCTGTCCTGCTTCCTCGCGGCGGTTTGGGCGTCGCGGCTGATGAGAACCGCCTGGGCACCGGCTTTCCGCGCCTGGTAGGCGCGGAATCCCCAGACGCCCAAGGTGCCCGCGAGGCATAGGGCTCCGACGGCGATGGCGCTCCAGCCAAGGGTTTCGTGTTGCTGGCGCCAGATCGAAGGCTGTGGGGCCAGATTGAGTTTGAGGACCGGGATGGGCATCAGAGGGCCTCACTCACGGGGATCTCGGGCTGGATCATGTGGAGGGGAATGGAGGTCGGCGGAAAATTCGGCGCGCCCCAGACCCAGAGCTCCTGTGGAGACCGGTTCTCCCGTTGCAGAAAGGCGGAGGAAGGGAGGATGCGCTCGCTGATCCAGGCATCCACATCCACGGGTTCGCTCCACTGGCGCAGCAACGACAGGCTGCGTCCCCAGGCCGCCAGGGTGCCGGTGTACTTTCCGCCCGGAGCCGGGCACAGCGAAAGCAGCATCCCCGGCAGGGCACGGCTGGGGGCCAGCCGGTTGTAGAGCCATAACCAGCGGGGCAGCAGGACGTGCACGGCGCGCCCCATCTTCATCCCGAGCTGGACCCAGGCGTCCCGCTGGGCTTCGGGCATTCCCGCCAGCAGCCAGGCTCCGTCCTCCAGGGCCAGCGCCTGCACTGCGTGGGGCGCGTCCGAGGCCATGGCCTGATTGAACCGCCAGCGGAAGAAGGCATCCCGGGCCTCGGCCCCGGGAGGCAGTTCCACGATGTCCCTGACCAGGACCGCGGGGGCCATCAGGTCGTCCACGATCCATTGCGTGGGTCCGGTGGGCAGTTTCGCGAGCGCTTGGGCCAGATCGTCTTCGCTGGGAAGGCCGTCGGTCGAATGCACCGCGCGGTCGCCGCTCTCGGTGTGGAGGCGGTGGGGCTCGATCCACAGGACCGAGGCGCTCTTGGCCCCGAAAGAAAACAAGCTCATTTCACCTTCTCCTGGTTGCGCTCGTCCTGCTTCATCTTGAGGAACTTCGCGAACCGGGCCTGGGCACGGTTCTGGCCGTGGTACCAGCCCCAGCAGAAAATCACGGTGGCGCTGAAAGCGTGGAGCCACCACCAGCCGCTCATGGGATAGCGCATGGATTCGGGCAAGGGGGGCACAAGAGCTCCAGTGGAAGAAGGAGGCGGATGGATTCGCGGAATGAAGGCAAAGACCTAGTCTATCGCCCGGAGGCTGGAAGCCCAAGCGCGGATGGGACGTGGAAGAACGGCTTGCAGTTGGGTGGGGCGGTGGCGGCGTTCAAGCGCAGTCTGGCCCAAGGTCGATTCGTTCCTGTGCAAGACCAACGCCTGCATTGTTTCAAGCCTGGACCCTTTTGGGCGCGGGCTGAACATGGTATGGAGTAAACCGGGCGGAAGTTCCGCCGGCCTTCCTGGAGTGTTCCGCTTTTGCGTCTAGTCGCCCTCGAATTGAATGGTTTCAAGTCCTTCGCGGATCCCCAGAAACTCATGTTTCCTGGCGGGATGACCGCGGTGGTGGGGCCCAACGGATGCGGCAAATCCAACATCACGGATGCGCTGGCCTGGGTGCTGGGCGAGCAGCGGGCCAGCCTCCTGCGCGGCGCCGAGATGTCCGACGTGATCTTTTCCGGCACTTCGGACCGGCGGGCCACGGGGATGGCCGAGGTGAAACTGTCCCTCGAGATGGCCGATCCGGCGCTGCCCGGAGCCACCAAGGAAATCGTGATTTCCCGCCGCCTCTACCGGGACCAGGGCTCCGAATACCGCGTCAACGGCCGCGAGACGAGGCTGAAGGACGTGCAGGACCTGCTCATGGATACGGGCATGGGGACCCGGGCCTACTCCTTCATCCAGCAGGGGCAGATCGACCTCATCCTTTCCACCAAGCCGAAGGACCGCCGCCTTCTGCTGGAAGAGGCCGCGGGCATCACGCGCTTCAAGCTGCGCCGCACCGAGGCCGAACGGCGCCTCGTGGAAACCAAGGCCAACCTGGAACGCCTGCAGGACATTCTCTTCGAGTTGAACAAGCAGTTGGACAGCCTGCGGCGCCAGGCGGTCAAGGCGAAGCGGGCCGCGGAGCTGGACCAGACCATCAAGGCCACCCAGCGCGTGCTGCTGTCCGCGAAAACCGAGGAATTCCAGCTCCTGAAATCACGGCTGGCCGAGGCCAGGGACCAGTTGGAGCGCCAGGTCTCCCAGCTCACGGTGCAGGTGTCGGAAAAAGCGGCCGAAGTGGGCGCCCAGCGCCTGGCCGTGGATGAAATCCAGCGCAGCCTCGACCGAGGGCAGCGGGCGGTCATGGCCCTGGACCAGCGCCTGCAGTTCATCGAGCAGGAGAAGGGATTTGAAGAGAGCCGCGTGGCCGAATCCACCGGGCTCATCGAGCGCATGGGGTCCCGCCGCCAGGAGCTGGTGCAGCGCGTCACCGCCCTTGCCGCAGAAATCGCGGCGGTGCAGGAAAAGGAGGCCGAAGCCGCCCTCGCCCTGGCGGGACGCGAAACCGCGTTCTCGGAGGTCGAGGAATCCGTGGTGCTGGCGGGCGGGGCGCTGCGGCGCGCCGAAGCCTTCCTGCGCGATCTGCGCCACCAGAGATCCGAAGCCAAGGCCGCGGTCCAGGCCCACCACAAACAGAAAATGGAAGTGCAGAGCCAGATCGCCCAACTGGAAGGCCGGCTGGAAAGCCTCAACCACGAGGAGGCCATCCGGGCGCCGCGGCTGGAAGGTCTGGAGTCGGAATCGATCAGGCTGGGCAAGGAATTGGAAGGCAGCACGGAACGGCTGGAAGCCGTCGAAGAAGCCCTGCGCGTCCGCCGCGGCGAGGCCCGCGACAGGCAGGAGGCCCTCCGGACGGCGGCCAAATCGTTGCAGGAACTCGAAGGCCGGCTCGAAGCCGCCGAACGGCGGTCCAGCCACATCTCGGACTTGCTGCAGCAGGCCAGTGGCTCCGCGGAGATCAAGAAGGGCCTGGCCTGGCTCCGGGAGCGCGGAGTCCGGATCCGCAGCCTCGCCGAGTGCATCGAAGTGGACGAAACGCATCGTCCGGACCTGGAGCGCTTGCTGGATTCCTGGCTCCAGGCCATCGCCCTGGACCAGGCCACGATGGTCGGCACCGCCGAGGCGCCAGGCCAGCTCTGGATGGAAGAGGCAGCGCCCTCCGAACCTTTGCCTGCTCCGGACGGGTGCGCGGCATTGCGGGCGGGTGTCGCCTGGAAAACCGGAGCGCCGCGCATGTTCGAGGCCCTTGTGCATCGCGCCTTCCGTTGCGCAGATGCGGATCTCCCCGGCCTCGCCTTCCAGCATCCGGAACTCGCGTTCGTATCGCCCCGCTTCACGAAATTGCCCTTCGGCCCGGTGCAGCTTGGCGCCGCAGCGCCGGCCGCCTCGCCCCTGAAACTCCAATCCGAACTGGAACGGACCCGGAGGGACCGTGAAGACTTGCTGACAGAAACCGAAGCCGCCGAGGAAGGCCTCAAGCGGTTGCAGGAGGACCATTCAGAAGCCACAGGCCGGCTGGAGGAGATGGAAGAGGATTTCCGGGAAGGACGGCAGCGCACGGAAGCCCTGAGGGGCCAGTTGGCTTCAGCCAACAGCCAGCTCGGCGAGATCAGGGAGGCCGTGGAGCGGGCCGACGCCCTCTGGGACCAGCTTGAGCAGGAGATCAAGACCCACCAGGACCGGCTCCGCATCCTGGAAGAAGCCCCCCACGAGGCCGAAGACGCGGCCCTGGAGGCGGCGATCCACGATGGGGAGGCCAAGGTGCAGGAAGCCCAGGGCGCCCTGGACCAGCGTCGCGAAGTCCGCATGGAGGCGGCGCGCCTGCGCGACGCGGCCTGGGCTGAAAGGGATGCCCTGCAGCGCCAGGTGCAGCTCCAGCAGCGGGGTGTTTTCGACGTGGAAGCGGAATTGAAACGGGTGGAATCGGATCTCTCGGAATCGGACGGGAAGCGGGTCGAAGCCGGCAGCCACATCCAGGAACTCGAGGCCGAGGCCCAGGAGAAATTGAAGGAACGGCAGCTCGCGGGGGATGCGCTGGCTGGGCTGCAGCCGAGGCTGGAGGCCGAAGCCGAGACCCTTCGCGTGCAGGAGCGCGCTGCGAGGGAATTCCAGGAGGCCCTGGAAAACGCCAGGCAACTGCACCATGAGAACCAGGTGGCCGCCGCCCAGGTCCAGGGCGGCGTGGATGCGCTGACGAAGGAAGTGGAACTGGCCTTGGGCCTCGAAGTTCCGGCCTTCATGGCATCCATCACCGAGGAGGAACGGGCCGCCTGGGAGCTGGGAGAACTGGTGCACCAGACCCGGCTGAATGAAGCCCAGAGCAGCCGCCTGGACCTCGGCGGAGTGAATCCCCTGGCCATCCAGGAACTGGCGGAGGCTGAAGAACGCATGGCCTTCATGCAGCAGCAGCAGGGCGATGTCAACGAAGCCATCGGCAACCTGGAATCCACCATCGCGGAGATCAACGCCACCTCTGAGGAACGGTTCCGCGAGGCCTTCGAGTTCATCAACGCCCGCTTTTCGGAAGTGTTCAGGGAAACCTTCGGCGGAGGCAGCGCGCACCTCTCCCTCGACGAGCCCAAGGATCTGCTGGAATGCGGCATCGAAATCACCGCGCAACCTCCGGGCAAGAGCGCCAAGGCCCTCACGCTGCTGAGCGGCGGCGAAAAGGCGTTGACCGCCATCTCCCTGCTCTTCGCGATCTTCCACTACAAGCCCTCGCCATTTTGCGTCCTGGACGAGGTGGACGCGCCCCTGGACGAGGCGAATGTGGGCCGCTTCGTGGGACTGGTGCAGAAGATGAAAGCGGACACGCAGTTCGTCGTCATCACCCACCAGAAACCCACCATGGTGGCCGCGGACACGCTCTATGGCGTGACCATGCAGGAGAAGGGCATCTCGAAGCTCGTCAGCGTGCAGCTGCGCGAAGCGGAACAGCTTGTTTGAAGACCGGCTTTCCATCGCCGGGCATCGATTGTCCAGCGTCCATGGCCCAGCGCCCGACTCGCTCCCCTGCTAGTCTCAACGCATGAATCTCCTGGACTGGGACCTCGGCAATGTGTCGCACGGGATCACCTGGGGCGGCGTCGATGAAGCGGGGCGGGGGGCCTGGGCCGGACCGGTGGTGGCGGCCTGCGCGGTCCTGGACCACCGTACCATCCAGAAATGGCGGCATGTGCTGGAGGATGTGCGGGACAGCAAACAGCTCAAGCCGGCGCGCCGGGACGCCCTGGCTTCCGAGCTGAAGTCCCTGTTGCCCGCCTATGCCGTGACGGAAGTCGACAACCTTGGAATCGACCGGGAAAACATCCTGGAAGCCACGTTCATGGCCATGCGCGGGGCGGTTTCCCAGGTGGCGGTGAAGCCGAGGATCCTGTTCGTGGATGGCAACCAGGCACCGAAAACCGGGCTTCCGGAACGGCTCCTGGTGGACGGCGACGCCACCAGCTGCGCGGTGGCCTGCGCCAGCATCCTGGCCAAGGCCCACCGCGATGAAATCATGCGGGGCATGGATGACCATTACGAAGGCTACGGCTTCGGCCGGCACAAGGGATACGGCACGGCCAAGCACCGCGAAGCCCTAAGGGCATTCGGGCCCTGCGCCATCCATCGGATCAGCTTCGCCCCGGTGATTTCCGCCCAGGTGCCGAGCGAAGCGGTCCGGGACGAGCTGCGGCAGAATCTGGAAAAGTGCGACTCGGTGGTGGAACTGCACTGCTGGGTGGATGTGCATTTGCGGCCCGCCTACGGGAAACTGAAACTGGTCTGGGTTGAGACCCTGAGGCGCCGCTACGCGTCCCTGCTGGCCCGCCTGGTGGCTGGGGAAGCGGGGCTCGCATGAACCCCACGCGAGTGGTGCTGGGCCTGTTGCGGCGCGACGGGCGGTGGTTCCTCCAGCGGCGGGATCCGGGAAACCCGGTGTTGCCCGGATGTTGGGAGTTTCCCGGCGGGAAGGCCGGGATGGGGGAATCGGTTGAAGCCGCCCTGCGCCGGGAATTGCTCGAAGAATTGGGCTGGGAGCCGGCCTCATTCACTCCCATGGAAGGATTCCAGGCTGCGGAACACCGCTACCCCGGCCGCATCGTGAAGCTCCACCCTTTCTTCTGCGAGGGGGAGGCGAGGATCCGGACGGCCCTTTCGTGGGGCTGGTTCACCCTGGATGAGATGCGGGACCTGCGGATCCCAGAAGCCAACCGGTCGTTGTTGGAACACCTGTGCCCATGAGGCGGAGTCTCGCCTCTTCGATCCGCGCCGTAGCATCCATGGGCGGCGTGTGGTTTCTCCTCCAGGCGCTGCCTCGATGGTTGCCGGAGGATCCCGCCCGCATCGCCGCCGGGGAATGGGCCAGCGAATCCGAAGTGGCCGCCCTGCGCCACGCGCTGCACCTGGATCTGCCCCTGCACCAGGTTCTGGCCAATTCCCTGGATGAACTGGTCCACGGATCCTTGGGGATGAGCCTGCGCTTCCACCGCCCCGTTTCGGAATTGCTCCGCAGCGGGCTCTCCGTCAGCCTCCGGCTGGCCTTCTTCAGCCTCCTGCTATCCGGCCTGCTGGCCTGGCTGATGGCGGGGAATTCAGGACGCGCCAAGTGGGTCCGCGCGGCGGCGGTGGCTTCCCCGGTCTACGTCGCCGGTCCGCTGCTGCTCTGGGCCGTGGCCCAGCATGTGCGATGGATTCCCGTGGCGGGGATCCAGGGCTGGGCGACCTGGATCCTGCCTTGCCTCGCCCTGGCGATTCCGCTGGCCGGCCATCAAGCGCGCATTCTCGCGGCCCGCCTCGGATCCTTGCGCGGCAGCTTCGGCCTGCGCACATGGGAGGCCGCGGGGATTCCGGAATCCACCCAGTGGCTGAGATGGCTGGTTCCAGCGGTGGCCGGCCCTTGGATGACCGTGGTGGGGCTCCAGTTGGGAGGGCTTCTGGGCGGCGCGGTGCTCACGGAAACGATTTTCTCGCTTCCCGGCCTCGGCCTGCAATTGGTGGGCGCCCTGTCGGCGCGGGATCTGCCGATGCTGCAAGGCACCGTGTTGTTGGGCGCTGCGTGCTACGTGGCGACCCAGCTGGCGGTGGAGTGGGTCCAGGGGTTCCTGGACCCGAGGTCGCGATGAACAAGGCGCGGTATTCGGCTGCCGCGGTGTTGCTGCTCGGATTCGCGTTCGGCGGCAACGGCGAGGTGGACCTCTTCCATCGTCTGGAGGGGCCCGGCCCGGCGCATTTCCTGGGCACCGACGAATTGGGGCGCGACCTGTTCCTCCGTTGGTGGCTGGGCGGCGCGCGCGCCTTGGCGCTGGGCCTCGGCCTGACCGCGCTCCACCTGTTCTGCGGCACCTCGGCGGCGCTGCTGGCCCATCCTTCGCCGTTGCTCCGCCGGGCCTTGCTGGCCGTGTCGGACACCCTGGCCTCCATACCCTCCTTGCTCCTCTGCCTCTTCCTGCTGGCCTTTCTGAGGCCGGGCTTTGGGGCCCTGGTGCTGGCCCTGGCGGTGGGCGGCTGGATTCCCTACGCGCGGCTTTCCCTTTCCCAACTGGACGCGCTCAAATCGGATCCGAGCCTCCAGCAAGCCAGGTTGTTGGGGGCCGGGCGGCTCCATCTCTGGAGGAGCCATCTGCTGCCGCGGCTCTGGCCCGTGCTTTCGGCCCAGGCCGCCGTGGGGATCGGGGCAGTGGCGCTCGCGGAAGGCGGCCTCAGCTTTCTTGGGCTGGGACTTCCGCCGGAGCAGGCCTCCTGGGGTTCCATGCTGGCTGCGGGCCGGGCCTTCCTGCTGGTGAGTCCATGGCAGGTGATCTGGCCTTCGCTCGGCCTGCTGACCCTGCTGCTGGCCACGGAGGCCATGCGATCCCAAGGAGGCGATGTCCGCGAGAAGACGGGTTGAATGGATATCGGCCTCGCAGGGCTGAAATCCGACGGGTGGGAAACAAGTTTGATAGTCTATGCACACCAAGCATACGGAGTTCATGTGCGCCGATCATTGATAGGGACATTGCTGCTAGCTGCGGGGGTCGGCCTGTTCGGACCCTGGGCCCAGGCCCAGACCAAACCCACGGGGCCGGGAACCGCGCCCAAGCCAGGACCCCAGACCGAGGTGACCGTCGATGCGCGCCAGGGGAAACTCGGCGTGGGCGTTCCCAATCCAACGCTCGCGGCCGGGATCGACGGCGAGGCCGTTGCATCCAATTTCACCGATGTCCTGCGCCGCGATCTGGAGGACGCAGGCCCGTTCGCGTTGTTGAAGGACAAAGTCCCGGCGGCTGTGGATGCTTCCACGGTCAAGCCCTGGCTCGACGCGGGCGCCGAGTGGGTGCTCGCCATGAAGATCACCAAGAACGGCGATATCGTGACGGTGGCGCTGCAGGTGCTCGATGTGAAGGCCACCGCGCAGGGAGAAGGCAAACAGCTCCGCTACGCCTTCAGCAAGAACTACACGGGCAATGTCTCGCTGCTGCGCCGCATCGCCCACACCTTGGCGGATGACCTGGTGGACCGGCTCACGGGCGATCGCGGCATCGCCAACACCAGGATCGTGTTCGTGCGGCAGATGGCGCCTGGCATCAAAGAGCTCTTCCAGGTGGACCGGGACGGCGCGAATCCCATCGAGCTGACCCGTTACGGGAGCCTGACCCTGTCGCCCACCGTGGCGCCGGACGGACGGCTGGCCTATGTCACCTACAAAGGCGGGTCGCCGGAGATCTGGGGCCAGAAGAAGCCCGGCGGCGCCCATGAACGGCTCTATCCGAATTCAGCCTCGGGCGCCCAGGGAAGTTGCTACGCTCCGGTCTGGTCCCCCGACGGGAAGCGGTTGGCCTTCACCCAAAGCGACAGGCGCGGCAACAGCGACATCGTGGTGTTGGACGTGCAGACCGGCCGGGTCCGCAAACTGACCGACGGCGGCTTCATCAACACCGAGCCCAGCTGGAACCCTGCCGGCACCCAGATCGCCTTCACCTCGGACCGCGAAGGAGGTCCCCAGGTCTACCTGATGGAAGAAGACGGCTCCAACGTCCGCCGCCTCACGGTGGAAGGCAGTTATAACGCCAGTCCCGCCTGGAGCCCGAACGGCGCCATGATCGCCTATGTCTCCCGCTTCGAAGGCAAATTCGATCTGTTCGTCTTCAAGCTCGGCGAAGGCAAGGCCTACCAGGTCACCACAGGCGTGGCTTCGAGCGAATCTCCCGCCTGGTCTCCCGATGAGCGCCGCCTAGTTTTTTCCAGCAACCGGGGTGGTAGCATGCAGATCTGGACCACGGACCTTTCGGGCAATTCCGTCAAGCGCCTGACCGGGTTCTCCCAATGCCAAAGCGCCAAATGGACAAGGAGCCGATAGATTTCTCTCGCCCTGCCAGAGCGACTTGTTAAGCTAAGTCGGAAATTCCCAGGGCCCTCATGGAGGTAGTTGTCATGCGATCGGTTCGAACTCTTCTTGTCCTTGGCGCATCGCTGGGGCTGGTCACGGTGTTGGGCTGCAAGAAGCCCGAGCCCACTCCTGAACCGCCTCCCTCCACCGTGGTCAAACCCGAACCGCCGCCGGCGGAAGTGAAGACGGCTCCGGTGGACACCACTAAACCCGTGGATATGAGCGCCGCGAAATACGCGGAGTTCCAGAAAGCCGCGAGCGCAGCGCTGAAGGACATCAACTTCGATTTCGACCGCTCGGATATCAGGGACGCGGACAAGCCTAAACTCCAGACCATCGCATCCTTCATGAAGGCTTTCGGGTCGGCCCGCATCACGATCGAGGGCCACTGCGACGAGCGGGGCACCGTGGAGTACAACCTGGCCCTGGGCGAGCGCCGGGCCTTTGCCGCCCAGAACTACCTTTCGGGCCTCGGCGTGAACCGCGAACGCGTGGGCACCATCAGCTACGGCAAGGAAAAACCCAAGGTCGTGGGCTCCAACGAGGAAAGCTACTTCGTCAACCGCCGCGACGAGTTCAAGCTCCAGAACTAAGCCCTCTTCAAATCCGGAAAGCCACGGGGGGCGTCTTCATGTCCCCCGATTTTTTTTCAAGATGGAGGTCCCATGAATCAGCGCAACCTGGCGCTTGCAGCTATCTTCGGAGGCGTGGCCTTTTTCACGGGGTGCGAATCCGAGGAGCGGCTCAAAGCCGTGGAGAGGGAAACCGGCGAATTGAAGGTGGAGGTCTTCAAGCTCCGGCAGCAGCAGGAAGAAAGCATCCGCAAGGCCGATGGCGACCGCAAGGACGCCGGGGAGTGGCGGGCCGAGGACCGGCAGTTCCGCGCGGATCTGCAGGAAACGCTGCGCCAGCTTTCGGATGCGACCAAGGTCATCAACAACCGCATGGGCAACATCAGCCGCACCGCCGCCGCGGCGCCCGCAGCGGCCGCAAGCGCACCGCCGACCAGCACCCCCGATGATGAAAAAGCCTTCGGCAGCGCGGTACTGGACTACAACCGCGGGAACTATGCCATCTCAGCCGAAGGGCTGGATCTCTTCCTGCGCACCTATCCCAACAGCGTGCGGAAGCCCGATGCGCTCTTCTTCCTGGGCATGGCCTACTACAACCAGAAAAACTACGAGAAGTCCCAGGGCGCCTTCGACCGCATCCTGCGGGACCACCCCAGCTCCAGCCAATTCCTCCCGGCCAAGCTCAAACGCGGCCAATGCCTGCTCAAGCAGGGCTTGAAGCCGGCGGCACTCCGGGTCTTCAAAGAACTGGTCGATGGGTTCCCCGGAACGCCTGAGGCCCGCACCGCCCAACAGGAAATGACTGATCTTGGATACTGAATCCAGGCCGGGCATCGAGCGCTGGCGCGTCCCCGTCCGCATCGATTTCGCGGGGGGCACGCTGGATCTCTGGCCCATCTACGCATTGATGGGCGGCGGCTGCACGGTCAACGCGGCCATCGATCTATGGATCGGGTTGGAGGCCTCCTTCGGCGGCAGCGCCCACACTGTCGAAAGCGAGGATCTGGGGCTTTCATTCCATGGGAAGGACTGGCCGCAAGCCGCGCCGCCCGGCCTCTCCTGGGTGTGGCGCGTGCTCCAGGCCTCGCCCCGGAGGCCTCATTATTTGAACATCAAGAGCCCGGTTCCGCGTGGTTCCGGGCTGGGCGTCTCAAGCTGCCTCGGTGTCGGCTTGCTGGGCCTTTCCATGGGCCTCGAAGCGGGCGAGGAACTTGCGGCCCAGGTGCCTCTGCTGAGGGACCTGGAGGCCCAGGAACTGCAGTCTCCCGCGGGGTGGCAGGATTACTATCCAGCGGCCCTGGGCGGTTGCCTGGCGATGCACTGGGGGCCTCAACCCCGTTGGGAAACGCTCGCGCCCCACCCGGAATTGCTGGAGGACCTGCTGATCTTCTACACCGGCCAGCCGCACCATTCCGGCGCCACCAACTGGGAAGCCTACAAGCGCTTCATCGATGGGGACGCCGCTACGCGCGCAGCCCTGAAGGACATTGCCGCGATCGCAGATGCAATGGTCCTGGCGATCGGGAAGGATCCGGCCGAGGTGGGTGGATTGCTGGAGCGCGAAGGCGCGGCGAGGGTACGGCTTTCCCCTTTCGTGGAGACCGAAGCCATGCGCTCCGTGCGGGACCGCGGCCGGCGTGAAGGCTGGTACTCGGGCATGAAACCCTGCGGAGCCGGTGGCGGCGGTTGCTGCATCCTGGTGGTCAAAAAGGGCGGCCGCGAAGCGGCCCAGGCGGCGCTGGAGGCCATGGCGCTGCCCGTGCTGAAGGCGGAGATCACCCAGCGCGGGTTGCATCGCCTTTGATCCTGGCGAGCAGGCTTGCGGCCGCGGGGCCTTGAACCGGCGTGGTTCCAGTGCCCTTGATAAGACTGCGGAGGCGCTGGTCCCGCTTGCCGAGCGCGATCTGATCCAATTCATTTCCGGTCAGCCACCGGCAGTCATCGGGTCCTTCAAACGCATGCGCCAATCTCAAATGCACAGGGTTCACCATCTCCCGCCGGTGGGTGTAGACCTGGGTCCAGCCCGGCCAGACCTGCATTTCGGTGGATGCATAAGCAAGCAGGGGATCGGCCGCCAGTCCTGATTCCGTCATGCCTGCGGCCTCCACCGTCGGCCATTTCCAAAGTCCAGCCAACATGCCTTGATGGGATGGTTGCCTCAGCAGCCATCGTCCCTCGGCTTCCACCGCCACCAGCCAAATTTCCGATTCTTTGGGTTTCAGGCGTTGAACCACCGGCGGAATCCGGTCCGTGGCATCCGCCTGATGCGCCCGGCAACGGGCAGCCATGGGGCATTTCCCGCACTTGGGAACGGGGGCGCAGATCGTGGCGCCCAGCTCCATGAGGCTCTGGGTGATGCGCGAGGCGCCATGCTTTTCGAGGGCTGGCCGCAGCCAGGAACGCAGATCCTTCGCATGGGGTTTCGGATCCCCTTCGAGCCCCAGGATCCGCGCCGCTACGCGGAAGGCATTGCCATCCAGGGCGGGCTCCGGCCATCCGAAGGCGATGGAAGCCACCGCTGCCGCGGTGTAGGGCCCCAGGCCCGGGAGCTCCATCAGGCCCTGGAAATCCGACGGCCAGCCCCCTGCCTCGATCAGCTTCGCCGAGGCCTGCAGATGCCTCGCGCGGCGGTAGTATCCGAGGCCTTCCCAGAGTTTGTGGATATCGTCTTCGCGCGCTTCGCTCAGGGCTTTGGCATCGGGAAAATTCGCCATCCATCGCTTGAAATACGGGATGACGGTCGCCACCTGGGTCTGTTGCAGCATCAACTCCGAAACCAGCACCGCGTACGGATCTGGATGGGGCCGATCCAGGTCGCCGTCACGCCAGGGCAGATCCCGGCGCTCGGTTTCAAACCATGGGCCCAGTGGCGCCAGCAGGGCGGGGGAGTCAGGCCAATGCATGTGGTCCGAGGGTAGGGGAATGGAGCGGAAACCCGAAGCGCAATTCCGCCGGCAATGGAAAAGAGCGCCCGGCGGGCGCTCTTTTGATTGGTGCCCGCGAGCAGACTCGAACTGCTACGGCTTTTGGCCACCACCACCTCAAGATGGCGTGTCTACCAGTTTCACCACGCGGGCATGAGTGAATGTCCAGGATGCCATCCAAGGGGGACTTGAGTCAATGACGGCCTACTTCTTGGCGGCGCCGGCGGGCGCAGCGGGGGGCGTTCCCGCGGGCGCGGCTCCGGCTGGCGCGGCGGGAACCGGGGCCGCGGGACTCGGCGCGGCAGCGGCCGGCTTGGGCTCCGGCAGCTTGTCCAGCACCGAGCGGTTCTCCTTGACCACTCGGTATTCGATCAGCAGCGAAGTGGCGAGGAGGCAGGCGGCAATGTAATAGGTGATCTTGGCGAGGACCGGCGCGGCGCCCTGGGCGCCGAAGGCCGTGTTGGCGCCGCCGCCGCCGAAGGATGAGCCAAGGCCGCCTCCCTTGGCGCCGGGCTGGAGCAGAATGACCGCCACCAGCACCACGCTGAGGACGATGTGAAGAGTGAGAAGGAAGCTGTTCATGAAAACCCCGAACCTTAGATTCTACCGCGGGATGGGCCATGGCCCAAGGCCGAATCAGAAGGCGAACCCCGAAGCCGGTCCGGCTTTTCGCAGCACGGCGTGGATGTCCATGGATTGATGCGCGAGCTGGATGAAATCCGAGGGCAGCAGGGCCTGCGGGCCGTCGCTCAAGGCTTTCTCCGGGTGGCAGTGGGTTTCCACCAGCAGGCCATCGGCGCCGACGGCCACCGCGGCCCGCGCGCAGGGAATGACCAGATCCCTCCGGCCCGTGGCGTGGCTCGGATCCACCATCACCGGTAGATGGGTCAGCGCTTTCGCGGCGGGCACCACGCTCACATCCAGCGTGTTGCGCGCGTGGTCGCTCCAGGTGCGGATGCCCCGCTCGCACAGGACCACGTTGCGGTTTCCCTCGGAGAGCACGTATTCCGCGGCATAAAGCCACTCCTCCAGCGTCGCCGATGGGCCTCGCTTCAAGAGGATGGGTTTTTCACTTCTTCCCGCCCGCTTGAGCAAAGCGAAGTTCTGCATGTTCCGGGCCCCGATCTGGATGAGGTCCGCGGTCGCCTCCACCGCATCGAAAGTCTCGATTTCAGTTGCTTCGGTGACGATGCCCAGATCGAATTCCGCCCTGGCTTCCTCCAACAAGCGCAATCCTTCCAGGCCCAGGCCCTGGAAGCTGTAGGGGCTCGTCCGCGGCTTGAAGGCTCCGGCCCGGAGCAGTTTGACGCCGGCTTCGGCCACATAGCGCGCCGTGGCAAAGAGTTGTTCGCGGCTTTCCACGCCGCAGGGTCCGGCCACCAGGGCCAGGTCCGGACCGCCAATCTTCACGCCTCTCGCCTCCACCACGGTGCGGCCCGGCGCGGAGTCGCTGGAGGCCAGCTTGAAAGGGGACGTGATGGGCACGACCTTCCGGACGCCTTCCATGGTCTCGAGGCGATCAGGCTTGAACGCCTTGGACGCGTGGGGCGCCAGGACGTGCTGCGCTTCGGCGCCGTCCTGGACCACCGCCCGCACACCGGCGCTTTCCAGCGTTCCAAGCACCGCCCGCACCTGTTCAGCGGTGGCGCCAGGTTCCATCAGAATCAGCATTCAACCCCCAGGTACCATCGTACTCATGGGAACCGCAGAAGTGGCACGGCTCTTGACAACGCATTCATGGAATACCCGTTGCACCCGTCCGTCCCAACCCACATCTTTGACGTAGGAGCGCGATATGAAACGAGAATTTCTTCTCCTTGCTGCCAGCCTGGCCTTCCTGGCTTGCACCCGGCCGGAAGTGGAAGCCTTCAGGTTGAAACCGACGCCCGTCACCGTGAAGATGAGCATCCCGAGTGAAATTCCGCAGGGCGAGGATGTTCGCAAAGAATACTCGGCGGCTTTGCAAGCCAAGCTGGCCACGCGCATCATGGTGGTTCCCGAGGGCGTCCAAGGCCCCGCGGATACTGCGGTGCTCGATGTTTCCATCACCGATGTGAAGCGCTACCGGAGCGGAGCCAATCCTGTGGCGGTGGGCGTCGCCACTGGCGTCGCGGTGGGGATCCTGGGCGCCGCCGCGGGCAACCGCTCCAGCGCCTTCGACGGATTCTGGTGGGGCCTCTTCGCCGCCCACCATGCGGTCCATGCCAGGCGCGCCGAGCTGGACCGGCTTGGGTACAGGCCCTTGGATGTGAGCGCGGTCGTCCGGCTCCGGCAGGCCGGCGGCGAAACCGGGAGAAACGAGCCTTTGGCGGAGTTCGACGTGGGCGGCGACGAGGTGATCGATGCTATGGATCCCCTGTCCCGGCGCGAAGCCGAGGATGTCGGCCGCATCCGCGAAGAAGAGGCCAGGGCTTTCGCCAGGGTCGTTGTGGGCAAACTGCAGGACCGCTTCGGGTGGAGCGCCCATGGCTCGCCGATGTTTTATCGGGCCCCAGGCCCAAAAAATGCGGAAGAAAAAACAGAGCCGGAGGCCACCCCCAAGGAACCGATGCCGACCGGATCAGCTCCGGCCCCGAACTGAGGCGCACATGGAAGCTGGCGTCATCCGATGTGAAGCCTGCGGCGGGCCCGTGGCCCTGGACGAGATCCGCTGCCGCAGTTGCGGGTCCCAGGTGGCCACCGTAGCCTGCCCCAAGTGCATGGGCATGGTCTCGGTCCATGCGCGCCACTGCGGCCATTGCGGCGCGGCCATCGTGCCCGCCGCGGCCAGGAATGAGATCCCATCGGACCTCGCCTGTCCCTCCTGCAAGTCCGTGATGCTCACCAAGACCCGCCTGGGCGATGTGGAAGTAGACCAGTGCTCTCATTGCGGGGGGGTCTGGCTGCGCCAGGACCTGTTCGACCAGGTGAGCGCCGAGAAGGAAGTCCGGGGCCGGGCCCTGGGCGTCCTGCCCATCGCCAGCGGCCCCAAAACCATTGGAACAGGGCCTGTCCGCTACCGCCCCTGCCCGGTTTGCAAGCGCATGATGAACCGCTACAACTACGCGCGGATCTCGGGCGTCATCATCGACGGCTGCAAGAACGACGGCCTCTGGTTCGACAAGGATGAACTCCGCCGGGTGCTGGAATTCATCCAGGGAGGGGGGCTCGACAAGAGCCATGAGCGCGAAGCGGCGCGGGTCGAGGAAGAGGCGCGCACCAAGGCCCAGATGGCCCGCCTGGATCTGGGAATGCACCCTTCCAGCTATGGGGAATTTTCAACCGGTGCCGGCGCCCGGAGGGAAGACAGCCTGTTTTCGGACCTGCTGGACGGTTTTCTGGGCCGCTTCATAATCTAGGCCGCGACGTAGCGGCCGGATCAGCTTTGCGCGATCTTCACCAATTGGGCGAAGGCCGTAGGATCCAGGCTCGCGCCGCCCACCAGGGCGCCGGAGACCTCCGGCACCGTGAGGATCTGCTCGAAATTATTGGGGGTCACGCTGCCGCCGTACAGGATGGGCACGGAGGCGCCGGGTTCTCCCAGGATGACCCGCAGTTCCTCCCGGATGAACGCGTGGGCTTCGCGGACCTGGCGGCCATCCGCGATGCGGCCGGTGCCGATGGCCCAGACGGGCTCGTAGGCCACCCAGATCGGACCGCTGGAAACGCCTTTGAGTACCGAGAGCTGGGACTGGAGCACGCTGTAGGTCTGCTCCCGCTCGCGCTCTGCCATGGTCTCGCCGATGCAGAGCAGGGGCAGAAGCTTGCATTCCTGGGCGGCGCGGACTTTTTTAGCCAGGGCTTCGTTCGTCTCGCCGAACATCTGGCGCCGTTCGCTGTGCCCTAGGATGACGCCGCTGCAGGCCGCATCGCGGATCTGGGCCATGGACATTTCGCCGGTGAAAGCGCCCTTGGGCTCGAAATGCCCGTTCTGCGCGAAGGTGGTGATGCCGCGCTCCCGCAGCTGCGAATGGATGGTCCACAGCAGCACGGTGGGCGGCGCGATGGCCACCCGCACATCCTCCACGGGCGTGTAGTTCTTTGCGAACTCTGTGCAGAAGTTGGAAGCGTCCGCATAGAGGAGGTTCATCTTCCAATTCGCCACGACACAACGCACGGCCGCTCCAGGTTGATGGAAAGAGTCTAGCGCGCCAGCGCAACCACGCCGGGCAATTCCAATCCGCTCAGGAATTCCAGGCTGGCGCCGCCGCCGGTGGAGACATGGCTCATGCGGGCGATGACCCCCGCCTTGGCGGCCGCGGCCACGCTGTCGCCACCGCCCACCAGCACGAAGGCGCCACCATCGGCCGCATCCGCCATCTCCTCGGCGATGGTCAGAGTGCCGCTGGCAAAGGGCTCCAGCTCGAAAACCCCCAAGGGGCCGTTCCATAGAATCGTTTTCGCGGCGCGGATCTCCTGGACGTAGGCGGACACGGTTTCCGGCCCGATGTCCAGCCCCATCCGCCCCTCGGGGATGTCCGCATCATTGGTGAGCGCGCATTCGGCGTCCTCCGCCAGGCGGTCGGCCACCAGGTGGTCCAGGGGCAGCAGCAGGCGGGTGCCCTTGGCCTTGGCCTCCTGGATGAGCCCCTTGGCCATTTCCACCTTGTCGTCCTCGCAGAGGCTCGTGCCGATGGGGATTCCTTCGGCCTTCAACAGCGTGTAGCTCATGGCCCCGCCAATGAGGATGGCGTCGGCCTTGCCCAGGAAATGATGGATGAGCTCGATCTTGTCCGATACCTTGGCTCCGCCCATGACCGCGACCAGAGGCTTTTCCGGGTTGTGCAGGATGCGGCCCAGCGCGGCGAGTTCCTTCTCCATGAGGAAGCCCGCGGCGACGCGGTCTTTCGGGAAATCCGCCACCATGCCGCTCACGGAGGCGTGGGCCCGGTGCGCGGCGCCGAAGGCATCGTTGACATAGGCATCCGCCAGCTTCGCCAGGGCCGCAGCGAATTCCGCTTTGTTTTTCGTCTCACCCTTGTCGAACCGGAGGTTCTCCAGGAGCAGGACCTGGCCGGGTTGAAGGGCCCGGGCTTCGGTTTCCACAGCCTCGCCCACAACGCCGGATGCGAGCCGCACATCGAATCCCTGCTCCTTGAGCCAAGCCGCCACCGGCGCAAGGCTAAAGGCCGCTTCAAAGCCTTCACCCTTGGGCCGGCCCAGGTGTGAAGCCAGCACCACCGACGCGCCCTGGTCCAGCAGGCGCTTCAAGGTCGGAAGGGTCTCACGGATGCGGGTGGGATCCGTGATCGCGCCATCTTTCAAG
Source organism: Holophagaceae bacterium (assembly GCA_016720465.1). Classification (NCBI taxonomy): domain Bacteria; kingdom Pseudomonadati; phylum Acidobacteriota; class Holophagae; order Holophagales; family Holophagaceae; species Holophagaceae bacterium. The sequence goes on from JADKKO010000001.1 coordinate 352,366, forward strand.
GGGACATTCAGGTCCGCGCGGAGGAACACGCGCAGGCCCTTTGCATCGAGATCCTTCAAGGTTCGGAAACTCATGGGGACTCCTGGAAGAAAAATTATCCGACAAGCAGCAAGCGGGCATCGGGGGCTATTCCCCCTTTGACCGCTCGAAGAAGGCCAGCCATCGCGGAGAATCCGGCCGGAACCCATTTCCGGAGTAGTCTCCGCATTCCGCGCGCAGCTTGAGCCCCGCTTCCACGGCCAGCCCGGCCAATTCCGCGGGCTCGTAGACGCGGACCGATTCCACCACTTCGCGGGTGGCGCCGGAATCGAGGTATTCGATGCTCATGCGCTTGACGATGCGCTTGCCCTCGATGGTCCGGCGGTTGTGGACGCGCCTGCCCGAATGCTCCTCCACGTCTTCGAGCACGAGGTTTTCCCGCAGGTGGGCCGCGTTCAGGTAATCCATGAGCGCCACGCCGCCTGGCCGGAGCAGGGCCGCCAGATTGTGCAGCAGGGCGCGGTTGTTCGAGTCGCTGAAATAACCGAAAGGGGTGAACCAGAGGCAGATTCCGGCCAGGGAATTCGCCCGGAGGGGCAGGTGGCGCATGTCCCCGCGGAGCAGATGCCCCCGCAAGTGCGTGGGCGCGGCGCGCAGGAGGCTCGGGGAGAGGTCCAGGCCGAAGGCTTCCGGATTGCTCCTGCGCAACCAGTCCAAGTGCCGGCCCGCGCCGCAGGCCAGGTCCAGCACCGGCCCCGAGGCCAGTTCTGGCGCCATCCGCAGGCCGGTTTCCACGGCCAATTCCGCCTCGGCCTCGTCGCGGTTCGCGTAGAGCGCCAGATAATCCTCGTCGAACCAGTCTTTGAACCAATCTTCCATTCCAACAGCCTAACGCTGTGGGGCATGAGCCATGAGCTATGAGCTATGAGCCATGAGCCATGAGCCATGAGCTTTGAGCCAAGAGGCTGAAGCCCACGGCCCGCGGGGCAGGGGTCATCCCCGTTACACTGGGCAACCACCTGAGGACCGATCCATGAACCGCCCCGAACGCCTTGAAGACCAGATCCAGTTCCTGCTGTCCACCATCGTCTTGAGAGAGCTGCGGGATCCGGAGCTGGGTTTTGTCACCATCACCGCAGTGCGCCTGACTCCGGACCGCAGCCAGGCGCGGGTCTACTTCACGGCCCTCCCCACGGAGGGAGGATCCGATGAGGCCCAGACCGCCCTGAGCAGGAAAGCCCTGGGGCGCGCCGCCGGATTCCTGCGCACCCATCTGGCCAAGGTATTGGACATGAAGCGGGTGCCGGAGCTGAAATTCTTCCCCGATGCCTCCCTCGCCGAAGGCAACCGCATGGAGAGCCTCCTCGCGGAACTGGAAAAGGAGCGGGCCGCGCGGCCCGTCGAACCCGAGGCCCCAGAGACGCCGGAAGCCTGATGGAGTCTGGGGTCTGTCTGGTCCACAAAGAAACCGGGGGCACGAGCTTTGATGTGGTGCGCGCGTTCTCGCGGGAAGCCCGGGAAGAAGGCCTGAAGAAATACCCCTTGGGCCATGGCGGCACGCTGGATCCCTTCGCCAGCGGCCTGCTGCTGATCCTCGCGGGCCAGGCCACGCGGCTCATGGAACTGATGCACCCGCTGCCCAAGACCTATGTCGCGGTACTCGCCTGGGGCGCCGAAACGGACACCTGCGACCATCTGGGCCGGCCAATGGCCGAAGGCGATGCCTCAGCTCTCTCTCCGGCCATGCTGGATGCTGCCCTGGCGGCGTTCCTGGGCTGGCGGGACCAGGTTCCGCCCGCGACGAGCGCGAAAAAGATCGACGGCGAAGCAGCCTATCGGAAAGCCCATCGCGGCGAGGAAGTCCTCCTTCCACCCTCGCGGGTCTACCTTCACGAGGCCAGGTGGCTGGACCACGATCTGCCGAAGCGCAGCCGCCTGGAACTCACCTGCCGGGGCGGCTACTACGTGCGGGCCCTGGCCCGGGACTTGGGCCGCCAACTCGGCTGCGGCGCCCATCTTGCCGGACTGGATCGGAGCGCCATCGGACCCTGGAGCGACCCCGCGCCCGGCGCGCGCGAATGGGTTCGCGGCGAAGCCCTGGTGCCGTGGTGCCGCTCCCGCTGGCTCACCGGCGACGAGGCGGCTTCCCTGGGCCACGGACGAGCCATCCCTCTGGGGGAAATGGAGGAGCCCACCTGGAAGCTGCCCGCTGGTTTTCCCGATCCAGTGGCTCCCATCCGCGCGCTCCATGAAGGCAGGCTGGTGGCGCTGCTCCGGGAGCAGGAAGGCGGGCTCCGGACCTTCGCGAATCTGCGCGGGGGGCTGTGAGGGCTACGACGCCTGCTGGCCCTGCCCCTGGGCGGCCTTGATGGCGGCTTCGAGGTCGAGGATGGGTTCCGGGCGGCCGTAGACGAACCCCTGGACCCAGGGCACGTCCGCGTCCATGACGGAGATCAGCTCTTCGTACAGCTCGACTCCCTCGGCGATGAAGCCCACCCGCATGTGCTCGGCAAAGTGGGCCAGGGCGTTCAACAGGGCCGCCTGATAGGGTCGGCGGTGGACCTGCTCCACGAGGCTCCGGTCGGCCTTGATGAAATCCGGCGCGAGCCTGGCCATGTGGGTCAGGGAGGCCACGCCTGCTCCGAGGTCGTCCACGGCGATTTTCAACCCATGATCGCGCAGGCGTTTGGCATACACCTGGAGCTCATCCAGGCGGTGCAGCGAATGGCTCTCGGTGAATTCCACCACCACCTGGCCCGGGTTCACTTCTAGGCCGCCTACCCAACGCGGCAGATGGCTCCAGAATTCCGGATGGGCCAGGGTGCTGGGTTCAAGGTTGATGAAATGCATCCGGTCCACGGGGACGGTCCCTGATAGCAGCTTGAAGGCCGCATCGAGGCAGACCATGTCCAGGCGGACCTTGTCTTCGTAGGGGACGGCGTCATCCGCGAAGATGGTCCCCACGGTGAGCATCTCGCCGCTTTCATCCTTGTAGCGGAAAAGCATCTCCTGAGCCATGATCCGCGCGCTGCGGACGCTGTAGATCGGGTGCGCATAAGGCACCAGGGGCCGCTGGAAGCTGAGGAGGCTGTGGAGGATGTCCGTGGTCAATCTGGCTCCGGGACCCCATGGTGACACTTCGCCGCGGGGTGGAGCAAAGCTTATACCTCAAGGGAGCGGATGCCCACAATTGAGGTTGTTAAGTGTTGTGAAGCGCGGGCGGAGGGTTCCCTGGGCTAGGCTGGAATGGGAGGAACCATGGCCAGGACGATCGTGTTGGGAGCTGGGAAATCCGGGTTGGCCGCCGCCCGCTTCCTGGCTTCCCGGGGCATCGAGGCCGTGGTCACGGACAGCAAAGCTCAGCCTTCGCCTGCCCAGATCGAAGCGCTGCTGCAGGGCCAGATCCCGGCGGTCTGGGGCGGCCATCCCCTCTCCCTGCTCGACGGCTGCGCCGAGGTGGTCCTGAGCCCGGGCATCAGCCCAGGGGTTCCATTCGCGGTGGAGGCCCTCCGGCGCGGCATTCCCGTCATCGGCGAGATCGAGCTGGCGCACCGCGCCCTGCGCGCAAGATCGGATGGCTCCCGCATTCTGGCCATCACGGGCACCAACGGGAAAAGCACCACCACGGACCTGCTCGCGCACCTCCTGGGGAGCAGCGGGCTCAAGGCCGTCGCCTGTGGAAACCTGGGAAAGCCCTTCCTGCAGGCCGTGGTGGAAAACGGTCCCGGCACGATCTACGCATTGGAGCTTTCCAGCTACCAACTGGAGACCATCCAGGATTTCCACGCGGAGGGCGCGGCCTTCCTGAATCTCACACCGGACCACCTGGCGCGCCATGGGACCCTGGAATCCTATCGCCGGACCAAACTGCGCATCTTCCAACGGCAGGCCGAGATGGATCTGCGCGTGGTGCCGGCCTCCCATCCGGAGTGGTGGTCGGACGCGCCTGGAACGGCTGCCACCGCGATGTTCGGATGGGAGGCGCCGGCTGGGCCGGGTGCCTTCTGCGGGTCCGATGGCTGGCTCCGCGCCAAGGATATCGATGGCTCCATCACTGACATCCTGCACCGCTCGGAGCTGAAGATTCCCGGCGGCCACAACGTTGAGAATGCGCTCGTGGCCCTGCTGCTGGCCTGGCATGGAGGCGCGCCCATGGAGTCGATCCGCGGCGGGCTGCGCACTTATCCCGGCCTGGCGCACCGCATCGCTTTCTGTGGGGAAAGGAACGGCATCCGCGCCTACAACGATTCCAAGGGCACCAACGTGGATGCCACGGCCATCGCCGTCCGGGCCCTCCCGGGGCCGCTGGTGCTGCTGCTGGGCGGTACGGACAAAGGCAGCGGCTATCTGCCGCTGCGGGAAGAACTGCAAGGGAAACTGCGCAAGCTCGTCTTCCTGGGGGAGGCCGTCCCGCAACTGGAGCGGGACCTGGGCGATCTGCCCCACGACGTGGTCCCCGCCTTCGATGAGGCCGTGCGCCACGCGCTAGGCCTTGCGAGGAGCGGCGATCAGGTGCTGCTGAGCCCGGCCTGCGCCAGTTTCGACCAGTTCAACAACTTCGAAGAGCGGGGCGAGCGGTTCGAGGCGCTGGTGAGGGAATGGGTCGAACCCTAGTCATGACCCGAAGTGCTTCACCGCCGCATCGATCATCTCCGCCAGCCTGCGGTCCTTATCGGTCACGCCGCCGGCATCGTGGGTCGTGAGCTTGATGCGCACATAGCCCCAGCCGAACTCGATGTCCGGGTGGTGGTTCATGGCTTCGGCGGGCGTCACCACCGCGCTCACGAAATTGAAGGAGGTCAGGAAATCAGGTGTCTTGATGTCGGCGTGCAGGGCCCCGTCGCGTTCGATCCATTGCATGGCTGGCTCCAATCCTCAAAGTATGTCCACGTTTCCAGGCTCCAACAGTTCTTGGATCTCTTCCGTCAGCAGCCAATCGTCCGCTGCTTCGGGCAGCCAGGCCTGGAGGCTGGCCGCGTCCAGTTTTCCGCTTTCCCGCATGGCTCGCACCGCCTCATAGATGGCGGCGGACCGCGGGCTCAGGGCTTCGGCTTTCCGGGCGCGGGCTTCGGCCTCGGCATCGCCCTCGGCGAAGGCATTCTGCTCGCCGAACCACCGGTCCCATTCGCCGGGGTCTGCGGGACCCCCGGCTACGGAGGGTAGGCCTTCGCTGATGAAAAGCAGGGCCCAGGAAGGCAAATCCAATGGCTCGCCATTCTGCTGGGCCCGCAGATTGATGGCCTCATGATCACTCACCATGAATCCGGAAATAACAAGCCCTGACAGTAATTTAAGTTCAAAAGCTCCATGACTTGGCAGCTCGGCTTGGCCGAAGGCCAGCAGGGCTTCGCCCGACCAGGGCTTTCGAATCGCATGACCTTCCCGGGACAAAAGGATGGGTCCTTCCAGGCGGGCGACGGAAGCGCGCAGACCGTTGGAGGAGCCGGGACCATTCGCCACTTCCACCACTTTGCCGCTCAGTTCCAGGCCATCAGAGAGCACCAGGTGGTTGACAGTCCGGGCCCGGAGAGCCTCGTTGAGACCGAAATCCCCGCCCCGCTTCCAGGCCATGGTGGATTCGAAGGCTTCCAGCACCTCGAAGAGATGGTCAAAGTCCCGAGCCACGAAAAGCTGCGGCTGCATGGTGGTGATGTCGTATTCGGTCTCGGCGCAAAGCAGGCTCAGGGGCAGCTTTTCCACTTCCCCGGACAGACAGCGCTCAGCCTCGCCGATGGAGGAGAGCAGGCCTGCTCCGTAGATCTTCGGGCGCTCCAGATCTCCCACCAGTCCGTATTCCGCGGTCCACCAGTAGAGGCGCGAAGCTTTGGTGTTTTCGCTGACGTAGCGGCGGCTGGCGCCGGCGGCCCGCAGGCGCTCCTCGGACAGCCGGATGTCCGACCCGGTGGCCGCGGGGTCCTCCTTCACCACGCTCAGATTGCGGATGGCCTCGAAAACCGCCTGGTCCTCCACGGAGGCGATCGCCTTGAAGCCCGCGACGCCGCTGCGCTTCAGGTATTCGGCGTAACGCGCATCCGCGAGGATCGGCGCATGGCCGGCGCTTTCATGCACGATGTCCGGGGCGGGGGTGTAGTCCACGTGTTCAAAGGTGCGGATGTCCGCGGCGATAGCCAGCACCCCCAGGCTCTGGAGTTCCGTGAAGACCGCCGGGGGGATGAAGCCCCGGACGGACACGGCGCTCCAGCCCAGCCCGGACAGTCTTTCATTCATCTCATCAAGGCTCGGAATGCGTTCCAGGCCGATGCCTGTGGCTTCCAGGCCCCTCAGGTAGCTCTCGACGGCCTTGTCCTTCAAATGTCCCGTCAGCCGGCCCAGGATGTGGCGCCAAACCGCATGGTCCCGAGGCGTATAGGCTTCGCAGTCCTGGGAAACGACGAATCGCTGGAGGTGCTTGGGCAGGGCTTGGATGGCTCGTTCGGTCGGCGTCATGGAGGCTCCAGTTATCAATATGGCGCCTGGGATTGCTGACGGAAATTCAATAAAGATCGATCTTATTGTCGGTTTAACGACTAACTGTGGAACCGGGCCAAGCGGGCCTTCAGGAAACCCAGGCAGGCCAAGGCCTCAGCGCGCGCGCCGCCGGCGGGCTCCAGGGCCACGACCTCCACGAATTGCGGCGTGGGTTCCAGGAGCCTCCAGACGCGCAGATCCGCCGGGAAGGGGGCCAGGGGCCTCAGGTCCGGCGTGATGGCGCCCGCCTTGTAGGCTCGCAGGGCGGGGTAGAGCTGGAGGAAACTCTCCACCCGGGCCACTTCGCGAACGGCGATGCCGGCTTCGGCGAAGCGCTGGCTGTTGGCGCCGCCGTAGGGATCGTCCCGCAGCCAATCCACGAAAGGCTGGTCCGCCAGATCCGCCACTTTCAGGTACTGGCGGGTGTCGTGTTTTTTTGCGGTGGGCGAACCCGGCGCTGCCAGGACGACAAAAGGCAGTCTGGCCAGCACCTGGCTTTCCACGCCTCGGTGCGGGGGCAGGGGCGTGAATCCAAGCGCCAGATCCAATTGCCGGGACTGCACCTGCCGCACCAGATCGAAAGCGCCGCCGTAGCTTGTCTCCAGTTTGATGTCGCGCTTGGCCATCTCCACCGTGATGCCGTCCAGCAGGGCCGTCGAGAGCGTGGGATTCAAGCCCAGCCTCAGGTTGGGTTCCAGACTCGCGAAATCCTGAAGCCGCTTGAGGTCCAATTGATGGAGGGGGCCCTGGGCCGCAGCATAGAGGCGCTCGCCCCGGGGCGTGAGCCTGAGCCGTTTTCCAGGCCCCCTGTCAAGCAGTGGCTCGCCCGCGGCCACGGAATCTTCAAGGGCCCGCAGGTGCTCGCTCACCACACTTCGTGCCACGCCGAGATGCTGGGCCGCGCCTTCCAGCGTCCCCGTCTCCACGGTGATGACGAAGGATTCCAGCCAAGTCAGGTGGCGCTGCAGTTTGCGGAGGGCCATGAGCGGATTATGCGGTGAATCGGCCTCGGGCAAGTAGCTTGAATGCGCGGACCGCTGGAACGCCCACGTTCCTGATGGGTTCTAGATCAGTCAGGGAAGTTGCGCCTTTCACGGATCTTCAGGATGCCACCCTGTCCAGCCAGGATGAAATGTAGTCGGCGACTTCTTCCCAATCCTTCTGGCCGATGGTTAAGTGCGTGCGGGCCGCGGATGCTAGGGACTCCGGGACGACATGGGTTTCATCGGCTGTCCGCTGTTCCGCCAGCGTTTTTGATGAGACTCAGTCCTTGCTGGAATCCTCGGACTTTCCGGCTTCATCCGGGCCGGAGAATCTGGCGGCCTTCAGATGGAATTCGTCCCGCCACACGGCCCGCGGTTGGCCGGGCAGCGGTTCGGCGGCCTTGATTTGAATGCGGCGGAGGCGGCGGATCGCCAGGAGCGCGAGCAGCAACAAGGGCTCTGGGTATTCCGTGAGCAGACGCAACGGAGTCAGCAGGAACTGGTCGGGCCGGGCGCCTCCGGCAAAGTAGTTGTCCAGGATCCAGACTTCTTCGCCGGCCTCGATCTTCAGGCACTCCTCTTTGGTGAGGACGAGGTTGCGCTGGCGGCCGCCGCGCCTAGCCTGCGCTTTGCCCGTGATGCGGCCCTGTTCATCGCGCTCCACGAGCAGAATCTCCACCTTGGAGATGCCCGGTGTCTGCCAGCTCCCGAAAGGCGCAAAGAACACGAGCATGCCCTGCACGAGCACCACGAAGGCGATGCCGGCCACCAGGATCCAGAGCCCCGTGATCGCGGCCCATCGCCAGTTGCCAGGGGAGATCTTCATGGGATGAGTATCGCAGCAGGTGAGTGCCGCGTCCTCAGGCCGTGTAGCCGCCGTCGATCAAAAGTTCACTTCCCGTCATCGTCGCGGCCGCATCCGAGGCCAGGAAATGGATGGCTGCGGCGATTTCCTCTGGCGTTGCGAAACGTCCCAAGGGTTGGGCGGCTTCCAGGCCGGCCCAGGCGGCCGCTTCGCCCTGGGCCGCGACGAGTTCCTGGAAGAAGGGCATGGACGTCCACATGGGTGTGCGGACGCCTGCGGGCACCACGAGGTTGATGCGGATGCCATCCTTGGCGGCAGCGCATTCCAGAGCGGCGGATTTCGCAAGCATATTCAGCCCCGCCTTGCTCGCCGCGTAGGCGCTGGCGCCAGGAGTGGCTTTGAGACCCGAAGCTGAGGACACCAGGACAATGCTTCCGCTATTGCGGCCCCGCATCGCGCGGATCCCGTGTTTCACTGCAAGGAAAGCGCCTTCCAGGTTCACCGCCATAATGTTGCGCCATTCGTCAATGGACATTTCATCCACGGGTTTGGCGAAAGAGATCCCCGCACAGGCCACCAACACGTCCAGGCGGCCGAAGGCTTTCATGGTTTCGGCCAGTGCGGCTTCCCACTGGACTTCATCGCTCACCTCCAGCTGAACGGCCAGGGCTTGGCCACCCGAGTCCGTGATGCCGTCCGCGAGTTCCGCCACCGCGGGAAAATTCACATCCGCCGCCACGACAACGGCGTCGTCCGCCGAGAACCGCAAGGCCGCCGCATGTCCGATGCCCGAGCCCGCACCCGTGATGAAGACGATTTTTCCATCTGGGCGGGACCGCATCTGCCTTAACCCCAAACCCGTTTTCCACCCATCCAGGTCCCAACGATTTTTCCTTCGAGTTCCCAGCCTTTGAAGGGCGTGTTGTAGCTGCGGCTCTGGATGAAGGCGCGGTCGACTTTCACGGTGTCGTCCAGGTCGGTCAGCGTGAAGTCGGCGGGCGCGCCCACCTTCAGCGAGCCGAGGCCTTTTCGGTCCAGGTGAAAGAGTTTCGCGGGGCCCCAGGTGAGCAGGCTGACGGCCTTCTCCAGAGAGACGACATTTTTCCGCACCAGCAGTTGCAGCGTAAGCGGGAAGGCGGTTTCCAGGCCGATGACGCCGAAGGCCGCGATGGGCAGTTCCACTTCCTTGTCGTCCCAGCCGTGGGGGGCGTGGTCCGTGGCGATGGCGTCCACGGTGCCATCCGCAAGGGCCTCCAGGACCGCATCGAGATCCGCATCGGTGCGCAGGGGCGGATTCATCTTGTAGTCCGAATCGAACTTCATCAATTCCTTGTCGCTGAGGGCGAAGTGGTGGGGGGTCACCTCGCAGGTCACGTTCAGGCCCCGGGCCTTGGCTTCGCGGACCATGCGCAGGGAGCCCGCGGTGCTGAGGTGCGCCAGATGCAGATGGCCGCCCGTGTGCTCCGCCAGCACGAGGTCCCTGGCCACCATGGCTTCTTCCGCGGCGCTGGGAATGCCCAGGCAGCCCAGGGCGGCGCTGACGGCGCCCTGGTGCATGTAGCCTTCGCCCGCGAGGTGCTTGTCCTCTTCGTGGGCCACGATGGGGATGTCCAACCAGGCCGTGTATTCCAGCGCCCGGCGCATGATCTCGGCGTTCATGACCGGCAGGCCGTCATCGCTGAAGGCGACACAGCCAGTGGCCTTCAGCGTTCCGAAATCGCAAAGCTCCTCGCCCTCCATGCCCTTGGTGACGGCGCCCAGCGGAAAATAGCGGCAGAGGCCTGCGGCATTGGCCTTGGCGAGCATGAGTTCGGTGATGGCCACGGAGTCGTTGGCGGGCCGCGTATTGGCCATGGCGCAGACGCTGGTGAATCCTCCGGCCACGGCGGCCCGGGAGCCCGTTTCGATGGATTCCTTGCGCGTCTGGCCTGGCTCCCGGAAGTGCACGTGGAGATCGATGAAGCCAGGGGTGAGCAGCTTCCCGTCGGCATCCAGGATCTCCGCGGCAGAGGCCGCAAGCGGATCCCGCCCGGCGTCGGCGCCGATGGCCCGCACCACTCCCTCCACCACCAGCAGGGAGCCGAGGACATCCAACTTCTGGGCCGGGTCCAGGATTCGGGCGTTCTTGACGAGCAGGGACATCGGGCAACTCCGGGTTCCATCATGGTAGCGGAGGAGAAACCCATCCACGGATTCCACGGACTCTGGGCCGGAGGAATGAATTCCCTATACACAATCCGTTCCGGCCATGGTGCAATGGACCCAACTTCAATACCTTTTGGTCCGATATATCCAAACTCGACCAATCGCCACGTTCCCGCAGCGAAGGGCATTCCCTACCCTGCAGGCCAGCGGCAGGGAGGACCGATGCCCCTCACGCTCTATTGGCTACAGTGCGGCGGATGCGGCGGCGACACCATGTCGCTCCTGAACCTCGATTCCCCGGACCTCGTCGAGACCCTCGGCCTGCTCGGCATCGGGATTCTCTGGCACCCATCGCTCTCCAGGGAAAGCGCCGCAGAGCACCGGAGGCTCCAGGAGGACCTGGCCTCCGGCGCGCGGCCGCTGGATTTCCTGGTGGTCGAAGGCGCCGTGATCCGCGGGCCCGGCGGCACAGGGATGTTCGACACCCAGGAGCGGCGGCCCAAGAAAGAACTTGTGGCCGCCTTGGCCCGGCGGGCCCGTTTCGTCCTGGCCGCGGGCACCTGCGCCAGTTTCGGAGGGATCAGCGCGGCGGGTGATATCGAAGCCACGGGTCTGCAATTCCTGCGGGACCGGAAAGGCGGCTTCCTGGGCAGCGGATTCACGAGCCTCGAGGGCCTGCCGGTCATCAACCTGCCCGGCTGCCCCTGCCATTGCGAGGCCTTGGCCGGAACGCTGGCGGCCCTGGCCGCGGGCGAGGCCCTGGAACTCGATGAGTGGAATTCGCCCATGGACTGGTACGGGATGCAGGTCCACCAGGGCTGCCTGCGGAACGAGTACCACGAGTACAGGGTGGAGGACGATGACTTCGGCAAGCGGGGCTGCCTCTTTTTCCACCTCGGCTGCCAGGGGCCTCTCACCCACGGTCCCTGCAACAAGCTGCTCTGGGGCCGGAGGAGCAGCAAGACCCGCATCGGCGCTCCCTGCGTCGGCTGCACCCGGCCGGATTTCCCCCCGCCCTATCCCTTCTTCCAGACCCGGAACATCGCGGGCATCCCCCTGGATCTGCCCGAAGGCGTGGACCGCGCGCACTACATGGCCTACAAGGGCATGGCGGCGGCCGCTGCGCCCAAGCGGCTGATCGACCGGAAGACGAGAATCTGATTCCCCGCGGCTCCCCGCGGGCCGTCCTTCCCCGAGAGGTCTCCAGTGCCACCCATGGTCACCATCAATGCGCCGCTCAACCGGGTCGAAGGGGATCTCGATGTGACCGCCGAGATCACGGATGGAGCCGTATCGGATGCCTGGTGTTCCGGGACCATGTACCGGGGCATCGAGAAGATCCTCATCGGCCGCGGCCCCATGGACGGCCTCGTCATCACGCCGAGGATCTGCGGCATCTGCAGCACGAGCCACCTGACCGCCGCGGCCAAGGCGCTCGACTGCATCACTGGAACGGAGCCGCCTCCGGACGCCGTCCGGATGCGGAACGTGCTCCTCATGGCCGAACATATCCAGAGCGATCTGCGGCACACCTTCCTGACCTTCACGGCCGACTTCACGAACCCGGCCCACGCGGGCATGGATGGCTATGCCGAGGCGGTGAAGCGGTACGAGCCCCTGAAGGGAGAAACGGTCCTCGAGGTGATGCGTGAGACCTCGAAGCTGCTGGAGATCATCGCCATCATCGGCGGCCAATGGCCGCATTCGTCGTTCATGGTGCCAGGGGGCATCGTCTCGGCGCCCAGCGCCCGGAACCGCCAGCAATGCCGGATGATCCTGCGGCATTTCCGCGAATGGTACGAACGCCGGATCCTGGGATGTCCTATCGAGCGCATCCAGGAGCTTGGCTCCTCGGCGGATCTGGATGCCCTCCTGGAACAGGTATCTTCGGGACGGAATAGCGACCTGGGTTGCTTCGCTGCGTTTTCCCGATCCCTGGGGCTTCAGGGCATCGGCCGGGGCCCCGGCGCGTTCCTGTGCTACGGCGCCCTGGAATTGCCCAACGGCACCGCAGTCAAAGGGGCCCAGGAAGGCCCGTTCCTGATCCCGGCGGGTTTCGCCCGGAACGGCCAGTCCGTTGGCTTCGACCAGGTCCATGTGGCTGAACATGTGGCGCACTCCTGGTACGAGGACTACGAGGGCGGCCTCCATCCTGCCATCGGCGAGACCCGGCCCTACGCGAGCGGCTACGAGGCTGGAAAGTATTCCTGGGCCAAGGCTCCCCGCTACGACGGATGCCCCGCGGAGACAGGTCCACTGGCAGAGATGGTCATGGCGGGCAGGCCCCTGTTCAAAGACCTCCTGGCACAATCAGGCCCCAGCGCCTTCGTCCGGCAATTGGCCAGGCTCCTCCGCCCCGCCTGGCTGATCCCGGCGCTGGACGCTTGGCTGGCGGAAGTCTCCGGGGAGGAGGGCTTCTACAAATCCCCGGAAGGAATCCAGGATGGGGAGGGTTTCGGCCTGACCCAAGCCTCCCGGGGGGCCCTGGGGCACTGGCTCCGCATCAGGAACGGGGCCATCGACCACTACCAGATCATCTCGCCCACAGGCTGGAACGCCTCACCGAGGGACTCCGCCGGCATTCGAGGACCCATCGAGGAAGCCCTGCTTGGAACCCCAGTGGCCGACCCCGAAAACCCGGTTGAATTGGGATTCGTTGTCCGTTCCTTCGATGTCTGCCTCGTGTGCACCGTGCATGCCCTCCACCGCGGCGGCCGGTCCACGCTGCGGACGATGAGACCCTGACGTGAAACGCATCATCTGCATCGGGAATGCATTCCAGGATGGCGACTCCGCCGGGGCCCGGGTTCTGGCGCGGCTGGCGGAGGCAGGCCTGCCCGAGGATGTCGAGGTGGTGGACGGCGGGCTGCGGGACCTCGATTTGTTGGGGCTGGTGGAAGGTTCGGAACGGGTGGCTTTCGTGGATGCGGTTTCCGGATTCGCTCCTCCGGGGGCTGTCATCCAACTGGAAGGCGCTTCCCTCGGCAAGGCGGGCGTGGACGTCTTCGGCCACGGAGGCGGATTCTCCTATTTCCTCGGAGCCCTGCCGGGGCTCCTCGGGACCCCCGTTCCTTATTGCCTGGTGGGTCTGGAATCGCCGTTCACTGAAGGATCCATCGAGGTGGCGGCGCGGTGCGCCCTGGCTTTCGCCTCCCAGCCGCCCGCGGCCTGTTCCGGCGCTCCGGGCCCGGAGAGGTGGTGACCATGGACGCTGCGAGGTCCGCGGAACACCTGTTCGCAGAGAACCTGATGCTGGCGAACGAGGTCCAGGTGGCCCACCAGGCCTCCGAGATCGCCGCGCAACTGGTGGTTGAGCAGTTTGTCGAGATGGAAAGGGCCCATCGCCGCCTGGAAGACATGGTCGCCCGGGAACGGGGCCTCAAGGACCGGCTGGAAAAGCTGGACGCCATCGTGAAATCGATCAACCAGAAGGTGGATTTCGAGGGGCTTCTCTGCGCGATCCTGGAGGAGGCGCGCGTCATCCCGGGCGTGGAGACCGCCGCGGTCCTGGTGCTGGATCCGGCCCGGGGCGTCTTCCGTTTCATGGCGAGCCTGGACTGGGAGACGGAACGGGAGGCCCTGGAAGGCATCGAACTGACCCTCCAGGAGGCGGAAGAGCGGTATGTCCTGGGTTCCGTCGAGGCCAGCGAAGACATCTTCCTGGTCCGGAACGTTACGGGCCGGACGGCGCAGGAGAAGATGCTCCACCTAGGCCTCCCCGAGTCGATGATGGCCACGCGGATCCGCATCGACGGCCGGGCCGAGGCCTATTTCATCTTCGACAACAAGCAGGATCCAGAGGCCTTCGGCCCCGATGCGGTGGCCCTCATGAAGGATCTCCAAGGGCATTTCGTCTCCGCCTTCATCAAGGCCCGGACCACGGACCTCCTGAAGCGCTCGCTGCGCGAGACCAACGAGTCCAGGGAAAGGGCCGAGGTCGCCACCCGCTCGAAGAGCGAGTTCCTGGCGAACATGAGCCATGAGATCCGGACCCCCATGAACGCCATCCTCGGATTTGCCGGGCTGGCCCTGAAGCAGGACCTCAATCCAAAGCTGAGAGACTACCTCGAGAAGATCGCGGCCTCCGGGCACCACCTGCTGGGCATCATCAACGACATCCTGGACTTTTCCAAGATCGAGGCGAACAAGCTGGAGCTGGAATCCGTGCCTTTCCATCTCCTGGATGTGCTCAGCCAGGTGGCGGACATGTTCTCGCAGAAGGCCGCCGAGAAGGACCTCGAGCTGATCGTGGGCGCCGCTCCCGAAGTCCAGGACTGGCTGGTGGGCGATCCATTGAGGCTCGGGCAGGTCCTGGTGAACCTGATGAGCAATGCCATCAAATTCACGCGGGAAGGGCATATCCGGTTGAAGGTCGAGGTGGCCGGCCGCATGGAGGGCCGGATCCGCCTGCGCTTCCTTGTGGAGGATTCGGGCATCGGCATGACTCCGGAACAAATGTCCAAACTCTTCCAGGCTTTTTCCCAGGCTGATTCCTCGACCACCCGGGAATTCGGCGGAACAGGGCTGGGCTTGAGCATCTCCAAGCGGCTGGTCGAGAAGATGGGCGGGGAGTTCGCCGTGGCCAGCCGGCCTGGAAGCGGCAGCACGTTCACCTTCACAGGCGTGTTCCCCATCTCCCAGGTGCCCGGTTCGGTGGTCCGCAAGGCTCCGGAAGATGTCCAGGGCCTGCGTGTGCTGGTGGTGGATGATTCGGCGCTCGCGCGGGAAATGCTGGAGGAGCAGCTCCACAGCTTCGGGTTCCGGGCCACCTCGGCCGGGTCCGGCGAGGCCGCCTTGAAGGAGCTGGAAACAAAACCCTTCGACCTGGTCCTCATGGACTGGAAGATGCCCGGCCTGGATGGCATCGAAACCACCCGCCGGATGAAGGACGATCCACGCCTGGCGGAGATTCCCGAAGTGATCATGGTGACCGCCTTCGGCCGCGAGGAAGTGATGAGGGCCGCGGAAAAAACGGGCATCCGCGCCTTCCTCATCAAGCCCGTGAACCCCTCGCTGCTGCTGGATTCGATCCTGGAAGTCCTGGGGCGGCAGGCCATCAGCTCCATGAAGGGGCCGGACCAGGCGGCCGTTTCCTCCGCCGAGAAGCGCATCGCAGGAGCCCATGTGCTCCTGGCGGAGGACAACCCCATCAACCAGCAGGTCGCCATGGAGATCCTGGAAAGCGCCCATGTCCGGGTGGACATCGCTTCCAGTGGCGTCGAGGCGGTCCGCATGGTGGACCAGAAGCGCTACGACGCGGTGCTCATGGACATCCAGATGCCGGAAATGGACGGCTACGAGGCGACGGCGCACATCCGCGAAAAGAACCGGCACGCGGACCTGCCCATCATCGCCATGACCGCCCACGCCATCGCGGGCTACCGCGAGGAGTGCCTCGCCGCGGGCATGAACGACTACCTCACCAAGCCCATCGAACCCCAGCGCCTCTATGAAACCCTGGCCCTATGGATCCAGGAGGGCGCGCGGCAGTTGGGGGAAGGCGTGGATGCGCGCCCGGTGGCGGACCCCGGCACTTGCGCGGCGCCGGCGAGGCCGCCCACCACCAGGTTCTGCCCGCCCTCCCTGGAGCCCCTCCTGCCGCTGATGGACGTGTCCCAGGCCATGGGCCGCATGAACGGCAAGGAAGCCCTGCTGCTCGGCATCCTGCAGGGCTTTGTGGCGGAACTTCCGCGCCCCGAGGAGGCCATCGCCAGGGCCGTCGAAGCCGGGGATGCGGATGCGGGTTTCCGGCGGGCCCACACCCTGAAGGGCGTCGCGGCCAATCTCGCCCTGGCCCAGGTGGCCGAAGCCGCTGGGGAGCTCGAAGGCCTGCTGCGGACCGGTTCCTGCGAGGGCTGTGCGGAGCCCCTGGCCCGGCTGGATGAAGCCATGGCGGGCTTCCGCGAGCTGGCGGGCCCTCTGCTTGCCCTGCGGCCGCCCACTGTGGCGCCGGAAGGCAAGTCCGGGGAGGCCGATCCGAGGAGGGTCCTCCAACTCCTGCTGGAACTCGATGCGCTGCTGAAGAAGAACAGCTACGAGGCCAAAGCGTCCTTGGCGCGGCTGGGCCCCATCCTGCTCGCCGAAGGGACCCAGGAGTCCTTGGATTCCATCCAGGCCCATGTGGCCCGCATGGACTTCCGCGGGGCCCGCGAAGCCCTCCAGCCGTTGATTGACGCCTGGCGGCTTTCGGCCGCGTCCCCCGAACCTGCTCCCACCGACCCGCCCGCGAGGTAGACCCATGAGCATCGATGCCCCAGTCCCCAATCAGCGCGGCCGGGTCCTGGTGGTGGATGATTCCCCCGCCTTGCTGGCCCCCCTCTGCGAACTGCTCTACGAGGACCATGAAGTCATCTTCGCCACGTCGGGGCAGGAAGCCATCGACCTGGCCCATTCCCACAATCCCGACCTGATCCTCCTGGACGTGGTGATGCCGGAGATGGACGGTTTCGAGGTCTGCAGCCGCCTCAAATCATGCCCAGGGACCCTCGATATCCCGGTGGTGTTCATCACCTCCATGGGCGAGGAAGTGGACCACCTCCAGGGGCTCAACGTGGGGGCCATCGACTACATCGAGAAACCCATCAGCCCGGAGGTCGTGAGGGTCCGGGTGAAAAACCACATCCGGGTGAAGCGCAAGCAGGACACGTTGAGGGGGCTCACCTTGCGGGACGGCCTCACGGGAATCGCCAACCGGCGCCGCTTCGACGAAGCCCTGCGGGAGGAGTGGTCCCGGGCCGCGCGCAACCAGACCCAGCTTTCGCTGATCATGCTCGACGTGGACCATTTCAAGATCTTCAACGACACCTACGGCCATGTGGCAGGAGATGATTGCCTGCGCCGGATCGCCGAGGCCCTGACGCGATCCCTCCTGAGGCCCGTGGACATGGTGGCCCGCTTCGGCGGCGAAGAATTCGTGTGCCTTCTCCCTGGCACGGATGCCGCTGGAACCCAGATGGTGGCTGAGCGCTTCCGGGAATCGGTGATCTCGATGGCCATACCGCATGAGCACTCACCCACCGAACCCGTGGTGACCATCAGCCAGGGGCTGGCCACCATGGTCCCGGTGGCCGAAGCGACGCCGGATCTCCTCCTGGTGGAGGCCGACAACCAGCTTTACGAGGCGAAGCGGAACGGCCGGAACCGGATCGAAAAGGCTATGGCTTCGGCGAAGCCGCTCTCCCGGCTCTCCGGGGAATCGCTGGGCAAGGCGCGGCCGGAGCTGCCCACTGTCTTGTTGGCGGACGACGACCAACACATGCGCGCCATCCTCGCGGGACGCCTCGCCTTCCTGCCGGCCAACGTGGAGGTGGTGGCCAGCGCGGAGGAAGCCCTGAACTTCCTCGCCCGCTCCAGGCCCCAACTGGTGCTCAGCGATGTGGTCATGCCTGGCATGGACGGCTTCAGCCTCTGCCTCAAGGTCAAGGAGAACCCGGCCCGGCGGGCCATTCCCTTCGTGCTGCTCACTTCCCTCAGCCGGAACCTTCGCGAACGCAGCGCCCTGGCGGGCGCGGACGATTTCTTGAGCAAGCTGGAGGAGGACCAGATCTTCCGGATGCGGACCCGGTTCCTGCTCGAACTGGGAACCCTGGACACGGCGGAACCAGGGGATCCGGCGGAAACGGAAAACCCGGAGGTGTTCCTTTGTTCTGCCTCCAGCACCATCCAGAAGCAGATGGAGGTCCAGCTCCTGTCCGCGAATATCCGCGTCCATCCAGCTTCCGGGCTGGAGGCCTTGATGCAGGACCTGGAACTGCGCCAGCCGGATATCCTGGTCCTGGATCTCGACCAGGATGCCGGCCAGCTTCTGGATTGCCTGGCCCGGCTGCGGAGCCGCCCCGATTTCGCCGCCCTGCCGGTGCTGCTGCTGGCCGGCAAAGGTGACGAGGACAGGATGCTCCCCCTGGAGGACTACATCACGGACCGGCTGCTCAAGCCCCTCGAAGCCCAGGAGACTCGCCACCGGATCAAACTCCTCCTCAGGCTGGCTGGCGTGCGGAAACGCGCAGGCAGAAGGAATCCATAAAAAAGGGGCCGACCCAGGGCTCTATTAATCCTTCCTCCCGCCGCTCTCCACGTGGATTTCCACGGGCATTTCCAGCATCCCGAAGAGCATCTCGCCCTTGTCCTCCACCGCTTCCAATTCGGCCCGGATGTCGCCTGCCGCCTGGAGGACCAGGCGCAGCTCATCGCCTCCGTTCTCCACGCGGAGGCTGAGCACGGACTGGCGGCGGCGGCGGTCCAGGGCATCGGCCACGCGCAGGATGGCGCACAGTTTTTCGACCACGTTCCGATGCCAGGGCTCCAGTTGGAGGAAGGCTTCGTGCTTGGCGGGGTCCGGCGCCTTGCCCCGGTGGTGGCGCACGACCTGGGAAAGGATCTCGATTTCCTCGGGCCAGAAGCCTTGCAGCGCGGCATTGCGGATCAGGTAGGCGCCATGCTTGTGGTGCCCCTTTTCGGAAATCGAGAAACCGATGTCGTGCAGCCGCGCGGCGTAGGAGAGCCACTCGCGCTCGGGATCGCCCAATTCGAAGTGCGGGCGCAGGGCGAGGAAAAGCTGGTCCGACAGTCGCTGCACGTGGAGGCTGTGGCCGGGATCCGGATCCAGGCGCGAGGCCAGCTGCTCCACCGAACCCCGGCGCCGCTCCGACAAGGGTGGAATGGCCACGCCGCCGTGCTTGAGGGCTTCCCAGACCATGCCTTCGCGCAGCCCCACGGGCAGCACCCGGACCTCGCTGGCACCCACCCATTCCAGCAGGGCCGAGGTCCAGGACGCGCCCACGTGGAGCACCTCGGCGCGCTTGGGATCCACCCCCAGTTTTTCGATCCTGTTCCTGGAATTATTCCGCCAGAGCCGCTGCCGGAACGGCCGGAGCTGTTCGGCCGTGAAGATGTAGGCGCCGCTGGCTCCGCGCCCCAGGTCCTCCAAGGTGCCGGAGGTGCCCAGCACAAGCCTTGTCTTCGACAGGTTCCTGGGCAGCCTCTTGCGCGCTTTCTTGAGCGCCTTGCGGATCAGGGCATTGACCAGCTTCAGGTCCTTGGCCGTGGGCGGGTCCGCCGTGGCGCTGGCATCCGCCAGGCGCTGCAGGCCCCATGGGATGGAGATGCTGGCCTCGATGTGGCCCAGGGCGATCCAGGTCATTTCGGTGCTGCCGCCGCCGACATCCATGAGCACCACGGGCTCTTCGGGGAAGGGGATGGCATGGCTCACAGCCTGGTGGATGAGGCGGGCCTCCTCCTCCCCGGAAATCACGCGGATGGGAATCCCGATCTTCGCGGCCTCGGCCACGAAGTCCGGGGCATTGGCCGCGTCGCGAAGGGCTGCGGTGCCGCAGGCCATCAAGGTTTCGCATTCGAACGAATCGATGATGCGCTTCATCTTCTCAAGGGCTTCCAGGCCTGCAGCGAAGGCTTCTCCGCCGATGCGGCCGCTCTTGGCGCCCCCCCGCGCCAGGCGCACCATGGCCTTTTCCCGGGCCAGCACGCGATGGCCGCCATTGCCGTCGCTCTCCACCACCACCAGGTGGATGGAATTGGAGCCCACATCGATGGCCGAAATCCGCATGGCCCAGGGTAACGCCGGACTGTGACGCCGGGGTACCATCCGGCAGCCGGATTAACCGGCCCGCCAGGCACTCCAATCCATGGCGATGGCGATAAGATGGGCCTTCGACACTCCGAGAGGTCCTCCCATGGCCGTGGTCAATCCCAAGCAGTACCTGAAGATGCTGGCACTCGCCAAGGACGGCCGCTTCGCCTATCCGGCCTTCAACGTGACCTCCACGGAGACCGTGAACGCCGTGCTGCTGGGCCTCAAGCAGGCGAATTCCGATGGCATCGTCCAGATCTCCACCGGCGGCGCGGAGTTCTTCAGCGGCCTGGGCGTGAAGAACATGGCCAAGGGCGCCATCGCCATGGCGGAATACGTGCATCTGATGGCGCGGGAATACGACGTGAACGTGGCCCTGCATACCGACCATTGCGCGCCCAAATACCTGGGCGGTTTCGTGCTGCCTCTTCTGGTGGAGGCCGAACGCCGCGCCGCCGCGGGCCTGGGCAACCTGTTCAACGCCCACATGTTCGATGGCAGCGAACTTTCACTCGAAGAAAACATCCGCATGTCAGGCGAGCTGCTTAAGCGCTGCGCCGCGGTCAATTTGATTCTGGAAATGGAAATAGGCGTGGTGGGCGGCGAGGAAGACGGCCACGACACCAGCGGCGTGGGCAAGGAAAAGCTCTACACCACGCCCCAGGACATGGTGGCGGTGCACCAGGCGCTTTCGCCCATCGGAACGTACATGCTCGCGGCGACCTTCGGCAACGTGCACGGTGTCTACAAACCCGGCAACGTCCAGCTCAAGCCCACCATCCTGCAGGATGGCCAGGCGGCCATCGCCAAGGCCTGCGGCGGCGCCTCGGTGATGCTGGTCTTCCATGGCGGTTCAGGATCGAGCCTCGGGGAAATCCACGAGACCCTGGACTACGGGGTCGCCAAGATGAACATCGACACCGACACGCAGTACGCCTTCACCCGGCCCATCGCCGACCACATGTTCAAGAACTATGACGGTGTGTTGAAGGTGGATGGCGAGGTGGGCAACAAGAAAGTCTATGACCCCCGCACCTACCTGAAGAAGGCAGAGCAGGGCATGGCCGACCGAGTGGCCCAGGCCTGCCAGGACCTGCGCAGCGCCGGAAAGAGCGCGGGGCGGGGGTTGTAGAGGCGCCGTCCTACTGCTTCACCAGCTCCACCCTCCGGTTCTTGGCGCGGCCTTCGTCGGTATCGTTGGTGGCGATGGGCGCGAGCGGTCCCACACCATAGCCTTTCAGACGCGAGGCGGCGATGCCGTGCTGGCTGACCAGGGCCTGTACGACGGCCTCTCCCCGGGCCTGGGAGAGCTTCATGTTGACGTCGTGGGAACCAGTTCCATCGGTGTGCCCCACGACTTTCAGCTTGAGGCCCGGATCCCGCTTCAGGAGCTTGGCAATTTCATCCAGGGCCGGCTTGGAATCGGGCTTCACTTCGGACTTGTTGGTGTCGAAGTAGATGCCGTACAAAGCGATGTGGCCAGTGGCTTTCAGATCATTGCCCATGGCCGCGGCGTCGGCGACGACCTCCTGGGCCATGGCGCCTTTTTCGACGATGGTCAACATATAGCCCTGGCCCCAGGCCGTATCGACCTGCACCCAGGTTTCCATCCCTCCCTTGGCGACCTTCAACGTGGTGTATCGGTTGTCCTCGAACAGGACGCTGCCGCCCACGGCGCGGAACGCCGACTGGTGGTTGCGCAGGATGGCCAGGGGCGACGGCGCCTCGAGCTTGTCGTTGATCTTGTACTTGATCTCAAAAAGCCGGCCTTCGGCGATGGCGGCTGCATCCTTCCCCTTGCCCACCTTGAAGGAAAACTTATCGAAGGGGTTGGTCCGGTAGGTCACGATGTGCATGTTCTGCATGCGCGTGACGAGCGGGTGGTCCTTGGACCCCGGCTTGTCCGCCTGGGCAAAGGCGGGCAGGACGCTGAGCAGCGCGACGAAGAAAAGGGCGAAGCGTTTCATGGAAGCTCCTAGGGGTTGAATGCATCATACGGACCGCATGCGACCAAGGCCCCGATCCCGGAACGATTCTGTTGTTGATAAATCAGCAAAGCACGATATATCAATCATTAAAATGCATGAATGTGCCGTATGGCACAGCCGATCGGAAGTCGGCAGTCCTGTCGCAGCGTGGGATGCACGGGTGCGGCGTCCTGGATCCATCGACCCCGGACTCCCCCCAAAATCCCGGCTAATCCACGGCCATCGAATAACAATCTTCCAGATTCGCACGGAGCAGCTCCACCATTTCGGTGTCCACGCAGCCATCGGATTGGAGCGCCTCGATCTCCTCGAAGACCTGAATGCAGCCAAGGGGGCCGCGGTAGGGGCGATCCTGGGACAAGGCCTGGAAGATGTCGGCGATGGCGATGAGGCGCGCCTCGCGCGGAATTCCCCGGGCCAGGCGGTGGAAAGGATAGCCGGTGCCCAGCAGGTTTTCGTGGTGCATGCTCGCCCATTCCGCGATCTGTTCGCCGGGAAACACGCGCCGGAGGATGTGGTGGGTGTCGTAGCTGTGGCGCATCATGACGGCGCGCTCCTCCACGTCCAGCTCTCCGGGCTTGTCGATGATCATCTCCGGCATGCGCAGCTTGCCGATGTCGTGGAGCAGGGCGGCGATCTCGATCTTGTCGAGAATTTCGCCCGTGAAGCCGTCCAGTTCCGCGAGATGGCGGGCGATGCGGGCGACCCGCGTGGAGTGTTCGTGCGTGTAGTTGCTCTTGGCGTCGATGGTGCGGGCGAACAGCCCGGCAATGGCGAGCGCGTCGCTGGTGCCCAGTTCGACGCCGCCCTCCGGGCCCAGGGCGTCGTCGACCTCCGAATCGATGTAGGACGGATCCATCGCCAGCCAGAAGGATTCCCGGGCGGCCGCGCGGCGGAACGCCTCGACGAATTCTGGCGCGAAGAGCCGCATGCCGAGGCTGGCGATGCGGTCCACGATCTTCGGATACTCCCACAGGATTTCGTTCTTCAGCGTCTGGCCAGCGTAGTAGGGGGACACCAGCGAGTCGACGCGGTCCACCAGGAAGATCAGGTTGGCGGCATCCCGGTCGGCGGCGTCCATGGGCAGCTTGAGCAGTTCCTCCCAGCGCGTGTGGTGCCTCAGGATCCTCGGGGCGAAACGGGCCAGCGGCGGGCAGGCCAGCAGGAAGGCCTCGCCGCGCAGGCAGTGCTCCTGGGCGCCCTCCCATTCCAAGGTCTCGGACAATTGCTTGTGCTCGCGGGTGCGCGACACGCCGCAGTCATGGATCAACCCCGCATGCAGCATCTCGGCGCGGCCCGCGGCATCCCAGCCCAGCTCGGCCGCCACCGCCGCGGCCATCAGCGCGACCCGCTTGCCGTGGTGGACTTCGTCGACGCCGATGAAGTCCAGGGCGCTGGTGAGCGAGCAGAGGGCGCGATGCAGATTGACTTTCATGGGGCGCCTCTCGGACAGTCCGGCAGCACGGGAAAGCAGATTGTGGCATGCGGCAGGTAAAGACGGCCTTGAGTTCTTGGGCGGCCCCGGCGGCCCGGGCGCGATCCATCGAGAAAGCCATCTACGGCTCCCGCGGAGTGCCCGAGATCACTTTCCCCATGGCCGTCCTTGCGCGGTGTCCACCTTCGGAGTCTGCTGGATGGATCTTCCACCCTTCAGGAGCGCGACCATGGCCATTCGACTCCGCACCGCAATGCGCGTTTCCACCATCGTGGCCGCATGTTTCCTCGGTTGGCTCACCGGCAATGCCCTCGGCGCCCAGGAATCGAGGCCATCGAAGCTCAAAGAGGCGGTGGATGGGTACAACCGGGAAGTGGAGAAGCTGAACCAGATGACCGCCGATGTGCAGGTTTCGCTTACCTTCCCGGCGGGAAAAAGCCCCAAGGTGTTCACCAGGGGATGGGTTTTCGGCGCGCGCTGCCTGGTCAATCCCGGCACCAAGGAGCAATTGGACATCTCGGATGAAGTCCGCTGGAAGGGCACCGGCACCTTCGTTCCAGACCACGGTCCCAGGAGCCGGCCGGTATTCAACGCGCCGGGAACGAACCGGATTACCCTCTATTTCGAGGAAGAGGGAAAGGTGGTTTTCGAGAAGACCTTCACAGTGGAGGCCGTAGACCCCGCCGGCTACGCGCGGGTGACCGACAAGGCCTCGTGTCCCGCGGATTACCACGCTTGTCCGGCTTGTCCCCATCCCGTGATCGGACCCATCACATCAGGAAGCCCAACAGTGTTCATCGACGGGTATTCCGCGGCCCGGGTGGGCGATGTGGGCATCCATGCCCCATGCTGCGGAAAGAACCAGTTCGTGATCACCCAGGGGGACCCGGCGGTCCTCATCGATGGGAAACCTGCGGCACGGCGCGGAGACCGCACCCAGCACTGCGGCGGCGTGGGCAAAATCATCGATGCGGCCAAGAAACGCTAGGCCGGGAGCGCAACCTGGAGCTTGCGCGATCGCCACCTTGAGGGTTTGATGGACACACCAATCCCCTCTCTGTTTTCAAATCAAGGAGTGCGCCATGGCCACCGCCCGCGTGAAGGAAATCCTTTCCTGGTATTCGTCGGAAAATCCTGGCGTGAAGGCGAACCTGGCGCGACTCATGAACCATGGGAGGCTAGCAGGCACGGGCAAGTTCGTGATCCTGCCGGTGGATCAGGGCTTTGAACACGGGCCCGCGCGTTCCTTCGCGCCCAATGCGCCGGGCTATGACCCCCGCTACCACGTGGAACTGGCCATCGAAGCGGGCTGCAACGCCTACGCGGCGCCGCTCGGATTCATCGAACATGTCGCCTCGGATTACGCGGGAGAGATTCCGCTGATCCTGAAATTGAACAATTCCGATTCGCTCTCCAAAGGCATCGAGCCCTGCAGCGCCGTCACGGGCTCGGTGGAAGATGCCTTGAGGCTGGGCTGCGCCGCCATCGGCTACACCATCTATCCCGGCAGCGGGGACCGCAACATTCAGTACGAGACATTGCGGGAACTGATCCTGGAGGCCAAGTCGGTGGGCCTGCCGAGCGTGGTGTGGTCCTATCCGCGGGGCTCAGGGCTCAGCAAGGAAGGCGAAACCGCCGTGGACGTGGCGGGCTACGCGGCGCAGATCGCCGCCCAGTTGGGCGCGCACATCATCAAGATCAAGCCGCCGAAAAAGCATCTGGAAGGGAAGGAAGCCGCCGCGGCTTTCGAGAAGGCGGGCATTCCCATCGAAACCCTGGCGGACCGCGTGCGCGAAGTGATCCGCAGCGCCTTCCACGGCCGGCGGATTGTGATTTTCAGCGGCGGCGAGGCCAAGGGCACCGAAGAAGTGCTGGCGGAAGTCCGGGAGATCGCCGAGGGTGGAGCATTTGGCAGCATTATGGGGCGCAACGCCTTCCAGCGGCCCCGGGCCGAGGCCATCGAGCTGCTGCACGCGGTCATGGAAATCCACGCGAAGCTGGGTGGGTGATAGGGCAGGGCTAGGCGGTCGTCCGGAGGCGCCTCTTTCCCTGGCGGATTTCCAGGGCCGGAGTAGGATGGCGGCACCTCTCCAAATCCCCAGACCCCGGCCCCAGCCCGTTGCGGACGGCACATCCAGCAGGAGCGATCATGTATGCGATTTCGGTATCCATGGCAGTGAATCCTCCGGGTGTGAAGCCGCTGCTCACGCTGGGAGAGCTTTGGCGGGGGCTGGAAGTGAAGGCCGAAGATCCGGTGCCCTTCGTCCCCGGCATGGAGTCCTGCAAAATCGTGAGCCGCACCGACGATGGCTTCATCCGGGAGGTGGTGGTGCGAGGCAACACCTTCCAGGAGGCCCTGACCTTCACGCCGCCGGTGCAGATCCTGTACAAACGGATGAAGGGCGAGGACAGCGGCTGGATCATGAACACCCTCAGCGAAGGACCCGCCGGATTCCTGCTGACCTATACCATCGCGCTGAGTTTCACGGGCGTCTGGCCGGGCTCCGATGAGGAAAAACAGAAGGGCGACGAGGTCCTCTTCAACTACGCCAATGCCCTGCGCCAGACGCTGGAATCCATACGATCGAGAATGGCCGAGGGGACGCTGTGATTTCCTTTTTTCGGTCGTGCCGCGGGATTGGACCAGATTTTTGATTGTTATTCGATTCGTCGATCAAGGCATGGGAATAGACGGAGCCAAGCGCTCTTCCTCCCTGTTCACCTTTGCATCGGGGATTCCGAAGCGGCATCAGTCCCTTCGGCTGAGCAGCCGCAGGATGGTGAGGAAGAGGTTGTAGATGTCCAGGTAGAGGCTGATGGACACATCTACGGCATTCCTTCCGGTGGCTGGGATGCTCAGGGCGCGATGGCAGTCGTAGCCGATGTAGAGCGTGAAAATGCCCGCCGCCAGCCAGTCGATCCATCCGGCCGCCGCGAGGGAAGGCACGAACATGGAAACCAGGCGCAACACCACGAGCGCGAGCAAGGATGCGAAAAGCACTCCGCCCAGCTTCGCGAAGATGTTCGGGTAGCTCAGGCCCAGCAGCGTCATCACGCCCACTGCGCAGCCCGTGAGCATCAAGGCCCGCGTCACCAGCGCCATCCCGCCGATGCTGATGTAAACCGTGAGGATCGGTCCCAGGATCAGGCCCATGGGAATGAGCAACAGGTGGTAGCCCAGCAGGGCCACGGGCACTGATTTGGCGCGGCTGGCGACGAAGATGCCCGCCATGGGCAGTCCCAGGGCCAGCAATAGCATCAGCAGGAGTCCAGGCTGGAACTTGATCTGCATGGCCCAGGCGGCCAGCGCGGCATTGAGCGCCAGCCCGTAGAACGTGAGCCCGCCGATGAGTCCCAGGAAGGCCCGGCGCGACAGGGAGTCGGTTCCGATGCGGTCCCAGACGCTGGCGTCGGAGGAGAGAAGTGAACGTTGCTGAGGGTCGGCCATGTTGCGCTCCAGCCTTCTATGGTAACCCCTGCGGCATCAGGCCGAGCTCCTCGCGGTGCGCGTGCAGCACGGCGATGATGCGGGCCAGGTGCCCGTCCTCGGTTCCGCCCGCTGCGTCCATGAGCATGCGGAGGCCTTCGGCGACCTCGGCCCGGTCCACGCCCGCTGCGAAGCTTTTGTCCTTCAGTTTCTTCTTCACCGACCGCGGCTCCAGACCCTCGGTGCGGGTGGGCCGCACCAGGGCGCAGGCCATGCAGAATCCGGTGATTTCATCAGAGGCGATGAGCGCCTTGTCCAGCAGCGAGTCGTAGCTCACTCCCCAGCGGGTGTAGTGCGCGCTGACGGCATGGGCGACGGCGGCTTCGCCCCGCGCTTCCAGCCAGGCCACGATGCGTTTTGGATGTTCCTCGGGCCACTGGTCATAGTCCGCGTCGTGCAGCAGGCCCGCGATGCCGAAGGGCTCGGCATCGGCGCCGAGCCCGGCGCCCAGATCCCGCATCACCAGCTCCACGGCCCGGGCATGGACCCGCAGTTTTTCGGAGGGCGTCCAGTCGCACAGCAGTTGCCAAGCTTCATCTCGGGTGATGGTCATGGTCCGGTCCTTGGCAAATGGCTGCTGGAATCAGATATCCAGATGAGCATTGGGGAAAAAGGAGTTTGCATGGATACTACTTTTATTTATTGGTATTTAGCATCTATGAGCAACTCTGCGAGTGTTTTTATTCAATAAACCGGAATCACCGGCCTCAATGCGCCAGTCTCCGGATCTCCGGAATAGCGGACCCGCTCCAGGAAGAGGCCCGCGGCGGGGGCAGCGAGCCTGCCCCAGCGGAGGTTGGCTTCTTCGGTGGGTGCGTTCAGGTCCGCGAGGATGCGCGCGGGATCTTCATCTCCCAGCGCGCAGGAGACCGCTGCGCCCACCATGCGGCGCACCTGGCTGCGGAGGAAGTGGGTGGCGGTTATTCGCAGCAGGACGAGCGAACCGGATTCCGCGGCTTCGCAGGCCCGGACCTGGACCATCGGCGCTTCCCCGGGTTCCAGGTCCGCGAAGGCTCCGAAATCGTGGTTGCCCTGGAATGCGCCCCAGGCCGCCAGGAGGCTGCGGGGATCCAGAGGGCGCTTCACCCACCAGATGTAGGGCTTCGCGAAGGCGCTGCGGCGGCGGCTGATCTGGTAGAGGTAGCTGCGTTCCATGGCGTCGTGGCGGGCGTGGAAGGCGCTGGAGCAGGGCCGCACCTCCCGGACCGCGAGATCGTGGGGCAGGGCATCATTGAAGAGGCGCTGCAGTTCATGGGACTTGGGCGCGGCCTTGGCCGCCAGATGCAGGTGGGCCACCTGGCCGAGCGCGTGCACGCCGGCATCGGTGCGGCCCGATCCCATCAGCGCCAGCGCGTCGCAACCGGCGTCATGGAGGATTTTTTCGAGAATGCCCGCCACAGTGCGGACGCCCGCGGCGGTCTGCTTGGGCCCCTGCTTCTGCCAACCGGCGAAGCGGCCGCCATCGTACTCGATGAGCAGGCGGAAGGCCGTGGCCTCCTGGGCAGGCCTCGGTCCCCGCTGGGGCTTTGGCAGGCTGCCCGCACGGCGGTGGTCCTGACCGGTTTTGGGGGATGGCGGGAATCCTTTTGGCGGTCCGCCCGGCCTGGGCTTCACGGCTTGGTGACCACGCTTTGCACTTCCCGGAGAAAGGAATCGGGATCGTGGATTGGCTTGGACAGGTAGCCCTCGGCGCCTGTTTCGGCGAGGAATTTCTCCCGATCGCCGTACATGGCATGGGCCGTAGCCATCAGCACGGGGATCTTGGCGGATTCGGGATCGGCTTTGATCAGCTTGGTGATGAAGATCCCATCCACCTTCTTGCCCTGGTAGCTGCTCCGGGCGAGGCTGATGTCCATGATGATCCCGGCCAGCGTGCCGCCTTTGGCCAGGGCCAGGATTTCTTCCACATCCTCGCTGACGATCACTTCGTAACCGCCCATGCGGGTCAGAACAACCTCGATGAACTTGACGTTGATCGGGTCGTCCTCGACCAGCAGAATTTTCTGAGCCATCGGAATCCTCAAATGCGATCTTACCAAGGATCGCAAAGACCGCGTTCAAGCCCTTGCGATAAAAACATCCAGGTCAGTGGGATGGTGGACCGGGAATGGAATGTTGTATGAAAATAGCCTGAACAGCACTGGGCATTCTGTATCAACTTCTATGCCGATGATGCGGCATAGAAGGGTAGACGAGTCAAATGCTTAACGCCTGATAATTCAGTTGCGGCTTAAAAACCATTATCACGGGCGATTTCCAATTCCGCCAACAATTCAGCCGGAACCCTCAACCCGCCCCATCCTGTGCCGAGTTTCAGACCGGGCTTGTTCGCGCCATGGTAGTCGCTGCCGCCGCTCCTGGCCATGCCGAGCCGCGCGGCCAGGGCATTGAAGTAGATCTGCTCGGAGGGGCTGTAATCGCCATAAAAAGCCTCGAATCCGGCCATGCCTTGCTTCTGGAGTTTCGGCATGGCTTCATTCCAGATGAATCCGCGGCCAAAGCGTCCAGGATGGGCCACCAGGGGGATGCCGCCCGCTTCCCAGATCCAGCGGATGGCTTCGGACGTTTCCAATTCCTCCCGCTCGACGTAGCCTGGCGCGTGGTCGCCCACATAGCGCTGGAAGGCGTCCGGCGGCGAACTGGCCGCGCCGCACGCCACCAGCGCCTTGGCGAAATGGGGGCGGGCGACCAGGGCCGTCGGGGCCTGGGCCTGGACCAGCTCCCAGGTGATGGAAACGCCCATGGACTGGAGCTTGCCCACCATGCGCAGGTTGCGGTCTTCCCGGCGCTGGCGCAGATCCACTAGGCGTTTCCGGAGCGTAGCGTCCTGGGGGTCCAGGAAAAGGCCCAGCACGTGGAGCGAGCGTCCCAGGAAACGGCAGCTCAGCTCGATGCCTGGGATCAGCCTGGTTTTCACCGAGGGCTGCTGCCCCAGGAACCGGGGCAGGCCATCGAGGGTGTCGTGGTCCGTGAGCGCCAGGGCCGCGAGGCCGGCTTCCACGCCCATGCGCACCAGTTCCTCCGGGCTATCAGTGCCGTCGGAGAAGAGCGAGTGGCAGTGGAGGTCGAGCATCGGGACGGGTCGCCGCGGAATGGCCGGCGGGCGCCCCAGGCGCTGGCCGGTCCTACTGGATGAGGGAGGATGCTTTCCGTTCGTCTTCCAGTTCTTCCAGGGCCAATCGCCGGAACAGCTGGACATCCATCAGCGAGAAGATGCTCATGTAGGCGAAGCCGTTGAAGAAGAGCACCAGGAACGGGACGGAGGCCCATTTTTGGATCATCACGGAGAAAATGACGGCCGCGAGGTAGTACAGAGCGAAGGCGGCTTCCAGGAAGGTGACCAGGCTCTTGGGCACCTTGTAGGCGTGCTTGCTCAGGGTCTTGCCTTCGGCGTCCATGCCCAGTTTCGGCGTGCGCTTGAATTCCTTGTCGTCGGTGAAGAAGCCTTCCAGCACGGCCTTGGTCTGGTTCATGGCCAGGCCGATGCCCAGGCTCATCAGGGCGGGGATGTACTTCAGCCGCTTGGTCCAGCCGCTGTTGTCCGTGAGTTCCTTCTGGGAAAGGCCGAAATAAAGGCCGACGCTCACGGCGTTCAGCAGGAAGAAGGGCCCGTCGGTGGCCAGCAGCACGTACCAGGGCGTTCCGGCCCGCAGGACCATGCACGGCACCATGATGACCGCGAGGATGACCATCAGGAGGTAATTGCAGTTGGCTGTGAGGTGGAACCAGCATTCCAGCTTCGTGTGCAGGCTCTCGTCGCTCATCCAGATGGTCTTCATGAGCTTGCGGATGACCTGGGCATTGCCCTTGGCCCAGCGGTGCTGCTGGCTCTTGAAGGCGTTCACGTCCACGGGCAGTTCGGCGGGGACGACCAGATCCTTGAGGTAGACGCCCTTCCAGCCTTTGAGCTGGGCGCGGTAGCTGAGGTCGGCGTCCTCGGTGATGGTGTCGTGCTGCCAGCCGCCGGCGTCGGCGATGGCCGCAACGCGCCACATGCCTGCCGTGCCGGAGAAGTTGAAGAAGGCGTTCGAGCGGTGCCGCGCGGTGTGTTCGAAAATGAAGTGGCCGTCGAGCAGGATGCCCTGCACTTGGGTCAGCAGGCTGAAGTCCCGGTTCATGTGCGCCCAGCAGCCCTGCACGAAGGCCACCTTGTCATCGGCGAAATGGGGCACCGCCTTGCGGAGGAAGTCCGCCGTGGGCAGGAAATCCGCGTCGAACATGGCGACAACCTCGCCCTTGGCGGTTTTCAGGCCATTGGCGAGGGCGCCGGCCTTGAACCCCGTGCGGTCCGTGCGATGGATGTAATGGATGTCGAAGCCCAGCAGCTTGTACTTGGCGCAGACCGCCTCGGCGAACTTGACGGTGTCGTCGGTGGAATCGTCCAGCAGCTGGATCTCCAGTTTCTCCTTGGGCCAATCCATGGCGGTGACGTAGTCCACCAGGCGTTCCACCACATTCATCTCGTTGAACACCGCCAATTGCACGGTGACCATGGGGAGATAACCGGCATCGCCCTTGGGCTGGGGCACATCTTTCTTATGGCGGTAATAGAGCAGCAGCATCCACAGGCGGTGGGCGCCGTAGATGCTGAGGATCGTCAGGATCGAAAAGTAGGCGACGAGGACGACAGTCTTCAGTGCTTCCATGGTCGGGTGGGCCCTTTCCGCAAGGCGGGTTGAGTTCACATACACGAGAACGCCTTATTTTGACACGTTTCCTTGGAAAAACAAAAGTTTTTATCGGCTTTGTCAAGCGCAACCTCCCTTATTTCGGTACGATTTTCGAATCAACTTTCCAGGTGACCATGGACGGACCCCAGAACTCATTGCCCTCTGCCATCGGCCGCTACGAGATCAAGCGGCTCCTGGGTTCCGGAGCTATGGGCAGTGTTTACCTTGCCGAAGACCCCCGCATCAAGCGCAAGGTGGCGGTCAAGGTCGTGAAGATGGATGCCATGCGCAGCGATGCGGACCGGCAGGAATTCATGCTGCGGTTCCAGAGGGAAGCGGAGATCTCAGGCCTGCTGAACCATCCGGGCATCGTGGCGATCTACGACGTGGGCGAAAGCGCGCTCGGGCCCTTCCTGGCCATGGAGTTCGTGCCCGGCCAGCCGCTGGACGACCTCATCAAGTCCGGCGCGCCCTTTCCCATCAAGGACAAGCTGCGGATCGCGGCCGGCGTCGCCGAAGCCCTGGACCACGCCCACGCGGCGGGCATCGTCCACCGGGACGTCAAGCCGGGGAATGTGATGATCACCGAGGATGGGCGCCCCAAGCTCATGGACTTCGGCATCGCCAAGCGGGAGGACGCGAATCTCACCCAGACGGGGACCTTCCTGGGCACCCCCAGCTATGCCAGCCCCGAGCAGATCCGCGAAGGCACCGTGGACGGCCGTTCGGACCAATTCAGTTTCGCCGTGCTGGTGTTCGAAATGCTCTCGGGCGTTTCGCCCTTCCCGGGCAATTCCATCAACACGATCCTCTATCGCATCGTCAACGAGCCGCCCATCGAGGTGCAGCCGCCGGTGCTGGGCATCCTGCCCGGCGGATGGCAGCGTATCTTCTTCCGCGCCCTGGCCAAAAAGCCCGCGGACCGCTATGCCTCCTGCGGCGCTTTCGTCAAGGACTTGATGGACGCCACCACCGAAATCGAGAAGGACGAACGGCGTGAACTGCTGGGCATCCTGCGCATGGGCGGCGATGTCCCCATGCCTCCCATCGTGTCCAGGGCCAGCGACGAAACCATGATGGAGCCCTCGTCTCCCTCGATCATGGTGGCGCCGCGCAAGAACAACGGCGGCCTGGTGGCGGCCGGCATCCTGCTCCTCGGATTGGCGGGGGCCGGCGGCTGGTATGTGCTGAAGGGAGGCACGCGGGTCATGGTGAAGTCGGACCCGCCCAAGGCCGCGGTGTTCATCAATGACAAGAAAGCCGAGGGTGAGACCCCCGTTTCCGTGCCGCTCAAGGCCGGGGACAAGGTGCGCATCGAGCACAAGGGCTTCGAGGCCGCGGAATTCACTTTCGCCGCGGGGGACAAGCCAGAACCGAAGCTCAAGCCCATCGTGCGCGAAATGACCCTGAACTCCGACCCGGCCGGCGCTTCGGTGACCATGGACGAGAAACTCCTACCGGGCACGACGCCGGTCAGGGTCACCTGGAACGAAGGCGTGACCCACCACCTGACGCTGCAGAAGGGCGATTCGCTGGGGTTCAACCACGACTATGCCGTGGGTGAAAAACCCGGCGACACGCCGTTGGTGCTGAGGCATCCCGACGATGTGTCCCCCCTGGATCCCACGGCGGCCGCGACCCTCAAGCTGAGCGGAGGATTCTCCGTCCGCCTGCGGGTGGACGGCAAGGACATGGGCGAACTCACCTCCTCGCGGCCGGTCGCGCTGGCGCCGGGCGTCCACAAGCTGGATCTCAGCAACGCCGCGGTCTTCTACCGCGATTCCCGCAGCATCACCGCGTCGCCGGGCCAGAGCATTCCCATCGTTGTGCCGGGCACCGCGAAAATCACCGTGGAAACCCACCCCGGTTCCGACAAGGTCTCCGTGGATGGCACGCCCACCCCGGTTGAAAGCGATGGCAGCGGGTCCATCACGGTCAGCCGCGGCCGCCATGTGATTTCTGTCCGGGGCACCAAGCAGCCGGTGGATGTCAACGGCGACCAGAAGGTGTCGTTCAAGATCTGAGGCTCCGGGTTCCAAAAAGAACGAGGGTCCGCGGTGCGGGCCCTCGTTCCATGTTTGTTGATTCCGGGCGCTACAAGTTCGCGATGATCACATCCGCGAAGCCGCTGCACTTCACTTCGATCGCGCCTTCCATCTGGCGGGCGAAATCGTAGGACGGGGCCCCCTCCGCGATCGCGAAGCGGGAGCGGGAGCACAGTCCTGTGGACTGTGCGATCGGGGGGTGGTCAGCGTGACCAAGATTTCGCGCTACAGATTCGCGATGATGACATCCGCGAAGCCGCTGCACTTCACTTCGATCGCGCCCTCCATCTGGCGGGCGAAATCGTAAGTCACTTGCTTGCTCGCGATGGCCTTGTCCATGGCGTTGATGATGGCGTCGGCGGCTTCGGTCCAGCCCATGTAGCGCAGCATCATCTCGCCGGAGAGGATCACGGAGCCGGGGTTCACCTTGTCCAGGTTGGCGTACTTGGGCGCGGTGCCGTGGGTGGCTTCGAAGACCGCGTGGCCCGTGACGTAGTTGATGTTGCCACCGGGGGCGATGCCGATGCCGCCCACCTGGGCCGCCAGGGCGTCGGACAGGTAGTCGCCGTTGAGGTTGAGGGTCGCGATGACATCGAACTCATCGGGCCGGGTCAGCACCTGCTGCAGGGTGATGTCGGCGATGGCATCCTTGATGACGATGCCGTTGGGCAGCTTGCACCAGGGACCGCCGTCGATCTCCACCGCGCCGAATTCCTTCTTGGCCAGCTCGTAGCCCCAGCGCATGAAGCCGCCCTCGGTGTACTTCATGATGTTGCCTTTGTGCACCAGGGTGACGCTCTTCTTCTTGGTGTCGATGGCGAACTGGATGGCCGCGCGCA
The DNA here is from genome assembly GCA_016720465.1 of Holophagaceae bacterium. Taxonomy (NCBI): domain Bacteria; kingdom Pseudomonadati; phylum Acidobacteriota; class Holophagae; order Holophagales; family Holophagaceae; species Holophagaceae bacterium. The sequence goes on from JADKKO010000001.1 coordinate 386,796, forward strand.
CGAGCCGCGCCGTGCCTTCCTGGGACACGGCCTTGATGCCGATGCCGCAGGACCCGGGAAAGCGGATCTTCGCGAACTGCTTGGGGTAGTTCTCCTTCATGAAGGCCAGGAATTTCGCGGCGTCCTCGGAGCCCTGCTCGAATTCGATGCCCGCGTAGATGTCCTCGGTGTTCTCGCGGAAGATGACCATGTCCACCTTTTCGGGGTGCTTCACGGGGCTGGGCACGCCCTTGAACCACCGCACCGGGCGCAGGCAGACGTACAAGTCCAGCTTCTGGCGCAGGGCCACGTTCAGGCTGGTGATGCCGCCGCCGATGGGCGTGGTCAGCGGGCCCTTGATGCTCACCAGGTAATCGCGGCAGGCCTGCACCGTCTCTTCGGGAAGCCAGGTGTCGAACTGCTTGAAGCTCTTTTCGCCCGCGTACACCTCCATCCACTGGATCTGGCGCTTGCCGCCGTAGGCCTTGGCCACCGCCGCGTCGAACACGCGCACCGAGGCTCTCCAGATGTCCGCGCCCGTGCCGTCGCCTTCGATGAAGGGGATGATCGGCCGGTCCGGAACGTGGAGCTTGCCGTTTTCGATGCGGATCTTTTCGCCGTTCGCGGGCGGGGTGATCTGGACTGCGGCCATGGAATTCTCCTAGAAATATCCTAGAGCAGCGTCCCATGAAGGCACGACCGGATCAAGCATTCATCAGGGTTTCAGGGCTCACCGCAGGGCGAGGATGGAGACTCCCGGACCACGGTTCCGCCCTTCATGTAACGCGGCTCGAAGGGGCAATGGCGGCATTTTGAGCCACAGCAATATCCGCGGCGGAGGTGATGCTGTTCCGTGAAGACCATGTACGGGCCTTCCCAATAGTGATCGGCATCACAGGCCATTCAAGCCAGCGCCGAGACGGGCATCGGCATTCCGCTGGCCGCCCGGACCTGCCCTTTGGACATGGCGAAATCCATGCGGCCGAGATTGATGCCGCCCCAGCCGACCTGGAAGACATGCGTCTCCCCGCGTTCCTGTTGGATCTTGGTGGGCTGATCCAGGAAGGTGTGGCTGTGGCCGCCGATGATGGCGTCGATGCCCGGCACCTGCTTCGCCAGGGTCAGGTCGTCGATGGCGTCGCCCTGGAGGTCGTAGCCCAGGTGCGACAGCAGCACTACGAGGTCCACTTTCTCTGTTTCGCGCAGGTGGCGGATGACCGGCTTCAGCGCCTCTTCCGGCGCGCGCCATTCCACACCCTTGTGGTTCTCGGGCGAGACGAGCCCCTGGAAGTCCACGCCCACGCCGGTGAGGCCCACCTTGAAGCCGGGGAATTCCTTTACCAGCCAAGGCGAGAGCCGCGCGGCCAAGGCCGGCGCGCCCTTGCAGTCGAAGTTGCAGTTCAGGAATGGGAACGTCGCGAAGGCCATGGCCTCCAGCAGCATGGCGATGCCGTTGTCGAAATCGTGGTTGCCCAAGGTGGAGGCGTCGTAGCCGATCTTGCTCATGAGCTCGAAGTCCAGCTTGCCTTTGTACTGGTTGAAGTAGGGCGTGCCCTGGAAGGTGTCCCCGGCGTCCAGCAGCAGCAGGTTGGGGCTCGAGGCCCGCAACTGCTTCACCATCGTGGAACGCCGGGCCATCCCCCCTTTGCCCGAGGCCTGGCCGCTGCCCGGCCCGAAGGGGTCGATGTGGCTGTGGGTGTCGTTGGTGTGGAGCAGGGTGATGCGCGAGGCAAGGCGCGGATCCGGGCTGCCTTCGGCGCCCCTAAGCGCGAGCTGGCTGGCCGCGGCGGCAGTGGCGATTGATGCGAGGAAATCACGGCGTTCCATATCAGCCTTCCAATCGTTTAATCTCTCAACTTCTCCAACTTCCTAACTTTTCAACTTTTCAGCTTTTCGACTTTTCAACTTTTCAACTTTTCAACTTCTTACTTGCCTAGTTTATGTTCGCGGGCCGCGGCGTAAAGCTCGGGAAGGATGTTGTAGCGGCCCAGGGGCGGCGCTTCCAGAGGCTTTCCGGCCTTGGCCAGGTCCCCGCAGGCGTCCAGCAGCATCTGGCGCATGGCCACGCCGGTGGTGAAGGGGCGGCGGCCATTTTTCAGCGCGGGGATGGCGTCGCCGCCGTTGTACAGGTAGTCCGTGGTGGCCGCCGTCACGACTTCGTCCGGCTTGATGGCGGTGCCATCCTCCCAGGTGATCAGGAGATCGGGTTTGTCCACCGTTCCGGACAGGACCACCTTCACGCCGGAGCTGGGTTCGCTTCCGCGGTGGAGGATGCCCTGCTTGATGGCGTCCATCACGTCCTGGCCGGTCATCTCGATGGTCACCAGCTCATTCTCGAAAGGCATGACGCCGTAGATGTCCGACACTTTGAGCTGCCCCGGCGGGAGATTGGCGCGAAGCCCGCCGCTATTGGTCATGGCGAATTTCACGGGCTTGCCGGCCAACCGGGCGGCCCGGGCGCGCATGGTGTCCGTGACCCAGTAGCCCAGCAGGTTCTCCTCGCCGTTGCGGCCCCGGAAAAGCCCCTTGGGACACGCGCAGAGGGGCAGGTCGAAGGTGGCCTTGATCTCCGCCTGCCGGGGCGCCAGGACCGCCATGATGGCCGGGTCGTCCGCGAATTCCTGGACCACGCCGACGGACTGAGCCTGGAGCAGTCGGGGGGCCGCCTTCGTATCTCCGACAAGGGCCGATGCGGCGGGGGCTGGTTTGGGCAGTGGCGCCGGTGCCACCTTCTGGCAGGCCAGGGGAGCGAGCGCGAGGATGAGCGCCAGTATCGATGTATCAAGCTTCATTTGTTCCGCCCATCCCGGATGTCCCGACCTGCTCGACGGAAATGGCCAATTTTCGGGCCACTTCCAGTTCCGCCCTCACGTTGCGAACTTTTTCATCCTGCCGCCAGAAGAGCGCCGCCAGGCGCAGGAACCAGCCCAGCATCCAGGCGTTGACCACCGCCGCGGCCAGCTCCAGCAGCAGGAACACCTGCACCCTTCTAGCGCTCCCGCCTCCCAGGTGCCAGCCGATCCAGATCGCCAGGAACGCAAGGCCCGCGCGCAGCGCCACGCCGCCGACAATGAGGCTCGTCCATTGCACCGGGTGCATCCAGAGCCGCACGAAACTGCGGCCCCAATGCCGCAACAGGCCCTTGGCACCCGCGCCGCGGCCCACGCGGCAAAGCCACCACTGAAGGCTCAGGGCTGAAACGAAGGCCATGGAGATGAGCGGGATGCCGATGAAGGCCGCCCAGCCGAGGCCCTGGATGCCCGTGCCCCGCAAGGTGGCCAGGATCCAGCGCGTCAGGCCGAACACGATCCCCAAGGGCACCAGGCCGATGAGCAGGGTGTCCAGCAGGCCCAGGAACCAGTGCCTCAGGCGGGCCCGGAACCCCAGGCAATCCGCCTGCATGGCCCATCCGGACCAGAACACCCATACCAGGCAAACAATCGCGAGAAGGGGCAGGGCCGAACCGAAGGGCTCGTGCTTCATGCCCCCGTTTTCCATGAGCTCCCAGATGTCTTTGGCGGTGAGGTGCTCCCCCCAGTTGTTCGGCAGGGAACTGCCGCCCGGCGAGCCCGGAAACCCCGCGAAACCGCCCAGGTGCCGGGCCCACACGAAACTCGTGAGCACTTGGAACGCCGCCCAGGCCGCCATCAAGTGCCAGGACCATTTCGAAAGCCCGCCGCCCACAGCTTCCTTCATGAAGCTCCAAGGCCCGCGCGGCTTCAGGGGATCCTCGGTGTGGATGGTCGATGGGCGTTCAGGCAGCGCGTCGGTAGGGGGTGGGATAGAATCCATCCCTCCATATCACCATAGGTGAGGCTTCACGTCCGTAATGAACGTGTTGACAAGTCCCTCCCGTGAATGCTGAGATACCTTTCATGACGTTCGTTTCCGGCACCTTCGCTCCCGCGGCCTATCTGGGCTGGTGGTGGCGCCGTTGCTCGGACGGGGACGCTACCACCTAGCTGATTTTTTCTCCCTTCCGAGCCCGGTTCCTTTTTGGACCCGGGCTTTTTCATTTGGACTTAAATCCCCATGCTGCTGCGCCGCCTGCTTCCCGCGGATCTCATCACGCCCCTTTCGGCCTTCCTGGCCCTGAAACCCGCGGGCGCCAGCCTGCTGCTGGAATCCTGCGATCTGGGGGAGCGGGTGGGACGCCACAGTTTCGTGCTGCTGGAAGGGCAGGGGGAAGTGCGCCTGGAGCCGCCGGGGAAGGACTGGGTGGAGGCGCTGCGCGAGCTGGCTTCCATTGCTCCGTTGCACAGCGAATCGGATGCTCGGGCGGATCTACCCGGCCCCCGCGAGGCTTTCCCCATCGGCGTGGGCTGCGCGGGCTACGTGGGTTTCGAGGCCATCGCCGCGCTGGAACCGAGCCTGCCGCTGCCCGCGAAGAACAGCCTGGGGCTTCCCACGGTGTGGATGCGGCGCTTCGAGGCCGCGCTGGTGTTCGACCACCTGCATCAGGTGGCGGAATTGCAGGTGCTGTGCGCCGATCGCAGCCAGGGCATGGCGCGGCTGGATGAGCTGGCGGAGCAGTTGACCCAGGTCGCCACGCCCGTGGAACCGGCGCATCAATCCAAAGCCACGGCCCAACTCAGCCAGGCGCAATACGAAGCTTTCGTCATGGCTACGCAGGAGCGGATTCTGGATGGCGATGTCTACCAGATGGTGCCCAGCCACCGCGTGCGCGTGGAGGATCCGCCTTCGCCCCTGGAGGCCTACCGGCGCCTGCGTCGCCTCAATCCCAGCCCCTATGCGTTCCTGCTGGAATGGGATGGTTTCGCGCTGGTGGGGGCATCCCCGGAAATGCTGGTGCGCGTTTCCGAAGGCCAGGCCGAAACCCTGCCCATCGCGGGAACGGTGGCCCGGGGCGGCAGCGATGAAGAGGACGCCGAGCGTTTCGAGGCACTGAAGCGCAATCCCAAGGAACTGGCCGAGCACCAGATGCTGGTGGACCTGGCGCGCAATGATCTGGGCCGCATCGCCATTCCCGGCGGCGTGCGGGTGGAAAAGCCCCTGGCCTTGCAGCGCACGAGCCACGTGCTGCACCTCACCACCACCGTGAAGGCCACGTTGAAGGATGGCCTGGATGCGCTGGATGTGCTGGCCTCCTGCTTCCCGGCGGGCACCGTGAGCGGCGCGCCCAAGCTGCGCGCCTGCCAGCGCATCGCCGAGCTGGAAGGCGACATGCGCGGGCCCTATGGCGGCGCGCTGGTGCGCCTCGGCGCCGATGGCGCCCTGGACACGGCGCTCATCCTGCGCACTGCGATCTATGCGGGCGGCGCGGCGTATTTGCAAGCGGGGGCGGGCGTGGTGCGGGCATCTAGCCCCGCATCGGAATACCGCGAGACCTTGCAGAAAATGGGCGCCGTGGCCGAAGCCCTCGGCGTGAATCTTTCGGAGATGGCGACATGATCCTGCTGATTGATGCCCTCGACAGCTTCACCTACAACCTGGTCCAGGCCTTCGAAACCCTGGGCGCCGAAGTCAAGGTCGTGCGCCACGATGCCATCACGCTGGAAGGCGCCAAGGCCTTGGCTCCCGAGGCCGTGGTGCTATCACCGGGCCCCGGCCACCCATCCGAAAGCCCCGGCCACATGGCCATCGCGCAAAGCGATTGGAAGCTCCCGGTGCTGGGGGTCTGCCTTGGGCACCAGGCCCTGGTGGCGGCCAGCGGGGGCCGCGTCATCCGCGCCCGGGAACCCCTGCATGGCGAAGCCACGCCGCTGCGGCATGAAGGCACGGGACTCTTCGAAGGGCTGCCCCAGGATCTTCCCATCGGCCGCTACCACAGCCTCATCGCTGAGACATCCAGCCTGCCTGCGTGTTGGCGCATCACGGGAACGAGCCCCGGCGGCGAGATCATGGCCATCGAGCACAAAACGTTGCCCCGTTGGGGGGTGCAGTTCCATCCCGAAAGCATCCTCACGCCGGATGGTCCGGCGCTGCTGGCAAATTTCCTGAAGCTGGCTGGGGTGGCGGGACGTTGAAGAGTTGAAGAGTTGAAAAGTTGAAGAGTTGAAAAGTTGAAAAGTTGAAAAGTCGAGAGTCGAGAGTCGAGAGTCGAGAAACCACAGCCCACTGCCGAAAGAATTCCAATGACCTTGCTCACCACGCACAACCCAATCCAACCCTTGCCGCCTGCTACGGCTCGGGAATTGATGAAGACTTTCATCGACCAGGACACCGACGCGCTGCTGGTGGGGGCCTGCCTGGCGCTGCTGGCGCAGCGGATCCCCGAAGCCGAGGAATTGGCGGCCTTTGCCGGAGCCTTGCAGGAGGTCGCCATTCCGTTTCCGGATTCAGGCATGCGCGTGCTGGACACCTGCGGCACCGGCGGCGATGGCGCGTCCACGGCCAATCTGAGCACCCTGGCGGCCCTGCATCTGGCGCATCTGGGCGTGCCGGTGCTGAAGCATGGCAACCGCGCCGCCACGAGTTTGTGCGGCTCGGCGGATCTGCTGGAGGCCCTGGGCTACGACCTGGCCCGCTCCCCTGAACAATTGCTGGCCGATCTGCGGGAGCGACGCTTCGCCTTCCTCTTCGCCCCGGCCTACCACCCGCTGCTGGGCCGCCTGCGGGAGATCCGCAAGCGCCTGGGCATCCCGACGATTTTCAACCTCCTGGGTCCCCTGCTGAACCCCGGCAAGCCGCAATTGCAGCTGCTGGGTGTGGCGAAGGAAGCCCTGGTGAAACCCATGGCGGGCGCCCTCGCGCAGGGGTCCGTGCAGCGGGCCTTCGTGGTCCATGGCAAGGACGCCGAAGGCCGGGGGCTGGACGAAGCCTCCATCGAAGGACCCACCGCGCTCCTCGAAATCCGGGATGGCGCGTTGAAATCCGCGCAGGTGCTGGTTCCCCGCGAGCTGGGGATTCCGCAGCCGGCCAAGAACGCGCTCCGCGTGGAGGACCGGGCCGAAGCGCTGATGGTGGCGAGAGGTCTGCACGGAGGCTCCAGCCATCCGGATTTCCGCCCCGCGGTGGCTGATGCGGTGGCCCTCCAAGTGGCGCTGGGGCTGGTGTTGCACCGGGAGGCGGGACTTGATTCCCTGCCCGATTATTTCCGCGAAGCCAGGAATTCCCTCGATGGTGGATTTGCCCTGCCGCTCCCGACCAGTGTGGAGGTGCGCTGATGGACGCTTTCCCGAGTCCCCAGGATCTGGTGCAGGGCACTGGCCTGGCGCCCAGTTCGCACCTTCAGAAAGTGCTGCTTTCGGAGTTGGAGCGCCTTCCCCAACTGCCCTCGGCGGCTGGCTCCCCAAGAGCGCCGCTATCCGCGGAGGAATGCGGTCCCTTCGAATCCGCGCTGCGCGATGCCTTTTCGAGGGCAGGCGGCGCCATCATCGCGGAATACAAGCAGGGCTCGCCCTCCCTGGGCCCCTTCGCGGCCGGGACCTCCCTGCAGGGCCAGCTCACGGCCTACCGGGAAGGCGGCGCCGCATGCTTCTCGATCCTCGCCGAGCCCCGGTATTTCCAGGGTTCCAGCGGCCATATCGCCCAGGCCGCGGAACTTGGTGTGCCAAGCCTCTACAAAGGGTTCGTGATCTCCGAGGGGCATCTTTTCGATGCCGCGGCATCGGGCGCGCAGGCGGCGCTGCTCATCGCCCGGGTGCTGAAGGAGCACACCGCGATCTTTGCGGAAGCCGCCCGGGCGCTGGGATTGGAACCGCTCGTGGAGCTGCACGACCTGACGGAAATTCCCACGGCCCAGGCCTCCAGGGCCCGCCTGGTGGGCATCAACGCGCGGGATCTCTCCACCTTCACCCTGGGCGCGCCCTCCGCTGCGCCCCTCCGGAAAGCCTTCCCCAACGCGGTCCTGATCCGTGAATCGGGGCTGGCCACACCGGAGGATGCGGTGGAAGCCTTCTCGGTGGGCTTCGATGCGGTGTTGATCGGCGAGGCCCTGATGCGCAGCGCCAATCCGAAGGGCTTCCTGGAGCGGATCCTGGCGGGGGCCAGGACGCGGGCGGCTTCGTGAAGGTCAAGATCTGCGGCCTGACGAATGCCGCCGATGCCGCCTTCGCCGCGGCCGAAGGCGCGGATTATCTGGGCTTCGTGGTGCATCCGCCCAGCCCGCGGCATTGCCCGGACCTGGCCGGGGCCGCGGGCGGGGTGCTGGACCGCGCCGTGCTGGTCACGGTTTCGGACGACGCCACGGCCATCATCCGGATGGCAGCCGCCGCGGGCATCCGGAACATCCAGCCCCACGTGTCTAAAGATCATCGGAAGGAAGTTGTACAACGACTAAAATGTGATGGTTATTTCATAATTCTCCCATGGACTGATGAACAGGCACAGGAGATCCTGCCGGTGGATCTCCACATCTGGGAGTCCGATCCGAAGGAAACGGGCCTGGCAGGCGGCTCTGGGCGCACCCATGGGATGCAGTTCCCGCCGCCGGGCCCCTACCTTTTGGCGGGCGGGCTCGATGCGGACAACCTGTGCAGCCGCGCGGCCCTCATCCCGGCGGAGGCCCGGATCCTCCACCAAGGCTTCGATGCGGCGAGCCGGCTGGAGCTGGCGCCTGGCATCAAGGATCCCGCGAGGGTCCGGGCCTTCATCCAAACCGCCAAATCCATGTTCAACGAGGCTCGCCATGCACGCGACTGAGTTCCTGCTTCCAACCCGTTTCGGCACCGGGGGACTGGGAGGCTGCTACGCGCCGGAGACACTCATGCAGCCCCTGCTGGATCTCGAAGCAGCCTTCCGGAATGCTCTGGATGATTCATCCTTCCTATCTGAATTAAAGTATGAATTGCGTCATTTCGTCGGGCGTCCGACGCCACTCACCTCGGCCCCCCGGCTGGCCGCCAGTCTTGGCTTGAAAGGCCTTTTCCTCAAACGCGAGGATCTCACCCACACCGGCGCGCACAAGATCAACAATGCCATCGCCCAGGCCCTGCTGGCGCGGCGCATGGGCAAGCTGGAGATCATCGCGGAGACCGGCGCGGGCCAGCATGGCGTGGCCGCCGCCGCCGCCTGCGCCCGCCTGGGCCTGAAATGCACGGTCTACATGGGCGTGGTGGACATGGCCCGGCAGGCCCCGAACGTGGCGCGCATGCGGCTCTTCGGCACGGAGGTGGTTCCGGTGGAAGCGGGGCAGGGGACCCTGAAGGAAGCCGTGAACGAAGCCCTGCGCGCCTGGGCCGCGCGCTGCGACAAGGCCCACTACATTCTGGGCAGCGCCCTGGGGCCCCATCCATTTCCGACGATGGTGCGCACCTTCCAGACGGTCATCGGCGAGGAAGCCCGGGCCCAGGCACTGGAACAGACCGGCGCCCTGCCGGAAGCGGTCATCGCCTGCGCCGGGGGCGGCAGCAACGGCCTCGGCTTGCTGGTGCCCTTTCTCGGGGATGGACTGCGCCGGTTCGCGGTGGAGGCAGGAGGACACGGGCCGGCCCTCGGCGAACATGCAGCCCGGCTGGACGGCGGGCGCATGGGCGTGCTGCACGGCTGCAAGACCCTGCTGCTGCAGGATCAGCATGGCCACACTGCCGAGACCGCCAGCATCAGCGCGGGCCTGGATTATCCGGCCCTGGGCCCCGAACTGGCCGCCCTCGCGCTGGATGGACAGATCGAAGTGCTCCGCGCTTCCGACGACCAGGCCTTGGCGGCGGCGCAACGCTTGTGCGAAGCCGAAGGCATCTTGCCCGCGCTGGAATCGAGCCACGCCCTGGCCCTGCTCCCGGAACTCGCAACGCGGGGCTTCGCGACGGTCCTGCTGGGCCTTTCCGGGCGCGGGGACAAGGACCTATCGACCTATCAAACAAAACTAGGCATTTAGGGAACAAAAAACATGAATAATTTGCTTCCTTTCATCATGGCTGGCGACCCTTCCCTGGAGTCGCTGCCGGGCCTGCTGGCCGAAGCCAGGGCCCTCGGCATCGAAGCCATCGAGATCGGCCTGCCCCATAGCGATCCCATCGCCGACGGCCCCGTGCTCCAGGCTGCCGCCCACCGCGCCATCCTGCGGGGCGCCACGCCTTTGCGGGTGCTGGAAACGCTGGCCGGAGCGGCGGAAAGTCCCGATCTGATCCTCTTCACCTACTTGAATCCCCTGCTCCAGATCGGCGCGGAACGCCTGGTCGGGCTGCTGCGGCGCACGCCCGTGAAAGCTTTGCTGGTGGTGGATCTGCCGGATTCCGAGGAACCGGAATTCGAAGCCGCGCTTCGATCCGCGGGCTACCCCATGATCCCGCTGCTTGCGCCCACCACGGATCTGGAACGGGCCAAGAGCCTGCTGGACCGCCGCCCTGATCCCGGTGCCGGCCATCCCTTCGCCCAGCGTTTCGCTTATGTCGTGGCGCGATTGGGTGTCACCGGCACCGGCGGCGCCCCGGACCTGGCGCCGGTCCGGGAGCGTGTGGCGGCCCTGCGAACCCTTTCGGACCGGCCCCTGGTGGTCGGCTTCGGGCTGAGCGATCCCCGGGTCCTGGCGGAAGTGCGGACCATGGGGGCGACCCCCGTCATCGGCAGCGCGCTGGTCCAGGCCCTGGCGGAAGGAGCGCGCCTGGGGGACTACTTGCGGCCGCGGATGGGTTGAAGCGGCTTCCTCGCTGCCGGATCAGGGCAGCGGTCCAGCGGGCGCGATGCTCCCGCGAACATCGGCGAAATCATGCCGCACCGCCTCCAGGCGGGCGCGGTAGGCCTCCATATCGCCGTAGTCGAAGAAGCGGCGGTAGCGGCTGTGGATCGACTTCGGGCGCAGCGCATGCTTGATGGGGCAGAAGTGCTGCTCGGTGCGGGCCGCGACCTCAGAGACCAGGGCCATGAGGCCGTTGAAGTAGCTGCAGTAGAAACAGCCGACCTTTTCGATCCAGTTCAGGTAGGGCAGGGGCCGCCGGTCCATCACCATGTAGTCCCTTCGCTTCACCCGCGGAATTCCATAGGCCGGGAAGCAGACGAACTGGTAGAGCATCACGAACAAATCCAGGAACAGGGCCGGGAAGATGCCTGCGTAGATGACGGGCGACACTAGGTAGGCCAGCAGCCTTCCCTCCCAGAGCCAGACATGGACCCGCTTCCGGCGGGCCCGGTGGGCTTTGCGGATGGTCTCCTGGATGCGGACCCTCCGGCCTTCCAGGTGGTAGCCCTGGCCTTCCCTAAGGCCGTTCAATTCTTCGAGGATCTCCTTCTCGAGCGCCTGGAGCCGTTGCTGGAGATCATCCATCCGGGTCATGAGGTTCTCCCGAGCCGCTTCTCGGGACAGCCGCCTAAGTCAGCATTGGTTCAAAGCCATCGGATCGCCATGAATGTTTATAGCAAGTTGCATAGGCGCGCGGGGGGGCGGCGGGGGGGGGGTGGTGAATTTTTATCTTTTCGGATGCAATTTCGTATTCGAGCGTGGCTTCCAGGCTGGAGAGGGCATCGGCATCGCTCGGGAATGGTTCATTCCCCGGGATCCCAGGCCTCCAGTTCGCCTCCCGCCACGGCCTGTTTGAGGGCTTCCCAGTCATCGGTGGCCTGGTCCGCGTAGCGCAGGGCGAAGGAGGATAGGGCCTCCAGCAACTCTTCGCTTTGCCCCAGATACCCCGCGATCCTGGCGGGATCGCCGCTGCGGGCGTGGGCCTTGGCGAGCACCGTGCCGCAAAGCTCCAGATAATCCCCCAGGATCGCGCCGGCCAAGTCCTGCACCTCGATGCTGGCTTTGTGGTCGGACCACTGCTTCACCAGGAAGGGCGCGCCCAGGACGGTGGTCCAGCCCAGGAAGGGATCCGCCCAGGTCTGCATCCGGTGCTGGCCTTCGGCGGTGTGGCGTCCAGGATGAGGAGTGATAGCCCCATTTAAATATTGTTCCCAAACACTGCCATGTTGGGCTTTGAACTCAATAAATAAGGAATCATCCAAGCCGTTGCCATGGGCCAGGACCAGCACGTCCATCATCCCCAGGGAGCCGCAACCCGCCACCCGGCGGCCGCAACAGACGGGTTGGTAGCCGTCCAGCACCTGCTGGCGCGCGGGGCCCAGGGTGCCGTGGTATTCGCTGAAGGAAGCAAGGAAGGGACTGGCCTCTTCGTCCGTGAGCGGCCGCAGGAAGGGCCCTTTGGTCCTGAACCGCGGTCCCGGGTCGATGGCCTTTTCCAGGAGCTTCTGGGGCGTGTCCCGGCGGGCCTTTTCGAATATGGGCGCCAGGGCGCCGCCATCGTTGTGCGGGCCGACCTCCTCCCGCGAGAGCGCCACGATGCCCATGTCCGCAAAACGGTCCATGCCTGCCATGTATGCGCGGGTGCAGCGGTTGGTGGCCTCCAGGCAAGCAATGTCCGTATGGCCGGCTTCGCGTCCCGCCAGGACTGCGCTGGCCAGGAGCCGCTTCAGATCCCATTCCCAGGGGCCGCGGCAGGTCTCGTCGAAATCATTGAGATCAAACACCAGGCTGCCGTCCTGCTTTCCGAAGGCCCCGAAATTGATGAGATGGGCGTCGCCGCAGAGCTGGCAGTGCAGGCCCGTGGTGGGCCAGGGCGCGAGATCCATGGCCATCAGCGCCGCGTTGCCCCGGAAGAAATAAAAGGGCGACTGGGCCATGCGCCCCCACCGGATGGGCAGCAGGGCCGGGTCCCGATGCGCCACCGCAGCCCGCAGCAGCGAAATCGGCTCAGGGCGGTCCACCGCGGCCGTCCAACGTCCCTGGTCGGCCCGCTTCAGCTGCTCCCGCAGGGCCTTGCCTGCGCTCCTCCGGGCTTCGGGACCAAGCCTCGGCATCATGGGTTCGTCTTTTGGATCACGGGGATCAGGGGCAGGCCCAGGGCCCTAAGGGAGAAGTTCAGGTTGTCGACGATCCTGGGGCGTTCATCCAGGGGCGCGCGGCCTTCCACGAGCAGGCGCTCGCAGAGGGTTTTCGACAGGGGGTACTGGCCCGTCCAGTAGGCCAGGATGGACCATTCGTCCAAGGCTCTCCAGGTGTACACGGAATCATCCAGGAACAGGATGTCCTCCGGCCGCGGAATGGCCGCGGCCTCCTTGGCGAAGCCAAAGCCCTGGGAGTACCGGTGCCGGGCGCGGCAGTAGGCGGCCAGATAGCAGAGCGCCTCGGCCCTGATGGGCCGCACCCGATGGGCCGTCATATAGGCCCGGATCACGAGCTCCTCGTCCATATCGAGCTGCTGGCTGAGTTTGGCGACCTCCAGGAGCGAGTACCAAACCTCCTCATCCCAACCGCCCATGGCCGCCCGCCGCAGATAGGCCTCCCGCGCTTTCAAGGGCTGCGCGGAATCACGGTAGCTCTGGGCCAGGTAGAAGGCATAGCGGGCGTTGTCCGGTTCCTCCGCCAACGCCGTTTCAAGCAGTCTCGCGTCCTTCTCGAATTTCAGCGGGTCCTGGCTGCGGGCCCCGTCCGTATTCACCCGGATGTAGGGGCCTTCCAGCACTTCCGGCTCGTAGGGCCCGCCGCAATCCAGGTGCTCGTGCAGGACGCCCTTGTAGCGCCAGGGCAGGCGGTTGGCCGCAAGGCTCGCGCGATGGTAGGTGGACTCGCCATCCCGCAGCACCACCGTGTAGATGTCTGCGGCCAGGTCCGGCATCCGCCATCCTTCCGGGGCGACGAATTCATTGTCGGCATCGATGAATATCAGGTAGTCCGCCTTGCTCCGGGCCAGCTCGGCCGCCTCGCTGCGGTTGTGGCCGAAGTCCTTCCAGGGCCGCTCCACCAGCTCGCCGGGGATGTCTTTCATATGGTCGCGGATGATGTCCTGGGTTCCGTCGGTGGAGCCCGTGTCCACAATGAGCCAGGCCTGGATGAAGGGCCGGATCGAATCCAGGCAGCGGCGGATCACCCTGGATTCGTTCTTCACGATCATGTTCAGGCAGAGCGTGGCCATAGTCCCAAGCTCAGCACAGATGGGCGGTGCAGGGAAGTGGGCATGGGATTCGGCGCAAAAAGAACCACGCGGAGGGTAGCGGAGGAGCGGAGGGAAGCGGAGAAAACATTTCTTTTCTCCGCTTCCCTCCGCCTTATCTCCGCTCCCGCCTATCGCGCGTGTACGCGCTCCTGTTCGTTTCACTCGCTGAGGCGGGAACCCTCCTCCGCGTGGTTTATTTTCATTCCGTCGTATACCCAGTTTCATGCACATCCATAACCGCCCGGCCCGAGGGATCGGCCATCTTCTGGAAGGCTTCGTCCCACAGCAGTGCTGTGGCGGTGCTGCAGGCTACGCTCCGCTCGAAGGGCACGCAGTTCACGGCCGTGGCGGACGGGAAATGGTGCTCGAAGAGCTGGCGATACAGATACGCCTCTTTGGTCTCGGGGGTCTTCACGGGGAAGCGTTCGTGGGCGCCGCGCATCATGCTGTCGCTGATCTCGTGCTCGGCATGGGCTTTCAGGCCGTTGATCCAGGCGTAACCCACGCCGTCGGAGAACTGTTCCTTCTGGCGCCACAGGATCTCGTCCGGAATCGTGCCGTCGAAAGCATTGCGCAATAAATACTTCTCGATGGGTTTCTCGCGCTTGGCGTTGCGGGGGAGCTTCAGCTCCGGATCCAGCATCATCGCCACGTCCAGGAATTCCCGGTCCAGGAAGGGCACGCGCGCTTCCACGCCCCAGGCGGCGCTGGATTTGTTGGCCCGCAGGCAATCATAGAGGTGGAGTTTCTGCAGCTTCTGCACGGTCTCGTCGTGCAGCGCGTGGCCGTCCGGCGCCTTGTGGAAGTACAGATAGCCGCCGAAGATCTCGTCGGCCCCTTCGCCCGACAGGATCATCTTGATGCCCATGGCGCGGATTTTCCGCATCATCAGGTACATGGGCGTGGAGGCCCGGATGCTGGTCACATCAAAGGTCTCCAGGTGGTAGATCACGTCGGAGAGGGCGTCCAGGCCTTCCTGCACGGTGAAGTGAATCTCGTGGTGGATGGCGCCGATGTGGTCCGCGACCTTTCTAGCGGGGCCCAGATCCGGCGCGCCTTCCAGTCCCACCGCGAAGGAATGGATCTGGGGCCACCAGGCCGGGGCCTTGTCATCTTCCTCCACGCGCTTTTGGCGGAACCGCGCGGCGATGGAGGCGACAATGCTGGAATCCACGCCGCCGGAAATCAGCACGCCGTAGGGCACGTCGCACATGAGCTGGCGGTGGACCGCGTCTTCCAGAGCCTTGCGGAGTTTCGCGGGATCGTAGGGATCGCTGGGGTAGAAACCGGGCTCCGCCCACTTCGGTTCGTAGTAGCGCTGGAAGCCCTTGTCCGCTTCGTGGCCCAGATAGTAATGGCCCGGCGGAACTTCGCGGATGCGCTCGCAGTGGCCCACCAGGGCTTTCATTTCTGATGCCACGAACAGGTTGTCCTGGCGGTCCCAGCCCACGTAGAGCGGGATGACGCCGATGGGATCGCGGGCGATGAGAAAGGTCTCGCGCTTGGGATCGTAGAGCACGAAGCCGAAGATGCCGTTCATGCGGTTCAGGAATTCCTTCGGCGGCAGTTCGTCGTAGAGGTAGAGGATCACTTCGCAATCCGAGGCCGTCTGGAAATCGTGCTCGTGCTTCAATCCCCGGCGCAGGTCCTTGTGGTTGTAGATCTCGCCGTTCACCGCCAGCACGCACCCTTTCAACGTGTCCACCAGCGGCTGGGCGCCATGCTCCACATCCACGATGGAAAGCCGCTCGTGGGCCAGGATCGCCCGCGCGTCGCTGTAGATGCCGCTCCAGTCGGGCCCCCGGTGGCGGATCTTCTTGGCCATGCCGAGCGCCAGCTTCCGCAGTTCGCCGGAATTCGAGCGGGTGGGGTCGATGTTGAGGATGGTGACGAGGCCGCACATGGGGGCTCCTGGAAAGGGCAGGGCACAAAGAAAAACCCCCGATCCGCTTTCGCGAATCGGGGGTGGTCAGGGGAAGTCGTCTGTTAGCTCAGAACCTCGCCGTCCCACGCACGATCCGCGCGGAGGGGCCGATTATTATTGAGGTTGATGAGGCTGTGGAGAGTCATTGATTGGGTTCCAGTAGTTGAGTCTGGCGGATGGGGATTGAAGTCGTCAAGGGGATTCCCGGATGGGATGTGGTAAAAAAACTGAAACCGCGAAAGTCGCGAAAGTACGCGAATTATAAAACTAGTTTTTTCGCGTTTTTTCGCGACTTTCGCGGTTTATTCTTTAGACGCGCTCCACCGCCATCGCAATGGCATTGCCACCACCCAGGCACAGCGCCGCGATGCCGCGCTGCTTGTCGTGGCGTTCCAGGGCGTGGAGCAGGGTGGCCATGACCCGGGCGCCGCTGGCGCCGATGGGGTGGCCCAGGGCCACGGCGCCGCCGTGCACGTTGATACGCTCCACGGGAATATTCAGATCGCGGTGGGTAGCCACGAGTTGAACGGCGAAGGCTTCGTTGATCTCCCAGAGATCCACGTCGTTCACCGACCAGCCGAGCTTGGCCAGCAGCTTCTTGATGGCATCCACGGGCGCCATGAGCACCCATTGCGGATCCAGGCCCGCGGTGGCGGTGCCGAGGATGCGGGCCTGGATCGGCAGGCCATGGGCTTCGGCGAAATCCTCGGTGGTCACCAGGGCCGCGGCCGCGCCATCGTTGACGCTGGGGGCGTTGCCCGCCGTGACGGTGCCGTCCTTCTTGAAGGCGGGTTTCAGCTTCGCCAGGGTTTCCATGGAGGTGTCCGCGCGCGGGCCTTCATCCAGATTCACGATCACATCGCCTTTGCGGCCGGGCACGGTGACGGGCACCAGCTCTGCATCGAAGGCGCCCGAGGCCATGGCATCGAGGGCCTTGCGGTGGCTGTCGACGCTCCAGGCGTCCTGGTCTTCGCGGCTGATGGAATACTTGTCGGCCACCAGATCCCCGGTCAGCCCCATGTGCTGATCGGTCATGGCGCACCAGAGGCCGTCCAGGATCATGCTGTCCAGGGCCTGGGCATGGCCCATGCGCGCGCCTCCGCGGAGTTTGGGCATCAGGTAGGGCGCGTTGGACATGGACTCCATGCCGCCCGCCAGGATGACTTCGTGGTCGCCCAGCCGCACGCCGTTGGCGGCCAGCTGGATGGCTTTCAAGCCCGATCCGCAGACCTTGTTGATGGTCAGCGCCGCCACGGAAGAGGGCAGGCCGCCCTTCAACGCCGCCTGGCGCGCGGGCGCCTGGCCCACGCCCGCGGAGACCACATTGCCGAAGATCGCCTCGGTCACCGGCAGGCCCGGAAAGCGCTCCAACAGCGCTTTGACCACGGGCGCGGCCAGCTCAGGGGCCGACAAGGCGGAAAGCGCGCCCTGGAATTTCCCGACGGGCGTGCGGAGGCATTTGAGGATCACGGCTTGGGACATGGAGCACCGATTGGAATAGAACTGCCACAGAGGAAAAACAAGGGTAAAGCAAACTTCTTAACCGCGAAACTACGCGAATGCACGCTAAAAAAACAAAACGGAATGGCAATGCTTCCCGTCCTCCTCATCCCTCATTCTAGGTCCCGGACGAATGTTTTACCCTCAAGCACTCCCCATTTTTAATTCGCGCTTTTTCGCGTAATTCGTGGTTTCCAGTTTTTTGGCCTGGAGTTACATTACATCCGTGGCTCAAAACCGCTGGCCCCTCGGCTTCAACGGCACATCCTCGTCCATGCTGTTGAAATCCATTTCATCGAGCTTCACGGTGTTGGATGAGGGCGGAAAGCGCTCGGGGGCTTCTTCCTGGAGGAAGCGCCGGGTGCGCTCCATGAGCGATTCCATGTCCTCCAGCATGCGGATCCGCTCCATCTTCATGTTGCGCATCTGCACCTCGAGTTCGGCCACGTGCCGATGGGCTTCGCGGACGATCTCGTCGGCCTTGAACTGGGCTTCCTTCAAGGTGAGATCCTTCTCGCGGTTGGCGGTGTCCAGCACATCTTCCTTGGTGCGCTGGGCCTGCAGCAGGGTCTCGCGGAAGATGCGGTCCTGGTCCTGGTACTGGCGGTTACGCTCCCGGAGGCTCAGGATCTCTTCGCGCATGCGGGAATTTTCGACCAGGATTTCTTCCCAATCGGCGGCGATCTCATGCAGGAACCCGCGCACCTCGCCTTCCTCGAAGCCCCGGAAGGCCTTTTCGAACTCCCGCCTTTGGATGTCCAGGGGTGTGAATTTCATGGAAGCTCCAGATTTCAGGAGGCTGCGCGAAGGAATATGTTCTTGATCAGCGACAGCAGGATGATGGCGATCATGGCGTCGAAGCTGAGCCCGCCGATGGGGGGGATCACGGCCCGGATGGGCAGAAGGATGGGCTCGACGATGGCGTTGAGCAATCGTACCAGCGGGTTTCCCGGGCTGGGCTTGAACCAGGACATCAGCGCCCAGATGATGATGAGGATGGACAAGCCGTCGATCACCTTGGCCAGAATGTAAAACATCAGGGGCATGCCGTATCCAATCAGATAGGTTCATGATAGCCCTAGAGGGTCCAGAATGGCCCTGGGGCTTGTGTCTTTGGAGTTTTCGATGAGGATCGGCATTTCCTGCTACTGGGGGGGGGGGGGGGGGGGCCCCCGCCGGGGAACGGGGGGGGGGGGGGGGGGGGGGCCCCCGGGGGGGGGGGCGCGGGGCCCCGCGGCCGGGGGGGCCGGGGGCCCGGGGGCCGCCGGGGCCGGGGGGGGGGGGGGGGGGGGGGGGGGGGGGGGGGGGGGGGGGGGGGGGGGGGGGGGGGGGGGGGGGGGGGGGGGGATTTCCTGTTACTCGACGTTTGGCGGTTCAGGCGTGGTGGCCACCGAGGTCGGAAAGGCGCTGGCGGCGCGCGGCCACGAGGTCCACATCCTGAGCCCCTCCATGCCGCCCCGGCTCACGGGCTTCGAAAACCGGATCTATTTCCACGAAGTCACCGCGAGTTCATATCCTCTTTTCGAAGCAGCGCCATTCTCCATCGCGCTGGCCTCGAAAATGGCGGATGTGGCCAGCCACCACGGCCTTGAAGTCATGCACGCCCACTATGCCATCCCCCACGCCATGGCGGCTCTGCTGGCGCGCATGGCTCTGGATGGGAAATTGAAGGTGGTCACCACCCTCCACGGAACCGATATCACGGTGGTCGGAGCGGATCCCAGCTACCTGCCCATGGTGAAGCTGGCCCTGCGGGAAAGCGATGCCGTCACGTCCGTCAGCCAGTACCTGAAGGACGAGACCATCCGGACCTTCGGCATGGGCGAACACATCGAAGTGATCCCGAATTTCGTGGAACCGCCCGCCATGGACCACCCGGAATGCCGCGCCTGGCTGGCGCCGGACCAGGCCTTCGTGCTCACCCACA
Source organism: Holophagaceae bacterium (assembly GCA_016720465.1). Lineage (NCBI taxonomy): Bacteria > Pseudomonadati > Acidobacteriota > Holophagae > Holophagales > Holophagaceae > Holophagaceae bacterium. The sequence continues at coordinate 405,955 of JADKKO010000001.1, forward strand.
TCTCCAATTTCCGGCCCGTGAAACGGGTCATGGACGTGGTGAAGGTCTTCGAACGGGTGAGAAAGGAAGTTCCCACGCGCCTGGTGATGGTGGGGGACGGCCCGGACCGCGCCGAAGCCGAGAACTACTGCCGGGAGCACGGATTCGAAGACGAGGTGCGCTTCACCGGCAAGCAATTGGACATCGGGACTGTGCTGGCCTGCAGCGACCTGTTCCTGCTGCCCTCGGCCACGGAGAGCTTCGGCCTCGCGGCTCTGGAAGCCATGGCCCACCGCGTTCCCGTCATCGCCAGCCGCGTGGGCGGCATCCCCGAGGTCATCCGGCAGGGTGTGGATGGATTCCTGGAACCCGTGGGGGACGTGGACGCCATGGCCCTGGATGCGATCCGGCTGCTCAAGGACAAGGACCTGCGCCGCGCCTTCGGGGAATCGGCGCGGAAGCGCGCGGAAACCACCTTCGCCGAAGATCCGATCATCGATCTCTATGAATCCCTATATGAGCGGGTCCTCTCCACCCCGAAATCCAGCGTGGAAATCAGCGCCCAACCGAGATAAAATGATTGCTTCGGCTGGGTAGCTCAGGTGGTTAGAGCGAGGGTCTCATAATTCCTAGGTCGGCGGTTCGAGTCCGCCTCCAGCCACCATCACCGCCTCCTCAATTTATCCTTGTGGAGGCTTTTTTTTTCGTGTCCCTGGGCATGGGCGGACTCGACCCTTCGGGTTCTCGTCCCGTCTATCGCGCGCGGGGCGCGCTCCCAATCGCGCTTCGCGCTCTTGGAGACGGGAGCCCTCCTCCAGCCACCAATACCGCCTCCTCAATTTATCCTTGTGGAGGCTTTTTTTTTCGTGTCCCTGGGCATGGGCGGACTCGACCCTTCGGGTTCTCGTCACGCCTATCGCGCGCAGGCGCGCTCCCAATCGCGCCTCGCGCTCTTGGAGACGGGAGCCCTCCTCCAGCCTGTGGTGGTGGCCGCAGCGAAAGAAAGGGGCATATCTCTCTGGCCTAGGCCCATTGGTAGGCGCAAAATATCTATGTAGTAGAAACATCTTGAAAGTTGCCTGCCATGACTACTCTTACCGTCAAGCAAGTACTCCAGGCCTACGGGCCAAAGGTGGCTGGCCGGGCTTCTTTGAAGCTGAGGGACCCTATTGAACGCGATCTTCTCATCCGTGCTGGAGATAAACAGGTCAAGCGAGAGACCATCTCACGAACAAAGAAAGCAGGCACGAGGCCGAAGCCTTGAAAGGTCATGGGGATGAACCAGGCTTTAGCCCGTTTCCTTTCCACATCCCGAGGCAGTTGATCCATGCATTCCGGCAATTAGATGTCGACCCGGTGCTGGTCGGCGGTGGTGTTGTAGAAGTCTGGACCGGAGAGCGGGATGGCGTTTTCAAGACTTCGGACCTCGATTTCGTGGGCCCTGATTCCCTGACGGCCAACAGCATCCACCTTTTGGGACTTGAGGGAGTGGAAGGCGGCGATGTAGTAGGTTCTCGGCACGTCTTAGTCGAAGGTGTCCCAGTCGAATTTCCCACTGGGCCACTGGGGGTTGGTGATGCCTATCTGGATACAAGGGAATCCACGGTTGTCGTGCCGACCATTTCGGGGGACATGATTCGATGTCTCAGGCCAGAGGCCTGTGTTTTGGATCGGTTGGCCACTGTCGCCTTTGAGTTCGGCCACTTCGAGCAATACATTCAGGCCCTGGCTGTGGCGGTCGCGCAATGCAACCAGCCCGGTTGGTCCGATCCCTGGATGGAAGTAACGGCGAAGAAGGCAAGGCTCCACCGTATTTGGAGCTTCATGAAAGCAGAGCTGGAGTCGGGGCAGCCTCAGACAGAACGACTGGATGAAGCCATGGGACTTGGGTGGGACCCCATCGGGTACCACCCCTGATCACCCCTTGGGTGAATCAGGATTGAAAATGCTCTTTCTCCGGATTTTATAAAACCCCTTACCAGCACTGGCTTTCAAGAGATTCCATCCAGGTTCTCCTGATTCCTTGGCCGGGGTTCTCGTCCCGTCTATCGCGCGCAGGCGCGCTCTTGGAGACGGGGGGCCCTCCTCCAGCCACCTTCACCGCCCGGTTGAGGGGTCAGAGAATGAAAAAGCCCACCGATCGATCCGGTGGGCTTGGGCATAGGTGTGCGGACTCAGGGGGCGACGGTGACCATGGCCGTGAGCACATCTGCGGTGGCGAAGGGGAATGTGTTGAGCCGGAACGGAGCCTTGCTTGGCTCTGCGTCGTGGGCCTTGATGGCGCGGATGCGGAAGACGTAGCTTTGCCCGGGCTGGAGGATGCCGGGGGGAACGGTCAACGTAGTCTCTTCCGTGATCAAGGAGGCCACGGTGGCCGCGCGGGTGCTCATGCCCTGGGCGAACACTCGGAGCACGGCCACCGAGTAGGCCTCCGCTTCGCCCTTGGCGGGCTCGTTCCAGGCGAGGGCAGGGGACGTGGACAGCCCGGCCTGGGGCAGGAATGCGTCCAGCCCATCGATCGTGGCGCCGAGCACGGGGCTGATGGCCTGGACCATCGGATGGTGGTGCTTGGGCTCCTTGAGCGAATTGGTGGACAGGACACCTTGGATGGGCCGTGGATTGGTGGCGCCTGGCGCCGTGTAGTGGACGCTGTAGTTCTGGTTGATGCTGTAGATCCTTCCCCATTTGTGCGGGAAGGGGTTCCCGTATTGGGCCTCGCCAAGGTCCAGGAAGGTCGTGGCCAGGGAAGAGGGATAGAAGTTCACCAGGTCCGCGGTGGCCGCGATGAATCCTTTCTTGGTGCCCCAGGGGGGCGTATGGACCACGAAGCGCTGGAAGGAAGGCGTGGCGGCAGGATTCACCTGGGCCTGGTAGATGGCGCTGGGCGTGCGGTCCCAAGCCATCCGGACGCTCTGGTTCTGGGGCACGGAAGCCATGACCCCGTTCAGCGTGGAGGGCAGGCCGTCCGTTTGCACCAGCGCGGCTGGTTCAAAGATTCCCGACAGCGCCGAGTAGGTCTCGGGACCCGAGGTGACGGAGCTGAGCTGCGTCAGGCTGGGTACATCCCCCTTGGTGGTGTCCACCATCAGCAGGCCCGTGTCCGCCCAGTCCTGGGTCGTGCCGGCCATGGCGGTGTCGCCGGGCAGGGGCATGTTCGAGGGGGAATAATCTGCGAGGTAGGCGTAGACGCTATTCACGTTGGTGGCATACCACTGGAGGATGTCGGTGGCCGCGAAGGGCGCGAGGCCTGTGACATTGAAGGTCAGCAGCGTGCTCAGGTTGGCGGGCACCGCGTCGGGGCGGCCATAGGCGTAGGTGTCCAGGTCCAATTTATGTTTGTCGGTCCAGACATAGCTTGTGCCGAAGCGGAACCAGAACTCGCCGTGGGGAACCTGCGGAATGGTGAAAGTCCCGTTGGCCAGCCCCGTTCCAGGAATGGTGGTGAAACCACCCAGCCCATCGGGCACGAAAGCCCCGATCGCCGTGGTGGTCAGGTCCTGGGGCGCAGCGGTCATCCCGCTGTTGGTGATGGTCCGGATGAAGCGGGTGCCGGTCACATTCTTGGGGTGCCCGCCTGCCTGAAGCGGGGAGGGAAGGATGGCCGCGCAGATCAATAGCGCGGGGCCGCCCAGGGCAGGGAAGGGACGGCGGGATCTGGATGAAAGCATGCGTGCTCCGGGGTGGGGCGCACCTGAAATGCCGATCGAATGGGCAGATGCGCATGGGTTGGGTTGATGCATCAAAGGTTGCCTGAATCGCAGTCTCAGTCAATTATTAATATGAAATATAAGTGATCATTAATTGCCTACTTGATTATTTCACAAGGTTGTCCAACCGCGTTTCCAGGCTTGTGCCTCACGGGGAACTGAACCGTTCGGGATCGATGGCGGCCTTCTGGTAGAACTGATCCATGACCGATTCACCATTGAACGAGGTTGAATGCCGAATCCTGGGCTGCCTGATGGAGAAGCAGCACACGACGCCGGACTACTATCCGCTGACGCTGTACGCCCTGGTGGCGGCCTGCAACCAGACCTCCAACCGGCATCCACTGGTGGCCTATGACGAGGCCACGGTCTCGGACGGCCTGGAGTCGTTGCGCCAACGCCGCTTGGTCTGGCTGTTGAACGCCAGCGGCAGCCGCACGGTGAAGTACGAACAGCGGCTTTCGGAATCGCTGCACCTGGCGATCCAGGAAACCGCCCTCCTGTGTGTGCTGATGCTACGCGGAGCCCAGACCCTCGGAGAACTCCGGGGGCGTTCGGAGCGCATCTATCCTTTCGCCGACCTGGTGGAGGCGGAGGCGGCCATGCAGGCCTTGCTCCAGGCGGAGCCGGAACCCCTGGCCATGAAGCTTCCCAAGCTGCCCGGCACGAAGGAACCCCGGTACGCCCACCTGCTCGCGGGCCCCGTTGAATGCGAGACCTTGGCCGTGGTCCAAGAGGAAGTCAAAGCCAGAAACCTGCCGCCCCTTGCACACCTGGAATCCGAAGTGCAGAGCCTCCGCCTTGAACTCGCAGAATTGAGAGCCGCTTTTGAGTCTTTTAAAGCGCAGTTTTAAGCGCGGCAGACGCAGTTGAGGGAGCGGGAGCCAAGACTCACTTCTTTTTCGAGCCTGCCTTGGCCGGCGCTTTTTTCGCGGGAGCTTCGGTCAACTCCTGGGCGTCAGTGATGAGCACTGGCGTGACCGGCACATCGTTCATCTGGACATTGTGGGTTGGAACCGCCTTGATCTTGTCGACGGTGTCCATGCCCTCGACGACGTTGCCGAAAACACAATAGCCCCAGCTTTCAGCCCGGGGATCGAGGCTCTGGGAATTGTCTTTCACGTTGATGAAGAACTGGCTGGAGGCGCTATGGGGCTCGTTGGTGCGCGCCATGGCGATGGTGCCGCGGGTGTTGCGGAGCCCGGCTGCCATGGCGGCCTTGGCTTCGTTCATGATCGGCTGGTCCCCGGCCTTCTTTTTCAAATCCGCGGTGAACCCGCCGCCCTGGATCATGAAGGTGGAAATGACCCTATGGAAGGTCGTGCCTTTGTAATAGCCCTTGCGGACATAGCTCAGGAAGTTGGCGACGGTCTTGGGGGCGGCTTTGGATTCCAATTCCAGCGTGAAGGAGCCGAGATTCGTCGTGAACTTGACGCGCGGCTTCTCAGGCTGGCCGGTGGCGAGAAGGGGCAGGGCGAAGAGGAGGGCGAGCAATGTGGCGCGCATGGGCATTCCTTTCTGAAAAGAGTGATGATGGCAGCGGCGTGGCCCCTGTGGGATTCGAACCCACGCCTTAGCGCTTATGAGGCGCCCGCTCTGACCGCTGAGCTAAAGGGCCACCCCCATTCAAACACGGGTTGGATTCGTTTCGCACTGCGGGATGGCCGGGGAATGGCTGGTAACATGGCTCGATTCCCTATGGAGCCTTTGCCTTGGAACAAGAGACCAGATCCTTTGCCGGGCCCGGAACCGGACCGACTTCCGATGGTGAGCAGGGGAAGGGAGTCCTTCGCGCCGCCCTTGGCGCGCTGCAATGGCTGAATGGCCACTGGAACGCGGCCACCGTGACCGACTGGGTGGATTCGGTTTCTGACCAGAAGGGGCGGATCGTGCTTTCCGGCATGGGCAAATCCGGATTGGTGGCCCAGAAGATCTCTTCCACTTTGGTTTCCACGGGTTCCCCCAGCCTGTTCATGCATCCCGCGGAGGCTTTGCATGGCGACCTGGGCATGGTGGTCCCCGGGGATTCTGTGCTGCTGCTCTCCAACAGTGGGGAAAGCGAGGAAATACTTCGAATTTTGCCTAGTTTTTCCCGGCTCGGGATTCCGGTGGCAGCCATCACATCCAATAAAGACAGCTCACTGGGCCTTGCAGCACGCTGGTGCTTTTCTTATCAACTAACTGATGGTGAAGGATGTCCGATTGATTTGGCCCCCATGGCGAGCACCACCATGCAGCTGGTTTGGGGGGACATTCTCGCCGCTTGTCTGATGAACCGGAAAGGATTCACCGCCGAGCGGTTCGCGGAGCTTCATCCAGGTGGAAGCCTTGGTGCCAAACTATTAAAGATCAAGGACCTGATGCATGCTGAGTTCCCAGCGGTAAAGCCGGACGCGACTCTTATCGAAACGCTCAACATGATCTCCAACGGCAAATTGGGCATGGCGGTCGTCCAAAACGGTCCCGATCTCCTGGGGGTCATCAGCGATGGCGATATCCGGCGGGCGCTTGAACGCGCCCAGAGCCAGGGGATCAATCCGCTCCAATTGAAGGCGGCGGACATCCTGAGCGGCCACGCCCCATTCACGATCACCGCGGAACGCATGGCCATCGAAGCTGCAGGGGAGATGGAAAGCCACAAAATCACCTTCCTGGTGGTCATGGAATCAGATAAACCTTGTGGTGTCATTCATATCCACGACCTTCTCAAAGCCAAGGTGATCTGAGATCGTTTGACCGTAAGGTTACATAATATACATTATCGAAAGTAATCATGAAGGAAATTCTCTCCCGCTACACATTGCGCAGATGGCTCTTCCCTATCGGTGGAGCGGTGCTTCTCTATGGGGGATTGCTCCTCTCAAAGGAGCTGGTGGATCTGTCCAAGGAGGTTTTCAATCTCGGGGCTTCCTTCCGGTGGCTCATCCCGCTCCTGCTGTGCGCCGTCCCTGAAACCCTGATGATGGTGCTCCCCATGGCCGCCGTCCTGGGCGGCCTGATGGGCACCCAGCAACTGGTTCAAAGCTCCGAGCTCGTCGCATCCCAAGGATTAGGCATGGGCAGCCGGATGCTGCTCAAGCCCTATCTGCTCCTGTCCTTGTTTCTGTTTTTGCTGGCAGGGGCCAACAGCCACCTCCTGGTGCCTGCCGTGAACCACCTCCAGGCCTCGGTTCGGATCCAAATGTTAGAGGAGGCCCGAACCCGTTTCCTCAGGACAGGCCAAGCTCCCCGGGTCCCCCCTGGGTCTCCTGGCCAGTCGGTATGGATGGCTCCCAATGGTGAGATCCATGTGATGGAGGTCAGCCCCACTGGGATCCAACACATGGTGGCCAAAGGCATTTCCTACTCGATCCAGCCACAACCGGATGGTGGCCACGTCCTGGACATGCGCTTGAACAATTTGGCCGGCAGCGTGTACCAGATCCAGACCGGCAGCGTGGTGCACCTTCACCAGGAAAGCCAGGACCTGCGGTTTCGGCTTCCGGGTGTGTCCAGGATCCTGGCCCCTACTCCGCTTAGATATCTTAAAACATCCGAGATTTTGAAACTGAAATCTCCGGCATCCGCGGTGGAACTGAGTCGGCGTTTGTCTCTTCCATTTGCTTCTGTGGCCTTCCTCCTGCTCGGCATTGCCATGGGCCTCGGACACCCCCGTTTCCAAAGAAGTGGTTCTATCCTGAAGAGTCTCCTCGTCATTCTGATTTATTATTTTTTCAATATGTTATTTGAAAACATGATTATGCAATCAAAATATCAAGCTTTCTATGCTCAATTGTTGCTGCCCTGGATATTCCTTGGCGCTGGATTCTGGTTGTTCCATGGAAAGCTGAAGCCTCATGTATCGAACAACGCCCTCAGCAGAGTTAAAACCAGTGTGACCAAGCGCTACCAGTGGTTCATTGTTCGGATCGGCAGATTCCTGCAGGCGATGAAACCAATGAATCCCAGCACGAGAAATTCCACCGACCGCCATCGATCCAGTATCTTCAATCGCTGGGCTTGCTTGCTTTGGTTGAAGAGCTGGGGCGGCACCTTGGGGACGCTGCTGGCGTTGGACCTGTTGATCGAATACGTGACCCTGGTTGGAGATATCGCTCGCAACCACAAGAATATTATAGATTTCCTATACTATTGGATATTGAATCTCCCCACCTTCTTAAATACAGCCCTGCCCATCACTTTCCTGCTTGGAACCCTGTTCGCCTTCGGCCAAGCCACCCTTAGCGCTGAATGGGTGGCGCTCCGCGCGGGCGGGGTCAGCTTGATCCAATGGATTTGGTACGCCCGGAGAGCCTGGCTATCCGTGCTAATCTCCACGGCCGTTTTACAACTGTGGGTTGCGCCTCATGCTTATTTCAAAGCAGACAATATATATAGACAAATAGTCAATCGACCTACCAACATATTGAGCCGGAATTCCTGGTTATATCTGGGCTCCACGGGCGTGCTCTGGTACCAGCAGGGACAGGTTCGCTGGGGATTCCCGTTGAAACCGGCCATGGAGGCCCCCATCTTGCTCCGCTGGAAAACCGGAGCTGAATTCGCCCAGGGCCTGCCTTGGGGCGGGGCGAAACTCGTCCAGGGACCCGCAGCGGCCATGCTGTTCCCCGAGACTTCCCTGCGGGAACCCACCCACGCGGACATGTCCACCACCGGCGACCTGTTCACCTGGCAGCGTTGGGCTCCGGATCCCAACCGGGCGACCTTGCTTTGGACCCGCATCTTCGCCTGGCTGGCGGGTCCCTGCCTGGTGCTCGCCACGCTATCCTGGGCTTTCCCGGCTCCGCGCAGCGGACGCGGCCAGGCCCTTGGGATCGGGCTGGTGATCGGCCTGCTCTTCCTGGGCCTTCAAGGCGTCTTCCTGGGCGCGTCGAAATCAGGCGAGATCCCGGCGCCCCTGGGTGTGCTGGCACCGATGCTCTTCCTTGCTGGTTTCGGGTTCATGAGGCTCAAGCACCTCAGGACTTGAGTTCCCGCCGCCCTTCCCGCTTCGCGCTGCGCGCATCCCACCGTATTCTGGAAGGCTATGGCTCCAAGCGGCATCAGCATCTCCCGGCGCTACCATGTGTCCAGAAGGATCACCCAACTCCTGCTCCTGGCGCTCTGGGCGCTGCTGCCATGGCTGGATGTGGTCCGGATCGAAATCCAGGGGGGCCAGGGCCCTAGGATCATCTATCTCGGACAGAGCTACCCCATGGATTTTCCCTATGTGCTGGGGCTGATCATCCCTTTCGTCCTCCTCATCTGGGGGATCGCGCTCCTGACCTACTTCAAAGGCCGGGTTTTCTGCGGCTGGGCCTGCCCTTACGGGAGTTGCGTCGAACTATTCGATGGCCTCGCCACCGCCGTCTGGAAAGGCTCCAATCGCAAAGTGGCAGCCTGGATGAAGCGGTCTCCCCTTCACAAGTGGGCCCTCCGCCTGGGCGCTGGGACCACACTGATCGTGGCCCCGGTGCTTCTGGCCATGAGCTTGGCGGCCTACCTGGTGGCCCCGCGGCAGATGATCCACGCTCTCTTTGCAACGCCCTGGGGGCAAGGCGGCATGATCCAAGCCACCCTGCTCTCGTGGGTGGGCCTCACGGTCCTGATCTCCTGGCTGGCCGGCTTCGCCGTGAAATTCCATTTCTGCCGCATGGTCTGCATCTACGGAATGGGCCAGGCCATGGTGGTCTCCACGGCGCCGAAGAACAAGATCCTCCGTCCGCGTTTTCTTCAGGATTCAACCGAAGCCTGCGGGGGATGCCGGGCCTGCTTGAATGCTTGTTTCGTGGACCTAGACCCCCGCGCCAAGCACCTGGTCCTGGGATTTGGAACCGGCTGCTTCAATTGCGGGGACTGCATCGATGTCTGCACCACGGTGCAGGGGCACAGGGACGCCTCCCCGCTGCTTTCCTTCAGAACTTCCCTCAAGGCGGAGCGATGAAGAGACCCGGGGGTTCGGCGCTCATGGATCTGGCCTTGGCGCCGCTGAAAAACCATCCGAGGCTTCGCCCCGGAGACCGGGTGGTGGCAGCCATGTCGGGAGGCGTGGACAGCTCGGTCATGGCGGCCCTGCTGCACTGGGCGGGTTACGAAGTGATCGGCGTTTCCATGCAGCTCTTCGACAAGACCAGAGGCGGAACCACGCCCGAGACCGAAGGGAAATGCTGCACCCTGGACGATTTCCAGGATGCCCGCCGGGTGGCGCATGAGAAGGGTTTCCCCCACTATGTCGTGGATTTCGAGGAGCGTTTCCGGGAGACAGTCATTGATGAATTCGTGGAGGGCTACCTCCGGGGGGAAACCCCAAGCCCCTGCATCCGCTGCAACCAGCACGTGAAATTCAAGACCCTGCTGGAGCGCGCCGAGGCCCTCGGCGCGGGCTTCGTCGCCACGGGGCACTATGCCCGGATCATCCACGACGAGGCCGGATTCCACCTTCTCAGGGCTCAGGACCCAGCCAAGGACCAGAGCTATTTCCTGTTCAGCCACACCCAGGAAACCCTTGCCCGCACGCTGTTTCCGTTGGCGGAGCTGACCAAGCCGCAAGTGCGCCAGCTGGGCCGGGACCTTGGCCTCCACCTGGCGGAAAAAGCCGAGAGCCAGGAAATCTGCTTCGTGACCCAGAACCGGTATGACACCTACATTGAGGAGTCCGGCCGCGCTCCTGACGCCGGGCCGGGGCCCATCCGCCACATCGACGGCCGGGTCCTCGGGTCCCACGAAGGATATTGGCGCTACACAGTCGGCCAGCGGAAAGGCCTGGGTGTGGCCCATCCGACTCCGCTTTACGTGCTGGGCGTGGAACGGGACACCAACACCGTCTGGGTCGGGGATGATGCGGATTTATTCGGCAGCGAAATGCTGGTCCGGGAATTGACCTGGTGCGCAGGCGCGCCGCACAACCCCCTGCCCTGTTCCGCCAAGATCCGGAGCCGTGGCCTGGAGGTGGAAGCCATCGTGATGCCTTTGTCCGGGAACCGCGCGAAGGTGGCCTTCGCGGAGCCCCAACGAGCGATAGCGCCTGGACAGGCCGTGGTCTTCTATCGGGATGAGGAAGTCCTGGGCGGAGGCTGGATCAGCGCGTCTTGAACCATTCGACTCCGATCTGCGCAACGAAGAAGGCCCCTTGCGGGGCCGTTTTCTTGGAGGCGCCGATCGGAATCCGGTGCCCGCCGCAGGCTGGCTGCGCCCGCGGCTCATCCCTTCGATCGCTACGCGCTCTCCGGGGCCGCTAGCGGCGCGCCATCCTGATTCGACTCCGATCTGCGCGATGAAGAAGAAGGCCCCTTGCGGGGCCGTTTTCTTGGAGGCGCCGATCGGAATCGAACCGATGGATAGCGGATTTGCAGTCCGCGGCCTTACCACTTGGCTACGGCGCCTTGATGTCTGGCTTTCTAGCATAAACGACTCGGGCCGCTGATGCGGCCTAAGTTAGGTGGAGCGGGTGATGGGATTTGAACCCACGACTTCAACCTTGGCAAGGTTGCACTCTACCACTGAGTTACACCCGCACTGCTCCTAGATCTTATCAAACCACCGCAGAGCGTCAATGCCTTTTATCCGTGCGCTGGCATTCGGCGCAATGCCCGAAAAGTGAAAGCTGGTGCCGGGTGATGGAAAAACCGGACGAGATTTCCAACTGCTTGAGGGAATCCTCCACGCCGCACACATCCACTTCCACCATCCGCCCGCACCGCTCGCATTGCAGGTGGTGATGGTGGTGCTTCGAATTGCAGCGGACGAAGCGCATGACCTGGTCCTGGCCGAGGATGCTTTCGGCCCAGCCCTCCTGGATGAAGCGTTCCAGATTCCGGTAGATGGTGGGCAGGCCGGAGCGGTTTTCCTCCATGCGGGCCGAAATCTCCTCGACGGTCAGGGGCCGGTCCGAGGTGTTCAGGACGCGCAGGATTCCCTCCCGCTGGGGAGTCTGGCGCATGCCGGCTCCACGCAGAGAAGGCAAGGCCGAGGATTTCGGTGGGTGGCTCACGGGACCAGGATGACAAGAATGCGGCCCGGTGTGAATCCGTTCTCCCGGGACGCAGGAGATGCGGCATCCTGATGCCATGCTCCGCGATCTGATGGAAGCCTCCCCACGAGGGGCCACAGCGCCACCTTTCCTGCCGCTGGCCTTCCGCCTGGCGACCAGCTTCGGCCTCCTGGTGCTTCATCTGGCCTTCCCTCCGGATCCGATCAAAGCCGCCGCCAGCGAGTCCCTCTATCTGCTGCTGGTTTCCCTCTTCTTCATCGAAGCGGTCTGGGAAATCCAGCGGTCCTTGAAGGCCGGATTGGATCCTTTCGCGACCCCAGGACGCGCGAGCATCCGGTCGAATCTCGCCATGGACATCACGCTGGTGGCGCTGCTCATCGCCTTCCAGGGCGTGGACCAGGAACGATTCGCGGCCATCTACCTCTTCCCGATCCTGTCGTCCGCTTTCTACCTGGGCACCACCGAGATCGTCCTCGTCGGATTCATCGCCTTCGCCCTGCATCTGTCCAGCTTCCTGCTCTTCGGGGCCGGCATCCTGCCGCCTTTTGGCCACTCCGGCGCCCCCATGGACCTGGAAACGGCGGAGTGGATCCTGGCCTTCGCCTCGCTTGAGATCTTCGCCGCGACCCTGATCGTCGTCCTCATCCGGAGGAACCTCGAGGGCCTGCGAAGGACCCTGCTGGCCTCCGAAGCCAAGGTGGATGATCTTTCGGCGCTGCACCGCCGCGTGGTGGAGTCGATGGTTTCCGGCCTCATCACCACAGATCTCGACGGCCGGATCACTTCGGCGAATCCAGCCGCCGAGGCCATCCTCCAGCGGGCCCTTCCCATGGGGCGCACCATCGATGCGATCCTGCCCGTGGACCTGGCCCGGCAGGAGATCCTTCCCCGGGAACAGCGCTTCGAGGGAAGCTACATCGCGCCCAACGGGGCGTGGCGATTGTATGGCGGGAACGTCGCGCCGCTCCGGGATGCCGAGGGCAACCAGTCGGGGCACCTGATGCTTTTCCAGGACCTCACGGAGATCAAGGCCCTGGAAGAACGCACCCGGCTCAGCGAGCGGCTGGCGGCCATCGGCGAGCTGTCCGCCGGCCTGGCCCATGAGCTCAGGAATCCGCTCGCTTCCATCCTCGGCTGCGTGCAGATCCTGAAAGGCGAGGGCCATGCCCACGCCATGAATGAACGGGCGCTGGGGATCCTGAGCCGAGAATCCGACCGGGTCAGCGCCATCCTCACCAAGTTTCTGGACTTCACGCGGCCGAAGCCCGTGGAAATCCGCTGCGTCTATGTTCCAGATCTCATCGAGGAGCTCCGGGCGAGCTGGGAAACCGACCCTCGCGCCAAGGGGCTTTCCCTGGGCATCGCCCCGGTTCCCGAGGTCCGGATCAAGGCTGACGCCTTGTGCGCGCACCAGGTATTCACGAATCTCCTCACCAATGCCCGCAAGGCACTGGAAGGAGCCCAGGAGCCAAGAGTCCATCTGGAATTCGAGGAAGATGCAAACCACCTCCTGGTCCAGGTCCGGGACAACGGGTGCGGGATGGATGCCGAGCAGTTGCGGACCCTCTTCGTGCCCTTCTCGAGCACATTCAAAGAAGGCACCGGCCTGGGCATGAGCCTGGTCTTCCAGTTCGTCCAGGCGATGGGCTGGGACATCCGGGTCCAGAGCCAACTGAACCAAGGGACTCTGGTGAGCCTGAAAATTCCGCTTTGGGGCAGCCGGGGTTGAACGCCCCCGGGGGCAACCGATGCCCGGCCCCGTGTCCCAGGTGGCAGGGGGTCGCGATTGAGCCTAAACTTTTCCTACCATTCCCTCATAAACCTGGCAGAGGTTCCTTGTTGGATCCAGTCGGAGCTGTCAGATTCAAGGCCATTCCTAACAAGATTGGCCTATCCGTGCATCCGGCGCCTTTCCCCTGCTCGGCACCAAAGGTCGCACCGCAAATCCAGGACGTTCCATGAACCGCAAGCTGATTCGCCCCAACCTGAACGAAATCAAGGAAAAAATGGGCCGGGGAACCGCCTCGCCGGGACCGGGCGGCGGCGCCATGGTGCTCACGCCGACGCCGACCATGATCCAGCCCGATGGCGCCGTCACGGCCGTGGACCCGAGTGCGCCCATGGCACCCCAAGGCCTTGGCAGCCCCCGGCGGAAGATCGCGCCCCCGGAGCAGACCAATGCCGAAAGTTTTTACTATCTCAAGCAGATGCAGTCCAAAACCCCCGTGGTCGTCGTGCTCCAGGACGATGAGAAGCTCCGCGGCGTCATCGAGTGGTACGACAAGCACTGCCTGAAGATCAACCGGCTCAAGGAACCCAACGTGGTCGTGCCCAAACACAACATCAAATACATCTACAAGCAGGAAGAAGAACCCCGCATCCGCAGGAAGACCAGCGCCAAGAAGGAAGAGATCCTCTCCCCGGACGTGGACCTTCCGCTCTACGATTGAGGGAAGCCGTTGCAAATTAGCAACTCGGTCTTTCTGATCGCCGACAGGCATATGGGGACGCGACCAAACCGCCATGGAATCTCCGGCGGTTCCTAAGCGGCTCCAAACCAGGGGTCTGCTGTTTGAGCCAATCGTTTCCTCCACCCGCCCGCCGCCCGCGCATCGCCGTCACGTTGGGCGATCCCTGCGGAATCGGCCCAGAACTGTTGCTGGGATCCCTTTTCGCCATCAACCGATGGGCGGATGTCATCGTGGTCGGGGCCAAGGCTGGACCGGACCTGCTCGAACCTCAGATGGCGGATGGCCGGCGGGTGCAATGGCGCTGGGGTAACCCGCCCGGTGGCGGGCCTGAAATCCCCGGGGCCAAGTCCCACAGCCTGTGGACGGGCTCCGGAACCTCCTGGGAGCCAAGCCAGCGCCAGCTCATGGGCCACGCCCTCTGGATCGATCCGACCCCTGAAATCACCGCGTCCATGCTCCAGCTCGGGAAAGGCTCGGCCGAATCCGGAAAAGCTGCGGTGGAGGCGGTCCGCATCGGGGCGCATCTGGTGATGGTCGGCGAGGCGGATGCGCTGGTCACGCTCCCCCTCTCGAAGGCCGCAGCGCATCAAGCCGGGTACGACATTCCGGGCCATACGGAATTTCTGCAGGAAATGTCAGGATCGCAGATCACCCGCATGGCCTTTGTGAGCCCCAGCCTGAAGATCGTGCTTCACACCGTCCACCAGAGCCTGCGTTCGGTGGTGGAGGGCATCAGCGCCGAATCTGTCGCGCAGACGCTGAGCTTCGCGGCCGACCGATTCATCCAGCTCATGGGAAAGAATGATCTGCGGGTCGCCCTGTGCGCCCTGAATCCCCACGCAGGCGAATCCGGAGCCTTCGGCAAGGAGGAAACCGCCCTCGCCGAAGCGGTGGTGATCGCGGAAGCCGCGTTCATGGATTTCGACTTGAGCGAAGTCGCGATGCCCTTCGAGCATGTCGCCTCGCCGTTCAGCACCGCGGGTGTTCCGGATGGCTGGGAAATCTTCCCCAGCAAACCCCCGAACCGCCAGAACGCTGGTGCCGCACCCCGCGTGGCGACGACCATGCGTTCTGGGGTCGAAATCCAGCAGCGCTATGAACCCGCCCTGCCACCCAGGCCGAGCACGCGTCCCACTCCCCATTTTTTCGGCCCGCTTTCCGCCGATAGTCTTTTTCCCCGCGCGGCCAAGGGCGAGTTCGACGTGGTGGTGGCCCTGTACCACGACCAGGGACTCATCCCCATCAAAGTGTTGGAGCCATTGCGGGCGGTGAACCTCACTTTGGGCCTGCCGTTCATCCGGACCAGCCCGGACCATGGGACCGCCTTCGACAAGGCAGGGCTTTGGAAATCCGACGCCACGAATTTTCTCGAGGCGGTCGCCCTGGCTGTGCGGCTTGCGGCCCGGGCGAAACGGGAATCCTGGATTGCCGAGGTCGGCTCGGCGAAGGAAATCGGCTGAGCAGCGCCGTCCTGAATGACTATCCGGTCTGGCGGGCCTTCGGGCCTGGCGCATCACGCCTACTTGGCTGGAGCCCCCCCCAGCGGCCCTTCGATGCGGTGCCTCGAACGGCCCTGCGCATCGTGGATGGCCAAGCTCGGGATTGGAACCAGCATCAGGCCCGGCTTCAACGGGGCGCCGCCAGGCTCGGCTGGGAGGCCTCCTGGCTATCCGCAGCTTTGCCTGAGATCGCGGCCTGGGTCTCGACTGCACCCCTGGCCGCATGCCGGATGCAGCTATTCCCCGATGCGGTTTCCATCCGCCTGGAGACGGTGCCTGAGCCTTTTTCAATGTGCCGACTGCTCTCCATGGCTCATCCCCTGGGAGACATCAGGGGCGAGGCGGCGGCCGCCCTGAAAGGGCTTCTGGGGCCCTGGGACATACAGGCGCGGCAGCATGCCTTAGCAAGGCTTGCGGACGACGCCCTACTGCTTTGGCCGGATGGAACCATCGCCGAGACCGCCATCGCGGCCCTGGGGCTCGAAGTGGAGGGGAAGCTTCTCATGCCTCCGAAGGAAGGCCGGGTTTCAAGCATCACCGAAGAACAAGAACTGCCGCTCTGGGCCAGGTCCCGCGGGCTGGATATCCGATACGGACCCATCGGCCTGGATGAAGTTTCAGGCGGGCGCCTTTGGTGCATGAACGCCGTGCGTGGTTTGTGGCAGGCTGAGGTAGTCCAACTCTGATGCTTCAAGACCTGTTCCTCGCCCTGCTGCTTCCCCTGCCCCCCTGGCTCGGGTTCTGGATCTTCCGCCGGAAAGGGAGGGTCGGTCTGAGCTATGGCTATTTCCTGGGGGGAATCCTGGCGGTGCTTTCCCTGCCCTGGCTGACGGTGAGCCGCATCGCGGGCATCGAACCATTGCCCTCGGCCTTCCTCGGCGGGACGCTGTTCGGCTTCAGCCTCTTCGTGCAACTGAACCGCGAAGGCGCCCAGGGCATCCGGCGCCTGGGCTTCGGAGTGGGCGGAGCGACGATCTTCGCCTGGCTGCTGAGCCTGCAGGTGGGGCTCGACGCGATGGAGTCATTCCTTCTGTTCTGGGGCACCACCATCGCCCAGACCGCCCTCTGGATGCTGCTGTCCGATCTCGGGTACCGGCTCAGCAGGGGGCGCTGGCTGTCCGCCCGGGTGCCGGTCGTGGGCGGCATCACCGTGCTCATCTGCAAGGCGCTCTATCATTTCATTCCCGGCAACATCACCACCCTTTCCTTTCCAGCCTCGTTGCTGGTGGGGATGCTGCTCGGTCTCGTGGCGCTGCAGCAGCTCACCTGGCTCCGCGCCCAGGGCATCTGGGTGGAAGGACGCGGGGATGCGGTCCGCACAGCCCTGACGGCGCTGGATGTCGGCGAAAAGCCCGAAGGCCCATCCCTGCTCTATGGCATCGAGTCGGAGCAACCCATGCTCCTGGTCAACGATTCCGGCGCGATCGCCGAGTCCAACGGGGCCTTCAGCCACCTGGTCGGGCTGCCTCGCCATGAAGTCCGCGGCCTCCCGCTTTCCGCGATGCTCCAGGGCCAGGATGCCTCCACCTGGGATGATCTCCGCCAGCAGCTCATCCAGCGGGGACGGGGACGCACTGCCTCAGCCCTGGTCCACAAAGACGGGGCCTTCCAGGATGTGCAACTGGAGGCCGTGCCCTTCGACCGGAACATGGCCTTGATGTGGATCTCCGACCAGCGCGGTGGGACGCTGGCATTGCGCGGGGAATCCGCGGGTCCTGCCCTCATGGGCGGGGAGGTTGCCGGAGCCACCCAGCGCTCGCTCGCGAACGCGCTCGGCACCATCGTCCCGGCCGCGGAACAGATCCTCGGAGAAACCCTGGAGCACGGCACCCGCGAAGCCGCGGAACTGATCCTGCTGGCCGCCCAGCGCATTTCTCCAGGCGGACAGGGGAATGCCCCCGGGGCCTCGCTGGCGGCCGCCCTGGACGCTGCGAAGGCGCTCGATGGCCTGATCCCGAAACTGCAGCGCATGCTGCCTCCGCTCATCCAGATCCAGATCCGCGCCGAAGCGCTTCCGCTCGGAGTCTCCGAAGATGCGCTGCAGCGGGTGGCGACGCATCTGGTGTTGCACGGGCGGAAAGCCATGGGTGCCGGGACCATGACCCTGGTCGTGGAACTCCAGGAGCTCGGCGGCCGGCGCTGGGCCCTGCTTACGATGGATCTCGCTGGATCCCATCTGAAGCACCCCCAAGCGATGCTTGGCCTGCCCTGGCTCCAGCAGGTGGTGGGCGAATTCCGCGGGATGCTCGAACTGACCCAGGATGATCACGGCGGAATCTGGCCGCAGATCTACTTGCCGCTTGCCGAGCCCGAGGCCGCCGCAACGCCGTCGCCCCTGCTCTCCCGCTACATCTGGATCGTGGATCAGGATCCTCTGGTGCGGGAGGCCTTGGAAAACCTCGTAATAAGGAAGGGGGGGCAGGCGATGGCGTTTCCTGGCCTTGGAGACCTACTGCGGGCCAGCAAGAATCAGGATCCTCCCGATGCGCTGGTGCTCGAGCGGTCGCCGACCCTGGAACGCTTCGCCAAGGCCATGAGCGGATTCCAGCGGGAACCCATTCCCACGCTGGTGATGGGCAATGGCCAGGCCCAGCCCGTGAGCCCGCTGAGGCTGGGCCTGATCAAGCTTGGGTTCATCGAGAAGCCATTCCCGAGCCAGGAATTCGTGCAGAGCCTTTTGGCTCTCCTCAGAAAGACCAACGGACAGGAGCGGGCATGAAAACGGTGGCGGTGATTCTCGCGGCAGGCCTTGGCAAACGCATGAAATCCAGGATTCCCAAGGTGCTCCATCCGATCCTGGGGGATCCGGCCTTGCTCTGGGTGTTGCGGGCCCTTCCGGCGGGATTGGAGGCGGCCATCGTGGTGGTGCACCACGGCAAAGACCAGGTGCTAGCGGCATTGGAAAGCTGGCGGGCGGAGGGGCTGCTGCCCTGCCCCGTCCTGACGGTGGACCAGGGCCAGCCCCTGGGCACCGGCCACGCCGTGAGGGCCTGCGAGGCCGGATTGGACCGCCTGAAGGCAGGCCGGGTCCTGATCCTCTCAGGAGACGTGCCCTTGATCCGGGCCGAGACGGTCGAATCGCTTTGCGCATCGGAAGGCTCGCTGCTGGCGATGGAGATTCCGGATCCCACTGGCTACGGAAGGGTGGTCCAAAACCTTGATGGCAGCCTTTCCAGACTGGTGGAGCAGCGGGATGCGGGTCCAGGAGAGCGGGCCATCACGCTCGTGAACGGCGGGGCCTACGCCCTGCCCTGGGCGCCGTTGAAGCCAGCTCTCCACCGTCTGAAACCCAACAATGCCCAGGGCGAACTCTACCTGACCGATGCGGTGATGGAAGTCGCCGCAGAACGTCCCGTCAAAGTCGAGCTTTGCGATCCCGAAGAACTTGCGGGCATGAATTCCCGCGACGACCAGGCCGCCCTGCAGGCTTCGGCCCAATGGCGCACCACCCGGCGATGGATGGCTGTGGGCGTCAGTTTCCTGGATGCCTCCAGCACCTTCCTGGGACCCCGGGTCGTCCTCGGCCAGGATGTGCTGATCGAACCGTCGGTGCGCATGGAAGGTCTGGTGAAGGTCGGCGCCGGCACCCGGATCGGGCAAGGCTCCATCATCACCGGCGGCGATATCGGCAAGGATGTGTCCATCCGCCCCTACTCGATCATTGAAGGCGCCAGGATCGGGGACCATTGCGTCGTGGGCCCCTTCGCGCGATTGAGGGAAGGCACGGAGCTCCAGGCGGGCGCCCATGTGGGCAACTTCGTGGAGACCAAGCAGACCCTGATCAAGAAAGGCGCCAAAGCCAATCACCTGGCCTATCTCGGGGATTCCGAAGTGGGCGCGAACACGAACATCGGGGCCGGTGTGATCTTCTGCAATTACGACGGCGTGAAGAAGCATCGCACCACCATCGGCAAGGACGCCTTCATCGGCAGCGACTCCCAGCTCGTGGCTCCAGTGGCCATCGGGGATGGGGCCGTGGTCGCGGCGGGAAGCACCATCACGGGCGACGTCCCCGCCGGTGCCCTGGCCATGACCCGCCCGGCCCTGGTGCTCAAAGAAGAAGGCGCGGTCCGGTACTGGGAAAGGCTGAAAAAAAAGACATGAGTTAGACTCGATGTTTCGAATGAATCCATGATCCGGGAAACGAATGCTCACCTTTTTCAATAGAGTCGGCGAGTCGCTGGTGGAATTCTTCATCCAGGCGGGCGATTTCGCCGTGATTTCAGCCCGCGCCATCAGGGCCATCGTGAAGCGGCCCTTCGACGTGGAAAACCTGATGCGGCAGTTCGCCGCGGTGGGGGTGAATTCCATTCCCGTGGTCACCCTTACGGGCCTGGCCGTGAGCATGGTCTTCGCGGTGCAGCTGGCCTTCGGTTTCAAGCAGTTCCAGGCCCAGGGCCTTGCCTCCAGCGTCGAGGGGCTGGCCGTGGTCCGGGAGCTGGCGCCGGTCATCACTGGCCTGATGATGAGCGGGCGGATCGGTTCCGCCATGGCCGCTGAATTGGGCACCATGCAGGTGACGGAGCAGATCGACGCCTTGGAATGCCTGGCCACGGACCCGATCCACTACCTATTCGTGCCGAGACTGCTGGCCGCTCTGGTGATGCTGCCCCTCCTCACCGGCATCGCGATCTACGTCGGATACTGGGGCGGCTACCTGATCCTGGTCAACGTCGAAGGCCAGAGCGCCTACACCTTCGCCAGCGAATTCTACAAGCTGATCGGCACGCGGGATCTCCGCATCGCCCTGACCAAGGCCATGGCCTTCGGGCTCATCATCGCCCTGGTGGGCTGCTGGAGGGGCTACCGGACCCGGGGCGGCGCCGAGGGCGTGGGCAACGCCCCCACCAGCAGCGTCGTGACGTCCTCGCTGTGGATCCTGGTGACGGACTTCTTCCTGACCAAGTTGATGCTCGTATGAGCGCCGTCATCGAAGTCGCAAACGTATCGAAGGCCTTCGGCCCCAAAGTGGTGCTGAAGAACGTGAATCTCGAGGTTGAGAAAGGGGAGAGCCTGGTGATCATGGGCGGATCCGGCACCGGCAAGACGGTGCTGCTCCGCATCATCATGGGCCTGCTGACGCCGGACCGCGGGCATGTCGCCGTGGATGGAAAGACCATCCAGGATCTCAGCATCCCCGAGCTCTTCGAGGTCCGGAAGCAGATCGGCATGTGCTTCCAGATGGCCGCGCTCTTCGATTCCATGAGCGTCTTCGAGAATGTGGCCTTCGCCCTCAAACGGCACACGGACATGGGCAAGAAGGACATCGCGATGCGCGTGGACGAGTGCCTGGCCATGGTGGGCCTGAAGGGCAGCGACAAGCTCAAGCCTTCGGAGCTTTCCGGCGGCATGAAGCGGCGCGTGGGTTTCGCCCGGGCCATCGCCCTCAAGCCGAAGATCCTGTTGTTCGACGAGCCCACCACGGGCCTCGATCCGGTCATGACGGATGTCATCGGCCGCATCATCCTGGACTTGAAGCACGAGCTGGGCGTCACCAGCATCACCGTCACCCACGACCTGAAATCGGCCTTCATGATCGGCGACCGCGTGGCCCTGATCTTCCAGGGCGAATGCCTGGCGGTCCAGGAGCCCGAAGCGTTCAAGGCGAATCCCAACCCCGTGATCCAGCAATTCCTGCGGGGCGATGCGGACGGACCATTCCTGCAGGATCCCCCACCTCCCAAACGGTATCGCCAGGAGGCGAGCATATGAAAATCGAAACCAAGGTCGGACTTTTCTTCGTCGGCACCCTCGTGGTCCTGGGCGTCCTGATCTTCAATACGGGAAAATTCAGCTTCGGGAGCGACAACAATTCCAACCATTTCACCGTGTACTTCGACCAGGTGGCTGGTCTCGCAGTCCAGGCCCCGGTCCGCGTGGCCGGCGTGAAGGTGGGGGAAGTGAAATCCATCACCCTGGACCATGGCCGGGCCAAGGTGGACCTGAAACTGAACAAGGATTTCCAGCTTTACATGGACGCGCAGGCTTCCTTGAGCTCCATCGGCATTCTGGGCGAAAAGTACATCGACCTGACCCAGGGCCATTACGAAAAAGGGCCCATCGATCCGTCGATGCTCATCCCCAGCCGAAGCGGCGTGAGCCTGGATGACCTGATGGTCACCCTGGCCGCCATCAGCCGCGATATCAAGGGCGTCACTGGCGCGTTGAACAGCTCCATCGGCGGCGAAGAGGGCCGGGCCAAGCTGGACGAGATCGTGGACAACATCCGGGTGCTCACGGGTGAATTCAGGACCCTCTCCCAGGAGAACCATGCCGCCATCAACCACACCTTGGCGAACGCCGAGGCCATGACCGGGGATCTGCGGGAGCGCATCCCCCGCCTGGCCCAACAATTCGAAGACCTCGGCAAGCACCTGGATGCCCTGGTCCAGGAGACCCGTCCTGAGCTGCGCGGCACCATGCAGGATGTCCATAAGCTGGCGGGCAGCTTCCAGGAGACCTCCGTCAACCTGAAGAACATCACGGCCAAGCTCAACAACGGCGAAGGCACCATCGGCAAGCTGCTGAACGACGACACCACCATCAAGAAGATCAACACCGCCGTGGACAGCCTGAACGACATGCTCGGCGGCTTCAAGGCCATGGACCTGCGTCTGGACTTGAACGGCGCCCGCTGGACTTCCCGCGGGGACAGCCAGGTGGGCCTGGGCATCGAGCTCGTGCCGCGCCACGACTACTGGTATTCCCTGGACTTGAATTCCACGCCGGACGGCAAGATCGCCGATTCGACCCGCACCATCAAGAAAATCGATCCCGCAACGGGCCTGCCGGTCGAAGTTTTGGAGCATACCCGGAACGTGGTGTCCGACCAGGCCCTCACCCTCTCGGCCCAATTCGCCAAGCGCTTCGCGGAGAACTGGGTGCTCAGCGCAGGCATCGTGGAGGGCAAGGGCGGCGCGGGGATCGAGTGGCGCTCCTTCGAGGACCGCTTCCGCGTGGGGGCCCTGGCCTACGACTTCACCAGGCGCGACGACAAGCCCAACCCGCGCTACCGGCTCACCGCCAGCTACCAGTTCTGGAAGAACGTCTACATGAAAGTCGGCGGCCAGGACCTCGGCAACAAGGAACTGCGCACGTTCTTTGTCGGCGGCGGCATCCGTTGGAAGGATGACGATCTGAAGAAACTCGTGGGCCTGGCGAGTTCGGCGAAATAGCGATGGTCCCCCGTTCCCTTGTGGTTGAAAATGGAAGCCATGGCTCCCGACGCACTGCCCGCTGAACGCTACGGGATCTTCCTGTGGGTGCGGCGCGGCGTGCCGGTGGCCTTGATGCTGGGGTTCCTGCTGGTGGGCCTGCTGATGCCCCATGGATTCGGCTGGTGGGCCCTCGCGGCCATGGCCATGGCCGGAGTGGCCTGGCCGACTTTCAAGCGGGGGGAAGCCTATCTTCGGGCCCGCCGCGCGATCATCAGATGGGATGGCATGTGGGTCTGGCTCTTCCGCCCCCTGGCCCGGTCCCTGGGGCAGGAAGACGGCTGGATCCTATCGTTCTGCGGCTGGAACAACCTTCGTGTGCGCGAGGCCTTCGAGCACCGCAAAGCAAGGCGTTCCCTCATCCTCCTGCCCCATTGCGTCCAGCTTGCCAAGTGCAAGGCGCCCATCCTCGATGATATCGAGAAGTGCTATGACTGCGGCCTCTGCCCCGTCGGCGACTACATGCACGGCATTCTGGAAAACCGATGGGACAGCCGCATCACCAACCGCAGCCACAAGGCCTACCGGGAAGCCCGTGAATACCAGCCCGATCTGATCGTCGCGGTGAGCTGCACGGACCGGCTGCTGAAGGGACTCGTGAAGCTGTCTGAAGTCCCGGCCTACGTGATCCCGCTGACCCTGCCCCATGGAATGTGCGTGGACACGCAATTCAGCGTCCCCCACCTGATGGCGGCCATGCAGACCCTCGCCGAGCCGAAGCTGGGTCCGCGCCCCATCGAGGGACAGGACGGCCAGAACGCCGCCAGCGCAGCCTGATGCGGGCCGCCATCGGCAAGGTGTTCCTGATCCCATGAACTCCCCGAGATTCATGCTCCGCGGACTCTTTGAAAAGCTCCTTGGCAAGGAGCTGATGGCCTATCTCCTGCACCTGCGGCCCACGGAATGGCCGATCATGACCGCTCATTTCTTCCTCGGCACCCTGCTGGCGAAAGGCTGGCCCGCCTTCACCACCGGCGCCAAGGGAAGCCTGGCCGCATGGACCATCTTCGTGGTGCTCATGAACGGCGGCACGTTGGCCCTGAACTCGGCCTTCGACCAGGATGAAGGGGATATCGGCTACCTGAAGGCGCCGCCCAAGCCTCCGAGATTTCTGGTCCATTTCGGGTTCGCGCTTCTGGCCGGCAGCCTGGGATGGAGTCTGGTCTTCATCCGCGTGAAACCCGGCGGCCATTACTTCTTCGAGATCGTGATGACCTGCGTGCTCATGAGCATCCTCTACAGCGTGCCGCCCATCCGCCTGAAGGCGCGGGCGGGCTGGGACCTGCTCATCAACTGCCTGGGTTTCGGATTCTTCACGCCCATGGCGGGCTGGGTGTTCACCGGCCGGGGCCTTGAACCCGTGCTGATGAGCCTTTGCATCGGGTTCGGCCTGCTCTTCGCCGCGCTCTATCCTTTGACCCAGATCTACCAGGTCGAAGAGGACACCCAACGCGGCGACAAGACCCTGGTGATCCGCTTTGGCATCGGCCCAAGCCTCTCCTACGCGATCCTGGCCACCCTCAGCGCCCACCTTTGGTTCGCGCAAGCCTGCCTCAAGGCCCATGTCAGCCCGCTCTACCTGCTGATCTCCCTCGCGGCCTGGTTGGGGATCTTGATCCCGTGGCGGCTGCGCTGGCAGAGGATCAGCAGCCAGCAGGCCGAAGCCGGCATGTACCGCGGCCTGGCAGCCTGGGCTATCACGGATGTCAGCGTGCTGGTCCTGCTCTGGCCGAAATAGAAATCCTGAGGCCTGGTCCGGATGCTCATCCCTGCAGTGCGCCCCCCCTTCCCCCTTGCCTGGGGTTTCACCACCAAGCAGGATGACCCGGCTGGCTTGCCTCAGGTGCGGCTTTCCCAGGTGCACGGTTGCGGGGTGGTGGGCGCAACCGAGGCCGTGCAGGAGGCCGATGGCATCTGGACCATGGACCCGGGCGTGAAGATCGGCGTCCGCGTGGCTGATTGCGTGCCGATCCTGATGGCAGGACTTGTGGTTGGGAAACCCTGGATCGCGGCCCTGCACGCCGGCTGGCGGGGCGCAACGGCCGGGATCTTCCGCCACGGCATTGAACGGTTCATGGATCAGGGCGGCGACCTTTCATCCCTCGTATGGGTTTTGGGCCCTTGCATCCAGCCCTGCCATTTCGAGGTTGGCCCGGAAGTCATCGAGGCTGCCCGGCGGGATCCAGCGTGGCGCGAAGGAATGGAATCCCGCGGCCCATCGGGGAAGCCCCATCTTGATCTCCATGGCCTCCTGCGGGCCCAGGGCCTGGACATGGGCCTGGATCCTGCCCGTGAAGCCTCCATCCCCCTTTGCACCGTTTGCGAGGAAGCTAGCCTGTGGTCCTACCGGCGCGGCGATCGCAGCGAACGGCAGTGGGGGTGGATCGAGATCGGGGGCCGCGGGTGACCGCCGCTCAACACGGTTTTCATCCGCGCCCAACTGTGTTTATCTGGGGTTGAAGCTTCATCGGATTGGACGGGCATGCTCAACATCACCGAAGTGCGGATCAACAAGGTCGAAGGGGACGAAAAGCTGCGCGCTTTCGCGAGCCTCGTCATCGACGAGTGTTTCCTGGTCGGCGACCTGAGGGTATTGGAAAACGAAGACGGCTACTACGTGGTCATGCCGAGCAAACGCAAGCGGGACGGTAGTTTCAAGGACATCGCGTATCCCCTGAACACAGGGGCCAAGGATTTCATCCAGGAGAAGGTCCTGTTGGCTTTCGAGGCCGCCACCGGCCGCAAGGCCATCTCCCGCATCGAGCAGGGCGAACCGGGTCCTGTCCGCCCTGATCTGCTGGGTGTCGAGGAATTCGGCTTCACACCCAAGAGCACACCTGGCTGAGCCTGTTCAATACCGGCGCGGGGGTGGCGGCGCGAAATCGCCATCCCACATGCGGTTCCGCGGGGGCTGGGGCGGGTGGACCCGGATCACGCCCAGGCGGCAGAGGGTCTCGCGCCATTCGTACTTGATGAAGGTCTTTTCATAGGCAGTCGCTTCAGGCTCAAAGGCCACGGCGATGGAGGGGGAATACTCTTCGCTGCCGTAGCCTGTGCCGGCCTCATCCTTCTGCTCCATCTGCGGGGACGGCTTGGACAGTTCGCGCGCAGGTGCGCTCGGCGCCATCGAACCGGCACCAGACATGGATCGCCGTGGCTGGTCGTGTCGGAATTGCTCTCGATAACGGGGCATGGGCTGATGCCGGACTTCCGGGAAGGCCGCCAGGGCGATGACGCCCATGGCCGATTCATCATTGAAGGCCGCGGCATAGGAATCCGGCGCCTCGGTGAAGTAGAAGCGGTTGATCCGGTCCCGCCCGGTGCGCCAGCCACCGTATTCCGCCGTGGCGTAGGGCTCCAGGACGTACATCTGCTCGTTGTTGCGCAGCCAGGATTTCCCGCCGGAAAGGATGTTCCGGCCGTCCACCGCGATCACCACGCCCACCCGCCGGTCTAGGTTGTTCCGAATCTGGATGCGGTAGTGCTCGCCCTTCACGGCTTCGGCGTAGACGCGGGAGGCGCCGCCCCGGTTTGCCGCCGGGTAGAGCGGGAGTGTGCGGCCGGAATCGGTCCGGATTTCCATGGTGACGGCGTGGCCGACGCTGTCCGCCACCGCCGGGCCTGAGCAATTCACCAGTCCTGCCGCGAGCAGGAACATCATGGGGGATTTCATGGGAGCCTCCTATCGAATGGGCCTGCTCTGTTAGACAAGAGTCCCCATTCGAAAGTTCCCGAAGGCTGTCCTGGGAATCACCAGCGGATGGTGATGGCGATCATGGAAGGTTCTCCTCCCGAAAGGTCCGGCTGTTCCAGGACCCTGCCGACCCTCGCCAGCCGGGACACCAGTTCCGGCATCCGCCGCGGGTCGAGCCGAGCCCTCAGCATGCGCGAAGCATCGGAATCCCGCCGGGGAAGCAAGGTGGCGCCTATTCTGGCCAATTCCCGTTCGATCAATGGTCTGGCGGATTCAGGCTGGGGCATGTCCAGGCGGATCGCCCAAATTCTGTCATCTGATTTCTCTTTGGGTGCCGCCTGGGCTTGCAATTGCCCCGTGGCCTCGGCCGCCTTCTGCCTGGACGCTTCATCGGCGCGCCTGCTTCGGTCCTCGTGATCCGCGGTGGCCCGATTTTCTGCGTCTCTCGAACCTTTTTTCGACGCGGGGGCCGCTGCGGACTCGGCCAGCACCGGAATCGCTCCTCCCCTTACGGATGGAACCTCGGGAGTAGGTTTCGACGCTTCAAGGGATGGCGGGGGCTCAGGCCGCGCCCTGTCCTTTTCCTCCTTCGCCAAACCCAGCTGGGCGGCTGGGGCAGTCGGTGCTGGGGCGGGCGGAGGCGGCGGCGCGTATTTCGGAGAAAGAGCAAACCCTGATTCCGATGGCTTGGAATCTCCCTGCAGGACCTGGTCCACCGAGTCGGGCGCTGTTGTCGGCTTCTCCGCAAGGCCGCTCCTCGACCCCGGCGTGAGCTGAGCCTGGGCTGCCTCGGATTTTTGGGGCTGGCTCTGAGGTGTTGCCGGAGCCTGGGATCGTTCCAATTCCTTGAATACATCCTGTCCTGGACGCTGGGACTTCATCAGGTAGAAACCGGTGGCCGCCAACAGCAGGATGCTGGCCACCTGGAACTGCGGTCTCATCACCATGGGCCGCAGGAAGCGCCGCCAAAAGGAGTCCTGGAGCGGCGCCTCTGCCCGGACCCTGGCCATGATTTTCGAGGCGAGCCAGGGCGGAGGTTCCACCGGCCTCAGCCCCTTGAGCTGGGAATGGGTCCGCTGGAGTTCCTTCTGCGCGGTTCGGCATTCCGGGCACTGCGCCAGATGGCTGTCCAGCCGGGTCCGCGCCTCGGGCGACAGGGGCTGGTCCAGGGACATGGACAGCAAATCAAGGTATTCGCGGCAGGCCGTCATGGGGCCCCCATGGCGCGTTTCAGGCAATCCTTGATGCCCTCCCGCGCCCTGAACAACCGGGATTTCACGGTGCCTTCCCGCACCTTCAACATCGCCCCGATTTCCTCATAGGAATGCTCCTGGAGGTCCCTCAATACCAGGACTTCGCGGAAATCCTGAGGCAGCTCTGCGATGCACGCCTCTATTTTTCTCCGCATGGCCGTTTCTTCCATCTGCTCCAGGGCCGAAGGGGCCTGGGAAGGTGGCTCCTGGCGCAGTTCGCCGTCATCGGTCTGCCGCGCCGCGTCCAGGGAATAGGCTTCGTGGCTGCGCCGGGCCTTGATCCGCACCAGGCCGTTGCGCGCCTGGTTCAGGGTGATGGTGGTCAGCCAGGTGCTGAACTTGGCTTCTCCGCGGAAGGCCGCGAGGTTCTTATAGGCGGCCACAAAGGCATCCTGCACCACCTCGCAGGCCTCGTCGTAGTCGCCGACTACGCGGTAGGCCAGATTCAGCATGGCCTTCTGGTGGCGGCGCACCAGCCACTCGAAGGCGCGTTCGGACAATTCCGCGCCTCCTGACCGGCAGGCCGACACCAGCTCCACATCTTCGGACTCCTCGTTCAATCGCGGTGCGCTCATCACATTGGACAGTGTAATCGCCGGATATGTTCCCGGGCCCCGGTCCGGCTCATTCACTGGGCTTGCCGGAGAACAATGCCTCCGTGGGCTCTGTGCGCGGACCATGGGCATCGCAAACTGCGTACTTGGACGCGTACAAGGAAACGCCCGCGTGTTCGCCGAGGGCATTGAGGATGTAGAAACTCACGTTGAAGTTGGGAAGTCCCCGGGCATTCAGGAGCGGCTTCCGCACGGTATTGGCCTGGATGCGGCGCAGGGCTTCCATCCCCGCGTCTTTGGGCTTCATGCCCCGCCGCAGCAGCTCGACGATGAGGAAGGAACAGAGGCCATACAGATTCGCCTCGCCCCTCCCGGTGGATCCGGCGGCCCCCACTTGGCCGTCCACATAGAGGCCCGCGCCCAGGACCGGACTGTCTCCGACCCGGCCCGGGATCTTCCAAGCCAAGCCACTGGTGGTGGTTACACCAGAAATCTCCCCTTTTTGATTCACACCGTTGCAGTTGATGGTGCCGTAGAAGTGTTCGGGATCGATGAGCCCATCGCGCACCATCTGCAGGCCCGCTTCGAATCCCAGCCTCGATTGCTGTTTCGGATCCAGCCAGTGATTGGCGTCCGTGCGGCGTTTCCACTCCAGCCACAGCTTGCGGGAATGCTCCGTGTTGAGGTCCGCCTCGATGGTGAAGCCCAACTGGCGGGCGAAGGTCTGGGCGTCGCGGCCCACCAGCAGATGGTGGTCCGTCTGCTCCATCACCGCCTTGGCGACCTTCGATGGGGTGCGGACGCCCTCGATGCAGGCCACGCCGCCGGCCCGTTTCGTCGGCCCATGCATGCAGCAGGAATCCAGTTGCACCACGCCCTCGGCGTTGGGCAGGCCGCCATAGCCCACGCTGTCATCCTCGGGGTCCAGTTCCACAATGTTGACGCCCTGGATGAGCGCATCCAACACATCCGATCCCTGCTCCATCAATGCAAAGGCCTGGGCCACGCAGGTGAGCGGTCCGCCATTCTTGAATCGGTTGCCGTTGGCGCTGGAGACGACCACGGGCTGGGGACCTGCGCGTTTGACCGCAGGCGCCTGGGTCGGTTGGTCTTTCACCGGCAGCGAGGCCGCAATGCCAGCAGCGGCGCCGGTGGTCAGGAACGTGCGGCGGTCGATGGAATGCGGCATGGAACCCCCCGATGGCCTGTCTATCATGATTCACACCAAGCCTAATCGCTTCGGGGAGCCCAAGGCTATCTGTTGGGCAGGAAGGATTCGCTTCGCTCCCCGGCACTGGCTGCGCACGGGAATCCGCCTTCGGCGGACCGGCTGCGGTCGCTCCCGCGCCCTTCGCCTTTCCCTACCTGCGCGCCATTGCCGTTCGAATCCTTCCTCCTTACCGGAAGGCCTCCTCGGAGCAACTGGTTGGGGAGGAAGGATTCGCTTCGCTCCCCGGCACTGGCTGCGCACGGGAATCCGCCTTCGGCGGACCGGCTGCGAACGCTCTCGCGTCCTCCGCCTTTCCCTACCTGCGCGCCATTGCCGTTCGAATCCTTCCTCCTTACCGGAAGGCCTCCTCGGAGCAACTGGTTGGGGAGGAAGGATTCGCTTCGCTCCCCGGCACTGGCTGCGCACGGGAATCCGCCTTCGGCGGACCGGCTGCGAACGCTCTCGCGTCCTCCGCCTTTCCCTACCTGCGCGCCATTGCCGTTCGAATCCTTCCTCCTTACCGGAAGGCCTCCTCGGAGCAACTGGTTGGGGAGGAAGGATTCGCTTCGCTCCCCGGCACTGGCTGCGCACGGGAATCCGCCTTCGGCGGACCGGCTGCGAACGCTCTCGCGTCCTCCGCCTTTCCCTACCTGCGCGCCATTGCCGTTCGAATCCTTCCTCCTTACCGGAAGGCCTCCTCGGAGCAACTGGTTGGGGAGGAAGGATTCGAACCCTCGATACGCAGGATCAAAACCTGCTGCCTTACCACTTGGCTACTCCCCAGTGGAACGGAAAGTGTAGCGCAGGCGCAGGTCTCCGCAAAGCAGGGAGTGTCGTGGGGACCCATCCGTTGCGATACTAGTGCATGCGACGCCTGACGGCCCCGGCCCTGTTCAAACTCCGCGAGAAGGCTTCTGTCTTCCTGACGGAGCTGCACCCTGCGGCCGATGCGGAGGCGCGGAGCGCCGTGCTGGCGAGGCTCCGCAAGCGGGACTTCGATGCGACGCATCATTGCTCCGCCTGGCGGGAAGGCGTGCCGGTGGCGGCCTACGGCGCCGATGACGACGGCGAACCCGGCGGCACCGCGGGCGCGCCCATGCTGCGGGTGCTGGAGGGGAATGACCTGACGGATGTCATCGCCGTCTGCATCCGATGGTTCGGCGGCACCAAACTCGGCACCGGCGGACTGGTGCGGGCCTACACGGAAAGCCTGCAAGGCGCCATCGCTGCGGCCGAGGCCGCAGGCCTGTTCGAGGAGGTCCGGATCCTCCGCATCGGCGAGATCCATGTCAGCCCTGAATTGGCGCACCTGCCCTTCTCGGTGCTGGGCGCCTTTTCAGAAATCGAGATCATGGAGCAATCCTTCGAAGCTGGCGAATCCCTGGTCCGCTTTTCGATGCCCCCCGGCCGCGAAGCCGCCCTGGAGGCCGCCTGGCAGGAACGTAGCCGGGGCGGCCGCATTCGCTGGGCATGAGCACGGAACTTAGAGGCATGGGGTTCTAGCCTTAAGAGCGAAAAACCGCATAGACTCCACTCGCCGACTCCGTTCCGCCGTTCACCGATCAGCCGTAGTCCGCGTCCCTGGCGCTTCGTAGATTGGAAACCGGGGGGCGGATATGTACGGAATGGCGAATCCCGAAATGGTGGTCCCGAGCAACAGCTGGATGCCCATCGCTGCGGCGCTGATGTTGATTGTTGGACTCCTGTTTGCCTTGAAGATGACTTCCCGCCAGGACACCAAAGGAGACAGATCATGAAGGACCCAGGCACCTCGCGCTTCTCATCCAGGCTCATCATGGGCATTGCCGCCATCTTGGTGGGCATCGGGCTCCTGCTGGCGAACCTGGATATGCTGCCCTCGGATCAGATCTTCCGCTGGTGGCCCTTGCTTCTGGTGGCCTTGGCCGTGGGCCGGTTCCTGGACCGGGGCCTCGTCTGGAGCACCGGCGGCCATGTGCTGCTGTGGATAGGAGTCATCGGGCTCCTGGGCGAAACCGGCCACGATGGAATCATCCATGACTGGTGGCCCATGATCCTGGTCTACTTCGGCGCGCTGGTGGCCGTCCGCTCCTTCGTACCGCGTCCCCCGAAACCTGGCAAACCTGAGATCCTCAATGTAACCGACGAGACGAAGCCATGAACGACATGAACGAGACACCCGTAGAAAACAAATCTCCCGAAGGAGCCCCGCGGAGCGCCTTCACCCCGAGGCTGGTGCTGGGCGTGGCCCTGATCCTGGCGGGCGTGGCCTTCACCTTGGACAACCTGGGATTTATGAATGCCCACCTCCTCCTGAAGCTATGGCCCTTGGTGATCATTCTCTGGGGCCTTGCGAAACTTTGGCAGGAAGGCCTGCGCTACGGCGGGGGCGGCCTGTTCCTGGTGGCCATCGGGACCTTCTTCCTGTTGGTGATGCTCGGGCACGGCAACCTGGCGGAGTCCCTGGCGCCCATGGGCCTGGTGGCCTTCGGCATCTGGATGGTCATGCGCGCCCTGCAGAAAAAACGCACTCCGGCCCAGGGCCCCCTGAATTCCGAGCACTACGTCCAGGGCACCGCGATCTTCTGCGGAGCCAAGCGCAGAGTCGTGTCCCAGGCCTTTGAAGGGGGCGAATTCACCGCCATCTTCGGCGGATTCGAAGCGGATCTCCGGGGGGCAGCCGCGGCCGGAAACCAGGTGCGGATGGATGTCTTCGCCCTCTTCGGCGGCGGCCAATTGAAGATTCCTGAGTCCTGGGTCGTGATAAACCATGCCACCGCGCTGTTCGGCGGCATCGATGACAAGACCCAGGATGACTATTCCAAAGCGGCCGATCCCAACGCGCCGCGCCTCGTCCTCACAGGCGTGGTCCTCTTCGGCGGGCTGGAAATCAAACACTGAACCCATGCATCCGATCCTCACCAGCCGCACCCGCCTTCTGGCCTACCTGCTCCTGTGGGTGCCCTTGGGCGGGCTGCTGGCGGGCCTCGCCGTCATGCAGGGCTGGACCCGGCTCGAAGCCCTGGCCCTGGCCGTGCCCATGGCGGTGCTCGGCGCGGGGCTCTACCTCTCGCCCTATTACTTGTGCAGGGTTGTCAATGTGGAGAACCAGAGCCACAGCAACCTCGCCATCATCTGGGGATTCGCGGCCGTCATCGACGCGGGATTGTGGAGCGGCACAGCCTGGGGCGTGGCCCGGTTCCTGGGGCGCTTTGATTCCCTGCACTCCCTGCCCCTGAAAATCACCCCTGCCCTGCCGGTGCTCTGGTCCCTGGGGGTGGTCCTGTACCTGGCCACCGCCGCCTTCTACTACCTGCTCATCGCCTTGCAGCGCGCCCAGAAGGCCGAGGCGGAGCAGCTCCAGTTGCGGATGCTGGCCCAGGAGGCCGAACTGAAGGCTCTGCGCGCGCAGTTGAATCCCCACTTCCTGTTCAACAGCCTGAACTCCATCAGCGCGCTCACCACGGTGGATCCCAAACGGGCCCGGGAGATGTGCCTGCTGCTCTCGGACTTCTTGAGAAAAAGCCTGGGCCTGGGCGAGCGGCGCCAGGTGGCGCTGCGCGAAGAACTGGATCTGGTGCGGGCCTACCTGTCCATCGAGCAGATCCGTTTCGGCGAGCGCCTGAAAGTGGCCTGGGACATCGCGCCCGAAGCCGAGGGCGCGCTGGTTCCCACCCTGCTGCTGCAGCCCCTGGTGGAAAACGCCATCAAGCACGGCATCTCAGCCCTGCCCGAAGGCGGCGAACTGAGGCTTCAGGCCCTGGCGCAACAGGGCACCGTGACCTTCACTGTGGACAATCCGGCCAATCCGGACACCCCCGTGAAACCCGGCCTGGGCCTCGGCCTTCGGCAGGTGCGCCAACGCCTTTGGGGGCGGTTTCCCGACCGCTGCCGGTTCGAATCGGAGTATAAAGAAGGCCGCCATCGCGTGGTGTTGGCCTTTCCCCTGGAGACGGAGCCATGAGCAAGGACACCTTCACCGCCCTCATCGTGGACGACGAAGAACTGGCGCGGGCCCTGGTCCGGGAGCATCTGGAACCCCATCCGGAGATCAGGATCCTGGCCGAATGCGCCAATGGCTTCGAAGCCGTGAAAGCCGCCACTGAACAGAAACCCGACCTGCTGTTCCTGGATATCCAGATGCCGAAGCTGGATGGCTTCGAGGTGCTGGAACTCCTGGAAACGCAGCCCGCGACGGTGTTCATCACGGCCTTCGACCAGCATGCCATCAAGGCCTTCGAAGCCCATGCCGTGGACTACCTGCTGAAGCCCTTCAGCGAGGCCCGATTCGAAGAGGCCCTGGCCAAGGCGAAGGCCAAATGCGTCGCCGGCCAGCCCTCCGTGCCCCGTCCCGCGGAGCTCAGCGCCTCCGCCCGGGACAAGTGGCCGCTAGAGCGGCTCGTGGTCCGGGACGGCTCCAAGGTGACGTTCATCTCCCTGGACAAATTGGATTACGTGCAGGCCCAGGACGACTACGTGGAACTCAAGACCGAGGGCCGCAGCTACCTGAAGCAGCAGACCCTGTCGAGCCTGGAGAACCAGCTCGACCCGAACCGCTTCCTGCGGGTCCACCGCTCCTTCCTGCTGCCCCTGGACCGCCTGGCCCGCCTGGAACAGGGCCTCACCGACAGTTGGACCGCCATCCTGCGCGACGGGACGAAACTGCCCGTGAGCCGCAGCGGCTACGCGAAGCTCAAGGAGCTGATCGGGTAAGGCCGCTGATCTCAGCCGCGCTCAGCCGCTCAATTCCAGCCGCAGTGGCAACCTTCAGACGGCCATCCTCCTCCCAGCCCAACGCCACGCCCTGGCCTTGTTCCCATTGAATGGACGATCCGTTCTCGGGCCAACGGAAGGGGATGGCTGCTTCGGTTTCGAGGTGCTGCCAGGCATCGAGGATGGTGCGCGCCAGCGCGCGTGGATCTGGAACCGCGATGCTCAATTCCTGAAGGCTGGCCGCCGGTATGCGCCTGCCCTTCAGCCTTGGCGCGCTTCGCAGATTCACTCCCAGGCCCAGGATCAGCCGTTCGCCGGCCTTCTCGCCGATGATGCCACCAAGTTTCACGAGCCGCCCCTCGTGATAGGCCACGAGATCGTTGGGCCATTTGAGCCCTAGCTGCACGCCGCAGCCTTGCAGGCATTCCGCCACCTTGGCCATGGCCCGTTGCAGCACGATGCCCGGCATCAATTCCGGTGGTGGCAGGGCCACGGACATCCACAGGCCGGCCCCCGGCGCGCTGATCCAGGCGTTGCCCTGGCGGCCGCGGCCTTCGGATTGCGCATCGGCCACCACAGCGCAATGGCCGAGTTCAGGATGGCGGCGGAGAAAAGCCTGCGTGGAATCCAATTCGGCGAAATGGATGAGCAGCGGCCGCCGCGCAGAACCGGCCATCACGGATGGGTTTTGGCGCCGCGGCGCACCAGTTGCTCATTCCGCTGCCAGATCAGGCGCAGGCCTTCAAGGGTGAGGTCGGATTCCACATGGTGGATGTGGCGGCTCGATTCCGAGATGACTTTCGCGAGGCCGCCCGTCGCCACCACCGTCGCGCCGGGATGTTCCACCAGCAACCGCTCCAGGATTCCGTCCACCAGGCCCACGTAGCCATAGAAGATGCCCGACTGCATGGCTTGCACGGTGTTGCGCCCCACAAGCCGCTCGGGCTCGGTGATCTCGATGCGCGGCAGCCGCGAGGCCCGCTGAAACAGAGCTTCCGCGCTGATCTTCAGGCCCGGCGCGATGAGTCCGCCCAGGTATTCCTTCCGGTCGTTCACCACATCGAAGGTCGTGGCGGTGCCGAAATCCACCGTGATGAGGGGCGCGCCGTATTTCTCGATGCCCGCCACCGCGTTCACCAGACGGTCCGCGCCCAGCTCAGACGGATTCTCGATCAGGACTTTAAGGCCCGTCTTCACGCCGGGCTCGATCCACAGGGGCTCCACGTCGAAGTAGGTGCGCGCCCAGCTCTGCAGGACCGGGTGGAGTGGCGGCACCACGGAGGAAATCACCAGATGCTTGATCTGGGAGGGTTCCAGGTCCTGGTGCCGGAACAGCGCTAGGGTCGACAGCCCGTATTCATCGGCGGTGCGCTCCCGCGAGGTGGCCAGCCGCCACGAACACATGAGCGGCGCCTTCGCTCCCTTCGAGAGGTCGAAGACCCCCAGAACGATGTTGGTGTTGCCGACGTCGACAGCGAGAAGCAGGCTCATGGAAATAGTTTGCCAGATCGGAGTGGCCTGTGGCCTGCGGGCGGCGGACGGATGCCAGGTTGCGGTCATTCCCATAAGAAACAATTTCACCGCCAAGACGCCATATATCAATTCGTCTCCGGGCATCGGCTGAGCCGATACCGGGAAGTGCGCCAAGAAAAGGAATTCCTGATTTCCCACGGACCTCAGCCGGTTATCGCTTGGCACCAACAACGTGAAAAGGGCCATGAATCCACAGATTCCACCGATTACACAGATTGAATGATGCGAAAGGTGGAGAAATGAAGGTTGCTCTTGGCAGGGAGCATGGGCCGACCCCGGCCCTGCCGGGGCCGCGCGACCTCGTCGTGCGGGTTTTCAGGGCGGCGGCGCTTCCGCACCAAAGGCGGGAGGGAGGAGATTACCCCTTCCGGGCCGACGACACTTGGGAATCTGTGGAATCTGAGGAATCTGTGGACAAGCTTTTCATCCTGAAAAACAGGTGGCTGAACTTGGTTGGTCATCAGGAAATGGTATGAACGGGGCGGAACGGATCCCCCCTGATGTCCAGGGACCGAATGAGACCATTCAGCTCTTCGCTGTCTCCAGGGCGCCCTGGGCTTCCTCCCAGGTGTTCATGGCGTAGGCGAGCTCGGATTCCAGGTTTTTCTGCTCATCCAGCCTGGCCGTGAAGGCCTGCCAGTCGTTGGGATCCATGGCGGCCATCTCCGCGGTGAGCGCGGCGATTTTCCCTTCCAGTTCGCCTACCTTGACCTCGGCCTCCTGGGCCTTGCGTTCCAGCCGCTTGAAAGCCTTCTGGGCCTCCTTGTCCACCAGCCTGGGCTTGGACGAATCCTGAGGCTTGGGACTTGGGGCTTGAGGCTTGGGACTTGGAGCTTGAGACTTGGGACTTGCGCCTTGGGACTTGGGACTGGGTTCCTCGTCGGGTTCATCCGCCGTGAGGTCCAGGTCCACCCAGTCCTGATTCTCCTCATAGCCGCCCTCGCGGAATTCAGCCTGGCCTTCGTGGATGCGCAGCAGGCTGTCGGCCACGCGGCCCAGCAGGTAGCGGTCGTGGGTCACCACCACCGCGGCGCCGCTGAAGCTCAGGATGGTGTCCTCCATGGCTTCCATGGAAGGGATGTCCATATGGTTGGTGGGCTCGTCCAGCAGCAGCAGGTTCACCCCATCCCGGATAAGCGTGGCGATGCTGAGCCGCGCCCGCTCGCCTCCGGAAAGCGCCGTGACCGGCTTTTCCACCTCGTCGCCGCGGAAGCTGAACTTGGCCAGGAAGCCCATCACGTCCTGCTTCACCGCGCGTGGATTCACGGCGTGGATCTGCTGGAACACGTTGTTCCTGGGGTCCAGATTCTTGTGGTGCTGGTCGAAATAGCCGATCTTCACCTGGCTGCCGAGCCGGGCCTGCCCGGTGATGAACTGGATTTCTCCCGCGATGGCCTTCAGGAGGGTGGACTTGCCGGTGCCGTTCAGGCCGACGATGCCGAGCTTCTGGCCGCGCTTGATCTGCAGCTGTTCCAAGGGCTTGTACAGCGGATCGCCGTCCCAGCCCACGCTCGCGTTCTCCAACACCAGCGCCACGTCGCCGCCGCGCGTGGTTTCCGGGAACGAAAACTTCACTTTCCGCCGGTCCTGGATGGGATTCGCCAGGCGCTCAAGCTTGGCCAAATGGGTGCGGCGGCCCCGCGCCTGCTTGGTGTTCTGGCCCGCGATGTTGCGGCGGATGTACTCCTCCTGCTTCTTGATGTAGTCCTGCTGACGCTCAAAATGGCGCTCGGCCAGTTCCAGCTCCTGCTCCTTCTTTTCCATGAACTCCGAATAGTTGCCTTCATAGGCCCGGCTCTTGCCCAGTTCGATTTCCAGGATGCTGGTGGCCGTTTTGTCCAGGAAATAGCGGTCATGGGAGACGACCACCACCGTCGCGGCGCTGTCGGCGACGAAATCCTCGAGCCATCGCAGCGAGGGCAGATCCAGGTGGTTGGTGGGCTCGTCCAGCAACAGCAGGTCCTGGCCCTGCAACACGGCCTTGGCAAGCATCACGCGGCTCTTCTGGCCGCCGCTGAGGGCGTCCACGGGCTTTTCGAACTGGTCCTGGGCGAAGCCCAGCGCCTGCAGAATGCTTTCGGCACGGGCGCGGATGCTGAAGCCGTCGAAGCGCTCGAAGGCTTCGGTCACGTCCTGGTAGCGGGCCATGACCGCATCGAGATCCGCGCCGGCTTCGCTCATCCGATGCTCCAGCTCCCGCATCTCGTGCTGCAGTTTTTCCACGTCGCCGAAGGCCGCGAGGGTTTCTTCGAGGATGGTCCCGCCGGTCTCCGGCACCAGGTCCTGGGCGTAGTGGCCCAGGCGGATGCCCCGCTCCTTCGTGGGCCGCACCACGGTGCCCTTGTCCGCCTCCAACTGGCCCAGGAGCAGCTTGAAGATCGTGCTCTTGCCCGCGCCGTTGCGCCCGATGAGGCCCCAGCACTCGCCTTCTTCCAGCGCCCAGGTCACGTCCTTCAGGACCTCGTGGGGGCCGAAGTTGAGCGAGACATGGTTCAGGGAAGCGAGCAAGGCGGGTCCGGGGAAGTTGAAAAGTTGAAAAGTTGAAAAGTCGAGAAGTTGGGGGCGAGGCTTAAGCGATGAGAGTTGATATTCGGGGCTGTTGACTTTTAACTTTTTAACTTTTCAACTCCCGACTTGGCCCAGGCATGAAAAAAGCCGCCGTATGGCGGCCTTTTGGTGGAGCTTAGCGGGATCGAACCGCTGACCTCTTCCATGCCATGGAAGCGCTCTCCCAGCTGAGCTAAAGCCCCAAGGGAACCAGAAGTATCGCATCAAGCCGCGAATGGTTCAAGCCCGTTTCATGGACCGGAGACCTTCAGCCGCTGGCCCACCTTCACACGGTTGCCGCGCAGTCGGTTCCATTCCCGGAGCTTGGCGGCGGTGGTCCCATACATGGAGGCGATGGAAAAAAGGGTCTCCCGACGGCGGACCGTGTGCGTCCGGTCTGGACGGGCGGGCGCCGTGGCCGGGGCGGTCGCGGGCCTGGATGGCCTCGGACCAGGCGCGTCGGGCAGGTGGATGGCGGTGCCGGCGGCCAGTCCGCGGGCGGCGTCGGGATTCAGCGCCACCAGTTCAGACAAGGGCACTCCGAAAGCCTGCGCGATGCTCGCCAGGCTATCCCCGGAGCGGGCCTGGTAGTAGCGAGGCACCGAGGCGCTGTTGGAACTGGTTGGAAGTTCCGTGCGAGGATCGGTGCTCGCAGTGGATGGTGCGACGGCGGGTTGGGCAGGCCGAGAAGCGGCCGACGGAGTTGCCGCCGCGATGGGCCTGGCCGGTGCCGGAGCGCTGGCCGGGGCAGCCGGAGCCTTGATCTCCGCATCCCCGGGAAGGCGCGGAAGCGAAGGCAGGGGCTGGTCGCCGAGAATCCTGGCGCGCTCTTCCCGCGGAAGGAGATCCTTGCCGTCGATGGGAATCGCCGAGGGCGGGGGCACCTGGATCCGGCGTCCGCGCTTGAACTGGGACCTGCTCATATCGTTGGTGGCGAGCAGATCGTCCTCGCTCACCTTGAAACGGGAGGCTACCGTGGAAACCGTGTCCCCCCGGCGGATGACATAGCTCCTGAATTCCAGGAGCTGCTGGCGCGGCAGCCGGGCCAGGGCCCGGGCCGTGGGCGCGGCCAGGGTGGGCGGCACCCGCAGGGTGTAGCGGCCGGGCGGAGTGGTGGCCCGGAGCAGCTCGGGATTCAGTTCGCGGAGGGTTCCGACGTCGGTGCCCGCGAGCCGGGCGATGACCGTGAGGCTGGTCTGCCGCTCGATCTCGACGGTCTCAAAAACGTAAGGGCGCAACTGGGCCACGTTCAGGCCGTAGCGCTCCGGGAAACGGCCCACGAGGATGGCTGCGCAGAGCGAAGGCACATAATTTTTCGTCTCGTTGCGGAGGAAGCGGGAGCGGTAGATGTCCCAATAATTGCGTGTGCCCAGGGCCTGGATGGCCCGTTCGGGCGTGAGGGGGCCGGCGTTGTAGCCCGCCAGGGCCAGATACCAGTCTCCGCTCACTTCGCGGAGCCTTTTCAGGTATCGGGCCGCGGCGCGGGTGGCCTTCACGGGGTCGCGGCGCTCTTCCAGCCAGGCGTTGCCCGTGAGCCCGTAGATGCGGCCCGTGGAGCGGATGAATTGCCACATGCCCACCGCTGCGGCGCGGCTCCGGGCCTCGTTGCGGAAGCCTGATTCGATGACGGCCAGGTAGGCCAGATCCTGGGGGATCCCTTCTTCGGCGAACACCTGGCGGATCATGGGCATCCACTGCGAGGCCCGGGAAAGGGCGTTCTCGATGAACCCGCGCTTTTCAGTGGTGAAGGTGTGCACGAGGCCCAGCACCTTGCTGTTCAGGTCGATGGGAAAATCGAATACGGCGCCCTTCTCGGCCGACTTCACTTTTTCCTGCTCGGCCCGCAGGTCTTCGCCGCTGAGCGTGATGACTTCTTCGGTCACCAGCAGTCCCGGTTCAGGCCCGGCGGGGGCTTCCACTTCCTCGGTTTCGAGCTGTTTTTGAACCTGGTGAAGCCGTTCCAGCAGCGCGAGCACCTCGGGCTTTGTCAGAGTTCCGTCGGGCCAATCCGCCGTCAGGACCTCGGCCTCGTCGCAGCGCTCCGAGGCCGTGTCCCAATCTTCTTCGCCCTCGACTTTGACCGCTGCTTCAGCCGCCTCCACCAGCGCCTTGAGGCGAGGTATGCCGGTCAACGCCGCGAATTTCGGATCGTGCGTGGTTTGAACGGATGATGCCTCGGAGGGGGCCGCCGGCACTGTCGACTTGACCACGGTGGGTTGCAGGACCGCGGGAACCTGGCTTCCCAGGGGTGCGCCTGCCGCCAGCAAGAGCGCCAGGGAGGGTCCGCCAAGCCCCCGCTTCATCAAAAACGCCACCTAGTGGCTTTCCGATCCCACCAGCGCTTCGTAGGCGGTGGCGTCCAGCAGGTCCGCGGGGAGCTCCCCCGCAAGTTGGAGTTTGACCATCCAGCCTTTGCCGTAGGGATCCTCGTTCACATATTCCGGATGGTCGGCCAGATCGCTGTTCAGTTCGGTGACGGTTCCGCTGGCTGGCGCCAGGAGTTCAGAAACGGTCTTCACTGATTCCACGGTGCCGAATTCCTCCCCAGCCGCCAGATCGCCACCCACTTCCGGCAGATCCACGAACACCACGTCCCCCAACGCTTCCTGGGCGTAGTGGGTGATGCCCACCAGCGCGGTTCCGTTCCCCTGGACCCTGATCCACTCGTGGTCCTTGGTGTACTTGAGGTCTGCGGGATACATGAAGCCTCCGAAGCTGGAATGTCAGTGTAAGGGATCTGGGAGCTGGGCTCTAGGCCATGGGCGCTGGAGGATCACTTCTTCCGTTTGTAGAAAGGCGTGGGGATGATCTCCGCTTCGACCTCGCGGCCGCGGATGTCGATGCCGATCCTGCCCCCGACGGCGGACATCCCGGCGGGAACGTAGGCTAATCCGATGTTCGCGCCGATGGTTGGGCAGGGACCGCCGCTGGTGACATAGCCGATGCGCTGGCCATCCTTCACCACCGACATGCCATCCCGCGCGATGTCGCGTTTTTCGGCGGTCCGGAAGCCCACGACCTTCCGGTGGAGGCCCTGGGCCTTCGCGGCCAGCAGCGCCTTCTTGCCGATGAAATCCGCTTCCTTGTCCAGCTTGACGATCCACCCCAGGCCCGCTTCCAGCGCGTTGGTGGTGTCGTTGATCTCATGTCCGTACAGGGACATCCTGCATTCGAGCCGCAAGG
Source organism: Holophagaceae bacterium (assembly GCA_016720465.1). Classification (NCBI taxonomy): domain Bacteria; kingdom Pseudomonadati; phylum Acidobacteriota; class Holophagae; order Holophagales; family Holophagaceae; species Holophagaceae bacterium. Next base: position 447,460 of record JADKKO010000001.1, read on the forward strand.
TGTTGCGGGCGCCAAGCCCAGCGGGGATCAAGCCCAGCGGGGCGCCGGCAGCCAGGACCGCATGCCAGATTGTTTCTGCGGCCCCGGGCACCACGTAGATCTCGAAGCCGTCCTCACCGGTATAACCCGTCCGGCTGACCAGGGCCGGAAGGCCAGCGACGTGGCCGTGGCGGAAATGGTAGTAGCCGATTTCAGCCAGCGCGATGTCCGTGAGCGGCTGGAGGATTTTCTCCGAAAGGGGGCCCTGGAGCGCCACCTCGGCGGTGGCATCGCTCTCGTTGGTGACGCGGACTTCGAAACCCGTCGTGTGCTCAAGGGCCCAGTGGAAATCCTTCTCGATATTCCCTGCATTCACCACGAGCAGGTATTCGTCGTCCCTCTCCCTGTAGATCAGCAGATCGTCCACGAAGGTGCCGTTCTCGTAGAGAAAGGCCGTGTAATGGATCTGGCCGTTGGCCAGGCCCGCCACATCGTTCGGTGTCAGGTGCTGGAGGTAGTTCAGCGCATCCTTCCCGGCCACGCGCAATTCGCCCATGTGGCTGACGTCGAACAGCCCAGCCTTGGTGCGCACGGCCTCGTGTTCCGCCAGGATGCCCGCCGGATACTGCACAGGCATGTCCCAACCGCCGAAATCCACCATTTTTGCCCCCAGGGCCCGGTGGGCGGCATTCAAGGGCGTCTTTTTTATCTCGGACATGGAACCTCCATCTACTTCAGAGTAGCAATAGTTGAGGAACAACCCATGCGACGCTCGATGCTACTTGTGATCTCGGTCATGCCGCTCATGGCCATGGCGCCCCAGGGCCCGGTTTCCGCCCGGATTTCCAGGGCCTCGGTGCTGTTCGGCCCTGGAATCATCAAGGACCGAAGCGGCGAAACCCCTGCCCCGGCATTCAAGCCCAAGCTCAACGGCAGCCTCCAACTGGAGGGCCTGAATGCCAGGACCACCCCCCGCTTCCGCTTCTGGCTGGTGAAGGCAGGCGATGAAGGCAGGTTGAAAAGGGCCTCGCCCGGCTCCGTGAAGGCAAAAGCCTTGGCCGTCGTCCCCGCAGCCACCGGCATCAAGGCTGAAAACGGGTATTCCTTCGAGGTGCATTGGCCCAAAGGCGCCGTGGAGCCTGAGGACCGCCTGTTTGTGGAGGTTTTTCTCGGCCGCCGCCGGGCGGCCACGGCCATTTCACCCATCCAATCGCTGTTCCTGCCGGCATCGCGGCCCCGAGACAACGAAGAAAAAAGCTGATCCAATGATCCAGACCCCCCTTCGAAGAACCGTTCTGTCCACATGGCAGCCCCTCCTCCAAACCATCTCCAATCCCCTGACGATGGCCTCGCCCTGCCGAGAATCTTCGTGGTCGAGGACGAGCCCAGCCTCCGCAATCTCCTGGTGTCGGACCTGGCCGCGGAAGGCTATTGCCTGGAAGGCTTCAACGACGGGATTCCCGCCCTGCTGCGCCATCGCGAGCAACCCGCCGACCTGCTGATCCTCGACCTCATGCTGCCCGAGATGGACGGGTTCCAGGCGCTCCGCTCCCTGAGGGACTCCGGGGATGACACGCCCGTGCTGATCCTCACGGCCCGCGGGGAGGAACCCGCGCGGGTCCAGGGGTTCCTCCTCGGCGCGGATGACTACCTCGTCAAGCCGTTCTCCATCCTGGAGCTCCTGGGCCGGGTCAAAGCGATCCTCCGCCGCACGCGGAAGCTGGCGGAATCCAAGGTGACGCGGCTTTCCTCAGGCCCCTTCCTGCTGGACCGGGTCCGCATGGAGATCCTCCTCCACGGCGAGAAATTGGACCTGGGCGTCCAGAGGGTCCGCCTGCTGGAAGTGCTTTGGCGCCGCCCTGGGCACACGCTTGCCCGCGCCGAATTGCTGAATCTGGCCTGGGAACCCGACGCGCGCCCCGGCCTCCGGACCGTCGATGTGCACATCGGCCAGCTCCGCAAGCAATTGGGCGAAAAGTGGATCGTCACGGTGGAGGGCCTGGGCTACCGCTGGACGGAACCCGTGGAACCGCTGGACTGAGGCGCTCGCGCTGATGCAAATCGAAAGGAGGGAAGGCCTTCTGGGCGCTTCCCTCCGGTTGTTCGCGGATTGGCAGGCGCCGGCTTCAGCGGATCAAGGCGAGGTTGTAGGGCGTCGTTGCGGTGAAGGCGCCGCTCCAGCCGACCACCTTGATGTAGTAGGTGCCCGTGGCCGCGGTGGTGTTGGTGTAGGTTACGGTTTCCGTCGCGGACCCGCCCGCGCTGGTCTTCAGGATGCTGCCGGTGCTGCTGAGCAGATACAGATCATAGTCTTTCGCCGGGCCGGTCATGTTCACCGTCACCGTGCGGCCGGCGGCGACCGTGATCTTGAAGAAATCCTGATCGGTGGAAGTGCCGATGTAGCCCACGATCTTCGTGACGGTGCCGGCCACGATGTTGGCGGTGGTGGTGGTGCCGTTGCTCTCGACCTCGTTGTAGGTGGTGGATGGCGGCGGATTGCTGATGGTGAAGGCAACGCTGGCGGAAGTGCCGATGTTGCCTGCGGGATCCGTGGCCTTGACCACCAGGGCGTGGCTCGCATTCGTCAAGGTCGTGCTGTCCAGGGCCATGCTGTAGGGCGAAGTGGTGTCCGTGCCCTTGAGCACGCCGTCCACGTAGAAATCGACCTTGGCCACGCCGCTGGCGTCCGAGGCGGTGGCGGAGAGCGTGATGGTCCCTGCGGTTCCGGATTCGCTGGCGGCCACCACCGGGGCCGTCGTATCGGAGCCGACCGTGAACACGAAGCCCGTGGAGGTGCCGATGTTGCCAGCGGCATCAAAAGCTTTGCCCACGAGCGTGTGGCTGCCATTCGCGAGGGTTGCGCTGTCCAGGCTCATGCCATACGGAGCGGTGGCATCCGTCCCTTTCAACACGCCATCCACATAGAAGTCGACCTTGGTCACGCCGATGTTGTCGGAAGCCGTGGCGCTGAAAGACAGGATGCCTGTGCTGCCGCTTTCACTGACGGAAACGGATGGAGCCTGGGTGTCCGCGTTGTTGATGGTGAAGGCCACCGACGTCGACGAACCCACGTTGCCTGAGGGATCATAAGCCTTAGCCACCAAGGCATGGCTGCCATTGGCCAGGGTGGTGCTGTCCAAAGCCATGCTGAAGGGCGAGGCCGTGTCCGTGCCCTTCAAGGCGCCATCCACATAGAACTCGACCTTGGAGACGCCGTTGGCGTCCGTCGCCGTGGCGGCCAGGGTGATGGCGCCCGCGGTGCCGGACTCCGTAGCCGAGACCGACGGCGGCGTGGTATCGGCGGGGCCGCCGCCCACCACCAGCAGGTTCACCTTGTCCAGGATGAAGCCCGTGGAGATCGCTGAATCTTCGGTGCCCACGAAATACACTTGGACCGTCTGGCCCTTGAAGGCGGCGACATTGAAGTTGTACAAGGTGTAGCCCGCCGCGGCGTTCAGGTTGCTGTAGGTCGCCAGGGTCTGGAGGATCGTCCCGGCCGTGTTGCGGATCTGGACCGCGAAGGTATCGTGGAGGCCGCCGGTGGTCTCCTTGGTCTCGATATGCAGGGCGAAGCTGAGGGTGGCCGAGGCCGCGGTCGCTGGAATGGCCACGTTTTGGAAGATGGCGACGCTCCCGGCCGATCCCCGTCCGCCGAATTTGGCGCACTTGGCGCCATCGTAGGGCGGGGTGTTGAGGATGGCGCCGATTTCCATGCCTGAGGTGTTCGACCAGCCCACCCCGTAGCCCTTCTCGAAGCTCCCGTTCTTGATCAACTGGCCGTTGTTGATGAGGAAATTCATCGTGGCGTTGGTGAAGAGCCCGACCGTGTCGGTGGCCTTCGCGACCAGCGTGTGGGTGCCGTCGTCCTGCATGAGGGAGTCATAGGCCATGGCGTAGGGAGATGCGGTCTTCGTGCCGACCAGGAGGCCGTCGAGGAGGAAATCCACTTTCGTGACGCCCTTGTCGTCCGTGGCAGTGGCGCTGAACGTGACCGTTCCCGCCGCGCCGCTCTCGCTGACGGTGACCACAGGCGCGGCATCGGCGCCGGCCCAGGGCCCGCCGACATTGATGCCGGCGAAGGCGTTCCAGACCGCGATTTCCTCAGGGCCTGAAACCGGGTACAGGTCGCGTACGGCCTGGATGCAGGCGATGCGGGCGGCCGCGTAGTCCGTGGATGGCGTCATGTACGTGGTGAGGGCGCGGTACCAGATCTTGGCCGCCTTCTGATTCCCGATGCCCGTCATGCCGCCGGGAAGGAAAGTCGTGGAGGTATCGCCCGAGGTGGTGGCGCCCTGGCTGATGAAATAGAAACAGCGGTTCATGGGGCCGGAGCTGTAGTGCACGTTCAGGGTGGAGAGCGTGGAACTCCAGGCATCTGCGCTTTTCCCGTCCAGGCTCGGCTTGTACATGCGGCGGAACTGGGGCGATGCGGGGGTCGCGATCTGCTCGCCCTGGGTCCAGTTCCCGCCGGTGTCCGGAATGACGCTGCCCTGGCCGTTCGCTCCGCGGTAGTAGAACTCCGTCATGACGCCCATGATGTCGGAGTTGGATTCGTTCAGGCCCCCGGATTCCTTGTTGTAGATCAGCGCCGCGGTGGTGGAGCAGACCCCGTGGCTGAATTCATGGGCGGCGATGTCGAGCGGGGTGTAGGGCAGCCGCTTGGTCCCGTCGCCGTAGGTGATGCACATGCACTGGTCTGAATAGAAGGCGTTGTCGTAGCCGTTGTCGTAGTGCACCCGCGCGTAGGTGTAGCGGCCGAGCCCATCGATGCCGTTGCGCCCGTGGATGTTCTTGTACATGTCCCAGGTGGCCTGGAGGCCGAAAGCCGCGTCCACCGCGACAGTCTGCCCGTTGGCGGAGGTGGTGGGTTCGGGGGCTTCCTTGTAGTCCAGTCCATCGCCCCATGTGTTGTCGGCGTCCGTATACACGGTTCCGGTGCCCGAGGTGGCGTGGTTCATGTCGTTGACTGTGTTGCCTGCGCTCGCAGGCCTAGTGTTGTCCCGCAGTTCAAAACCGGAAGCAGTGGTGTTGGTGTAGAGCTGGACAGTGCCGCTGTACTGGCTGTTGCCGGTGCCGACGGCATTCGAGGTCTGGAGGCTGTCCCATTTTTCGATGATCGCGCCGGTGTGGGCGTCGACCATGTAGTCCGTATGGCGCGTGTCGCCAGGGTTCTCGATCTCCGTGCGGACATGGTAGGCGAGCACGTAGCGGACCAGCCGGGTCTCGAAGGCGGTGGCGTCCAGCTCCCTCGCGCCATCCGTTCCGGACGCATCATCCAGCCCAGCAGTGCGGATCTTGGCCCGGTTCGGGTTGAGGACGCGGGTCTCCAAGGGCAGGATCACCAGTTCCACCCGGGGCGGATGGGCGTAGGCCCCTTGGGGGGACAGGTCGGCGTGGACCAGGCCACGGATCTCCGACTCTCCAATGGACGGCGTCACGTTCAGGAAGATGTGGCGCTTGTGGGCCAGCGTCGGAGGCAGATCCTCGCCTTCCTTCCCGGCATGGACGATCGCTTCGCCACCCCATACCCGCACGCCCTGGTGGTACTGCTGCAGGCGCGTGTGGGTCTGGCCCAGATCATCGTCGTGGACGGCGCGGGAGGTGAAATGGTCCAGTTCGCCGAGGCCGATCTGGGCACGCATGGATTGGATCCGCTGCACGGCGCGGTTCGCGCGGAGCTGCAGCTCGGGTTGGCCAGCGCAAAGCGGCGCTGCCACAAGGACGGTTGCCAGGATGGAAAGGGGTCGCGCGAGCATGGCCATGCCAGCCTCCGTTTCAAATGGACAGGAGCTAAGGAAAGCGCCCAGGAATTTCTGCTGGGTTGTCAGGACAATGAAAAAAAGCGCTGTGGAAAAACAGCGGAAGGCGAGGACGGATGACAACGAACGGAGGAATTCATCAGCCTAAGCAGGCCACCTGCCGGAAGGGTCATGAAATGTTGTGAAATCTATGGCCGCGGCGCCCAGGGCAGCAGCCCTGGAAGCTCCCAGCGCAGCGTGAACAGGCCGTTCTCCTGCTCCTCCACGGCTAGGCCTGCCGCCAAAGGAAGCACTTCCACACCCGCGGCTGCAGCGCGGTCCAATTCCTCCGCGTAGGCCGGATCGATTTCACGGGCCACGTCGAAGGCAGCCACGTCCCCCCGCTGGACGAAGAACACCAGGGCCGCCCGGTGCCCCTGCCCGGCCATGGCGCGCAGTTCCCTCAGATGTTTGGCGCCCCGCTCCGTGACCGCGTCTGGAAAGCAGGCATGGGAGCCGATTCTCAGCGTGGTGTTCTTCACTTCGATGAAAACGCAGCGGCCCTGGCCATCCCTTGCAAGCACATCGATGCGGCTGCGCTCCGAGCCATATTTCTGTTCCGTGCGCACCTCCACCAGGCCAGGCAGCCCGGGCAGGGTCCCGCGCCGCGCCGCATCGGCGACCACCCGGTTCGGCATCCCGGTCTCCACGCCCACCCAGGCGCCCGCGCGTTGGCATGCGAGCCAGGTGTATTTCAGCTTCCGGGCCGGATCGTCATGCTGCGAAAGCAGCACCGCATCGCCGGACTCCCAGCAGGTTTTCATGGATCCCGTGTTGGTCGTGTGGGCCGTGGCCACAGAGCCGTCGGGCAGTTCGACGTCCGCCAGGAAACGCTTGTAGCGATGGATGATCCGTCCCTGGATGAGGTCGCGCTTCTCCATCAGGTCCAAGTTTCCAGGATCCTGTCCACCGCTTCGGGAAGGTCCGCGGCCACCAGGTCCGCCAGCCTCGCTTCCACGCTTTTCCCATAGCCCGTCCGCACCAGGGCAACGCGGCATCCGGCCCTGCGCCCGGCCTCCAGATCGCTTTCCTTGTCGCCGATCATCCAGGACCGCGAGAGATCCAGTCCATGCTCCAGCGCGGCGCGGGTCAGCATCCCGGCATTGGGCTTCCGTTCGGGATGGTCGGGATGGGCATAGTCCCCCTGTCCCTTCTCGTGGTGGGGGGCCACGTACACCGCGTCCAGATGCGCCCCTTCTCCGGCCAGCAATTCGGCCATGCGGGCCGTCACCTGGTCAAAGTCATGGAACCCGAAATAGCCGCGGCCGATGCCGCTCTGGTTGGTGACGACCGCCACCGGTATCCCCAGCGCATTGAGCTTGGCCACGGCTTTGGCCGCGCCAGGGATGAGCACCAGTTCCTCGGGTCTATGCAGATAGTCCACCTCTTCGTTGAGGGTCCCATCCCGGTCGAGGAAGATGGCGGGCTTTCCACTCATGGATGGTATTCGGCGACGAAGACATTGAACTGGCGGGGCGCGGCGGCCTCGCGTCCGCTGACCCACAGCAGCTTCTTCCCATCGGCGCTGAAGTGCGGGAAGGAATTGAAATTCCCCGTGTAGGTGAGCCGCTCCAGCCCCGTGCCGTCCAGGTTCACCTTGTAGATCTCGAAATTCCGGCCCTTGCCCTGGCGATCCTCCCAGTTGCTGGAGAACACCACGGCTTTGCCATCGGGCGAAAAGACCGGCGCGAAGGCGGCGCCGACCAGGTGGGTCACCTGCCTTTTTCCGGTGCCATCGGCGTTCATCACCCAGATGTCCATCTCCATGGGTTCCACGAGGTGTTGCTTCAGGAGTTCGCGGTATTTCTCGGTGGCGGGACCGCCTTTCGGGTAATTGGTGCGCCAGGCGATGAGCTTGGAGTCGGGGCTCCAGACAGCTCCGCCATCGTATCCGACGGCATCTGTCAACCGCTGGAGGCGTTTCCCTTTGGTGTCGGCCTTCCAAAGATCGATGTCGCCGCTGCGTTCCGAGGTGAACACGATCCATTTGCCATTGGGCGCCACGGTGGCTTCGGCGTCGTAGCCATCATGGGCCAGCAGAGACCTCACATCGCTGCCATCGGGTTTGGAGGTGTACAAGTCGTAGCTCGAAAACACCGGCCAGCGATAGGTTCCTGGGGTGAAGGGGGGACTCGGCGGGCAGTCCGCGCCTGCGCCATGGGTGCTGCCGTAGATGATCCGCCGGTCGCCGGGCATGAAGTAGCCGCAGGTCGTGCGGCCCTTCCCGGTGCTGGCCAGGTGCTGGTTTGATCCATCCGCATCCATCACATAGATCTGGTCGCACTCCCGGCCTTCCCGGGTGCTCTGGAAAACGATCCGCTTGCCGTCCCAGCTCCAATAGGCTTCGGCATTGGAACCTGTGTTGGTAAGTTTTTTCACATCTCGAAGATGCGTTTCCCGCAGGTCCCGATGAGGATCTCCAGGGGCGGGCTGGAATGGATTGGGGGTGGGCGAGGCTACCGCGTGGGCCGGCGCAGCAGGCGGCCTGCCCGGTTCCGGGGCCTGCACGCCCAAGGCAAGTACCAGAATTGATGCTGCGATTCCCACGTTCAGTCTCCTCCGCCAAGTCTGGCATCATCAGAGCATCAATGGCATTGGAGGCTCAAGTGATCGACAAGCGTGTGGCTTCGGCCCATGAAGCCGTGGCGGACATTTTTGATGGCGCGTCCCTGGCCGTCGGCGGATTCGGCCTCTGCGGCATTCCTGAGCATCTCATCGCAGCGCTGGTGGAAAAGGGCGTCACAGGATTGACCTGCTACTCCAATAACGCAGGCGTGGATGATTTCGGCCTGGGCCTGTTGCTGCGGAACCGGCAGATCAAGAAGATGGTCAGTTCCTACGTGGGCGAGAACGCGGAATTCGAACGCCAATACCTGCACGGGGAACTGGAGCTGGAATTCTCGCCCCAGGGCACCCTGGCCGAACGCATGCGGGCAGGCGGAGCCGGGATTCCGGCCTTCTACACCCCCACGGCCGCAGGCACCGTCGTGGCGGAAGGCAAGGAAAGAAAAGTGTTCAATGGCCGGGAGTGCGTGCTCGAGCAGGGCATCGTGGCGGATTTCGCGCTCGTGAAAGCCTGGAAAGCCGATCGCCTGGGCAACCTCGTCTACCGGAAAACCGCCCGCAACTTCAATCCCATGGCTGCCACTTGCGGGAAGATCTGCATCGCCGAAGTGGAGGAAATCGTCGAGGTGGGCGATCTTGACCCGGATCACATCCACACGCCGGGAGTCTATGTCCATAGGCTCCTGCTTGGCAGCCACTACGAGAAGCGCATTGAAAAGGTAGTGACGAGGGCTTTGTAGCAAGATTGTTACAACCTGGCCATAGGCTGAACAGGCCTCTTGGCTGCATGGAAGGATCTCGTGGACCACACCAAGGAATACAGAACACGGCGTTTCCTGAACTGGTTCCCGCTGGGGCTCACCTACGCCACCATGTACATGGGCCGCTATAACTTCAACATCGTCAAAAGCGATATCGGCGCCTGGTACCACCTGGACAAGGCCGAAATGGGCATTGTCGCCACCGCGGGCTTCTGGACCTATGGCTTGAGCGTGGCGCTCAACGGACCTCTGGCGGACCGCATCGGCGGACGGAAGGCGATTCTGGTGGGCGCGTTAGGCGCGGCCCTGCTGAACCTGCTGATCGGACTGATGTTCCTGGGCGGCCACACCACTCAGCTCCTGGTGAGCCTGAGCCTGCTTTGGTCCGTCAACATGTACTTCCAGAGCTTTGGGGCGCTGTCAGTGGTGAAGGTGAACAGCACCTGGTTCCATGTCCATGAGCGGGGCGTCTTCGGCGGCATATTCGGCATCATGATCTCGTCGGGTTATTTCCTGGCGACCACCATCGGCGCCTGGCTGCTAGCCAGCTTCCAGAGCTGGACCGTCATCTGGTTCGTGCCGGCCGCGGCCATGGCCGGCATGTTCGCCATCGACTACTTCCTGGTGCGCAACCGCCCCAGCCACGCGGGTTTCCCCGACTTCGACACCGGGGACGGGTCCAACGCCCACGAGGCCGAGGATGCGCCCCTGCCCCTCGTCGATCTGTTCAAGAAGGTCTTCCACAACCCCGTCATTTTGTTTCTGATCGCGGCGGAATTCTGCACGGGCTTCGTGCGGCAGGGCGTGATGCTCTACTTCACGGAGTATCTGGCGGAGGTCTACGACCTCTCCAAGAAGACCCACCTTTTCTGGTGGACCGGTGTGGCCTTCATGTTCGGTGGAATCCTTGGCGGCCTACTGTGCGGCTGGATGAGCGACAAGCTCTTCCAGTCCCGCCGGCCTCCCGTGGCCTTCATCTTCTATTTGGTCCAGGTGGTCATGCTGGCACTGCTCGGCATGACCCTGGGGCGAGGCACCTGGCTCGGCCAAGTATGGGCGATCATCCTGCTTGGGCTGACGGCCATGTTCATCTTCGGCGTCCACGGCATGCTCAGCGGCACGGCCAGCATGGATTTTGGCGGGCGCAAGGCGGCGGCCACCGTGGCCGGCGCCCTGGATGGCATCCAGTACATCGGCAGCGGCCTCACGGGATTCGGGTTGGGCTGGATTCTCAAGACCTATGGCTGGGACGGCATCGCCGCCAGCGGCCACGCGCCCACCCACGCCTGGGTCTGGGTCGGCGCCATCATTCCGTTCAGCCTCATGGGCGCCTTCATCATGACCCGCATCTGGAACGCGAAACCCAGCAGCGCGGCCCATTGATAACTCCCCCGCGGTGGCAAGACGATTGTCCAGAGGCACGCAGAAAAAATCCCCTGCGATTCTCCGCAATCTCCGCGCGCCTCTGCGACAGTATTTCCATTGCCACAGGAACCCATGTCCCCCCACCGGCCCATCCTCGAAGCCCTCGAACGCCTGAAATCCAGGCCTGCCAGCGCACCGCGCCCCATCGCGGTCTATGACCTCGACTCGACGCTGTTCTGCACGGGCCCGCGCAATCTGGCCATCGCACGGGCCTTTTCCGAATACCGCCATCAATTGCGACCTTTTGTGGACCGGCTGGAAGCGCACCGGATGGGCTGGAACGTCATGACGGATCTCCAGGAACTCGGGTTCGCCGACCAGGTGATCCTCACCGAACTACGGCATTTTTGGCGCGCCACCTTTTTCACGGACCACTTCGTGAAAATGGACAGCGTCTACCCCGGCGCTGTGGAACTGGTGCAGGCACTGCGCGAGGCCGGCTGCCTGACTTTTTATCTCACGGGCCGGGACGATCCAGGCATGCGGCAAGGCACCCTCCAGGCCCTTTCCGCCGCCGGTTTCCCGATGCCCGCCGAGGACGTGGTCCTGCGCCTCAAGCCCACCTGGGAAGAAGATGACCTGGCCTTCAAGACCAAGGTCTTCGATGAACTGAATGCCTTGGGCGACGTGGCACTGGCTTTCGAGAACGAGCCCACCAACGCGAACCGATTCCTCCGCGCCTTCCCGGCGGCCACGGTCGTCCTGCACGCCACCATCCATTCGCCGGATCCGGAACCGCTGGATCCGGGCGTCCACGTGCTGAAGACCCTGGCGGCCGACTGGATCCAGAGCTCTGACCTACAATAAACGGATGGCGCTATCATCCCGTTCCAAGACTGAATTCTTGGCCTTGGCCGGCTTTGGACTGCTGGCGCTGCTCACCCTGGGCCGGCTCGCGTTCCTCGCGCATTTCCAGGGCCTGGCCTGGGAGCCGGGCCTGGGCCGCGCGCTGTACCTCGGTTTCAAATTCGACGCCCGGTGGGTCGCCATCCTCCTGGTTCCCCCCTGGCTCCTGTTGCGGACCGAGGGCGGCACAGCGGGTTCTGCGGCCACTCTGCGGCGCTGGGCTGCGCTCTCAGCCCTCATTCTCTCCTTGCTGGTCTATGGCGGTCTGGTGGCCGTGGCCATGGTCGACGATCGGCGCGGCCGGGTTTGGCTCGTGGCGTTTCTGCTGTCAGCCTGGCTGGCCCGTTGGGCTAGCCGGCCCCTGGGGTTGGCCAAGGCCGAAACCAGGATCTGGGGCGCCTACGGAAGCCTGATGATCGGCTTCACCCTGCTCTGCTACGCCTTCGATTTCGGGGCCTTCTCCTACATCCACACCCGGCTGAACGGCACGCTGTTGATGTTCCTCGAAAACTTCGGCACCAGCGCCCGCATGGTCTGGGAAAGCTATCCCGTGATCCCCGGGATGCTTGGGATGCTGGCGCTGCTCGGGTTGGTGGCCTGGCTGCTGAAGAAATTGGCATCTGGACTCAAGCCCCCGGTTCCAGCCAAGGGCCGCAGGTGGGGCGTCGCCTGGCTCGGGGCCCTGCTGCTGGTCTCGGCCATGTGGGGGAAATGGAGCCTCTATCCGCTGCGGTGGGGCGAGGCGTTTGAAGCGCCCAAACCCTTCCACGCGCACCTTGCCCTCAATCCCGTGCTGTTTTTTCTGGAAACTCGGGAAGAGATGGACGGCGGCTACGACTTGAAGGCCGTGCAGGAGAGCCAGGCGCTGATGTCCGCCCATTTCCACACCGTGCCTGCCAACGATCGGGATGGCTTGCCGACCTTGCTTCGCCGTATCGTCCCCCGGCCGCAGGTCCAGGGCCGCCCCAACGTGGTCTTCATCCAGTGCGAAAGCCTGGCGGCCTTCAAAACCTCGCCTTTCGGCAATCCCCTGGATCCGACACCGACCCTGGCGCGCCTGAGCCGCGAGGGCATCTTCTTCGACCGTTTCTACGTGGTCATGGAGAACACCAGCCGCTCCATGTTCGCCACGCTGTTCGGCACCCCCGATGTCAGCAGTGTGCAGAATGCCACCCGCAATCCCCTGCTGGTGGACCAGCACACGCTGCTGAGCTACCTCACGGATTACCGGAAACACTATTTCCTGGGCGGCAGCGCCAATTGGGCGCAGATCCGGGCTGCCCTGCACCACAACCTGCCGGATCTGGCGCTCCATGAGGAAGGCTCCTTCAAAAGCCCCAAAGTCGATGTGTGGGGCATCTGCGACCAGGACCTGCTGCTCGAGGCCAACGAAACCCTGGCGCGGGAACAGCAGCCTTTCTTCGCCTATGTGCAGACCAGCGGCAACCATCCGCCTTTCACGATTCCCCCGCACATCGCCAATTTCCATCGGGCCTCTCCTGGCGCGGCGGAATTGAAAGCCGCAGGTTTCGTCAGCGGCGATGAATTCAATGCCCTGAGGCTCATGGACCATGCGCTGGATGAATTCTTCAAGGCCGCGAGCCGGGAGCCCTATTTCAAGGACACCATTTTCGTGCTCTGGGGCGACCACGGCATTCCCAGGGGCAGCAACGACGCCAGGTTCGGCGATCTGACGCTGGCGATCCATAACGTGCCGTTCATCCTCTACGCCCCTGGCCTCCTCAAGCCGGAGCGGCGCCACACCATCGCTTCCCAGGTGGACATCCTGCCTACGCTGTTAAGCCTGTTGGGCCGTGAGACCGAAACCCAGACCTTGGGCAGGGACCTCTTCGACCCAGCCTTCGACCCCGGCAGTTGCGCCTTCACCTTCACGACCTTCCGGCGGCCACCCGGAATGGGTCTGCTTCAGGATGATCTGTACCTAAATCTGGAACCGGACGGCCGCGCAGGACTGTACTCCGTGGATGAGCCGGAGCCCAAGAACCAGGCCGGCTCCGATCCCAACCGGACCGCGGAGATGACGAAACTCGCCCGGGCCTATGACACATGGAGCCGCTATCTCCTGAGCCACAACAAGCCGCTGGGGCCACAGGATTCCAAGGGGCCTAAACCATGAAGCGCGTGCTGCTTTCGGTCCTGATCACCCTGGCTGCCCTCTGGGCGGTGGGCTGGCCGCCCAGGGCCCGCGTGGATAGGCCCATGATCGGGCTGCCTTCGGCGGGCCGGGCCGGGGAAACGGAGGCCGCCCTCTCAATCCCGTTCGGGGTGCCGGCGGACTTGCAGAAACATCTGAGAACCAAAGGAATGACCGACTATTCATGGACCCTTTCGGGCCTGAGAGCGCGCCCCGCAGATGGGATCGATTCAGCGAAGCCCCGCGACCCGTCGGGACGTTGGAAAGTGGTCCATATCGCGGACCTGCCCCCGCCGGGACGGGATGATCTATTGAACCTTTTCCTCTCCCGGATGGCCGACGTGAAACCGGACCTGATCCTGGCCTCGGGGGATCTGGGTTATGGAGACACCGCCGCGGAATTCGACCGGATCACCACCTTCTTCAAAACTCTGGAAGACCAGGGAGCGGTGGTGGTGTCCTGCCCCGGCAATCATGAACGCAAGGCCTGGATCCAGTACCTGCGCCACTTCGGGCCCGAAACCTGGCACCGGGTCGACTTCGGCCCTTTCACCATCCTCAGCCTGGATAGCGCCCATGGCCGGGACCAACTCACCCCATCGCAGTTTGCGTGGTTCAGGCGGGAGCTGGCTGACACCAAGGGCCGGTGCGTGCTGGTGCAGGTCCACCACCCGGTCTTTCCCAGCGGCCAGTCCGCCACCGGGGAAGCCAAGGGCAGCGGTGGAATCCTGGGCGCCCGGCGGGAAGATTTCATCCAGAGCTGCGCGGACCAGGGCGTGACGGCGGTGCTTTCGGGGCACTGGCACAGCGATGCGGTTTTCGATTCCACCGGCCGTCTGCGGGACGATCGGCCCGATTTTCCCGGCACCAAATTCATCGTCACCACGACCCTCGGAAACGAGATCCGGCGCGTCACCCGCTGGCCGAACGCCTATTTCGGCTGGCGCCTCCTAACCTTTGAACAGGGGCGCCTGTTGAGCTACACCGCTGATCTGGACGGGGACGGGAAACCCGATCCCATCGCCAGCGAGCCGTTGCTCCGCAACGCAGGAGAACGCTGATGGCCTTGGCGTGGCTCCTCCTCTTTCTGGGTTCCTGGGTGCGGTTGCTGACCATCTTAGGGCTGGATTTCCAGCACGGCGCGACGGTGCTGGCCATGGCGCCGCTGGGCCTCGTGGCGATCCATCTCTTCCTGCCCAAAGCGCTCAAAGCGCCTGATCGGCCGCCACTCCGATGGGCACTGGCCTCGCTCACCGGCCTGCTTTCCCTGGCCTTCGTCCGCCTGACCCTCTTGAAGTTCTGGGATCCCGCCGAATGGCTTCCGGCGATCCTCCTGGTGCTGGCCGGCCTTGGAATCGCGATGTTCGCGGGCGAGGAAGGCCCTGCGGACCGCGGTCCCGGTCCCTGGTTCTGGGTTTCCCTTTGGATGCTCCTTTCGAGCCGGGATCCGGTGCTGGGGCTGCTTGGAGCCGGACTCGCCCCGCTCGTGTTCCCATGGGGAAAGGCCCCCGGGGCTGCGGGATCAGGACCGGATGGCTCCAGGCCCATGAGCTGGGTCCTTCCCCTCCTGCTCGGCCTCTTCCTTCCCAGACCTTGGTGGGATTGGGGTCTGCACCCGTCGGCCGCATTGACCGTGGCGGCTTTGGGCTTGGGTGGCGGCCTCGCCGCCCTGGCCAGTTCAACCTCGTTCGGGGCCCGGCTCAGGCGGCTGCCGGACTGGTTGCTCCTGGGGGGCCTCGGGATGGTCGGCCTCCTGTACTCGCCCTCCTGGGGCCTCATCTGGGGCCTCTTGATGGGCATCCTCGCCGGGTGCGCCTTTGCCCGGCCACAGCGGCCTCTGCGCATCGGCGCGGTGGCTGGATACTGGATTCTTGGATTGCTCCTCTCCTTCACCCTCCAAGCCAATGCCTGGCTTCCGGGTCTGAGGCATTTCATCTGGCTGGGCAACTGAACCATGAAAGACCGCGACCTGGTTGAACGCGTGAAAGACGCCACGGACCTGGTGGCCCTGGTGGGCCAGGCCGTGAAGCTGCGCAAGGCCGGCGCGGCCTATTCGGGGCTCTGCCCCTTCCACAGCGAGCGCTCGCCCAGCTTCCAGGTGGTGCCCGGGAAGAACTTCTACCACTGCTTCGGCTGCGGAAAACATGGCGATGCCTTCACCTGGCTCATGGAGCGGGAGGGGCTCAGCTTCCCCGAAGCCCTGGATCAATTGGCGAACGCAGCGAGCATCGAAATGCCGAAGTACAAGGAGCGTCCCGCGGCGGAGGTGGACCAGGAAACCCGCATCCGCACGGTCCTTGATGCCGCCCAGGCTTGGTATGGATTGAAATTGGGCCGCCGCCCGGATGCCCAGGACTACCTGAAAAAACGTGGCATCAGCGAAGGCTTTTCGAAGGAGGCCGGCTTCGGTGTGGCGCCGGATGCCTGGGATGGCCTGATCACCGCCCTGAAAAGCCAAGGCCACTCCCAGGACCTCATCGAGCAGGCCGGGCTCGCTTCGCGCACGGAGCGCGGTTCCCTGGTGGATTTCCTTCGCAACCGCCTCACCATTCCCATCCACGACGCCCGGGGCCGCCTGGCGGCCTTTGGGGGACGGGCCTTCGGCGACGACAAGCCCAAGTACATGAACACGCGGGAGACTTCGCTCTTCCACAAGGGCGAAACGCTGTTCGGAATGCATCGCGCCAAGGGAGTGATGCGCGATGGCGCGGTGGTGGTGGAAGGGTATTTCGACGTGCTGCAGTTGCACCAGCAGGGCATCCACCAGGCGGTGGCGCCCATGGGGACGGCCTTGACCGAGGACCATTTGAGGCTGCTCGGACGTTTCACCAAACGCCTCGTGCTCTGCTTCGACGGCGATGCGGCGGGCCGCCGGGCTTTCGAAAAAAGCCTCCGCCTGGCCCTGCCCCATGGCTTCGATGTGCGCTTGCTCGAATTGCCCGAGGGCGAAGACCCGGATACCTGGTGCCTGCGGGTCGGCGCCGAGGCATTCCGGGAATTGCTGCGCCGGGCGCCGGATTGGACCAGCTTCATGCTCGCCCGGGTGCTCCAGGGGAAGGACATCCGGCGCATCGCCGACCGCATGGAGGCCTTCAAGGAATTGCAAGCCTACCTGCCCTACCTTCCCGACACGCCCGAACGGCGGGAATTGTTCGCGAGTCTGGGCCACCAATTGCAAATCCCCCTCTCCGAGATCCATCGGAGCAGCGGACACACCCGTCCTGCCGCCATCCCTGTGGGACCAGCCCCATCCACCGAACTCAAAGTGGATGAATTGCTGCGCCCGCTCCTGCATTTCTGCCTGGACCCCGAAACCCGCCAGCAAACCGCTGAACTGCCCCACACATGGTGGGAAAACCTGTCGGGGGCGCCCGTTTTGCAGGCCCTGCTGGATGCCGAAGGCGACGAGTCGGCCCTCCCGGATGACATCCTGGCCTTCATCCGGCGGCAAGCGGCCCAGCAGGCGGTCCGGGAAGGCTCCGACGCCCTTCCGGAACGGGCCTTCGCCAAACTCGAAGCCGGGTACATACAACGGGAATTGGGCTTGCTGAACCAGCAGTTGCAGGATCCGGCCTCTTCCACGGACCCGGAGCTGACCCGCCACCTGGAGTCCAGGCAGGCCTCGCTGTTGCTGCGCAAGAGCGCTTTGGCCCGGCAATTGCGGGGTGGTTCTCTGCCCTAAAGTTGGAAATTTGCCCTTGCCTGAAGCGCGAAGTACCCTACACTGAATGGTTCCGGGCTTTCTACAGAATGGGAAAACCCTGCCTAAAGCTGCGAACTGCTGGCTATCAGCCGAGAGCCATGGACCACGACCGAGGCAAGTGCGCAACCGCCCCAGATCCTGAGGCTCCCCGTATCCGAGGTTCTTTGAGGACTCGATGATCCAAACGCCCGCCTGCGAAACCTACTTCGACCTCACCAAGGCATTCATTGCGATCGGCCGCCGCCGCGGGTATGTGCTGGTCGACGAGCTGAACGCGTTCCTGCCGCCCACAGCCAGTTCCCCCAAGGATCTCGAGCTGGTGATGAACATGTTCAACCGCCTGGCCGTAGGCATCGGCGCCACCGAGGCTGAAGCCCTGGAAGCCCGGGACCAGATCGAAGAGGAGCTGCTGCCCCTCGGAATAAAAAACAAGGAAGGCAAGGACGGCGACGTCGACATCGACGGTTCCGAAGGCGACAAGTTCAACGATCCCGTCCGGATGTACCTCAAGGAGATGGGCACGGTTCCGCTGCTCAAGCGCGAGAACGAGGTGGAGATCGCCAAGCGGATCGAAATCGGCGTCCGGCTGGTCATGCGCGCGCTTTCCCGGTCGCGCCTGGCCTCGAGCCTGCTCATCGATATCGGCAAGATGCTCAAAGAGAACCCTGGCAAGATCCGCGAAGTCGTGGGCCTGAGCGACGAGGTGGATGAGGATGAAGATGCCGACAGCACTTCAGCCACCCAGCATGTCCACCACCAGTTCGAGAAATTGCTGGTCTTCGACCAGGCCCTGCAGGATCTGCTGGACCTCAAGCGGGCCGTGGACGCGGGTGAAAAGACCATCGGCAAGCGTCGGAAGATCGGCCGCGAAGTGCTCCTGGCCCGCGCCCGGGTCAGCCGCCAGGTGCGCCGCCTGGGCCTCAACAGCCTGGCCATCACGCGCCTCATCGACCGCATCACCCACCACCACAACCAGGTCATGGCCGGGGAACGCAAGACCCGCGAGCTCAAAGATAGGGTCAAGAATCCCGCCTTCTCCAAGATGAAGGAGAAGTACGGCCAGGAAGCCAAGCACATCAATGAAGAACTGGCGCGCTTCTTCGAGAAGTACGAGACCACGTCCGAAAAATTCCACATCGACTACAACCATCTGAAAGCCGCGGAGTCCATCAGCCGCGCCGCCAAGGCCGAGCTCATCGAAGCGAACCTGCGCCTGGTGGTGTCCATCGCCAAGCGCTACACCAACCGCGGCCTGCAGTTCCTGGACCTGATCCAGGAAGGCAACATCGGGCTCATGAAGGCCGTGGACAAGTTCGAATACAGCCGCGGGTTCAAGTTCAGCACCTACGCCACGTGGTGGATCCGCCAGGCCATCACCCGCGCCATCGCGGACCAGGCCCGCACCATCCGCATCCCGGTGCACATGATCGAAACCATCAACAAGCTCATCCGCACCCAGCGCGAGCTGGTCCAGAAGCTCGGCCGCGAACCCACCAGCGAGGAAATCGCCAACGCCATGGACATGCCCGTAGGCAAGGTCCGCAAAGTCATGAAGATCGCCCAGGAGCCCATCTCCCTGGAGACGCCCATCGGCGAAGAGGAAGACAGCCACCTCGGCGATTTCATCGAGGACAAGACCGTGGTCTCCCCCGTGGAGCAGGTCGTCGGCCAGCGCCTCAAGGAGACCGTCAATTCCGTGCTCCATACCCTCACCGAACGTGAAGAAAAGGTCCTCCGCATGCGCTTCGGCGTGGGCGACGACACCTCCGAACACACCCTGGAGGAAGTCGGCAGCGAATTCGCGGTGACCCGCGAGCGCATCCGCCAGATCGAAAGCAAGGCCCTGCGAAAAATTCGGCACCCTCGGTATTCGAAAACGCTGAAAGCGTTCCTCGGTTGAAGAAAAGCCCCGATGTTCCGGGGCTTTTTCGACTCGCCGAACATTTCCGTTTTCCGAACGGCTAGGCTTGAAGTTCCGATGAATCCTCCCGCCGATGCTCTCGCGCCGCTCCGTCCCAGGCCGGAGGGCCGGGCTTTGCGTGCGGAGATCTCGTTGAGCCGCATCACGCGGAACCTCGCGCGGCTCCAGGCCGTGGCGGGACAGCGTGGAATCTGGGCGGTGATCAAGGCCAATGCGTATGGCCATGGGGCCGTCGCCGTCGGGAGAGCCTTGCAGGGATCCCGGATCGCCGGACTCGCGGTCTCCAATCTGGAAGAGGCCCTCGAATTGAGAGAGGGCGGCATCACCTGTCCGATCCTGGTCCTGGGGGGGCTCCGCCCCGAAGCGATTCCACTCGCCTCCCTGCACCATCTCACGGTGGCGGTGGTCGGCCCCGAGAGCCTGGAAGCCTATGCGCGCCTCCTGCCTGATCATCCCGTGAGGCTCCACCTGAAACTCGACACCGGGATGGGACGCTTCGGATTCCTGCCTTCGGAGTTGGGGGGATGCCAGGATGGCCTCAAGGTGCTGGCCCCATGGCTCGACGGCTTGATGGGGCATTTCGCCACTTCGGATGATCCCGACCGCGGCTTCGCCGACCGCCAGCGCGGGATCTTCCAGAGCTGCCATCAACAACTGAGGGACGCGGGCCTTGCCTTCACGGAAGTCCACCACGCCAACAGCGACGGCTTGGTCCGGGGCTTCCTGGATGGCGATAGCCAGGTGAGGCCCGGGCTTGCCCTTTACGGCCTCACCTCGATTCCCGAAGGCCGTGTCCTGGGCCTGGAACCGGCGATGGAACTCGTGGCGGAAGTCGCCCGCGTGAAGACCGTGCCCGCAGGCACCGCCGTGGGCTACGGGCGCACTTTCGTCGCCCCGCACGCCATGCAGATCGCCACCCTCGGCTGCGGCTACGCGGACGGCTACCGCCGGGATCTGGGAAACCGCGCCGTGGTTGGTTTCGGGGGTACCGACTATCCGGTGGTGGGCCGGGTCTCCATGGATTACCTCACCGTCGCCCTGCCCCTCGGCGTGGCCATCGCGCCGGGCGATCCCATGACGCTGTTCAGCTCCGACCCCGCAGCCCCCCACAGCATCGAAAGGCTGTCGCACTTGCTGGGCACCATCCCCTACGAACTGACCTGCGCCCTGCACCGCCGGCTCGGACGGGTCTACCTTTGAGCCGCGTTTTCGTTCCAGGAATGCTTAATGGCCCGCTATTCTGCGTCTAGTCCTTCCCGCCTATGAACATCGTCGCCATCACCCAATACGCAACCCTGGTCGAACGCCTCCGCATGGCCTATGAGGGGGCTGGGCATCGCGTCACCCATCTGCCGGATCCCTTGAGCGCCCTGGCCACCGAAGCCTGGAACGAGGCCGAGCTGATGCTCGTGGACGGCAGCGGTGACCCCTTGGATGGATTCCGTTTCTGCAGCCTGATGCGCGGCGAAAGCCGGGCGCTGTTCCACAACCTGCCCATCTACATCATCCTGAAGGATCCACCGGCCCTCGCGGACATGGAGCAATTGCGCGAAGTGGACGGGGACGGGTTCGTCGCCGCCAACAGCACCATCCATCAATTGCTGCACCAGCTGGAACCGGTGATGGAGGGCGATCCGGACCGCGCAGGACGCTCGGTGGCCGTCTGCGCCATCGGGCTGCCTTCCGGCCTTTCCCGGAAGCTGCCTGGATTGCTGCAGCACTTCCGGTTCGACCTGAAGGTTCATTCGGCGGTCAAATTCCTGAAGGACTGTGAAACGGTGAAAGCCCCGCTGGTCCTGCTGGGCATCGACGCGACCGGTGAGAGGACACTGCGGATCCTCCAGATGCTCCGGGAACAGGAAGAACGCCCCTTCATCATCCTCATCGGGAAAGCGGACGATGAGGCCATCGAGCGGAAGCTGCTCCTGGCCGGAGCCGGCGACTGGCTCCCTGTGCCGCTTTCAGGTCCGCGGCTCCTGCACGCCTGCCGCCGCGGCCTTGAGTGGATGCATGCCAAGCGCGTGAAATTGGAATTCGACCGCCAGATCAATGACCTGCGGGAACGGCGCATCATGCTGGAGATCGAGGCCGCTTCGCTCCGCAACGAAGTGCTCACGGACCCGCTGACCCAGCTGCTCAACCGGCGCGCCTTCGACCAGAACCTCGAGCACGCGATCTACCAGTGGGAACGCCACAAGCGCCCCTTCGTCCTCATCCTGAGCGACCTGGACCATTTCAAGCTCATCAACGACCGCTTCGGGCACGGCACCGGGGACGAAGTGCTGAAGGCCCTCACGGCGCGGATGCGCCATTCGCTCCGCAAATCCGACCTGGCCTTCCGCATCGGCGGCGAGGAATTCGCGGTGCTCCTCACCGAAACGAACCTGAGGGTCGGAGAAAGCGTCGCTGAAAAGCTCCGGCGTTGCATAGACGGAGAGCCACTGGTCCTGGAAGGCGGCCAGACGATCTTCCCCAGCATGAGTTTTGGCGTCGGCGCCCCCGGGGCCCGCCACTTCAAGGATCTCTTCCAGCAAGTGGACAAGGCCCTCTACCAGGCCAAGAACCGAGGCAGGAACTGCGTCGTGGTGGTGGAGTAGGCTGCCGAGATGCCGGGGTTGCCTGGCCATAAAAGCAAGCCTGGCGGAGGATTGAACCGCCAGGCTTGCCTTTGCTGTCCGCCGTTACTCGATTTCCTTCGCCTGCTTGCTCAATGAGGCCTGGTCCTTCACCTTGTCTGCGGGGACATCCGGGGCCAAGGTGATCTTCTCGGCCCTGGCGATGTTGGAGACGATGCCGCGCACGGTCGTGAATGATTTCACCTGCTGAGGGATCTGCGCGACCACCGCAGAAAGGATCGCCACCTGGGCGGTGATTTGGGCGGCCTTGCCGGCCTGCATCGGATTGCCCGCCAGGCTCTTGCCGGCCTCCTGAAGCGAGGCCAGCGTGGTCGGCGCCGCGCTGGCAGCCACGGCGTCGGCTCCCAGCATCAGCCCCAGGCGCGAGTTGGCCTTGGTGACCACCGCCGACTTCTCCTTCTTGTAGGTCTTCCAGTCCCCCTGGATGGCCGCCATTTCCTGTCCCGCTTCGCTGGCCACCTTCAGCTGCTCCGCATCGATGTTGCCGTCCTTGCGCTTGGCTGCGAGTTCCTTGTACTGGAGGTTCAGCAGTTTCACTTTCGCCACTTTCTCAGGGGGGAACATTTCCATCATCAAATCCATGGCCTTCATGCCCTGGTCGGTGGCGATGGTGACGAAACCGATCATCGAAGCCCCTGCGAGCAGCGCATTTCCCACATCCACCTTGGGACCGGAGGAAGCAGGCGCGGGCTTCTTCAGGAAGCCGCCCAGGCCTTGGGCGGACACAGGAGCCGCAGCGCTTGCGACGAGCAGAAGGATTGCGACGGTGAATTTCATGGCTACTCCGAGGAGGCGGCCCGCAGGGCCTGGTTGAGGTTTTTTTGGAGGGCGGATCCGCCGAGCTTCCTGAGGGAATCCTGGACGTATTCAAAAGCCCACGCCCCCAGGTCCAGCGGTTGAAGAGCCTCGGCTGGCTTTTCGAGTTTCTGGGTGTGGTCTGTTTGCAGTCCCGTTTTCCAGGCTGGCTGGGCCTCGCCTCCGGAGATCAGGCGCACGCGCCATTGGCCGCTGAAAGCAGTTGAATCGCCTTCAGTTCGCCGGCTGAACGCGGTCCCGTTCAATACCACCCGGGGGCCCGTGCCGGCGCCGTCCAAGAGGAAGCGGCAGGTTCCTGGCCCCATGAGCGCCCCGGCCAGCATGGGCGCCAACCATCGGGATTCTGGAATCCAAGCGGGGGCGTCCGCGAATTCCAACGGCCCGAGTTGAATCAGCGGATCCTGGGCGGCGCTGCCGCTGAACCTCAGAACGTCTCCAGGGGCTAATTTTTCCGCGCCGAGGCCTGCGGAGTTCAGAAACCCTTTGGATGGAGCCTGGGCCACGAGCAGCGGACCGAGCGGCGCGCCGGCCGCGTCCTTGACTTCACCCGCCGGGCGCAGCCATTTGAGTGGGGCGAAACGCGAGGGGGGCGCAACCTTCCACTGCGCGGCGCGGGCCGCGTCCACCACGCCTTCCCTGATCTCGATATCTGACACAGGCAGTTCCATCACCTTCGCCTGCACCTTGCCCGCAAGCCGGATGACGGCATTCCGGCATACGGTGAACCAGGCTGCGCCCGCATCCAGTTCCCGGACCCCCGCCTGTTCCACCTGGGCCAATTCCTCCTCATGGTCCAAAAAGGCCGACATGGGATACCGGGCAGATTCGTCGACTCCGGCCCGGGTGGCCAGCACGGCGCCCAAGCGGATCCGGTAGTAGTGCTCCACTTGGCCATCGGCCTTGTTCCGGGTGCCGTGGTATCCGCCCAGGATCCCCATCTCCACCACGCGATCCGGGGACTGCCGGGCGATCAGGGCCACCTCCCGCTGCTCCAGGCTGAGCGTGTTGCCGGTGGTGAGCTGGGAGTGTCGGGCGATGTGGTCGTGGAGGCGCAGCAGCCCTGCCTTGGCGCGCTCGCCGCCCAGTTCGGCAGGCAGCAGGCGCAGGCCGCCGGCCTGGCTCACGTAGTTGCCCAGCAGGCCCAAAAAAGCATCGGGCTCGAGGCTCGGCGAGGTGACCCCTTCCGGCAGTTTCGGTAGGCTTCCACGCCACCTCAAGGCCACCGTGGGCTCCGGGCGCTCCGCGGGCTTGTCCACCACCGTGAGGGTGTAGCGCTCGCCGGGCCCGATGCGCCGGGCAGGATCGGCGACGTCCTGGATGATGGCGTAGCGCGGCTCCACATCCAGGACCTTGGCGTAATGCCCCTGGCCCTTGAGCGTCGCCCCCTTCTTCACTCCCCGCTCCCGGCCGAAGGGCCAGACCCCGCCTTTCGGCAATGCGGACACGACGAGCGTCTGAGCGTCCAGCACGAACGGCGAGGCCTTCTCCTTCATCTGGGCAAGGCAGGCTTCCATCCACCGGGAACAGGCCGCATCGAAGGCCTGGCGGACCAATTCATCCCGCTTTCCGGCTCCGCTGCGGCCCAATTCCACGCTGGCGGCGACCATGCGCGTGGCGGAAAAAAGATTCGCGTTGGTCCACGGATCCAGCACCGAGAGATCCCCTACCACCACCGCTTCGTACTTGTCAATGACGCCGGCGGTGACTTCCCGGGTGACCCGCGCGGCGGTGATGGTCGGCACCAGCACCAGGACGCGCTCGTCCGGCGCGATCATGTCCTCGGGACCGAGGCGCATGATGCGGCCTGGGAACGCGGCGCTGGCCCGCTGCTCGAAGGCAGCCTGGAGCGCGGCCTGGGCGGGCATGCGCCCATCCGGCGACGCGTCAGCCACCAGCAGTTCGGGCGCCAGGGCCAGTTTCACGGCGGTCTGGGCCAGGGCCGGGTGGGCCATTCCCCCGAGGAGGACCCATGCGAGGCCGGGAACAAGAGCCGGCCGCGACAGCATGGGTGAAGAAGGCAAGGCTCCCATCATTTGCCCTTCAAGACCGTGTTCCGCTCGTCCATGGTCTCCACCGCGAACTTATCAATGAGCGTTTCGAGCAGGGCGAGCACGTCCGATCCAGTCTTCCCGTTCAATGCGACGGTGATGGTTTCCGAGCGGGCCTCGCCCCGGAACTGCGGGCTGACGGTCATTCCAGCCCCGCGGAGGGCCTGCTTGATCGCCGCGGTCGACGCGGGGCTCGCGATGTTGTCCACGCGGATGACGTAGGTGGTGGAGGCGGACGCGGTCTCGCGCTTCTCGGCGCGCTGCGTCTTTTTCACGGCCGCACGGAGCTCGTCGGGCAGCACGCTGTCGGCCTTGCGCATGGCCAGCTTGGTGGCGGTAGCGCGGCCCACGTCATCGGAGGCCTGATCGCCGCTGTCGCCCAGGATCACTTTGTCGGGCAGGAGCGTATCGCCGTCCTTGATGCGGATGACGCGATACACCACCTGCGAGGTGTACCGATGATTGTTGTTGATGGGGGTGCAGCGGTTCAGGGCCACGGCCACGTAATCATTCGGACCCACGTCCGGATTGCGTTTGAGCCCCGAGAGGATCACGTTGTACAGGTCGTCCTCGGTCTCGAAATTCCGTCCCATGAGGTCCATATCCAGGAACTTGGTGTTGAGCCCGGATTTCTCGATCATCTCCCCCAGGGAGGCTCGCACCTCATTGGTGGCGCCAGCGCCTTTCTTGGTGGGGTCGGCGTAGATCGTGATGCGGTGGTAGAAAGAGCTGGTGTCGTTGAAGACCGCCCCCGAGGCCGAGGACTTGCTCGAGGATGCGCTTGCGCGGCTGCTGCGGGCATCGATGCTTGAAGCCTTCTGGTTATCCCAGGCAGCCGCTCCTGAGCTGCTGCGTTGGGCGCTCATCTGCGCCGAGCTGCTGCTGGACGCCGCGGCCGAGCCACGATCCCCCTGGACCGCGGCGGCGGACTGCCGGTCCCGGGAGGCCTGCATGGAACCCTGGCTCTGAAAAGCTGCGCTGCCTTTGCTGCTGCTGGCGGAAGCCGCCTGCAGGGAGGACTGGCTGGAACTCGCCGAAGCATGGGAGCTGGATGCCGCGAAAGAGGCCGCCTGCACATTCTTCCGGTCGTCCGTGACTTCCTCCCGGAGGACCAGCGGCTTGGATTTGTCAGCATCCTGGCCTTCGATGGTGTAGGAAAGCACGATCACTTTGAATTTCCCTTCGGTTTCCTGGGCCAGGGACAGGCCAAGGCTGTCCTCCAGGTAGCGTTTCATGGCCTTGCCGTCGATCTTCAGCACAAGCTCGACCACGGCCTTGCCGGCATCCACGTTCGTGGCGGTGACCTGGGAATCCAGCACCATGTTGGCCTTGTGGTTCACCACATCCCGGATGATGCGGTCTGCATCCGCGCCCAGCTTGGCCCGGCTTCCATACAACTGATATACGGCCTGGGCCAGAGCGTCCTCAATGGCCAGGGCCTCGGCGCGCTGCAGGGCAAGCTGGTTGTCGGCGGGTTTTCCCTTGCCCCCCACGGCCATCTCCCCGCGGCCTGATACGGAAAGGGTGTCGCCGCCGAAGAGCAGGGCCGGCAGGAGGATGGGAACCATCACCCGGGCGGGACGGAATAGCGCAGGCATGTGCTGGAACGAGGAGATACGAAGCATGAAGCCTCCTGGGGCGGTTCCCTGGTATGGGGAGCTGAGTGGCGCTGGGGGTAGTGCGCAAGCCTACCAGTTCACATCCGGCCGCGCCAGCCGTTGAAAATGCGCGGATCCGCGATGGCCCTGCCGGGGCTGCGCCCCTACTGCCTCAGCGTGAACAGGTCGCCAAGGCCCCTCAACGTCAGGACCAGATCCACCCGGTCCTCCTTCCCGATGGGGCCGGTCTCGAAAGGGATGGACAACGCGATGTGGGAATAGCGCAGGGTCGCCGCCACGCACGGCGTGGCGTAGGCAAGGCCCACCTGGCTATAGGTGAAACCATGGGACTTGATGTCGTAGTTTGTGCTGAACTCCAGGCGCACCCGGTCATCGAGGAAGCGCTGCATGCCTCCTAATTGGAGGCCCTGCTGCCGCACCAGGAAGCGGTTGATGCCCGTGGAAAAGAACGCCAGATTGAAGTGGCTGCCATCGCGCCTTTTCACTTCGGCGCTAAGGGAATTGTCCGTGCCGCCATCCACCAGATCCGACGAACGTTTGAAGCTGAGGCGGATCATCTCATTGGGTTCCACATCTATATTGCTATCCAATGAATCGAATCCCTTCTTGATGCGGCCATCTCCCAACAGGATGGGACTGAAATGGTATTTGATGGAAAGGCGGAAGCGGACCAGATCCGCGAAGTCCATTCCGGCACCCTGTCTTCCCAAGAAATGCTGCTTGATGCCGATCTCGGCGCTCCGTTCCCCCATGGCGCTGCCATCAACACCTGGTTGGGCATCCACTTCGTCGAACCTGGGCAGTTTGCCCGCCAGGCCGAACTTGCTGTTCTGGGTGAGGGCAAGGAAGGGTTCGACCACATGCCGGATATCGCCGTGGTATCCGAATGCGGACAGGCCCGTGAAGGTCCGCCCCGCCTGCGGCCCCGAGAGCTGGACCTTGATGGAGTCGAAGTAGCGTTTGGCGGAATCCCCTTCGGCGCGGAAAGGATCGAAAGCGGAATTGATCGCCGGATCCAGGGAGGTGCCGCTGGCTCCGGAATTCGGATCGAAGACCGCCTCTTTCAGGGTGGCGCCGTAGCGCGTGTAGCGGGCCAGGAGCTGCGCGTCCGCGCGGAACGGTCCCCACTGCCCCAGGCGTCCATGGACCCGAAGGAAGCCGTCGTCCCGGCCCCAAGTGTAGCGGCCTTCGGGGTCGTCTTCGCCGGTCTGGATCTTGTAGCTGAGGCGGCTGGTGCGCCAGGAGCCATCCAGGTAGAAATCGCCCAGGGGAATCGGGAACAATCGGGCCTCCACCTGAGGCAGCACCTGGCGCTTCAGCGAACTCGGAAAGTCCGTGCGGAAGAAGGGATCATCCGGCAGAAAGAAGCTCCGTTGTTCCTGGGCCGTGAAGGCGAAACTCGCCCACTGGAAACTTTTTCCCAGATAGAAGGCGCTGTCGAAGGGCCGCGTGCCTAGCTGGCCGGGCCCCCTTCCATAGTCCGCATCGATCAGGCTGTCGGACGCCTGGTTGATGTCTGCGGTGAGCTGCCAGCCATCCTCCCGCTGCCACACTTCCTTGAAACTGAAGCGGGAGCGCCGCTCGTCGCTGCTGCGCTCATTGATGAACTGCCCCTGGAAACTGCCCTGGTGCGTAGGTTCGGGATTCCACCTTGATTCCAGGCCCCAGAGCACCCCTTGTTTTGAAAAATACTGGGGCGAGAACGTGAGGTCCGAGCTGTCTCCCAGGGTCTGGAAATAGCTGAGCCCCACCGTCGCTCCGAGCCGGCCGCTGTACCCCAGCAAGGGCGGGAGCAGGCCGGAGCTCCGCTGGGCCTTGGCCGGGTAGATGGCCCAGGGGACATAGAGCAGGGGAACGTGGCCGACGATGACGCGCGCATGCCTGAGCGTCGCGAAGCCGTCCAGATCGAGCTTCAACTCCGAAAGCCGGGCCCGCCATCCCGGCTCTTCCTGGGGGCAGGGACTCAGTTCCACTGCCTTGAAATCCCAATGCTTAAGGGTCGTGAAATTCACGCTGTCCGAACGCAGCGCCCAATCAGGGGGGATCTCCAGTTCCAACCCGCGCGCCTCGCCGACCTGGTGCTTCCAATCCATGGAGAGCCGGTCGCAGCGCAATCGCAGGTCAGGCGCTTCGAGCCGGATATGGCCCTCGGCGGTGAGCTGCCCGGTGGCCGGTTCGTAGCGGATGCGGTCTGCCAGGAGCAGCACTTCTTCAGTCTCGATGGCGCCGCCTTCGATGCTCCAGGAATCCACCGTCTCCACGACCTTCTCGCCGCGCCACCGGAAGGGCACGCGCTTGGTGGAAGCGCCGCCTGGATCGAAGGGCCTGAGGGGCAGCAGAGCGATGGCGTCGGGCCAGGGCTCGTTTTGTTGGAGGGGCGGCCAGTCCGGCAGGGCCGGCAGGTTTCGGCCCGCCGGGCTCTGTCCTGCCAACGCCACCCACGATGAAGCCGCCAGCAGCCTTGCCAACCGTGGCCACATGGAGGTGGGGGGGCGCATGAAGCCTCAACCGCCGTGCTGGTGAGGTGCGATCAATTGAGTGGCCAGGAAAAGGCCGAAGCCGATGAGCAGAGCCAGCGTGCTCTTCCAGCCCTTCTCCTTCTGGGCCTCGGGCAGCAGGTCCGAGCTGGCCACGTAGATCACCAGGCCGCCGGCCATGGCCAACACCGGGGCGGGATTGAGGTGCATGGCCGACTGGCTCATGGCCCCGATCAGGGTCGCCACGGCCAATCCTGCGGATGCCAGCAGGGCGCCGCGCCTGCCATAGCCCCGGGCCAGGAAGATGCTGGAAATCGTGGCCCCCTCCGGGATGCGGTGGAGGATAAGCGCCATGAACATGAAGAGTCCCAGGTTGCTGCTGCTCCGCACCGCCGCCGCCAGCGCCAGGCCATCCATGAAGCTGTGGAGCGAGAGGCCCACCAGCGCCATGATCCCCGTCATGGGGCCGCCCTCCATGTGCGTCTCTTCGCCGTAGTGGAAGTGGATGGTGATGCCGTGCTCCATCACGTGCACCAGCAGGAATCCCCCCAGGACCCAGAAGGCCGTCCCCTCGCCGCCCTGCTCCAGGCTTTCGGGAATGATCCGGACAAGGGCCGCGGACAGCAGGTAGCCCGCCGCGATGCCCGAAATGAGCCGCATGGTGGAGGCGCGGCCCTGAAGGAAGCGCACCACCATCCAACCTCCGAGGAGGGTGGCCAAGGATGCGAGGAGGGCCTGAACCGCAAGGGACATGGGATGACCGACTATGTCAGGGTTGCGATCACGCTTTCACTTTCTTCTGGACGATTTTCGGAGCGGATGCCTTGGATTTGGGTTCAGCCGCCGCCATGGCTTTCTCCTTGGCCGCAGGCTGAGCGTCCTGGGCCGGCTCCGCCTTCCTGGACTTGCTGGAGGGCTTGGGCTTCGGAGCTGGGATCGGGACGGTCTCGTCTCCAGCGGCATTGGGCTTGGCGGCCTTGGCCTTCGAGGCCTTGGATTTTGTTTTGGCGGCGGGAGCCTCAGGGATCATTTCAGGCGCCGGGGCGGGCATGGTGGCCGTGGGCGCGGCGGCACCAAGGCGCCTTGGACGCGGGGTCGGCAGCAGCAGGGCCGCCACGATTTCTCCCGAGAGCACCGGAGGTTCGATGACCACCCGGCTGGGGGCATCTTGAGGGGGTTGGACCGATTTGGCGGATTTTCCATGTCCTGCCGGTTTCGGCGCGGGGGCCGCGGCGCCCGGGACCTCGGCCGCTCCAGCGGCCTTCTCCTCGGGGGCGCCTGCAACAGTCGGACCTGCTGAGCCGGTTTTCGCGGCGCCGCTCCGGCCCCGCCGGCGCCGGCGGCCGGACTTGGAGGGGGCTTCCTCCTTGCCGCCTTCCGCATCGGCCTCGGCACCTTCATCGTCCTCGGGCTTCGCGCTTTCAAACAAAGCGCGGAGGCGCTCCCGCTCATCCAAGGCCGCCCGCTGCACATCCCGGCGGTCGTGCTTGAATTCGGCTGCTTTGGGGAGACCGCGCTTGGAGGCTTCCTTCCCCGCCTTCGGCGCGTTTTCTCCAAGCGCCTTGTCAAAGGAAATGGCGCTGTCGCCGCCCAGCACGACGGTCTCATCTTCGGGCTCGATCATGCGTTCCACATGGGTCTTGGCCGGTTTCTCCTCCGCCTCCTCCTCGCGCTTTTCAATCTCGGCGACCATTTCGCCATAGGCCACCGCGGGGTCCGCCAGCATCACCACGCTGCCGCCGAAGGTGTCCTCCAGCTCCTGCAATTCGCGGCGCTTCTGGTTCAACACCTGGATGGCGGTGGCCGGGGCCAGCTTCACCCGGAGTTCCTTCACGTCCCCATGGCTGAGGATCGACTTCATCCGCCGGATGACGGAAATCAGGAGCGCCTCGGCGCTCTTCACCTGGCCCGATCCCTGGCAATGAGGGCAAGGCACATGGGTCGTCTGCTGGATGGAGGGCCGCAGCCGCTGGCGGGTCATCACCAGCACGCCAAAACGATTGATCTTGCCGACTTCCATACGGGCCTTGTCTTCGCGCAGGCCTTCCACCAGCTTGTCCTGCACGGCTTTGTTGTGGCTCTCCTTCTTCATGTCGATGAAATCGATGACCACGAGCCCGGCGAGGTCCCGCAGGCGCAGCTGGCGCGCGGCTTCTTCCGCGGCTTCCATGTTGGTGCGGAAGGCCATGTCCTCGACCCCTTCCCCGGAGGTCTTGCCGCTGTTGACGTCGATGGCGACCAGGGCTTCGGTCTGGTCCAGCACCAGGGCGCCGCCGCTGGGCAGGCCCACCCGCCGCGCGTAGATGCGGTCGATCTGGTCTTCGGTCTGGGCTTTGGAGAACAGGGGCTTGCTTCCGGCATAGTGCTTCAGCACGTGGGCGTGCTGGGGCATCGTGCGCTTGAAGAAATTCTGCGCCGCGTGGAAGGTGTCCAGATCGTCGATGAGAACTTCTTCCATATCCGCGGAAAACGCGTCCCGGAGCGTCCGGGTCACCACGTCGTCCTCCTGCCACACAAGGCCCGGACCCTGCCGCTGCTTGTAGCGCGTGAGGACTTCCTTGTAGGTGTCGAGGAGGTATTCCAGATCCTTCTGGAAATCCTCCTTGGTGACGCCCAGGCTGGCGGTTCGCACGATGACGCCCATGTTTTTCGGGATCTCCAGCTCGTCGATGAGCTGCTTGAAATATTCGCGCTCCTCGCGGCTTTCGATCTTCCGGCTGATGCCGTTCACGGGATTGCCCGGCGTCAGCACCAGGTAGCGGCCCGGAAGGCTGACCTGCGCGGTCATCATCGCGCCCTTGCTGCCGATCTCTTCGCGGACCGCCTGGACCAGGATCTCCTGGTCGCGGTTCAGCAGATCCTGGATGCGCCCCCGGCGGCCGTCCGGGCTCACCATGTCCCGGGGCAATTCGCCGAGCGGCAGGAAGCCGTTCTTTTGGCCGCCATAATGGATGAAGGCCGCCTGCAGGCTCTGGTCCGCCCGCACCACCTTGGCCTTGTAGATGTTGCCCTTGATCTTTTCGTTGTGGATGAATTCCACATCGAAGTCGAGGAGCGTGCCGTCCAGCAGTGTGGCCACGCGGATTTCTTCGGGATCCGTGGCGTTGATCAGCATGGATTTCTTGCTCAAATGAGTTCTCCTTGACAGCCCGGCCCGGAGCGGATTCACCGCAGCATCGGGACCTTGCGCTGGATTTGAAACGGAATGGTGATGGGGATGGGAGATGGCGGTTCTGAAAACCTGACCAGCCAATTGGCACCGATCGGGGAAAGCTTCCGGAAACGCCTGAAAAGATTAGGCAATAGCGCCTGAGATTTGTGGGCCGCCCGAAGATGACGCGGTAATCCGGTTTCGCCGGTGGCTTGAATGGATTCTCGCAGCAGAATGCCGTGGAAGTCCACTTCTCACGCCAAACCCTAGACGGGCGCTAGGTTTCCGGGCCATGATGGCAGCGGAGATCCATCCATGGCCCCTGCGAAGAAGACCACAAAACCCGAGCCGAAAGCCAAGGCACTCCCAGCCAAGGCGCCAGCGAAATCCGAATCGATCGCTCAGACCAAGGCAGCAGCAGCCCCCAAAAAGGCATCTGCGGCAACGAAGAAGCCAGCGTCGGATTCTGGACCGGCATCGGATAAACCAAAACCAGAACTGGAGAAAAAATCAAAACCCGGACCAAAAAAGAAGATTCTCGAACCTGCTGAGATTCCATCGGGGGCAACGGCCGGCAAATCCAAGCCAAAATCAAAATCGGCACCTGAACCGGCCCCTGCGGCCGCCCCACCCAGCGCTCCCACGCCCAAGGCAGCGGCAGCCAAACCCGCGGCGGACGCTGGCAGCCTCTCGTCGGGGCACGTGCAGTCCGTCCTGCAAGCCGTGAAGGAAGGCAAAGCCATCGAATTGATCTTCAGGGACGCCGAGGCCGATCCACCACGCACCTTCGAGCCCCGTCAGCTCATCTTCGATACCCTCACCCAGGCTTGGTTCGTGTGGGGCTGGGACCGCCGGTACAACGCCGAGCGCCACCACCGCCTGGATCATCTGGCCGAAATCAATCTGGTGGACGGCCCGGGCAGGTCCGCGCAGGGTCCCTACAAGGAGGGCACCCCCGCGAATCTAATCGGGGGCTGGCTGGGGGGCGAACCCATCCGAGTGAAGGCGACCCTTCAAAAACAGTGGATCTTCGCAGTGAAGCAGGCGCCGCCCGCCTTCCCCGAATTCAAGATCGAGGATGGCGAGGATGGCAGGGCCACCGTTTCCTTCGTGGCCACGGACCTCCGCGCCATCGCCCGCTGGTGCCTGCAATTCGGCGAGGGCATCCAGGTCCTGGAACCCCAGCGTCTCGTGGACCGCATCAAACAGGTGGGTGTCGCCTGGGCCGGCAAGCCCGTGGCCGCTGCCCTGCCTCCCGCGCCGCGGCCCGCGCCGCCACCGGCGCCCCGACCCGAACACAAGCCGGAACATAAATCGGAACATCGCCGGGACTATGCCAAGGAGCGGGAAGACAGTCCTAAAAAGGGTCCGCGGGTCGAGATAAGGGTCGAAAAGCTCTAACGGGCCTGGGAGAACAATCCCAGCACCGCTTCGGCCATGCGCTGGCCCTTGGGCGGCGTCTCCACGATGCTTCCAAGCAGTTTCTGGGATCCACCGGGCTGGAGTTCGAAGAGCCAGATGGTGGGGACCTTTTCGACGGCCTGGGGCGCAACGCCGCTGGGCCAGGCCGCGGCCTCGACCTTTTTATCGCGATACACGCCGATGTACCGGATGCTGACGAAAGGATTGGGCTCCTTGGTGAGGGCCAGCAGATCCGGCAGTTCCGCTTGGCTGTCGCTGCACCAGGATCCGAAGGCCACCACCAGGGTGCACGGAACATCGATGGCCTTCCAACGGGCGGCCCAGTCGGCCTTGATATCGCGATGCTTCGTGTTGTCGCGGAAAATGGCCCGATGCGACAGCAGCGCTTCCCGGCTGGTGGCGCCTAGCAACACCGCCTGGTGGTCCTTGCTGTCGGTGGGCAGCCCGCCCTCCTTTTCGGCGGGGAGCAAATGCGGCTTCGCGGGCTCCTGCTTTTCCTGCCCAGCCTGGCCTGCCTCTTCCTGCTTCCCCTGCTGTTGTCCGGGCGTCGCCAGCAAGGAAGCAACCAATAGAAAAACCTGGAGCATGGCCACCTCTGCCCTCCAGCATACGGCCCGTCAAATCCGCGCCCCAATTGGTTTTTAATAAATTGACGAAAACAGTCAGGAATCCTATATTCAGAAGAGGAAGAAAGGAAGTTTTCAGGTGAAAATCTCCGCCCGCGGCCGCTACTCCATGCAGGCCCTCTTCGATCTGGCCCACCACAGCCACGGAGAGCCCGTGCCGCTGCACCAGATCGCCGAACGTCAGAGCCTTTCGCTTCCCTTCCTGGAGCAGATCTTCCACAAGTTGAAAAAAGCCGGCGTCGTGAAGAGCGTGCGCGGGCCCAAGGGCGGCTACGTGCTCACGAGGCCGTGCAGCCATGTGAGCGTGGGCGAGATCCTGCGCCTGACGGATGCCAGCCTCTACGCCGTGGCGAAAAACGATCCGGAGCAGGGCCGCCAGATCCTCCTGGAGGACGAACGCATGAGCGAACTGCTCTGGCGCCATCTGGAAGAGCACATCACGACCTTCCTTGAGAAAGTGAATATCGCCGACCTCTGCACCGAAACCCAGAGCAACACCTGCCCCGTCTGCACCTGCCCGGAATATGTCCGCGAGGCCCAGGTCTCGATGATGAATGGCAAGCAAAAGGGCTGCGCCGCATTGATGGCCTGAGCGTGGCCAATCCCTGCGCTCTGCCAGCCTTGCTCGACCCTCCATGCGAAGCGGATCTTGCTTCGCTTCCCAAACTGGAGAAGCGGATCCTGCGCAGAGTGGGCGAAGCGATCCAGACCTACGGGCTCATCGAGGACGGAGACAGGATCCTGGTGGGGCTGAGCGGGGGCAAGGATTCCTGGGCCCTCCTGGACGTCCTCACCTCGCTTCAAAAACGCGCCCCCGTGAAATTCCAGGTGCATGGCATCACCGTGGATCCGGGCTTCCCCAAGTTCGATCCGGACCGCATCGCCGAGGTCTGCGAGCAGCGCGGAATCCCCCACGAGGTGCTGGGCGCCCCCATCGACGCGCTCGTCCGGCAGCGGCCCGAAGAAACCCCCTGCATCATCTGCTCCCGGCTCCGGAGAGGGGTCCTCTACTCCTACGCTAAGCAGCACGGGTTCACGAAGATCGCCCTGGGGCACCACCTCGATGACCTGCTGGAGACCCTGCTGCTGAACCTGTTCTTTGGGGGAAGACTGGCGACGATGCCCGTCCGCCTCAGGAGCGACGACGGCGCCAACACGGTGATCCGCCCCCTCGCCACCTGCGAGGAAGCCGACCTGCGCCGCTTCACGTGGCTCAAAGGCTACCCCATCGTGCCCTGCGGATGTCCCCTGTGCGCATGCAGCGTCGCGGAGAGCAGCCGTAAACAAGCCAAGGAACTGATCCGGCAATTGGAAGCCAGCATTCCCCGGATCAAGAGTTCGATGCTCAAGGCCATGGGCAATGTCAAAGGCTCGCATCTGCTGGACCCGCGCCTGGGCGCCCTGGCAGCCATCGGCGCGGATGAAGCTGTGGAACGCCTTTGCGGAATTCCGCCTCAGCTATGAATGTTGCGGCACCGCATAAGGGGCCTTATAAAATAATCAGAAATGCGCTGATTATTTCAAAACGGCTCCTAGGATTCGGCTGATTGGGCGTATGGTGGAACACCGCCGTTGAGGAGGCCCGCATGAAGGAACTGAGCGCCCGGTGGATCGCGAAGGCCGAAGCCCACCTGGAAACGGCCAAGCGCGAATTGGCGGTGAAAAAGGGCGGCAACCCCGATGCGGTCTGCCTGCATGCCCACCTCTGCGTCGAGAACTACCTGATGGCGCGGTTGCAGGAGGGCGAGATCAACTTCCCCACCACCTCCCACCTGGCTGTGCTGCTCTACCTGTGCGCTGACATCGAACCTAGCTGGGAGTCCCACCGTTCGCACCTGAGCAAGCTCAGCGCCATCAACCGGATCATCCTGGAGCCCGAAGAGAGCGCGACCCCGGCCATGGCCAAGGAGGCGCTGGAACACGCCTCGAAATTCCGCGACACCGCCCGCAAAACGCTTGGGATGAAGAACTAGGGCCGCCAAGGCCCCGCGATCCTCAGTTTTCCTCTTTGCGCTCGACCCAGGCTTCCACGCCTTCGACCACGTCCCGCACGCCTGGGCCGAAGCGCGCGTTGCTGATCCAGTCGATGCCTGCCGGAAGCCCGGCCAGCGCGGCCTTCACTCGGCTGCGATGGCCCATTTCCGGCCTTGGGATGGCGCGGTCCGCAAGTTCCTCCCGGACCTGGAGAGGCTCCCCAAGTCGGGGCACCCAGGATCGGAGGACCTTCTGCACACCGCCGGATTCCGAAAGCGAGGGATCCATTTCAAAGGCGCCGCCCAGGAAGGCTCTCAACTGCATGAGGTCCGGGGGCGCGCTGTCGGGATCAATCCACGAAGGCACCAAGGCGCCCAGAAAACCGTGGCCCTCAGGCGGGTGCACCAGGAATCCGAAGGAATCATCCAGCGGCGCCAGGCGCGCATGGCGGCTATGGCGCAGCCGCACCGAAGTGTAGGGGATCGCCGCCAGGGCTTCGGCGCTCTGCGGCGCGATGGGCCCCAGGAGCACTGAAGCCTCATAGGCCGGAAGGGCCAGCAGCACGCGGTCCGCTTCCCGCAGTTCCCCGGCTCCCCAGACCCGCCAGCGTCCTGATTCCAGCCGCTCCAGGCCTTCGGCCCGCAGTCCGGTCCGCACCCCGGAAAGCCGCTCGGCCAGCCGCTTCGGCAGCATCCCCATGCCGCCCTTCGGCACCATCAGCGAGCTGCTGCCTCCGCTTCTCATGCCTTTGAAGAGGGAACCTTTGGCTTCCCACTGAAGCAGCTTGGGAAGGGCCTCCACCGAAAGGGATTCCGCCGGGGCCGCGAGCACTCCCGCCACCATCGCGGGCAGCAGGTTTTCAGCCACCCCGCGCCCCAGGCGCCGCGCGACGAAGGCTGACAAATTCTCCTCCGGCTCTAGGGAACGGACCGGAACGAAGGGCTCCATCATCATCCGCAGCTTGGCCGTGACGCTCATCAGCCTGGAAAACAGCAGGGCCACGGGCGCGGCCGGAACCGGAATCAGCGATCCGCCCATTCCCACCCAGCGGGCTCCGTGGCCGGGACTCCGCACTTCCAGCTCCAGTTCCTTGAACAAGCGGTCCGCCGCGGAGCCCGGCGCCACGAGCACGCCCTGCGGTCCCCGCTCGACATGGCCGGGCCGCCCGTCCGCGTCCGGCCATGGCAGCGTGCGGACCCACCCGCCGATGGTCTCCTGGGCTTCCCAGACTTCCACGGCCTCGCCGCGTTTCTGCAGATGCCAGGCCGTCACGAGGCCGCTGACGCCGCCGCCGAGGATGAGTGTCGTCATGTCCTGGCTCCTGGGGATAGCGCTTCCAGCGTCAGCCGCGTCAGGCAGCGGATGTAGCTTGGATTCACGCCCGGCGCGGGCAGCCGCCGGTAGGTGCGGATGCCGGCTTTCTTGGCCAACGCGGCGTACTCGATGTCCAGTTCGTGGAGGGTCTCGATGTGTTCGCTGACGAAGCTGAGGGGCAGGACGATGACATCCCGTCCGCCGAACTCACCCAACACTTTCTTCAGGGCCGGGGTCAACCACCGGATAGGGCCCACCCGGCTCTGGTAGGCCAGCGTGGAACCGCCGGGAATGTCGCCGATGCGGGCCCTGAGCGCCTCCACGGTGGCCTTGATCTCCTCCTCGTATGGATCGCCGGCCTCGATCTGGCTCATGGGCAGCGAGTGGGCGCTGAAGATCACGGTCGCGTAGGGCAGCTCATCGAGCGCTTCTCGGAGCGGAGCTTCCATGGCGTCCAGGTAGTCGGGGTCCGTGGAATAGGCGCGCACCCCTTCGAGGACCGACATGCCCATCTGGGCGGCTTCTCGCTCGAGTTCTCGGATGCTCGAGCCGGTGGTCGCGATGCAGTCGTGGGGGTACAGGGTCACGGGCAGCAACTTGGTGATTCCCCGCTGTTTCAGGGCTTTGAGCAGGCCTTGCGCGCGTGGCTGGGTGTACCGGAAGAGCAGCTTCACGGGCTCCTGGCGTCCGGCTTCGCGGAGATTCCTGCGCAGGGCCGACGCCTGCTCCGCCGACTGCCGGAGCAGCGGCGACCCCCCGCCGATCTCTGCGTATTTCGCCGCGGTGCCCTTGCGCCGGAACCTGGCGATGGCCTTGGCGTACGTGGGCTGGAACCAAGCGGGCCCAGGCAGCTTGATGAGCTCCCGGTCGCTGAAAAGGTTGTAGAGGAAGGATTGCACCTGGCCCAGATTGACGGGGCCGCCCAGATTCAACAGCAGGACCGCCGTATCCACCTTCGGGCCGGCCATGGCAGCTTCGGCGTCGGCCCGGAGTTGGGAGAGGAAGTCCATCAAACGGTCCTGGAGAACTTCGTGGTGGCCGCCATCTTCGCCAGGTAGGCGTCGAAGGGCATGGCCAGGTTGCGCACGAAACGGCGGCCCAGTTCGGTGACGAACACGCCTTCGTCCCGCAGTTCCACGATGCCGAAGGGGACTTCCTCCTGGAGCTGCGCGAGGGCATCGGCGAAATGGTCCGGCCCCACGCCGAAGCGGCGCTGCATGTCGTCCCAGCGCAGCTCGAAGCGGCCCATGATCTGATGGATGGCCCAGCGTCGGAGCTCGTCCTCCTCGGAGCAATGATGCCCCTTGTGGACGGCGAAGCGGCCGGCATCCACCGCGTGCTCCCACCGGGAGAGGATCTTGTCGTTCTGGTGGTAGACGCCCCCGATCTGGCTGATGGCGCTGGGGCCGAGGCTCACCATGTCCGAGCCGCCCTGGACCGCGTAGCCCATGAAATTGCGGGTGAGGCGGCCATCATGGATGGCTTTGGCAAGCGGGTCGTCCGGATGGGCGAAATGATCCATCCCCACGGTCAAATAACCAGCTTTTTCAAGCAATTCTGAGGCAAGCAACAGTAAATCGAGACGCAGATCCGCTGTGGGTAGGGTTTCTGAGGGGATGCTCCGCTGGAAGGGCATCATGGAAGGCAGGTAGGCGAAGCCGTAGACCGCCAAGCGGTCCGGGCTCAATTTCAGAGTCTCCTCGAGGGTCCTCCGGAAAGTTTCCATGGTCTGGCCCGGCAGCCCATAGACCAGGTCCAGGTTGACGCCGTCGAAGCCTTCCGATCGCGCCTGCCGCACTGCGGCTAGGGTCTGATCCCAGGTCTGCCCCCGCGTGATCAGTTCCTGCACATTCTCGTCGAGGTCCTGCACGCCGAAGGAGACGCGGTTGAAGCCCATCTTCCGGAGCGCCGGCAATTGATCCTCCCGAAGGAAGGTCGGGTCAGCTTCCAATGAGACTTCCGCGCCGGGCAACAGAGGAAAACGGGTCGTTATCAGATCGAACACCCGTTGAAGATCCGGAACATTCAGGTAGGTGGGCGTTCCCCCTCCCCAATGCATCTGGATCACGCCCCGGCGGTCCGGAAGGTGGCTGGCCCAGAGCTCCGCCTCGCGGTCCAGGGTGGCAAGGAAGGCGCCCACCGGATCGTATTTCGGGCTGATGACCACGTTGCATCCGCAGTAGGCGCAGCGCCGGCTGCAGAACGGAAGGTGCGCGTAGAGCGACAGGGGCTCTGCGCTGGCATTGGCCCGGCCCAAGGCCTCCACCACCTCGGTCTCTGGAAAGTCGTCCTGCCACACCGGAGGCATGGGATAGCCCGTGTACCGGGGCCCTGGGCGGTCGTAGCGCTGGATGAGTTCAGATAGGTTAAGCATGTTTATTAACCGCGAAAGGCGCGAAAGGACGCCAAATTATAGAACCTGGTTTTGTTTTCGCGTATTTTCGCGTCTTTCGCGGTTGACAGAATTCGTAGCTCCAATTTCATTTCTTCACCTCTTCGATCACGGCTTGCAGCACGTCGGGATCCGTTTCCGGCACCAGGCCATGTCCCAGGTTGAAGATGTGGGGTGCGCCCTTCATGCAGTCCACGATGGCCCGGGCCTTTTTCACCGCGGTTTCCTTGCCCGCCAGCAGGGCGGCTGGATCCATATTGCCCTGCAGCACCTTGGTGGCGGAAAACCGCTGCCGCGCTTCAGCCATTGGCACCTGCCAGGGAATCGCCAGCCCGGCGCACGGCAGGTCCGCGAGTTCTTGGGGCTGGTAGCCGCTCCGGGCGAAGAACAGGACCGGGGCCGCGGTCACCTGCTCCAGCGTCCGCTTCACGGCCGGAAGCGAAAATTCCCGGGTGTCCGCGGGATCCAGCTCCCCGGCCCAGGTGTCGAAGAGCTGCACGCCTTGGGCGCCCGCGCCGATGTGAAGATTCAGCAGGCGGGCCGAGACATCCGCGAGGCGGTCCATCCACTTCTTCGCTTTCACGGGCTCCTGGTGCAGGAAGGCCTTGGCGCGGGCCCAGGTCTTGCTCCCCTTGCCTTCGAGGCCGTAGGCCAGCAGGGTCCAGGGCGCTCCGGCGAATCCGAGCATCGTGACATGCTCCGGCAGCGCGGCCTTGGTTTTCTTGATGGCGGCCTGGACAGGTTCAAAAATTTTCTCGTTAAGTTCCACGTCAGGATCAATCTCGTCGAGCGTGCGCGCGAGCCGCGGGCCGCCCTCCGGGATCGTCACGCCGCAGCCCAGCGCCTCCAGGATCACCAGGATATCGCTGAAGATGATGGCTCCGTCGATTCCTGGGAATCGGCGGATGGGCATCAGGGTGACCTCGGCCGCCAGGTCGCTGTCGTACATGAGTTCCTCGAAACTCGCCTTGGCCCTCAGGACCCGGTACTCCGGCAGGAATCGCCCGGCCTGGCGCATGAACCAGACCGGGGGTTTATCGAGGGTTTCGCCCTGGAGGACGCGGAGGAGGGGTCGGGTCATCTGGGCTCCATGCGAAGGCTCCTGCCTCCGGTAGATTTACGTGGGGCGCTCATGCTTGGAAGTCCGGAGCCACGGCGGCCACGGCCTGTTCGAATTTCGCCAGGGCCTCGGTTCCATGGGCCGCGCTCAGGAAGGCGACTTCATAGCCGCTGGGGGCGAGGTAGACTCCCTGGCCCAGCATGAGCCCGTGGAGGCGGTTGAATTGGGTGATGGAGTTGGTTTCGATGCGGTCCGCCCGTTTTACCCCGCCCTGGAAGACAGGCCAGAGGAGGCTTCCGATGTGCGGGCAGTGCAGCCCTGGGATCCGCTCGAACGCCTTGGACCAGAGATTGGCGCGGTGATCGAGATCCGCATACACGGCGGGCGTCAGCCTTTCGAGGGTGGCCAGCCCGGCGGCCATGGCCACGGGATTGCCCGACAGCGTGCCCGCCTGGTAGACGGGACCGTCCGGCGCCACCACGGCCATGATGTCCTTGCGCCCCCCATAGCAGCCCACCGGCATGCCGCCCCCGATGATCTTTCCGTAGGTCACGAGGTCCGGCTGCACGTTGTAGAGCCCCGCCGCTCCGCTCGGCCCCACCCGGAAGCCGCTGATGACTTCGTCGAAGATGAGCAGCGCGCCGTGCCGGGTGCAGAGTTCCCGGAGGGTCTTCAAGAAATCCAGTTGCTGGAGCAGCAGCCCGTTGTTGGCCGGGACGGGCTCGATGATGACGCACGCGGTGTTCATGCCGTGCTCGTCGAAATAGCGGGTCAAGGCGCCGAAATCGTCCAGTGGCAGCACCGAGGTCAATTCGCCGATGGCTGCGGGAACCCCTGCGGAGGAAGGCTCTCCGAAGGTCACCAGACCCGAGCCGGCCTTCACGAGCATCCCGTCGCTGTGGCCGTGGTAGCAGCCGTCGAATTTCAGGATGCGGTCGCGCTTGGTGAAGCCCCGCGCGGTCCGGAGGGCGCTCATCACCGCTTCGGTGCCGCTGCTGACGAAGCGCAGCTTCTCGATGAATGGCACCATCTCCTTGATGCGCCGGGCCAGCGCCAATTCCCGCCGCGTGGGCGCGCCGAAGGTCAGGCCCTCCTTCATGGATTCGGATACCGCGTCGATCACGTCAGGATTCGCGTGGCCGAGGATCAGCGGGCCCCAGGACATGCACAGGTCGAGGAAGGTCCTGCCGTCCTCGTCCTCGAACCAGCATTCCCAGGCGCGCTTGAAGAACTTCGGCGTGCCGCCCACCGCGCGGAAGGCCCGCACCGGGCTGCTGACGCCGCCGGGGAAGTGGGTCAGAGCTTCTTTGAAAAGGTCGTCATTGGTCATGGCTCATCCCTATGTTCGAAGTCCAGAGTCGAGAGTTGAGAGTCGAAAAGTTAAAAAGTTGAAAAAATAGTTCTGGCGGCCTCCCGACTTGTTGACTCTTCGACTCTTCGACTCTTCGACTTTTTGACTTTTTGACTTTTTGACTATCCGGCCTTGGACCCATCGTCCTCATCCCTCGATCACTTCCTGCGTCGGCGCGAAGGTGCGGAGCAAGTGGATCAGCGCATCTTTTCTGGGTTCGCAGACTCCGTGGACCTCCGCGCCGGAGGCTTTGAAGGCGTTGGCGGCGCGCTCCCCCCAGGCGAAGCGCAGCAGATCGCCGGGAATGCCCGCCAGATATTCGGCCTGCAGCGGACTCAAGGCCAGGACCGCATCCACCCCGGGCAGTGTGGGTTCGGGTTTGGTGGGGACTTCCCGGTGGGTGATCCAGGGATGGATGCGCCAGGCGGTTCCCTTGGCGACCGCCTCGATGTATTGGCGGCTGCGTTCGCCCCGGGCCAGGACGAACTCGCCCCCGTCGGGATAGGCCTGTTGAAGCATGTCCCATAAACTCTCGGCCGTGGCCTGCCGGGGACGGCGGAGATGTTTGGAATCGACGGATTCAAGCCCCAGGGTCTGTTCGGTGCCTTCACCCTGCACCACCACGTCCATGGACCTGGCCACCCAGACTTTGACCGCCTGGGCCGCCGCAGGGCTCAGCACCAGCAGGGCTGAAACCGCTTCGAGCGCCATGGGCGGCGTGGCGTGGGTGAATTCCTGGACCGTGATGTAGTAGGGCACCGGCTCCCAGCCCGCTTCGGCCACGGCGCGGCAGAGGGGATGGTCCAGGGGACGCGCCAGAGCCAGTTTCACGCGAGCCCCATCTGATTGAGAACGCTTGAAACCAGTTGGGCGTCGTCCTCGCCGATGGCTTCGCCCCGTTGGATGCCGGAGTCCGCCGCGAAGGCCCCGCGGAGCCGGATGCGGCCATCTTCCTGCCGCTGGGCCAGGGCGCCCAGGGGCTGCTGGCAGCCGCCGCCAACCCCAGCCAGAAGCGCGCGTTCAAGTTTCACGCAGCGGGCCGTCAGGGGATCGTGCAGATCCACAAGGGCCTCGATGAGGTCGGCGCGGTCGCTGCGTGTTTCAGCCAGCAGAGCCCCCTGCCCCGGCGCCGGGAGCAATTCCTCGGGGGTCAGGGCCCGGACCTCCAGATCCGAGAGATCGAGGTCGAGGCGCCGCAGGCCCGCAGCCGCGAGCACGGTTCCGTGCAGCGGCTCGCCCCGCAGCTCGCCGTCGCGCACGCGCTGGACCCGCGTGGGCACATTGCCGCGGATCCATGTGAACCTGGCATCGGGGAAGGCGCTTTGGAGCATCCGCTCCCGCCGCACGGAGCTGGTGCCGATCAGACAGTCCTTGGGCGAGTCCTTGCGCATCACCAGCCAATCGCCGCAATCCTCGCGGGCTGGGATGCAGGCGATCTGGACGCCCCGGGGCCGTTCCAGGGAGACATCCTTCAGGCTGTGGATGAGCAGATCCACGGTGTTGTCCGCCAGGGCGTCTTCCAATTCCTTGGTGAAGAACCCGGAACCTCTGGATTCATCCAGGGGTCCGCTCAGCCACTGGTCGCCCGAGGTCGTGTAGCGTTTCCAGTCGACCCGGAAGCCCTTGGACTCCAGGTGCTTCACAAGGAATTCGGCCTGGGCCACCGCGAGCAGCGAACCCCGAGTCCCGACGATCGCAGTTGGTGTAGTCATGCCCAGGTCACCCCTTTCAATCCACTCATGATATCCAAGCCCCGCGGGCGTCTCAGCGGCACAGGAACCACCCATCATCTTCCCTTAATTCCATCAGGCCGTCACGCCCTAACGCGTGACGCCAGGGGCGGCGGATCAGGCGCCCAGCAACCTCTCGACCGCCTCCCAGTCCCACTCTGCGGCCACCTCCAGCGATCCTTGCCGGAGTTCCTGCTGGGTGAGATATGTGTCATAAATCACGAGGGCGGCCATGCTCTCGGCCACCGGCACGATGCGCGGCGCGATGCAGGGGTCATGGCGCCCCCTGGTCGAAATCTCGGCGGCTTCGCCATCCCTGGTGATGGTCCTCTGAGCCTGGCTGATGGAACTGGTCGGCTTCACCGCGAGCCTGACCACCACGGGCGCGCCGGTGCTGATGCCGCCCAGGGTTCCGCCGGCGTCATTCTTCTCGGGACCTCCGGGGGTCAGTGGATCGTTGTTCGCGCTGCCGCGTTTTCGGGCGGATCCGAAGCCGCCGCCGATCTCCACGCCTTTCACGGCGCCGATGCTCATCATGGCGTAGGCCAGGAGGCCGTCGAGCTTGGCGAAGGTGGGATCGCCCAGGCCGATGGGCAGGCCCTCGATCCAGACCTCCACCACCCCGCCCACGCTGTCGCCTTCGCGGCGGGCGGCTTCAACAGCCGATTTTTGCGCCTCGAAAAGGTCCGGGTCCGCCACGCGCAGCGGATTCTCCTCCACGAATGCCCAGTCGATGCGTTTGCCCTCAATGCCCGCGATTTCGCGATTGAATCCGCGGATGGTGATGCCGAGAGTCCCCAATTGCTGCTTGGCCCAGGCGCCCGCCGCTACCCGCGCGAGGGTTTCCCGCCCGCTGCTGCGACCGCCGCCCCGGGGATCCCGGATGCCGTACTTCCGGTCGAAGGTGAGGTCCGCGTGGCCTGGGCGGAACAGCTCC
The DNA here is from genome assembly GCA_016720465.1 of Holophagaceae bacterium. Classification (NCBI taxonomy): domain Bacteria; kingdom Pseudomonadati; phylum Acidobacteriota; class Holophagae; order Holophagales; family Holophagaceae; species Holophagaceae bacterium. The sequence continues at coordinate 492,166 of JADKKO010000001.1, forward strand.
GCGATGGCCTTGTAATCGGAGCTTTTCTGGTTCTCGTTGAACACCACCAGCGCGATGGGATGGCCTGTGGTCCTGCCTTCGAACACGCCGGAAAGGACCTGCACCCGGTCGCCCTCGCTGCGCGGCGTCACCAGGTCCGACTGGCCGGGCCGCCGCCGGTCCATCTCCTTCTGGATCGCGTCCAGATCGAAGGGCAGCCCGGGTTTCACGCCATCCAGGACCACGCCCACCGCTGGGCCGTGGCTTTCGCCAAAGCTCAGAATCCTGAACGAGCGGCCGAAGGTGGACGGGGAATCGAAAAGCATTCCCAATGCTACCCAGTCTCTCAGGCTTGGTCTCTCAGGCTTGCTGCTCGTGTGCCTGGAAACCTTCCGGCCGTAAACCGGGCCGATGCGGCCATCAGGCCCGCAACAATTGCAGCAGCCTCGCCCCGATGGCCGTGCGGCCGAACCTCATGCGGCAGGCGCGGTCCGCCTCCGCGCGCCGGCGCATCACCTCCGCATCCGGAAGCGACCGGATTTCCTCCAGCGCACCGCACAGGGCCGATGGATCGAAGGCATCCACGCACCACCCGATCCGCCCCCCTTCGAGGATCTCGAAAGGCCCGCCATGGTCAGGGCCGATGAGCAGCAGGCCCTTGGCTGCGGCCTCGGGATAAACCATGCCGAACGGCTCGTCCAAGGTGAGGAGCGCAAAGACATCGCAGGCGTCGTAGACCTCCCGCAGGCCCTCATCCGGCAGGAAACCGTGGAATACCACCGAACGCTCCAGACCCAGCTCCCGGGAAAGGGACTCCAGGCGGGGCCTGCTCTCTCCTTCGCCCACCACATGCAGCCGCGCGGAAGGGTCCGCTTTCGTCCTGAATTGCGCGAAGCCCTTCAGCACCGTGTCCACATTCTTGAGCACCTCCAGCCTGGAGTGGACGAGCACCTGGAGGCCGGATCGATCCAGGCCCCGCTGCTTGGCGACGCCTTCGGGAAAGCGCACCATGGGGTAGATGACTTCCACCTTTCTGGGCCCATAGGCCGCGCAAAGGTTGGCGGCGGAAAATTCGCTCAGGGCCCAGAGTTCGTCGAGCCCATCGATGGCTTTCAGATCCGCTTCGCGCAGCGAGCGGTAGGTTCCGTTCCCGGCCACCTTTCGATCGCTCGCCGCAAGCCGTCTTGCAAAGGCCTTGAGCGCATCGGCATCCCGCTCCCCCTCCTGCAACTTGGCCACGAGGGTCGGATTGGCGGCTCTTGGGTGGAGGCCTCGGGGCGGTTCGTTGCAATGCCAGATTTTCCGAGCGCCGGTCGCGGAGGCCCCGAGCATCGTGCTGCAGGGCCAGTTGTAGGCGATCACGGCGTCGAACCCCTTCAATTGCGGCTCGGCCCTCAGGCCCCTTGCCCGTTGTTTTCTTAGGCGATCCCAGAAGAGGAATGCGTCCCGCCAATGGCGTTTGGGGACCAGGCGCAGGTCCATCCCAGCCAGGCGGTCCCCCCAGCGGTCGGGGTCATATCCGAAGGTGATGATGCTCAGTTCATGGCCCTCTTCCAAGAGGAAGCGGCCGTGGGAAGCCGCCAGGATTTCGGCCCCGCCCAGGGTCTTGAAGGCTGGATGGAAGAGGCCGAGCTTCATGGGCGCTGGTGGTTTCGGGGTTCAGGAGTCATTGGAATCCAGTGTACACAAGCCCTCGCGGATTCCATTCCCGCGGACGGGCGAGGCGGCCGGTTCATTTGGGTTTTCCCGGAAGGGCCGGTCCCTGCCAGGATGGTCGTTCAACGTCACACTAGGTTCCTCCTCATGATCCGTCGCATCCTCCTCACTGGCGCTTCCGGCTTCGTGGGCCAGCACATGGCCCGGTTGCTGGTGGCGCGGGGTTTCCAGGTCGCCGCGCTGCAACGCGGATCCCTGGGCATCGAGCTTCCGCCGATGGTCGAGCGGATTTACGCGGACCTTGCTGATCCAGCCTCGCTGGCCACGGTGCCCAGGCGATGGCATGGCGTGATCCACCTGGCCGGGGCCTCAGTCCCGAGCCTCTTCACCACCACGGCCCCGGTGGTGCAGAACGTCGCCATGACCTTGAATCTCCTGGAACACATCCAGGAAGCCCGCATCCTGCTGGTTTCCAGTTGCCACGTCTATGCCCCGTCGGATCAACCCAGATCCGAGGATGGCCCCATTGTTCCCCAGGGCCGCTACGGCCTGAGCAAGCACCTCGTCGAACAACTCGCGCCCCATTACGCCCAGCGCCTCGACATCCGCATCGCGCGCCCCTTCAACCACCTGGGCCCCCACCAGCGGCCGGAGCTGGTGGTCCCTTCCCTGCTCCGCCGCCTGAAGACCGCCAAGGACGAGTCCGGGCCGGTGCGGATGCAGGGCATGAACAGCGTCCGGGACTTCATCGATGTGCGGGATGTGGCTGCGGCCTACCTGGCCATCCTCGAACTGGAATCCCCTGAGCACCGCGCGTTCAATGTCTGCACGGGCAAGGGCAGGAGCATCGGCGAACTGGTGGCTCTGGTGCTCCGGCTGCTGGGTTCCGAACGCGAGGTCCGCTTCGACGGCAAGCCCAATTCATCCGATGACATACCCTTCCTGGTGGGCTCGCCGGAACGCCTGGTGGCTGACTCCGGGTGGAAGCCTGAACTCAGCCTTGAACAAAGCCTGCAGGCGATGTTGGAGACGATGCAAACGATTCCTATGGAAGGTCAGCCATGAACGATAAAAAGGTCGCCCTCGTCACCGGCATCACAGGACAGGATGGAAGCTACCTGGCGGAATTGCTGCTCTCGAAGGGCTACCAGGTGCATGGAATTGTCCGGCGGGCCTCGCTCTTCAACACAGATCGCATCGACCATCTGCATGTAGGCGAGCATCCCGATCCGAGCTTCTTCCTCCACTACGGGGATCTTTCGGACGCCGGGGCCCTGCGCAATGTGCTGGACGAGGTCCAGCCGGACGAAATCTACAACCTGGGCGCCCAGAGCCACGTGCGCGTGAGCTTCGACCAGCCCGAATACACCGTCGACGTGGTGGCCGTGGGCGTGGTCCGGCTGCTGGAATCCATCCGCAACTACCAGAAGCACAACCAAAAGCAGATCCGCTTCTACCAGGCCAGCAGCTCCGAGATGTTCGGCTCCGCCAAGCCGCGCCAGCACGAGGGCACGCGCTTCGAGCCGCGCAGCCCCTACGCCTGCGCCAAGGTCTACGCCCACTACCAGGTCATCAACCACCGCGAAAGCTACGGGCTGTTCGCGTGCAACGGCATCCTGTTCAACCACGAAAGCCCGCGCCGCGGCGAGACTTTCGTCACCCGAAAAATCACCCGCGCCGCCACGCGCATCAAGCTTGGATTGCAGGAAAAACTCTTCCTCGGGAACCTCGACGCGAAGCGCGACTGGGGCTTCGCCGGGGACTACGTGGAGGCCATGTGGCGCATGCTGCAGCAGGACCAGGCCGATGACTACGCGGTGGCCACCGGCTCATCCATTTCCATCCGGGCCTTCCTGGACCTCGTCTTTGAAAAACTGGATCTGGACTGGCAGAAATACGTGGAAGTGGACCCGCGCTATTTCCGTCCTGCGGAGGTGGACCATCTCGAAGGCGACCCCTCGAAAGCCAGGAAACTGCTGGGCTGGGAGCCCAAGACCGATGTCAAGATGCTGGCCGGCATGATGGTGGATTCCGATCTGCGCATCGCGGAAAAGGAACTGCTGCTGAAGAACGCCGGGCATGGCGGGGCGACGCCGGGAGGGTATCGGTGAGCGGTCCAGCCTGGGGCTTGAAGGGCCTGGAGCGGCGCCTGCGGTATTTCTTCAGACCCACGGCGCGTCTTACCAAACAAGTCCAGAACCTCAATTCCAAGCTGGGTCCAGAGAAAGTCCGGAATCTCCTGGCGGAACCGCTGGTTCGTCAGATACGTACCCTTCCCCCTTCCACTCCCCTCGAAGAGGCCGAGTTTTCGGTCTACAGCCAGTGGGGGGAGGACGGGATCATTCAGTTCCTGCTTGCCCACGTGCCTTGCCCCAACCGTACTTTCGTGGAATTCGGGGTGGAGGATTTTTCCGAAGCGAATCTCCGCTTCCTCATCGAACGGTCCCCCTGGCGCGGCCTGGTCATGGATGGAAGGCCGGACCTGGAAGCCCTGATCCAGGCCACGGGACTGGCCTGGCGGCGCCATATCCAAGCGAAAAGCGTCTTCATCACTGCGGAGAACATCAACGGCCTGGTCCGACCCTCCATCGTCGAGCCGGAACTGGACATCCTCAGCATCGACCTGGATGGGGTCGACTATTGGGTCTGGAAAGCCTTTTCAGCCTATTCCCCCAGGATTGTGATCGCCGAATACAACAGCCTGTTCGGACCTTCCGCCACCATCACGGTCCCCTACCAGCCCGACTTCCAGCGTGCGAAGGAACATCATAGCCACCTGTACTTTGGGGCATCCTTGGGGGCGCTGATCACCCTCGCCCAGAAGAAAGGCTATTCCTGCGTGGGCTCGACCTCCACGGGGGTGAACGCCTTCTTCGTCCGGAATGACGTGCGGGGCCGCCTTCCCTCCCTGACCTCGGAGCAGGCCTGGCGCGACCTGTGCGTGCGCGAATCAAGAAACCCCGAAGGGAAGATGTCCTACATTTCCGGATCGGACCGCGTCAAGGCCATCGAACACTTGCCCGCGGTGGATGTCCGGACCGGGCAGACTGCCCCCATCCGGACATTCATGGCTGCGGGACCCAAGGAAAGCACCAGCCTCTGAGGGCCGACAGGGTGGCGGCCGAATGGGCGCTGCCCCTTAACTTGAACAACTTTCCGAGGACCCATTGATGCTTCGCTATCCACCCTTCAAGCGTTGGCTGCCCATGGCCCTGGCATCGGGGGTAATCTCGGGCCAACCCGTGCCAAAGCCGAAGGCCACAGCACCGCATTTCACCATCCGCGAGTCCATCCAGGCCGAGTGGCAGCGAGCCGCGCCGAACCTCGAAATAGGCGCGCTGCCCCGGGTCGACCGCGAGCGCTACGAGCTGACCCTGCGGCGCATCGGCGCGCCGGGCATGCCCAAGCTGCTGCCCCCTGAGCTGGAGAACCCGACGGTCGAAATCTGGGAAGCCAAGGCCAAGGAAGCCAGGACGCCCCGGGAGCGGTTCACGGCCCTGCACTTCCTGAATCGATTGAAAAGCACCAAGGCATTGACTGCCTTGGACGGCCTGAAGCCCGAAGATGCCATGACCTGGCCCAAGCACCTCTACCTGGACGCGAATATCGCCACGGCACGTCTGCAGGGTGGCGAGGTGTCGGAAATTCTGGGGAGATTCTTGAACGCGTTGGGAAAAGCGGGCAAGGCATCGCCCGTCCGAACCCAGGCTGCGCGCCTGCGTCTGGTGATGTCGGGCAAGGAAAACGAACTGCTTCCGCTGGTAGAGGCCACGCCAGGCGCAACCCTGGCGATGCTGGATGCTTGGAATCGCGGCTCCCTGGCTTCCCGGCAAGCGTCGCATTCGAAGTTATTCCAGGTCTGGACCGGAAATCTTGATGCTCCCGCCAAAGGATTGGAACAACCAGAATTCAGCGCGGCGTGGAGGGCCCTGGGCCTGCTTCCATTGCGTCCCCAGAATCTCCTCCGATGCACCGAAGGACTGACTCAGCGGCTTCTGGAAGGACTCCCGGAACCCCTTCCGCCTTCCCTCGCGCCGGGGGCATTCCTCTGCCTTTCCATCGCGAATCCGCGCATCCTCCCGCTGGCTGCGAAGAAACTTGGCAGCGCGACCGACCCACCCATTCGAGAAGAGGTCCGCCAGGCCCTCGCCTTCAAGAGCGACACTAAGCTTCCAGGGCTGCTGCATGGAGCCGGGCTCGCTGCATTGCGGGCAAGTGGTTCGGAGTCTGCGAACGCCATCCGGGAACAGCTGCTCAGGGGCTCCGACCCCATCGCCCGTTCCGCTGCCATCGAAGATCTCCCCGAAGCCCCCGCTGATCTCGACACCCTGACTCAGCTCGCCTGGAAAGACCGCGATCTGGAACCCCAGCAAACGCTCATCGAGAGTTATTCGCGATGGAAGCTGGCCAACGAAAAACAGATCGAATTGCTGAAGCCTTGGCTGCAGCACCCGGATTGGGCGTGCCGCTATCTGGCCTACCAGCAGCTCGTGAAGCTCGACCCCACAACGCCTTGGCCCACCACGTCCGAGCCAAACGAGCGCGAAAGAATACTTCTCAAAGAAGCGGCGCGCCTGGCCTCATCCGGAAGGCCGCTGCGCCTTCGCATCACCTTTTCCGGCAAGCGCCGTGTGACCTTGCGCCTGGATCCCACCGTAGCGCCCATCAATGTCGCGAACCTCGCGACGCTGGCGCGCAAGGGCTTCTTCAACGGCCGGCTGGTGCCGCGGGTGGTGCCGGACTTCGTGGTGCAGATGGGCTCGCCCTACGACACCATGGACGGCGGCCCGGGCTATTCCGTGCGCTGCGAGAACAGCCTGGACTGGTACGGCCCCGGCAGCGTGGGCATGGCGCTCTCGGGCAAGGACACCGGCGGTTCGCAGTTCTTCATCACCACCAACGCCACGCCTCATTTGACCGGGAAGTACACGCGCATGGGAGAGGTGGAGGATCCGGACCGCGCCCTGAAGATCCTCGATGATCTGGAATTGGGCGCGAAGATCGAGCGCCTGGAGGTCCTGGAATAGGCAGGATGAATGGGGGTCGCGGTTCCCTCGCCGTCCCGTTTCAGCCCAGCAGATCGGCCAGCGCGTCCTCTGCCTTTTCGAATTTGAAAACGTAGCCCATCCGCTGGGCGCGTAAAGGGTAGACAAAGGCGCCTTCAAGGACTTCCGAGGCCATTTCACCAAGTAGAATTTTGATGCCTAACTCAGTCAGGACGGATGGGATAGGCATAATCGGGCGATGCAGTTGCCTCCCGAGCAGGCGGGTGAAGGTCTCGTTGGTCAGGGGGCGCGGGGCGGTGCCATTGATGGCTCCGCTCCAGGCGGAATTTCCCGCGGCCTCAAGGTACAGCCCCACCATGTCGTCGATGTGGCTCCAGGAAAAGCCCTGCTGGCCATGGCCCAACTTGGCGCCCTGGAAGAGCTTCATGGGCAGCACCAGCTTCGCCAAGGCACCCCCGCTTCTCGCGAGCACCACGCCGCTGCGGATTTTGACCACGCGGACCCCAAGTTTCAATGCTCTATCCGCCGCTTCTTCCCACGCGAGGCAAAGGTCAGCCAGGAATCCCTTCCCCCTGGCGTCCTGCTCGGACACAGGTTCTCCACCGCGGGGACCGTAGAATCCGATGGCTGATGCGTTCACGAGCGCTCTGGGTTTAATCCTGCAAGCAGACATGGCCTCCACCAGTCTGGATGTAAGGCCAACGCGGCTTTCCAGCAATTCCCGCTTGTAGGTTTCATTCCACCGCTTTCCTGCGATGCTCGCGCCCGCCAGGTTGATGACCGCATCGGAACCATCCAGGACGCCTGGAAGCTCGTCATATCCGCGGACCATGGCGCCTTGGGGGAGGAGCTGCCGCGAAGGATCCCTGCTCAGCACCGTGACTTGAACCCCTTGGCCCACGAGCGCAGCGACCAGCGGGGTGCCCACCAGCCCGGATCCACCAGCCACCACTACATTGCTGAGGGGTTCATCGCGCGTCCCGGTCATCCATAGACTCCATCCGGCGTTCAGTGGCCTGGATCCCCGCTGGCCGATTCCAGGGTCAGGCGGATGGGCGAAGCCAAGGGCCGCCCATGCTCAAGGGCTCCGGACCAGGGCCGGTATCCCTCCTTCTTCACCACCAATTGCTGGCGCTGGGAAGGTCCCGGCAATTCCAGGCCATAGAGTGGCGTCTGGCCTTTGGGTGCGCCATCCACGTAGACCTCGGCGTTCAGGGGTTCGCTGAGCACGTAGGTGTAGTCCTTCCAGAGCTGGAGCGGCACCTTGCCGGGGTTGTCCTTGGAGTTGAGCTTCACCGTTTCGCGATTGTGGAAAGGGAAATCCAGCACCAGTTCCTGGGCGTTGGCTTTCACTTCGGCGGTGAGCGGCGTGCGGCCCGGCAGGAGCCGCCCGTCCACTCTTGCTTCCGCCCCCGGAGGAAAGGATTCGATGTGCAGGGATCGGGTGGCTGTGGCGTTGTGCCAGGCCCACCCGCCCAAAGCCAAGATCAGCAAACCAGCCGCCAGGGCCCAGTTGGTGAAGGAGGCAGGAAGCTCCTTGGTAGCGGAGGAGGTTTCCGCCACAGGCTCTGGGGGGGTGTAACGGTAGCTCGGGGCCGGCGGCGCTTTCCGGGGCCCAGAAGTGTCGGCAGGTTCCCTGGCAGCGCTGGCTGCCCTCAGAAGGCTCTGGGGCGGAATGATCGTTGAATGGGATTCCTCGGGCTCTCCTGGCGCCGCGCGGCGCTCAGTCTGGCCGATCGCGGCTAGAGCATCTTCGGTGGGGACATCTTCCTGCACTATGCCGCTGCTGGGTTCTTTCGGCATCAGCAGCTTGCCCGATGATTCCTGGCGGGGTTTCAAGGGCGCATTGAAGGGCTGGGAGTCGTCAAAGGGGTTTTCCGCGAATATCTGGTCCACCGTCATCGTGGATTTTTCATCCCCCTGGAGCGCGATGGGCGTGGGCACTGGGATCATGGAGATTTCAGCCTGGAGCGCGGGTCCCACCCGCGCCGCCGCGGCCAGATCCACCAGGAACCCCCGGGTGTCCGGGTAACGCAGGGCCGGGTTGAGGTCCAGTGCCTGCCGCAGGACCCTGGCAAGCTTCGGATCCATGCCTTCGGGAATCACCGGCGGCTCATGGACGATGTGGTACAGGATAGCGCCCAGGGTGTCGCCCGGATGGGGCATGCGTCCGCCGGAGAACATCTCGAAGGCCGTCACCGCGAGCGCGTAGCGATCGGTAGCCGGCGTGGCCTCGGCCCCTTTGAGCAGTTCCGGGGCGGTGTAGGACGGGGTCCCCACGATCATGCCGACGGTGGTCAGTTTGGATGCGTCACCCTTGGCAATGCCGAAATCCATGAGCTTCAGGCGGCTATCGTGGCTCACCAGAATGTTCTCGGGCTTCACGTCCCGATGCACCACGCCTGCGCCTTCGGCAGCCACCAGCGCCTTGGCGCATTGCAGGAGCAGGCGCACTGCCTCCTCCGCATCCAGGGAATCGCCGCGGATGAGAGCACCCAGGCTTTTCCCTTCCACATATTCCATGGCCAGGAAAGGTCCGCTGACGGGATCCTCGCCGACATCGAAGATGGTGATGATGTTGGGATCGTTCAGCCGCGCGGAGATCTCGGCTTCCCGCTGGAACCGGATCAGCGCGCCGTGCTGCTGATCGCCGGTCTCCTTCACCACTTTGATGGCCAGCCGCCGCTTCAGCAGCGGATCGAGCGCGAGGTAGACCGCGCCCATGGCACCCTGGCCGAGCAGCTCTAGAACCTTGTATCTGCCGATGGACTCGGGGATCGCGGACATCCGGTGCTCTGTGGAACGGGATCGATTGGGGCTTGGAGCGATTGGGTGGGATAACACATAAAGCATATCAGCGCGGGCCATGCCCTGCCTAGATCCCTGGTTTCTTTGGATAAGGGTTGTATTATTCCATCGCCACCCGAAATCCCACCCGCGCAATCCAACCTCAAGGAGCCCAGATGTCCGACCTGACACGGGATGATTTCATCCAGGCGCTCAAGGACAAGAAGAAGACCTTCGAGCACATGGACTTCGAGAACATGGACCTGCGGGGCATCGATTTGCAGGGACTCAACTTCACCGGCTCGAACCTCTCGTTCGCCAAGCTCACCGGCAACCGCATGACCGAGGCCAACCTCACGCGGGCGGACCTGAGCGAATCGGAGCTTTCAGGCTGCAAACTCATGAGCGCCAACCTGGAAGGCGCCATCCTGCGCAAGGTGGACCTGACCGAGGCGAACCTCACCGGCGCGCGGCTCCAGCGTGCGGACCTGCGGGGAGCCGACCTGTCCCGCGCCATTTGCGCCGAGGCGGACTTGCGCGGTGCGGACTTGACGCGCGCCAAGTTATCCGTGGTTGATTTCCGCCTGGCGAACCTGGGAAGGGCGAACCTCACCGGCGCCATGCTCCGGGGCGCGCTCATGCGCGGCGCCGATCTCCGGGAGGCCATCCTGGAAGGGGCCACCGGACTGGAGCAGCAGGTCTCCCCCGCCCAGACCATCGAGTCCCCGCTGCCCAAGGCGAAGGATTCCCAGCGCATCTCCACGGCCCAGCCGCCCAGGGCCGCCACCACGGCCACGCCCATTCCAGCCTCCCAGGCGGGCCGCACGCAGGCCATGCCGCCGGGCCGGACCCAGACCATGATCCCTGGATCCATCCTCACGCGCCCCGCTGGCCAGCCCGCTCCGCCAAAAACGGCTCCCCGCGCCAAGAAATACCATCCGCCCCTGCGCCACATCCCCGCCTTGATCTTCACATCCTCGGGCTGGATCCGCGGCCAGTTCCACGTGCCGGTGATGCATGGCTTCCTGGATTTCCTGAACCGCATGGGCGAACTCCTGAAGCTTACGGACGTCACCTTGCCCCATCTCAAGCGGGAGGTCGCCTTCTTCGGCCTCCGCCGCGATTCCGCGATCATGGTCATCCCGGACTGCGAGGAGGATCTGCTGAGCCTGCCCACCATCACCGGCAATGCAGAGACGCACCAGACCTCCTTCCTCATGGCCAGCGGCAGCGTCAGCGGCAACATGACCATCGAAGCCGACATCCGGGTCTCCGACTACCTGGGCCAGGGCAAATGGGTGGTGCTGCGGGATTGCGAGGTGGGCTCCCACGGCGGTCCCGGCGGCCGCAGCAAAGTCGCCGCCTTTCCCCTGCTGGTGCTCAACACGTCCAGCGTCATCGGGACCTCGGACGAGAGTCTGGTCAGCTAGCCGAATCCAGAGCGTCATCGGAAAAGCCGCTGCCGCGGCGCTTCTCCGCAGATAGAGCAGGTATTCCTTGTTCCCTTCGCTGCCCCGCACAGGACTTTCCATGAGCCCCTGGGGCGCGAGTTCGGACACTTCGAAAAAGCTCCAGATTTCCTTGCAGACCCGCTCATGGACGACCGGATCCCGCACGATGCCCCCTTCCCCCACATCGCCGCGGCCGGCCTCGAATTGAGGTTTTACAAGAAGGATCGCTTCCGCGTTTTCCGTAAGGCTCGGCAGCAGTGGAAGGATGGTCAGGCGCAAAGAAATGAAACTCAAATCCGCCACCAGCAATGAACAGCGATCAGGAATGCGGCCCGAGTCCCAATTGCGCAGGTTGCATTGCTCGATGCTGACCACGCGGTCATCGCTCCGCAGTTTCCAATGGAGCTGGTTGGTGCCCACATCCACGGCGTAGACCTTTCCTGGCGCCGCGCTGGAGCAGGCAGTCCGTGAAGCCTCCGGTGGAAGCGCCCGCATCGAAGCAGATGCGATCCTGTGGATCCACGCCGAAGGTTTTCAAGCCGCCTTCCAGCTTCAATCCCCCCCGGCTGACAAAAGGCAGCGCTTCGCCCCTCAGACGGATGGCTGCGGCCTCGTCCACCGCCGTGCCCGCCTTGGTGATGGGCCGGTCCTCCACCAGCACGTCCCCCGCCAGGATGCGGGCCTGGGCCAGGGTGCGGCTTTCCACCAGCCCGCGCTGGACCAGCAGCACATCCAGCCGGACCTTCATCAGCGCCGCGCCTTCAAGCGGCCGCGTTCGCGGATCTGGATGCCCATGGAGGCGCCCCCAAGGACCGCCGCGTTGTGGAGCTCCCCCGTCACCACCAGGGTTTCACCGAGCCCCGGCAGCGGATCCTTGGTGGCGACCCAAAGTTCCCCGGTGCTGTCCTGGATCTTGTAGAACCGGGTGCCCACGAAGGGCAGTTGGTTGGAATCAATGACCCGGCCTTTCACCTTCACGGATTTGCCTTCCAGGCTTGGGGCTTCTTTCCGCACCTCGCCGATGGGCCGGGTGCCGAAGGGGAGCCGATCGCATCCGACGAGGAGGAGAACCGCCACGGTCGGCAGCAGGGCTGTGCGGACAAGTCTTGCCTTCATGCTTTCTCCCGCTTCTGTCTAGAAATTTCGGCGCGGTACAGCGCCACGTTCCGATTGTGCTCCCCCAAAGTGCGCGCGAACCGATGTCCGCCCGTCCCGGTGGCCACAAAATACAGCGCCGCCCCGTCCGCGGGCCGCTTCGCGGCCTCGATGGCGGCAGGGCTGGGGATCGCGATGGGCGTCGGGGGAAGGCCGGCCACGCTGTAGGTGTTGAAGCTGCCGGGCCGCGCGATGTCCTCGCGCAGGGGCGCCGTGAACCGTAGATCGCCACTGAGCCACCGGGCGTAGAGGCTGGTGGGATCGCATTGGAGGCGCATGCCGATGCGCAGGCGGCGCGCGTAGACACCCGCCACAATGGGCAGCTCTTCCGGAATGTTGGTCTCCTTTTCCGCGAGGCTCGCCAGGATGAGCGTTTCGTAGGGCGGCAGGGCGCCGCCGTCCAGATGGGGACGGACACCCCGGTGGAAGGCCTCCACCATCGCCAGGAAGATCTCTTCGGGTTCCATGGCGTGATGGACCCGGTAGGTCGCCGGCGCCACCAGGCCTTCGAGGCTCAGGGCCTCCGGAAAACCTGCGGTGGCCGCCAGGTTCGGACTCGCCCAGAGTTTCCAGAACACGTCCTCGGGCACGAATTCCTTCAAGCGCGCTTGCACGGTCCAAGCATGGGCCGCGTAAGGGATGACGATGTTGGTGAAATGGATCTCGCCGCGGCGCAGCTTGCTGGCCACTTCCGACAGGCTGGCCTGGGAATCGAATGTGTATTCGCCGCGGATGAGCTGCAGGCGCCGCGCCCGGGCCCACAGCTTGAACAGCGGCGCGGAGCGGATGACGCCCTCCCGTTCCAGCTGATCGGCGATCTGGTCCACCGTGGCTCCCTTCTTGATGAGCACCGTGCCAGGCATCATCAAGGGGCCGCTCCGCTGCCAGCTCCAGAGCGCCCATAGCGGCGGCAGTGCCAGTAGGGCGGTTGCGAGGAGCATTCGTCGGGACGTGCGGGACCTAGCCATCCTACGAGGTTATGAGCTATGGCTTCGCTGGGCTATTTCGTTTTATGGGCGCCGCCGGTCCTCCCTGATTGAAATGCCAAACAGCGCCAGGCGTTCCAAATCATCGATCGAAAAATACCGAGCCGGCTCCACGCGATGGCATCCACCCGTCACTTGGCCTCCGGGGCGCCTTCAGGGTCCAGCTTGATGGGCTCCCGATTCGGCCGCAGGGCATCCAGCTTGATGGTTCTGGGAACGAACCCCGGCATCCTCACCTCGAGGGTGTGTTCCCCTTTTCCTGGCACGCGCTTGAGCAGCATGGGGCTCGCGCCGACGGACCTGCCATCCAGGAGGATCTCGGCCCCGGCCGGCTCGGTTTCCACTTTCAAATCGTAGGGCGCCAGCTCCAGCACCAAACTTACGAAACCATCCTCGGGCGTGAGATGGCGTTCCACGGTCCGGTAGCGCTTCTTCACGACCCTCAAGCGCCGGCCGGGTTCGGAAAGGGTGATCCGGTCCAGGGGCGCCTGGCCCAGATACACCCCATCCACATAGACCGAGGCCCCGGCCGGTTCCGTGTGGATGGTGATTTCCTCCAGGCCATTGGGCGAGGCGAGCCAAAGATCCAGGCCGATGCCAAGCACCACCAGAACCGCCAATCCGCCCCCGATCCATTTCACCCAGGGAATCACATGGCGGGCCGACAAGTTCGTGGGGATGCTCGAACGGGACTGGGGCCGCGGGGTCTTCACTTCGGGGGCCGGATCGTCCACACCGCAGGCCCGATACAAGTCGCTCACGAAAGCATCTGGATCCGCGTAGCGGTTGCGGGGATCGAGGGCCAGCGCCTTTTCGAAGACCACCTGAAGGCTTGGCGTCACATCCATGGGGAATTCCACCATCCCGGCGCGGATGTGCTCCAGGGTCTCCCGGGTCCCGGGTCCTCTAAATGGAAGCTGCCTCAGCAGGGTCTGGAAGGCCGTCACCGCGAAGGCGAAATCATCGGTCTGCGGCGAGGAGCTCGCTCCGCTCAGCAACTCCGGAGCGGTATAGGAAGGCGTCCCGATGAGCGCGCCGAATTGCGTCAATTCATCCTTCTGATGATCCTCCCGCTGCGCTTGGGCATCTCCGCCGGTGGGCTCGCTGTCCTGCGCTCCGTGGCTGGTCAGCACTTCCAAGTGGGGTTCATCGCTGTTCTGGGCGCCCGCGGCGGAGAGCAGTCCCCAGGCGGTGGCGTACTTATCCGCAAGCAGTTCGGCTTCCGGCAGGGATTCGGACGGACCCGCCCCGGCGCCCGGGGCCTCTGGGCCGCCAGGAGGAATCCCGGGGATTGCCAGTTGGATTCCCATGACTTTGGCCACGCCGAAATCGATGAGCTTGGCCTGGCCGTCGCGGCTCACCAGGATGTTGGCGGGTTTCACATCCCGGTGGATGATGCCGCCTTGGTGGGCGCAGCGCAGGGCCTTCGCAATCTGCCTGAGCCAATCCAGTTTCTCCGCCGTCGTGGCGGAACCCTCCTTCAGGATCTCCGCCAGCTCCCGTCCGTCCACGTACTCCATCACCATGTAGGGGCCATGGTTGATGTCGTGGCCCACGTCATAGATGGCCACGATGTTGGTGTGCCGGATCCGAGCGCCCAGCGCGGCCTCGCGCCGGAAACGGGCCAGGATCACCTCGTTCTCAAGCATGTTGTCGCGCTTGATCAGCTTGACGGCCACCTTCATGCCGAGCCCGGGGTCATCCGCCAGGTAGACGCGCCCCATGGCGCCCTGCCCCAGCGTGCCCACGACGCGGTACCGCCCGATGGATTCCGTATGGACCATTGCCATGGAACCATTGCGGGCGCACGGTTGAAAAAAATCAACCGGGAAAGCGGGAGCCTTCGTCCAGGGGCTCATTGATCCCTTGAAAGCCAACCAGGATCAGGCATCCTGGAAGCATGGGCACCAAACCGGTCGTCGGCATCGTGATGGGCAGCAGGTCGGACTGGGAGACCATGCGGCCGGCGGCGGATTGCCTGGAGGCTTTGCAGGTTCCTTTCGAGGCGCTGGTGATGAGCGCCCACCGCACGCCGGACAAGGTCTTTCAATACTGCGTGGACGCCGAAGCCAACGGCCTGCGCGTGATCATCGCCGGAGCCGGCGGCGCGGCAGCCCTGGCCGGCATGATGGCCGCCAAGACCCATCTCCCGGTGCTGGGAGTCCCCATGCCCACCAAGGCGCTCAATGGGCTGGATTCGCTGCTGTCCATCGTCCAGATGCCTGCCGGAATCCCCGTCGGCGCCCTGGCCATCGGCAAGCCGGGCGCCACCAACGCCGCGCTCCTGGCTGCCAGCATCCTGTCCCTGAACGATGCCACGCTGCGCGGAAGGCTGTTGGCCTACCGCGAAGCCCAGACCCAGGCCGTGCTGGCGAACGACAAGCTGTCTTGAACCCGGGCGGAGGCCCGCAGGCGCCAGGCCGTCAAAGAATCATTCAGCCGGCACGGCTTCCACGGCCTTCTTCGTTCTAAGCAGCGCGATGCCGAACAGGATCGCGCCCACCACGATGCAACTGTCGGCGACGTTGAAATACCAGTAGTGCCAGGTGCCGAACACGAAATCCAGGAAGTCCACCACATGGCCGTGCAGGATCCGGTCCAGGCCGTTCCCGCAGGCGCCGCCGAGGATCAGTCCCAGCGCCACGCGCTCGAGCCTGGGCGTGGCTTCGGCCAGGAACAGACGCCCGAAATAGACCAGCGCGGCGATGCCCGCCAGGCTGAAGAGTCCCACCCGCAGCCATTCGGGGGCCGAGTGCAGGGTGCCGAAAATGGCGCCCTTGTTGAACCCGAGGGTCAGACTGAAAAACCCGTCAATGATGGTTCTGGAGTCCCCCGGGAAGTGGAGGATGCCCAGGATCCAGGCCTTGGACGCGTAATCCGCAGCCAGGGCGCCGATGGGGAGCAGGAGCCAGGCCAGGCGCTTCATGCGGGCTCCGCATCAGAACCGTCCACCACGTCCCTGCAGCGGCCGCAAAGGTCCGCATCCGAGCCCTTCCCGTGGCCGCCCTTGTGGTTCCAGCAGCGGGGGCATTTGATGCCTTGATGGGTGGAAACTTCCACGTTCAGCTCCGCGGAATCGAAAAATTCGAAGCCCGACACCACGAACAGGTCATCCAGCGATTCGCGGAGGCTCTTCAATTCCAGCTGGACGGATTCGGGAAGGCCGATCCGCACCGAGGCGTCCAGGCTGGTGCCGATGGTCTTGGCGGCGCGGTGCGGTTCCATGGCTCCCTGCAGGGCCTCCCGGACGGTCCAAAGAGCGTGCCACGCCTCGCTCTCGGGCACGGCGGCGCCCTCCGGAAAGCGCTGTTCGAAGACGCTGCCGGCCGCTCCCGGAATGAATTCCCACACCTCGTCGGCCGTGAAACTGAGCACCGGCGACAGCAGGATGGCCAAGCCCTGGGCCAGCTTGAAGCACAGGCTCCGGCAGCTGCGGCGGCGCGGGGAATCCAGGGCATCGCAATAGAGGCGGTCCTTGATGATCTCGAAGTAGCGGCCGCTCAATTCAAGCTGGCAGAACCCATGGAGGGCCTGGGTCGCGCGGTGGAAATCGAAGGCCGCGAAGGCCTCCCGGACTTCGACGCAGAGGCGGCCGAAGGCCTTCCAGACCCAGGCGTCCAGCGGCGTCCATTCCCCTGCCGGCACCAGGTCCCTTGCTGGATCGAACCCATCCAGCGCGCCCAGGAGGAAGCGCAGGGTATTGCGGATCTTGCGATAGGAATCGGCGCTACGGTCCAGGATCTCCTTGCCGATGCGCACATCCTCGTTGTAGTCCACGCTGCACGCCCAGAGCCGCAGGATGTCCGCGCCGAGCGTCTTCATGACTTCCTCGGGCGAGACCACGTTGCCCAGGCTCTTGGACATCTTCTGGCCTTTGCCGTCCATCACGAATCCGTGGGTCACCACGGTCTGGTAGGGCTTCTTGCCGCTGGCGGCCAGGTTGAAGAGGAGCGACGAATGGAACCAGCCGCGGTGCTGGTCGGAACCTTCCAGATAAATGAAGCTGCCGTAATCGGCCCGGGAAAGTTCGGAATGCGTGTCGCAGACGACGCCCGCGCTGACGCCGGAATCGATCCACACATCCAGGATGTCCGTCTCCTTCTGGTACTGGCTGGCGTCGATGCCGAGGCCCGCCACCAGGTCTTCCACGCTGATGTCCGACCAGGCTTCGATACCGTGTTTCTCGATCGCCGCGGCGGCGCGTTCGAAGAATTCCGGGCGGACCAGGGGCTCGCCGCTCTCGATGTGGCGCAGCACCGTGATGGGCGTGCCCCAGGCCCGCTGGCGGGAAATGCACCAGTCCGGCCGCCCCGCGATCATGGCGTGGATGCGGTTTTCGCCGATGGCGGGCACCCAGCGGGTTTCCCGCACGCCTTCCAGCCCCAGCTCCCGCAGGCTCTTGCCGCTGCCCTTGAGATCGGTGTCCATGGTGATGAACCACTGCTCGGTCGCGCGGAAGAGGATGGGCGTCTTGGTGCGCCAGCAATGGGGATAGCTGTGCTGCATGGAATCCTGGTGCAGCAGGGCGCTGGCGGCCTTGAGCTTCTCGATGACGATGGCATTGGTATCGAAGATGTTCTTGCCCGCCAGCTCCGCATCCTCCACCGTTTCTAAAAACTTGCCGTCAGGCCCCACATACTGGAACAGCCCCAGATGGCTGGCGATGTTGAAGTCATCCACACCGTGGTCGGGGGCCGTGTGCACGAGCCCAGTGCCGGTATCCGCGGTCACATGATCGCCAAGCAGGACCGGGCTTTCTCGATCGATCCAAGGATGGCGGGCCACCAGCGTCTGGAATTCCCTGCCCTTGAAAATGGCTTTCGTGTGGAGCGTGAGACCCAGCTTCCTGTTGAATTCTTCAAGCAGAGGGACGGCCACCACATAGAAGATGTCCTGATCTCCCACGCGCTCATAGGCCACTGCGTACTCGAGATCCGGATGCATCGCGATAGCCCGGTTGCTTGGCAGAGTCCAGGGAGTCGTGGTCCAGATCGGAAGGAAAAGCCTGAAGGGGCCGGCCGGCGTGATGCCGGAATTCGAAAGAAAGGCCCGGGCCCGGTCCTTGGGCACCTCGAAACGCACATAGATCGCTGGGCTGGTCCTGTCCGCGTACTCGACTTCGGCTTCGGCCAGCGCGGTCCGCGCGCCGTAGCTCCAGTGGACGACCTTCAATTTGCGCGTCACGGCGCCGTGTTCGAACAGCTGGCCCATCTGCCGCACCACCGCGGCCTCGTACTTCGGCGCCATGGTCAGGTAGGGTTCGTCCCAGGCGCCGAGAATGCCCAGGCGCTGGAAGGCGGCACTCTGGGTGTCCACCCACTTGGCGGCGAAGGCACGGCATCTCTCCAGGAACTGCGTCCGGCTCAGCTCCCGGCGCTTGGGGCCCAGATCCTTTTCCACCGCGTGCTCGATGGGGAGGCCGTGGCAGTCCCAGCCGGGAACGTAGGGCGATTCATAGCCTTCCATCCATCGGGATTTGACGACGACATCCTTCAAAATCTTGTTCAGCGCATGGCCGATGTGGATGGCGCCGTTGGCATAGGGCGGCCCGTCATGCAGCACAGCTCGCCCTTTGCCGGTGCCTGCCGCGTTGTCGGCCCGGCGCTTCGCCTCGACCCGCTTGTACAGGCCCTTGGCCTTCCATGCCTCCAGCCGCTTGGGCTCCCGCTGCGGCAGATCCGCCTTCATGGGAAAGTCCGTCTTGGGCAGATAGACCTTGTACTTCTTTTTCTCTACCGGTGAACCACTCATTGGCCGCCCTCGTGCGTCAGCGGAGCGCACCCAAGCGCCCCGGAGTTAAAGGTCTAGTTGAACATGCTGAAGCCCTGCTGAAAAGGCGCGATAACAGCCGGGTTATCCTGATTGCGTGGACATTCCAGCCAGCTCTGCCCTTCAGCGATTCGAGCACGCGATCGGTTCCCCGGAACCGGACTGGGACATGGCTTTGGCCCTGCTGCCGGAACTCGATAAGGAAGGCGGCGCAGAAGAGGCCCAGGCGCGGTTGCGCCATCACCGCATGCCCAAAGGCGCGCACCCTTCGAAGCTCAAACAGTTGAAGATCCGCCTCGGTGTGGCGGCGGAAAAAGCCAGGGACCGGCGTAGCGCAGAATCCAGGCTCGACGCCGGACGCGGCATCCTGCGCCTGCGCTATGGGCGGGGCGAAGCCCAGGCCCAGCTTAATCCCGCCCAATTCCTGTCCCTGCTGGCAAGGGTCCTGCAGGCGGCCAGCCTGGCCCCGGCCTTGAGCCTGGAACGCACGCCCCGCCCCTTGCTGGCATTGGGGCATCCCTTGCCGGTGGGCCTCACTGGCCGCTCGGAATGGGCCGATGCAGAGCTCAGCCCCATGCCCGATGAACCCGAAGACACCCTGCTGGCGAGGCTAAACGCGGCCGCGCCAACGGGCCTAGTTTTTTTGTCCTGCGTGTCGCTGCCACCCTATGCCACGCCGGTGCTGGAATTGTCCCGCATGGCCCATTGGCGTTGGCCTTGCCCCCCGGACATGCGGCCCGAAGCCGCACCGCGGCTTGCGGCTTTCGAGGCCGCCGCAAGCTTCTGCATCGAAAAGACGGGCAAAGTGGGCGGCCAGAAATCCGTGAAGCAGGTCGAAGTCCGCCATCACCTCGTCGCCCTCGCCTGGGAGGAAGGCAACCTTGCCTTCATCACGCGGATATCGGCCAAGGAGGCACTGAATCCCCAGAAACTGCTGGCGGGCATCCTGGGGCTCGAAGCCTCCGCCATCCTCGGCATGGAGCGCATCGCCGTGGACCTGGCTGAGGATCCCCGCCTCCAGCAGGCGGAGCGTTTCGAACCCAAACTGCGGAACATCTACGAAGACGCCGTGCTGCTGAGCGGCGGCCCCAATCTCCAGATCATCGACGACGACGAAGACGAACCCCTGCATCTGGGATGAGCCTCGACGATGCAGAATCGTGGGTGATTGAAAAGCACTACGCGGAGGGCAGCGGAGGTGCGGAGGCAAGCGGAGAAAAGGAATCGTGTAAAAGCCCTGGGTGGTTTTCCTCCGCTCCCCTCAGTCCTTTCTCCGCTGCCCTCCGCGTGATTGCTTTTCACGCCCCGGCTTCCTTGGAAATGCTCAGCAGCAAACCCAGGCAGACCAGGCTGATGATCAGGCTGGTGCCGCCGTAGCTGATGAAGGGCAGCGGAATGCCCTTGTTGGGGGCGATGCTCAGGACCACGCTCATGTTCATCAGGGCCTGCACCACCAGGAGCAGGGTCAGGCCCATGGCGCAGAGTTTCAGGTAGCTGTCGCGCACCATCCGCGCCACGCGGTAGCCGCGCCAGAGGATCCCGGCGAACAGCGCCAGCACGATGACGGTCCCGACGAGTCCGGTCTCCTCGCCGATGACCGCATAGATGAAGTCCGTGTGGGCCTCGGGGAGGTAATGGAGCTTCTGCATGGAAGCGCCGACTCCTACGCCGAAGATGCCGCCGTTGCCGACCGCAATGAGGCTTTGCAGCGCCTGGTGGCCCTGGCCCAGGGGATCTGCTTCGGGATTCAGGAAACTCAATACGCGGGCCCTGCGGTAGGGCTCGAACCAGACGAAGGCCGCTCCCACCGCGATCAACACAGGCCCCACTACCGCGAAAATCCAACGCGGCGCGCCCCCCAGGAAGATCAGCAGCATCACCACGAAAATGACCAGGAAGGTGGTGCCGAAATCCGGTTCCCGGAGGATCAGCGCCAATGGCACCAGCAGGATGCCGAACAGGATCAGGAGCTTCGGAATGGAATTCTGGCGTTCATCCCAGGCATCGGCGTGCCGCACCATCCACCAGGACACGATCAGCACCGACAGGGGCTTGAAGAATTCGGAAGGTTGCACGCTTTGCCCGAAGAGCCGGATCCAGCGGTGGGCGTTGTTCACCTTGGGAAAGAAAAACACCGCCATGAGGAGGATGACCGTCAGCACGTAGAGCACCTGCAACACCCGTGGATTGTCCCGGATGGTCCCCAGATCGACCTGGGACAGAGCCAGCATCAGGGCCACGCCGATCACCCCGGCGATGAACTGCCGCGCGAAGAATGCCGTGGCCGCTTCATGCCCGTAGTCGCCTTTCAAGGCCGAGGCGGAATAGATCCACACCATGCCCACGGCCATGAGCAGGAATGCGTAGAAAAGCATCTGGCGGTCGATGGGGCGGCGGACGTCTGGGGTCATTCAGGCACGAGGCGGTGGTGATGAGGTGGCGAGGAAGAAGGGTGGAAGCCTCCATCATGCGCCCTCGTGCCCCATACCTCAAACCGTAGAACCCAGGCTCCATCCATCGCTAATGGACCAGCCGCTCCTGGTATTCCCCGAACACGCCGCGCAGGGCATCGCAGATCTCGCCCACGGTGGCCTGCGTTTTGACGCATTCGAGGATGGGAGGCATCAGGTTGCCGCTCCCCTTGGCGGCGGTCCGGAGGCCTTCCAGGCCCATGCGCACGGCGCCGTTGTCCCTGGCGGCGCGCACAGCGGCGATCTGCTCTCGGCGCCGGGCGCCGAGGGCCTCGTCCACGCGCAGCAGTTCCGGTTTCTGTTCGCTGTCGAGGGTGAATTTGTTCACGCCCACGACGATTTGTTCGTTCTTCTGCACATCCAGTTGATACCGGTAGGCCGCGTTCTGGATCTCGCGCTGGGGAAATCCCTTCTCGATGGCGCCGACCATGCCGCCCAGTTCATCCACCCTGGCGAGCAGGGCTTCGGCCCGCTGTTCCAGTTCGTTGGTGAGGCTTTCCACGTAGTAGCTCCCGGCGAAGGGATCCACCACATCGGCGATCTTGCTCTCGAAAGCGAGAATCTGTTGTGTGCGGAGAGCGATGCGCGCCGATGTTTCAGTAGGCAGCGAGAGCGCTTCATCCCGGGAGTTCGTGTGCAGGCTTTGGGTTCCGCCGCACACGGCCGCCATGGCCTGCACGGTTGTCCGCACGATGTTGTTGTCCGGCTGCTGGGCGGTGAGCGTGCTGCCTGCGGTCTGCGTGTGGAAGCGCAGCATCTGCGATTTCGGATCATCGGTCTTGAAGCGGTCCTTCATGATGCGGGCCCAGAGGCGCCTCGCCGCGCGAAACTTCGCGACTTCCTCGAAAAACTGGTTGTGGCTGTTGAAGAAGAAGGACAGCCTTGGCGCGAAGGCTTCGAGTTTCAATCCGGCCTCCAGGGCCGCCTGCACGTAGGCGATGCCGTCCCCGAGGGTGAAGGCGATCTCCTGGGCAGCGGTGCAGCCCGCTTCGCGGATGTGGTACCCGGAAATGGAAATGGTGTTCCAGTTGGGCACCTGGTCCGCGCAGAAGGAGAAGATGTCGGTGATGAGCCTGATCGAGGGGCGGGGCGGAAAGATGTAGGTCCCCCGGGCCATGTACTCCTTCAGGATGTCGTTCTGGATGGTGCCGCTGACCTTGTTCCAGCCGATGCCCTGTTCTTCGGCCACCGCCAGGTACAGCGCCAGCAGCACCGCAGCCGGGGCGTTGATCGTCATGCTGGTGCTGACCTTGTCCAGGGGGATGCCACCGAACAGCGCGCGCATGTCCTGGAGGCTGGCGATGCTGACGCCGACTTTGCCCACTTCACCCAGCGCCATGGCATGGTCGGGATCCATGCCGATCTGGGTGGGCAGGTCGAAGGCCACGGAGAGGCCGGTGGTGCCCTGTTCCAGCAGGTAGCGGTAGCGCGCGTTGCTCTCTTCGGCGGTGGCGAATCCCGCGTACTGCCGCATGGTCCACAAGCGCCCGCGGTAGCCCGTGGCCTGCACCGAACGCGTGAAAGGGAATCGGCCGGGGGCCCCGAGATCACGGAAGACATCGAAATCTTCAAGATCCGCCGGATGGTAGCTGTTCTTGAGGGGGATGCCCGAGCTGGTCTCGAAGCTCGGCTGCCGCAGTTTGGAGGGATCTTCCTGGATCTCCATCTGCTCCCGCACCTGTTTCAGGAAATCCTTTTGATACATGCCGACTCCACAATCCGCTTGAACCTAGTCTACTTGCTAGACTCTTGCTACGTCCCCGAGGTACCCATGCTGATGGCTCCGCCGCCGCCCCCCGTCGTGCTGATCACAGGAGCCGATGTGTGGCTCGACGATGGCCGGATTTCCGGCGTCAAAGCCTCCCAGGCCGTGGCCCTGCGAGGCTCGCGGATCGTGGAGGTGGGGCCTGAAGCGCAACTTGCGAAACGCTTCCCGATGGCTTCCAGGGTGCAACTCAAGGGAGGCACCCTGCTGCCAGCCTTCACCGAAGGCCACGCCCATGTGGGCGGACTGGGCAGGACCAGGCTGGAAGCGGATCTGGGCGGAGCCAAGGACGCCCATGACGCGGTCCAGCGCGTGAAGGCCTGGTCCGCGGCCCATCCCGGCGGTTGGATCAAGGGCCGGGGCTGGGATCAGAACCGATGGCCGGGCAAGGCCTTCCCCACGGCTTCCGACCTGGATGCGGTGGGCGGGGACCGGCCTGCTTTTCTCCAGCGGGTGGACGGCCATGCGGCCTGGGTGAATACCGCGGCCCTGAAGCTGGGGGGAATCTCCGCATCCACTCCCGATCCCAAGGGCGGGCGGATCCTCCGCGACGCCAAGGGCAACCCCAGCGGAATTCTCATCGATGGCGCGGTGGACCTGGTGTCCAAGCACATTCCGGAGCCCACGGAGCCGGAGCGCCGGGAAAAACTGATGGCGGGCCTGCGGGAATTGCGGAACGAGGGTTTCGCCGCGGTCGCGGACATGGGTGTCGACCTTCAGGAATTGGCGGCCTATCGCGCCCTGGCGGCCGAAAAAGCCCTGCCCATCCGCGTCTTCGCCTACCTCTCGCATGATCCCGCGCTCCTGCTCCAGGAACTGAAGCAGCCTCGTCTAGCGGCCACCGCTTTCTTCCAGGTGCAGGGCGTGAAGTTCTACCTGGACGGCGCCTTGGGAAGCCGGGGGGCCCGGCTGACCCTGCCCTACAGCGACGATCCGGCCACCAGCGGCCTCTGGGTCACGGAACCCGGCACCGTGCAGCGGGATGTCACCTCCACGCTGAAGGCCGGCTACCAGCCGGCCATCCACGCCATCGGCGACGCCGCCAACCGCGCGGCTTTGGACATCCTTGAGACAGCGAAAAAATCGTCCCGCAATCCGAACCTCCCCCGCATCGAACACGCCCAGATCGTCGATGCGGCGGATGCGCTGCGCTTCGGGAAGGCGGGGATCATCGCTTCGGTCCAGCCGGTGCACTGCACCTCGGACCACGCCTGGACGCCAGCCCGCCTGGGCCCAGGGCGGATCCAGGAGGCCTTCCCCTGGCGCAGGTTTTTAGAAGGCGGCGCAGTGCTGGCCTTTGGAAGCGATGCTCCGGTGGAGAACCCGAATCCCTACATCTCGCTCGCCGCCGCCGAAACCCGTGAAGACCCAGGCGGCGATCCCCCCGGCGGCTTCCTGCCGGCCCAGAAACTCACCCGCCTCGAAGCTCTGCGTGCCTACACGTTGGGGAATGCCCAGGCCCTGGGCCGCAGGGAAATGGGCCGCATCAGGAAAGGCGCCGTGGCGGATCTGCTCTGGGTGAGCGCGCCCATCCTGGCCTTGAGCCCTGCGGAGCTCCGCCGCCTCCGGCCCGGGAGGATGTGGGTGGACGGCGTGGAAGTGAAGCTTCCTGCCGCGGCTCCGGCCCGCTGAGCCATGGATCTCATCAGCCCCCTGCCCCTGGCTCCCGAGGACCGGATCTACCGGCGGGAACTGCAGCTGGGGCTGCTGGCGGAGCTGTTCCGGCACACGAAAGTGGCCCTCGTCTTCCTGATTCTGGTGCTGGCCATCATCTGGAAGCTGCTCGGCCCGCTGGCGGAAAACCATCCGCTGTTCCCGTGGATCTTCATCGGGACCGCGGGGATCGCCTTGCTGAGGCTCGTTTCCATCCGCGTGCTGGAGCAGAGGCCCCGTTGGCTGCCCGAGCCGCAGCACCGCCACCTGGTCTTCCTGGTGGGCAGCACGCTCATGGGAATCGCCTTCGGCGCCATCAACTGGATCATGGTGCCTCTGCTGGATCCCATCCAGCTGGCGCTGCTCGGGCTCATCTGGACGGGGGTCAATTCCATCGCGGTCCAGAGCATGGCGGGAAGCCCCTTAGCCTTCGCCCTCGACATGCTGCCGAACCTGGGCTCCTTCGAGGCGATGGTTTTCATCCGGCCGCCCATCCCCCACAACAGCCTGTTCCTGCTGCTGTTCGCCATCTACATGGCGGCGCTGCTCGTCATGTCGTTCCGGTTCCACCAGAGCCTCCGGGGGGGCATCCTCCAGGGCCTCAAGCTCGGGGATCTGGCCCTCAGGGACAGCCTCACGGGCCTGCGCAACCGGCGCTTCCTCCAGGAATTCATGGAAACGGAGATGGAGCGCACCCTGCGCACCTGGTCCGTGAACTACAACGGATCCTCGCTGCCCTCGAGCAGCCTCGCGCTCATCATGCTGGACCTAGACCATTTCAAGAACGTGAACGACACTCATGGCCATGAAGCCGGGGACGAGGTCCTGCGCCAGTTTTCGCTCATCCTGCGCGATGCCGTCCGAAAGCCGGACCTGGTGGCCCGCTGGGGCGGGGAGGAATTCGTCGTGGTGGCGGTGGACACCCTCCGCACCCCGCAGCTGACGCTGACCGAACGGATCCGAGCGGCGGTGGAAGCTCACCCCTTCCGCCTGCCCAACGGCCAGACCATCCGCCAAACCTGCTCGGCCGGCTACGCCTTCGTCCCCTTCCTGGAATTGGATCCCGATGGGATGGCCTGGGACCAGGTGCTCAACCTCGCCGATGGAGCTCTGTACGTCGCGAAACGGGAAGGGCGGAACCGCGTCTGCGGCGTGATGCCTGGCCCCGCTCTGGCGGATTCGCCCCGGGCCCTCGTCGCGGTGGGCAAGGATCTGGAAGCCCCCATGAAGGCGGGCCTGGTGGGCCTGGTGCGCAGGAATTCCTAGCGGCTTCCAACTGGTCTAGCGGGAAATGTGGAAACTGGTCCAATGGGATCCGCCTGCGCCAGGGAAGACTGGTGTCTGAACCCTCATCAGGAGCCCACATGCGCACTCGCATCCTCGCCAACCTCGTCCTCGGCGCCGCCCTGGCCTTCGGCGCCGCCCCCGCGGCCCGCGCCCAGGCCACCCACCTGGGGGTTTTCCCCAAGCAGATGGTGAAGATCAACTACCTCGGTTTCTGGGACGGGACCACCTTCACGGCCCAATGGTCCGACTACCAGTTCGGCGTCCTCACGGGGGATGGGACCAAGAGTTTCGTCGTCCCCAAGGGCAAGACCCTGATCCTCACCGATATCGAAGTCACCATCCGCTGCCAGACCGCGGTGACCGCTGCTCCCAGCATCCAGCTCGGCGCCTACATCGCCGACCCCGCAGGCAATGCTGTATCCATCCTCAACCGGTTCATCCCCACCCGGCAGACCGTGGGCCACGAAATGCAGCGCACGCCCATGACCGCCGGTTATGCCATTCCCGAGGGCTACCAGATCGTGGTGGATCCGATCGATCCCGCCAATGGAATTCCCAGCCACTACTTCAGGCGCGTGAATCTGCTGGGCTACTACATCGAGTAGTTCTTTTCTACTCACGCATTCCCAGCAAGACGAAGGGCCATGGTTCCTGCACAATGGGCCAGCCAGGCCGGGTGGCCCTTCGACCTGAGGTTCCCCTGTTAGCGCCGAGCATCCTTTCGGCGGATTTCGCGCAACTCGGGGGTGCGCTGGCGATGCTTGAAGCATCGGGCGCCGAGGTGGTCCATGTGGATGTCATGGATGGCCGTTTCGTGCCCAACCTCACTGTGGGAATGCCCGTGGTGGCGGCCCTGCGCAAGGCCACGAGCCTGCCCCTGGATTGCCACCTGATGATCGTGGAGCCAAGCCGGTATGCTCTGGAATTCGTGGAGGCCGGCGCCTCGTGGGTATCGGTGCATCAGGAGGCCGACCCGCACCTCCACCGCACCCTGGATTCCATCCGCAAGGCGGGCGCCAAGGCCGGCGTGGCGCTCAACCCAGGCACGCCCGTGGAGACCCTCATCGA
Source organism: Holophagaceae bacterium (assembly GCA_016720465.1). NCBI lineage: Bacteria > Pseudomonadati > Acidobacteriota > Holophagae > Holophagales > Holophagaceae > Holophagaceae bacterium. The sequence goes on from JADKKO010000001.1 coordinate 519,199, forward strand.
TCTCATCGGCGATTTTGATTTCGTGCTGCTGATGAGCGTGAATCCAGGTTTTGGCGGCCAGAGTTTCATCCCCCGAGTCCTCGATAAAGTGAGGCGCCTGGACGCCCTGCGGACGGGGAGGCAGGCGCCCTTTCTCATCCAGGTGGATGGCGGCGTGGGCCTGAAGAATGCCTCGGAGCTTGTGAAGGCTGGGGCCGATTGCCTGGTGGCAGGCAACGCGGTATTCAAGGCGCCTGATCCAGCCAACGCCATCCACGAACTTCAAGCGGCCATGAGGGCGGCTGCACGCTCTAGTGGCTGAAGGGGCGCGATTTCCTCTGCCGCTCGTTGTGTAGCGTTTTGTAGGCAGGGTAGAGCAGCCGTTCCGCCGTTCGCATCCGCAGTTCCAACACCTCTTTCAATGATTGCCAATCAGCTCGCAGATCCCCGGCATGGATATCGCGATCGCCATCGCCTTCATGGCTTAGCCAATGCTGGAAGAAGGCCTGGGCTTCTTCTGCAAAGCCGCGGAGCGGCTGGATCCATTGGTCCATGATCTCGGCGATTTCGGGTCTCCGCCGGGCTTCGGCGTCAAGCACCGCGACCAGCAGATCATCCTCCACCCGCAGGTGGAAAAGGACTCGCACTTGGAGTGCAAACAGCAGGTTGAGCCCGCCATCCGAAAGAAGCGACTCGGGCTGGATGCGCTCAATCAGCTCGCATACACCTTGGCGTTGGATCGAAAGATTGTGGATCAGGGGGAAGCCGAGAGTCGTCATGCCGCAGCTCAGGCTAAAAATGCCGGGACAGAAATAATCGGATGGTGGTTCATGTGGCTCTCCTCCACCACATGTGTACGATGACTATTGGATCAGCCTGTAGACCAGTTCAACGATTCATCACTAGACCACTTGGAATTCCCAACGCCCATGCGCCTTCGCGACCTCGCCATCAGCCTTGACCCGGGCGCTAGAGAGTCCTTGCAGCTTCAGATCACGCGCGCCCTGGGCCTGGCCATCCGGAATGGGCGCATCCAGCCTGGCATGGCCCTTCCCGGCTCGCGGCAGATCGCGGAGGAACTGGGCGTCCACCGCAACACGGTGCTGGCCGCCCTGCGGGAGCTGGAAGCAGAAGGATGGGTCGAGACCCGTCCCGGCAGCGGGACCTTTGTCGCCACCACCCTGCCGGACCTCACTCCATGTTCCTGGGGCGCTTTCGACGACGAGCCTCAGCTTCCCCCTTCGGACCCTGGCTATGACCTCCCCATCCAACTGAGTCCCATCACGACGCCCTTCCAGGCGCTCATGGACATGTCGGAAGGCTTGGCGGATGTGCGGCTCGCGCCCACGGAGGCCCTCGGACGCGCCTATCAGCGCGCAATCCGGCTCCACGGTGATGAACTCCTGCAATATGGAGAGCCCAAGGGCAATTTGATGCTGCGCCAGGCCCTTGCCGCCATGCTCTCCGAACGGCGGGGATTGGTGGCCGACCCGGACCAGATCCTGGTGACCCGGGGCAGCCGCATGGCCCTGGACCTGGTGGCTCTTTCCCTGTTCAAACAAGGCGGGGTCATCGCCGTGGAGGACCCGGGCAACCGGGCCGCCTGGGAGACCATCCAACAGAGCTGCGGAGCAGTATTGCAGCCAGTTCCGGTGGACGCTGAAGGGATGGATCTGGACGCGTTGGAAATCCTGCTCGAGCAGCAGCGGGTGGATCTGATCTACCTCTCGCCCCACCACCAGATCCCTACGACCGTGGTCTTGAGCCCCAACCGGCGCATGCGCCTGCTGGAACTCGCGCAGCGGTACCGCATGGCCGTGCTGGAAGACGACTACGATTTCGAATACCAGTACGACGGCAGATCCCTGCTCCCTCTCGCCAGCGGCGATCCCACCGGGCAGGTGATCTACATGGGCTCCTTGAGCAAACTCATCGCGCCGGGGGTTCGCCTGGGCTTCCTGGTGGCGCCCAAGGGACTGGTGGAGCGGCTCGCCAGGGTGCGGCTGCGCATGGATTGGCAGGGGGATCGCGTCCTGGAGTGGGCCGTGGCGGACCTTTTCCGCGACGGGGACATGGCGCGCCACGTCCGGAAGGTCCGCAAAGCCTACGAGGAACGTCGGGACCATCTGGTCGCTTGCCTGCGCGAGGAGCTGGACGATGCCCTGTCGTTCAACGTTCCGGAAGGCGGTCTCGCCCTCTGGGTCCAGGCCAAAGCTGGACTGGACCTTGAGGCCTGGACTGAGCGGTGCAAGCAGCAGAGCTTGATCATCAAGCCCGGCAGCCATTTTTCCTTCAATCAAACAGCCATCGGCGCCACGCGGCTAGCGTTCTCCCAATTCGAGCCGCGGCAACTCGAGGACGCGGTACGCCGCATGAAGGCCTGCCTTTGACAGACGTCAATACGGGCGCTCCTGGACGCCGGCCTTGGGGAGCGAGGAGGACGGTTCAACATGGCCCGCCCGCTGGTCCGGTCCTGGCATTTACTACCGGACCGGTTGGTGGAACGCCGCATCATTTCTTCGGGAGCAGCAGGATTGCCTTCAGGCGGGCGAGGATATCGAGCCTCCCATCGGCCTTGGGCAGATGCAGCACCACGACATGCTCGCCATTGGCGCCGGCCACCCAGGTGGAAAGCCCCTTCGGATCGTTTGCTCCCGGAAGGGACGGGGCAAGGCCTGTCTTGAACCACCATTCAGCGCCCTTGGTGATCCACCCGTCGAAAGCTCCGCTCATCAGCCGCTTGCAGAGGGAAAGCAGAGGTTCCTGATCCGGGTCTGCCAGCCACTTGGCCATGGCCAGGGGCGTCGTCCGCAGCAGATCTCCGTCGCCGATCCACTCGGGGCCCATCGCCGGAATGGTTTCCCCAGCCTTCACGCGGTTGCCCCAGAAGGGTTTGAAGACTTGTTCCAGCCGGTATTTCGCGGCACCTTCGCCATAGTCCTTCTTCCACCGCTCCGCGGACTCCAGGCTCCACACCAGGAAAGCCAAGTTGCAGCTCTCGGCGGTGGCCTTGGCCAGATCCACTTTCCCGTGGCCCTTGCGGTTCCAGCAGCGCAATCCGTTCAGCTCGCCCTTGCATTTGAAGCTGACCATCTTGGCCGCCCATTCTTCCCCCTCGAGCCGCAGCCAGAGCAACATGGCCAGGCTGCCCATGGAATCCTCCCTGGCTGCTTCTCCGAAACCCTTGGAAGCACCGTCCGCAGAGGCCATCGCGAATCCCTCCCCCGGTTGCAGGGCGGGCGCGGCGAGTCCCGCCGAGGGGGGGCGGTGAGCTTGGCTGGGCGCCTGCGCCCCAAGGGCCGAGCAGACGCAGATCGCCTTGAGCATGGTTTTCATACAGCCTCTGGATCCAACTGAAGCAAAAGGTTCAGGTAGGTGCCCTCGCCCTTGTTCCTCAGTTCCAGCGCGGCCTGGTAGGAGGACATGAGCTGGACGCAGGCGGGCAGTCCGGCGCCTGGTTTGCGCACCCCCAACACAAGGTCTTCCTGGGGTTCCTCCCGCAGTCCTGAAAAGGGTTCGAAGGCGCGGTCCAGATTCTCTGGGGGGATGGGACCCCCTTCGTCCTCCATCTCCAACAGGTATTTCCCGTCCACCACAGCGGTCCGCACAAGCAGGAGCGGCGAGGGCGTGGGGCCGCCCAGGGCATGGCGCACCATCTGGGAGACGGTCTCGGAGAAATCCCCGTAGATGCCGAAGACTTTGGCTTCCGCGGCTCCGATCTCGAGCCTCAGGTCGCGATCCCCCAAATGGCCCTCGATGGACATCAACTCCAATTCCTGGGCCAACAGGTCGTCCAGGTGGATCCATTCGGGGCGCACGCTTTCCTGCTTGCCGACCCGGCGCGTGAGGGCCTTCACGAGGCTGGCGATCTGCCCGACCGAATCCTTGATCTGCGCGACGGAATGCTTCCATTCGCCGCTTCCCTGCTCCATCTGATCCAGCGCCGAACTTTGCACCTGGAGCGTGGCCACAGGCGTCTGCAGCCGCTTGGTCATCTTCTGGAAGAGATCCCCCAGGAGCGCCTGGCGCTCCCGCAGGCTGAGGGCCGCCTGGGCCTGGTGGACCTCCATGTAGGCGGATTCCACGATTTCATAGCTGGAGGCCAGGGCGCGGGAACTCTCTCCCAGGCTGAAGATCAGCTCCGCATTCTGGAGGCTCACCTGGGCCAATCCGCCGATCAGTGAAACGAGCTCCACTTCAAAGGGCAGGTAGGGGCGATCAGCCTCGCGGCTCAGGGCCCAAAAGCCCCACAATTCGCCCTCGGACTGCCGATGGGGCATGGGCAGCAGCAGGGATTGGGAAGGCTGGGTCCATAGTCCCAGGACCAGCCCCGGCTCCCAGAAGGGGGATTGCAGCAGGTGGTCGCCGAATATGGGGCCTTCGTTCATGACGCCCTTGAGGCGCACGGGCAGCACATGGTCACCGCGCACGGAGGCGGTGATTTCGGACCCGCTTTCGATCCACCGCTGCCCTTCGAAATAGCCGCCGTCCGCCTGGACCCGAAAAGCATGGAGCGTTCTCAGGCCGAGATCCTCCTGGGCCCGCCCCAGGATCCGGGTGAGCAGGGACCTGGGATCGGGCTCCGCGACGATGCTCTGGCTGAGGGCCAGCAGCCGGGACAGATTGCGGTTGCGGATCTCCAGGGCCTCCTGGGCCTCCTGGAGCTTCCGGTTGGAGCCCTGGGCTTCCTTGAGGCGCGCCTCCAGGTGCTCCACGATCTGCTGGCTGAACTGGCGCAGCACCGCGCCTTCCCTCCCCTGCTCCACCTTGTCCCGCTGGCCCCCCAGATAGGCCTCCACCTGCGCGGTGAACTGGAACGGATCGATGGGCTTGGAAATGTAGCCGTCGCAGCCCGACACCAGGGCCGTTTCGCGGTCGATTTTCATGGTCTTCGCGGTGAGGGCGATGATGGGGATCCCATTCAGGTCCGCGTTCTGCCGCAATTTCGTGGCCACTTCGAAACCCGACAGGCCCGGCAGGTTGATGTCCAACAAGACCAAAGCGGGTTTCAGTTCCACCGCCATCTGGTAGCCCTGGAGGCCCTCCTCGGCCCAATGCAGTTCGTAGCCCGCCTGGCCGAGCAGGCGCTGCACCAGACGCCAATTGACCGGGTTGTCCTCGATGCAAAGGATTTTCTGCTTCGGGCTCATGGAGCGCCCTCCCGGAGGAGAGGCATCTCGATGATGAAAGTGCTCCCCTTGCCTTTCGCGCTTCGGGCGCGGATCTGTCCATTCATGAGGCCCATGAATTTCTGGCTGATGGCGAGACCCAGGCCCGTTCCTCCAAAGCGGCGGGTGATGCTTCCATCCACCTGCTGGAAGGGCTTGAAGAGCCGCTCCATCTCGCTTTCGCTCATGCCGATGCCCGTGTCGCGGATTCCGATCTCCAGGTTCCCGCCGGTGCGGGCCGCGAAGAGGGTCACTTCGCCTTCCTCGGTGAACTTGATGGCATTGCCGACGAGGTTCGTCATGACCTGCTTCAGCCGTGCCGCGTCTCCCAGGACCTTGGCCGACCACTCCGGCCGGTCGAAGCTCAAGGTGATGGGCTTCTTGCGGATCAGGCCCGCCGCCAAGGCCAGGACCTCATCGACGAGAGGCAGCGGGTCCACTTCCTGAAGGTCCAATTCCATCTTCCCGGCTTCGATCTTGGAGAGATCCAGGATGGAATCAATGTGCCCCAGAAGCTGGGTGCCATTTTGGAAGATGATCTGGAGGTCTTCCCGGACGTCTGGAGCCACGCGGTTCGTCTCCTCCTGCATGAGCATGCCGGAGAAACCGATGATCGCGTTGAGGGGCGTGCGGAGCTCATGGCTCATGTTGGCCAGGAACTCATCCTTCATGCGGTCGGCCTGCTGGCGCTTCTTGTAGCTGTCCATGAGGCTGAGATTGGCTTCCCGCAGTTCGCGCGTCTTGTCCTCGACCTTGGACTCCAGGGTGTCGGCCCAGGCCTTCAATTCCCCCCGGCTCTGCTCCAGGCCCTTGGTCCGCTCCTGGACCAGCTGTTCCAGGTTCGCCCTGATCTCCTCGAGTTCCCAGATGGTTTCCATGAGCTGGCGGGTCCGCTCCTGGACCCGGTATTCCAGCAGGCGGTTCTGCCGTTCGATTTCGTCCCGGCTGACCCGGAGCTTGTTGGTCATGATCTGGAAGTTCCGGCTCAGTTCCTCCAGCTCGTCGCGGGAGTGGGCGTCCACGGCCACATCGTCGAAATTGCCCTGGGCCACCATCTGCGCGGCGTTGGTGAGCTGGATGATGGGCTTGAGGTAGCGGCGGGACATGAAGGCGGTGAGCACGATGCCGAAGCCCATGGTGCTGAGTCCGACGATCAGGCTCAGGCGGAAATTTTCATCAACGGTCCGCCGCGATTCATCGGTGCTGAATCCGAGCACCAGGGTTCCCGATTTTTTGGGGGTATCGCTGTAGATGACCGGTGTCATGGCCACCACGACGCCATCCTGGGTCCGGGTTAGGACTTTGGAATCGCTTTTGCTCTTGGCGTATTCATCCGTCCAGGCGGGCGTGCCCTCGGTGGAATCCACCCGGTTCCCAGCGGAGTCGTAGACCACGCTGAAACTGAAGGCGGGGATGTGCTTGACCCCCACCAACACGTTCGCGATGCCTTCGCGGTTCCCGGCGGTGAGCGCCGGGGTCAGCGCGTAGCTGGCGGTTTCCGCCACCTGGCGGGCGCTCAGCTCCGCCTGGTGCCGGATCTGGGACTCCACCCGCCGCGGATAGTACACGACATTGAAGGCGAAAAAGCTGAGCACCAGCAAACCTAGGATGAAGCCCAGCTTCGTCTTGATCGAAATGCGAAGCATGGCTGGAAGTGTAAGGCCGTCTGGCCAAAATCACGAAGCCGTCAAAATCGCAGGAACGGCCTCGGGGGGGCTCAGCGTCTTTCCAGGAAGTGGAACCGCGCGGTTCCGTAGCTCCGGGTCTCGATCAGGACCCAGCCTGGTTGCGGGACGAGGTCCGTGCGCGCATCCGTCTCCCACACCAGGACCCCGCCATCCGACAGCCAGGGGCGGACCCGGGCCGCCAGTTTTTCCCATAGTTCCCCGGAAACCGCGTAGGGCGGATCAGCAAACACCACCGCAACCCCAAAGAAGGATTCCGGCCCCAGTTTCAATGCATCCTTGCGGAGCAGGTTCACGTCGCAGAGCTTCAAGTTCTTGTGGAGGAAGGGCTGCGGATCCGCCTCCACACAAGTGACCGGACTGTAGCCCCGGGAATGGGCCTCCAGGCCCACGGCTCCGGTGCCGGAAAAGAGATCCACAAAGGCCCCCGCCGGCCAGGCTTGCAGGATGGAGAACAGGGCTTCGCGGGCCCGGTCCGCCGTGGGGCGCACTTCCCGTTCGTCTTTGGCCGGCCCCGCCAGCCGGCGGCCCTTCATGGACCCGGCGATGATCCGCATCACGGACCTTCGTAGCGCCGGAACCGAGGGCTGGCCACTTTCAATAGGTCCATCGGAGCAGGACGGTGCCCCAGGTGAGGCCTGCGCCGAAGGCCGAAAAGAGCACTAGGTCCCCTTTTTCAACCCGGCCTGCCTCCCGGGCCTGGTGCATGGCCGTGGGAATGGTGGCGGCAGTGGTGTTCGCGTAGCGGTCGATGTTCACGGCCATGCGCTCGTTCGGAAGTTCCAGCCGCTTCACGGCTGCATCCATGATCCGCAAATTGGCCTGGTGCGGCACGAACAGCTTCAAATCGGAGGGAGAGAATCCATTGCGGTCCAGCATGGCGCGGCTGCCCTCGGCCATCTCGCGCACCGCGAACTTGAAGACTTCCGAGCCGCTCTGGTGGACGAAGTGCTCCTTGGCATCCACGGTTTCGTGGCTGGCAGGCCGACGGGATCCGCCCGCGGGCATGTGCAGCAGGTAGCCACCGCTGCCATCGATGCGATGCTCGAAATCGAGGATGCCGAAGCCCTCCGCCACCGGCTCCAGGATCACCGCGCCCGCCCCATCGCCGAACAGGACGCAGGTGGCCCGGTCCTCCATGTTGATGATGGAGCTCATGACATCCACGCCCACGACCGCGACCTTCGAATAGGCGCCTGACGCGATGAGAGATGCCCCGGCGGTGAGGGCATAGACGAATCCGGAACAGGCCGCGGAGAGGTCGAAACCGAAGGCGTTCTTGGCGCCGATGGCATCCTGGATGCGGCAGGCCGTGGAAGGGAAAAATGTATCGGGCGTCACCGTGGCCACGATGATGGCTTCCAGCTCGTCTGCCTCCATGCCCCGCTGGTCGAGCGCCATGCGCAGCGCCGGAACAGCGAGATCCGATGCGCCCACGCCCTGTTCGACCCAATGGCGGGACCCGATGCCGGTCCTGGGCCGGATCCACTCGTCGCTGGTCGCCATCACCTTGGAGAGGTCGTCGTTGGTGACGCAGCGTTCCGGGTAGTGCTGGCCGGTGGCGGTGATGCCTACAGGACGGGCGAAATGACGTGTCAAACGAGCCTCCGGACCAAACCCTTGATTGTGCCTTCAAACCACCAGGACGCCAAGGCACCACAAAGACTCAAAGGGAACCACAAAGAAAAAATTAAAAAGCGAACCACAAAGACACAAAGACACGAAGAATGACTGCTGATGCAGACGATTGTTTTCTTCGCGTCTTTGTGTCTTTGTGGTCAACTTTTATCTTTATTGTTTTTCTCCTGGTTGATTTTTTTTCGTGGTCCCTTTGAGTCTTGGTGGTTATGCGCACGCTCGCCGTTCTTCCTTCCCGTTTCCAGGCCTCGCGTTTTCCAGGCAAGCCGCTGGCCTTGATCGCCGGGAAACCGATGATTCAGTGGGTCTTCGAAGCGGCCTCCAAAGCCTCGGGGGTGACCCGCGTGGTCGTCGCCACGGATGATGGCCGCATCGCATCCACGGTGAGGGGATTCGGCGGCGAGGCCGTGATGACCGACGCGGCCCTGCCCTCGGGCACGGACCGCACCGCCGCGGCGCTCGCGGTCCTGGAGGCTTCCGGGGAATCCTTCGACTGCGTGCTGAACATCCAGGGCGACGAGCCCGCCATGCACCCTGACACGGTTTCCGCGGTGGTGGCGTTGATGCGGGAGGATCCGGACCTGCCCATGGGAACCGCTTCGTGCCCCTTCGCGGATGCGGACGAACTGTTCAATCCCAATGCCGTGAAGGTCGTCACCGATGACCGCCAGAGGGCCCTTTATTTCAGCCGCAGCCCCATTCCCTACATCCGCCATTCAAGCCTTTTCAAAGCGGATTTCCGCCCCTGGATGGACCCTGGCCAACTCAGCCTGTTCAAGCGCCACCTGGGGCTGTACGCCTACCGTCCGGCGGTATTGAAGGCCTTCACCAACCTGCCTCCCCATCCCCTTGAGCAGACCGAAATGCTGGAGCAGCTCCGCGCCCTGGCGGCCGGCATTGCCATCGGTGTGGCCTTCACGCCCCACTTGAGCATCGGCGTGGATGTGCCGCAGGACGTGGCCGCCGCCGAAGCCCTGCTGCGGGAGCGCGGACTCGCGTAGACTGGGGAGTCCTGGGCCCTAGGACTTGACTCTCAAGTCGAGGGTCGAGAGTCGAGAGTCGAGAGTCCACAGCCCAAAATGGAGCGATCGTGTCCCACCACAAAGTCATCATCTTCTCGGTATGCCGCTGAAGCGTCATACACGAGACCTCAACCCACCCCCCACCAGGCAATACGTCCACTGAGGCTTCGATGAGCAGTTCACACCACAAGGTCATCATTATTGGCACCGGTCCCGCGGGCTACACTGCGGCCCTTTATGCTTCCCGGGCAAACCTGTCGCCGCTGGTGTTCGAAGGCGTCCAGCCCGGCGGCCAACTCACGATCACGACCGAGGTGGAGAATTTTCCCGGCTTCCGCAATGGCATCCTGGGCCCTGAGCTCATGGAGGAAATGCGCGAGCAGGTGCTGCGGTTCGGCACCACCATCAAAAGCGAAACCGTGCTCGCGGTGGACCTGTCGGCGAAGCCCTTCGCCTTGAAGACCGACAAGTCCGAGTACACGGCCGATGCGGTCATCATCGCCACGGGCGCTTCGGCCAAATGGCTGGGCATCGGCAAGGACCAGGAGCTCTCCATGAGCGGCGGCGGCGTCAGCGCCTGCGCCACCTGTGATGGGTTCTTCTTCCGCGGCAAGGAGATCGCCGTGGTCGGGGGCGGCGACACGGCCATCGAGGAAGCGACCTACCTCACCAAATTCGCTTCCAAGGTGAATCTCATCCATCGCCGGGACAAATTGCGGGCTTCAAAAGCCTTGCAGGAGCGGGCCGCCCGGAACGAAAAAATAGCCTTCCATTGGAACAAGGGCGTCGAGGAGGTCCTGACTTCGACGATCGAAACCCCGATGGGCGAGAAGGTCGAAAAGATCCGGGCGCTTAGGCTCAAAGACACGGTGGACGGCAGCGGCTCGGAGCTGGCTGTGGAAGGCCTTTTCGTGGCCATCGGCCACCAGCCCAACACCCAGCTTTTCACTGGCCAGCTCCCCATGGATGAGACCGGCTACCTGAAGGTCGAGGCCGGCTCGAGCCGGACGGCCATTCCCGGGGTATTCGCCTGCGGCGATGTGCAGGACCATGTCTACCGCCAGGCTGTCACCGCGGCGGGCTCAGGCTGCATGGCGGCCATCGACGCGGAGCGGTGGCTCGCTGCCCAGGGATTTGTCGAATAGGCGCGCTTCGGATCAAAAAAACCCAGTCGGACGCTGCTTTTCCCCCATAATGGCGGCACAGAGATAAGGCTTCATCGTGCTGTCGAAGGACCAGACCCTAGGGAAGTACCAGATCCTCGACCGCCTCGGCGCGGGCGGCTTCGGGACGGTGTACCTGGCCATGGACACCTGGGTGAACCGCAAGGTGGCGTTGAAGGTCCCGCACCAGCAGCAGGAAGAGATCGTGGACCTGCTGAAGGAGCCGCGCATCATGGCGGCCCTCAAACATCCCAACATCGTCGAACTCATCACGGTGGAGCGGAAGAACGGCACCTTTTTCATGGTGCTGGAATTCATCGAGGGCGAAAGCCTGGACCGCCTCATTCGCAAAGACCGCACCCTGACGCCGACCCGGGCGCTGGAGATCGGCCTGGATATCTGCGCCGCCATCGCCTTCGCCCACGCCAACCAGATCCTGCACCGGGACCTGCGGCCCGCAAACATCCTGATGACCAGGGACGGGGTGGCCAAGGTCACGGATTTCGGCACCAGCCGCATCCTGGAAATGCAGAAGGACGGGTTCGCCCGGACCCGCATCGGCTCCCCGCCGTACATGGCGCCCGAGCATTTCCGCGGCCGCGCGGTATTCCAGAGCGACCTCTGGTCCCTGGGCATCACCATGTACGAGATGCTCACCGGGACGGTTCCCTTCTACGACGCGGACCCGCTGAAGATCGCCCAGGCCTTCCAGACCCAGCCCATCGTCGCGCCGCACCTCAAGAATCCGAATGTCCCGAAGCAGCTTTCTGAAGCCGTCATGAAAGCCTTGAGCGTGAACCTCGGCGACCGCTACCTCAGCGCCCAGGCAATGTTCGACGCCCTGAAAAAGTTGAAGGACGGCGTCGCCAAGGACACGCGCCCTCTGGGATCCGCGGTGATGAGCCCTTCGGCCACCGGCAGCATCACCGTGCCCAGGCCTTCCACTTCCTCCAGCACCCAGCAGCGCCTCTGCCGTTTCTGCTACCGCCCCATGGCTCGCATGGCCAGCACCTGCCCGAGCTGCGGCGAGAAGAACTGAAATGGCCGCGGAGCTTCCAGGCGGCGGCGGGATCAACACGGAGCCCAAGGGACCTCCTGCCAAACCCGCAGCGGGCCCGAAGCCGCGGAATCGGCGCATGCGGCGGATCACCTACCTGCTCGCGGCCGGCGGCCTGGCTGCGGGGGCTGGTGCCTGGCTCGTGCGCCAGCCCTTCGTCGGAGACTACGCGCTCCGGAAGGCAGGCGAGTTTGTGATGGAGGAGACGGGCCTCAGCTTCGAAGCCCGCAAGCTTGAGGTGAGCCTCTTCTCTGGGCTGGTGGCGGTGGACGACATCCGCCTGGGCGGGGATCTCTTGAGAATCCATCGACTCGAAATCCAAGGAGGACTGTTCACCCTTTTCGGCGGCCAGCCCAATATCCACCGCATCCTGGTTTCGCGCCCCGAGCTGCGCCTCGACGCCAAACGCCTGGCCGGGCTGAAACTGAAACCCCATCCCCCCCGAAAGGAGCCCTGGCCCCAGGCCAGGCTGGACGTATTCGAACTGAAGGATGGTTCCATCGAGATCCGTGAACCGGAATGGGGATTGCCGCAAGCGAATTCATCCTTCGCCGTGCACGCAACCGGCCTCGGCCCCAACCGCCTGCGGGTCGAATTCAAGGCCACGGAGATGGCCATGAAGGCCCCCGGCGGATTCGCCAAGGGCCACGCGGAGATCACCGCGGACCTCTCCGCGACCCTTTTGAGGCTCCTGAAAGCCGAGGTGGAATTCGGCCATCAGAAACTCCAGGCCAGCGGCACCTTTGAACCCAAGTCCGGACGGATTTCTGCCAAGTCCAAGTCGATCTTGGACCTCGCCTCCGCGATGAAGTTGGGCCTCCCTGCTTCGAAGCGGGCCACGAGCGGCCAGCTCATGGCAGATCTCGGAGTGGAAGGCACCTTCGGCAAACCCAATTGGGACCTGCACCTTCTATCGCACAAACTGAACCCGGGCGTGCTGGATCTGCACGCCGGCAAATTGGAACTCAAGGCCGGGGGGAATCTGCAAGAAGCCAGGCTCCGCGCTTTCACCTGGCTTTCCGAGGATGGCGATGTCGCCATGGAAGGAGAATGGAAAAAGGGGCTCCGGACCGCGGTCAAATTCCAGGCGGCCAAGGTCGATCTCAATCCGCTGGCGGCCTTTTCGCGGGTGGGGCAGGCCAAGGATCTCCATGCGTTCATCGAGGCCGAAGCGGCGCTGCGAGGCAATCCCTGGGGCAAGGGCCTGCGGCTTGATCTCCTGCAGGCCCAAGCCGTGGGCCGTTTCCAGCGTTCGGGCAGCAGCGTCGGAGATTTCAAGGCAACGCTGGAAAACAGCCAGGTCAATCTCAGCTCGCTCAACCTCCGCTTGGAGGATCTGGATGTGCAGGCCCAGGGATCAGGACGGGTCGCCGCCAAAAGCATCGAGGATCTGAAGGTCCAGGGCCGCATAGAAACAGACGCCGCCAAGGTCGCCACGGCGCTCCGCGCCTGGGACGTGATCGACCTGGATATGGCCGGCCGGGTGGTTGCGAAGGCCGACCTTTCCATCCATCCATCCAGCGGAGTGCAGTTGAATGGCGATCTCGCTGTAGCTAAGCCGCGCTGGCACGGCGCTTCAGCGGATCGGCTCGAAGCGAAGGTCCAACTGCGCGGCAGCGCCCTGGACATCCAGGACATCGTCGTGGCCGAAGGCGAAGGCCGGGGCCATGGCGACATCTGGCTGACCTGGGCCCAGGTCCCGGCCGGGGGCAATCAGTTCGATGCCTGTTTCCGGGTATCCAGGCTTCCGATTTCCGGGGGATTGAAGGCAGCCGATCAGGGTGATCTCCCCATCGAGGGCACCGCCAGCGGTTGGGCCCGCATCTGGGGCCCCTTCGACGCATTGCAGATGCGGGGCGACGGCTTGGCTGAACATGCGGTGGCCTACGAGCTGAGCATTCCTGCGGCCTGGGCCGAATTCAGGATGGACTTGGCCAAGGACCGGATCACATTGCCGGAATTCCGGATCGCTGAATCACCCGGCGCGCTTTCCCTGGGGGATGCTGCTCCCCAAGGCGCGCTAGCCCTCAAAGGCAGGCTTGAGCTGGATTTGAACCGGAACGCCTGGTGGGGGGATTTCGGCGGCACGGTTGATTCGAGCCTGCTTGCGGTCCCGGGTCCGCGCCTGCAGGCCGAGGTGTCTGGCCATGTGGAAGGACCCTGGGAGAATCCATTCGGCCCCATGCCGCTGCCGAATGGCGCTGTGAAATTCAGCCGCGCCCGTGTTTTCGCCGGGGACCAGAGCCTTGAAAACCTGGAAGGCTTCTTCCAAGCCAATCGAGGCGCAGCGGAGGGATGGATCGCCCAGGGGGGCGCGGCGGCCAAGATCCTCGAACTAGCCGCCTTTGACGACGATGGCGTCCTTCGAACCGGAGGACACCTCCGGCTGGACGCCACCAGCATCGACACGCCGCAGCTGGCTGCGCGCCTGACCCAGGATCTGATGGAGGATGTGCGGCTGGACTCAGATTTCTCCGCCACCTGGGAACCCGAGGGGTTCCACTGGCAGGGGCGGGTGAACCAGCTGCTGGCGAGATTCCCCGCCTTCGATCTGACCCAGGCCCAACCGGCCTTCGTGCACGGCAACCTCGATGGCATCCAGATCGACCTGCCCCTGGAGGCCCGGGAACGGGCCGCCAACCGCGCCGGCGCTGCCCCCACCACAGGACACCTGGCCCTGCATGGCCTGGTGCCCTTCTCGACGACGGGCCCTCTGGCTTTGCAGGCCAAGGGTTCCGCCGATCTGGGCGAATTGAAAACCATCCTCGATGGACTGATGGAGGTGGACCCCTACAGCTTGCTTGCGGATCTCCAGCCCTCCGGCTCCACCAAGGTGGACCTGCAACTTCAGGGCACGCCTGCGGATCCGCTGCTCGACGGGACGCTTCAGGTCGAAGGCGGCCGCATCCGGGTCCGCACCTATCCGCAAAGCGCGGAAAACATCAACGTCACCGCCCATTTCCATGGCCGCGAGATCAGCATCCCCGAATCGGCGCCCCTGCAAGGGCAATTGGCCCAGGGAAGCCTCACGGCCTGGGGCACCGCCCTTTGGCAATTGGGCGGCCTGGCCAGCTATGACCTGAAGGCGAATTTGTTCGATTTCCAACTCCGGGATGTGCCCGCGGGATTCGAGGTGGGCGGCAGCCTGAAGGCCCGCCTGTCCGGGAACGACGAGGACGGCGGTTTGCTGAAAGGCACCATCCAGGCGGAACGCATGATCTACCGCGCCGATATCAATCTCACGGACATCCTCCTGAATTCGACCACCGGCACCACGGCGCTTTCCAGTTTCGACCCCGACGATCCCTTGGCCCGCATCAAGCTGGACCTGGATTTGAAATTGAACCAACCTTGGCGCTTCGATACCAACCTGTTGAAGCTCGAAGGCATACCGCAAGGATCGTTCAAGGTGCTGGGGACCCTGGCCCGCCCGGGGCTCAAGGGCAAGATGGAATTCATCCCGGGCGGCAGCCTCACCAACCTGCTGCCCGCCGGCGATGTGACCGTGGAACGGGGCTCCATCGACTTCAGCGACCCCATGCGCTTCAATCCCTTCATCAATATGCAGGGCCGCATCGATGTGCCGCCCTATTTGGTGAACCTGAGCATCACAGGAAGGGTGGATCAGCTCACCGTGGCGCTCTCATCGACCCCCAGCCTGCGCCAGGACGAAATCACCGCCATTCTCGTGGACCCGGCCGCCGCGCCGGTCATCGGCTCCACCCTCGGAGGCAGTTCCCAAAGCGCCTTGAACTATGGGATCGCTTCGGCCGGTTCCGGCCTCATCGGGACCTTGGCCCTCGCCAATTTCCAGGAACAGCTCCGGCGCACCTTCAACCTGGACCGCCTCAGCGTCTCGCCGCGAACCGGCGCCACCGGCACTGCGGAAGTCAGCATCACCGCGGGCAAGAGCTTCGACTTCCTGGGCCGCCGGACACCCTTGCTCTACACCTACCATCGCGCCGGAGAGCTCATCACCCACAGCGGCAAAGCCGAGTGGAGGTTCGGGAACTACGTCCTGCAGTTCGGTCTCAGCCGCGCAGGTTACGAAGCCGTGAATCTCACCGGCGAAATCCGGCACACCTGGAGCCCGAAGTGAGGGATGGAACCATGAGCATGGGCGCATCCCAATGATCACGGTTCTTGCCTTCGCGAGGTACCGCGCGCTGCTGGGCTTCGAGCGGATCGAAGTGCCCTGGACCCAGGCGGCGACCCTGGCTGGACTGTTGGAGGATCCGCGGTTCGAGCCGCTCCCGAAGGAAGCTCTGCTGGCGGTGAACCAGGCCTTTGTCAAACGGGATGCCCGATTGGACGATGGGGACGAAGTGGCGCTGATGCCGCCTGTCAGCGGGGGCTAGCCCGCTTCACTTCCATGATCTCGCCGCCGCTGGCCCGCAGCAGTTCCTGGAAGGCCGGTTCGCGCCGGAGTTGATCTTCGGGGCTGCCGGAATCGGCTTCCTCGAAGGTGATTTCCAGACCCGTGAGTCCCGGAAGCAGATTGGCCAAGGCTTCCAGCAGATGGGGATTCGTGCGTTCCCGCTCCAATCCAAGGACCGAAGCCCGGGCGTTTTCAGGGAAACTCCAGCGGAGCACAGGGGCTTCCCATCGCAGCTCCTTGGCCAATTGCGGCAGGCTCGCGAGGGCGCGCGGAAGGCCGCCGGGGCTGGCGTTCAGGACATTCGCAAGCCGGCTGCGCAGAGCCGCCGAATCAATGGGAGCCTCCGGAGTTGAAATTGGAACGGGGTTCCCGACCGCTTGGTTTTGGGATTCCGAAAGAACGGGCGGAACAGCCTGCGCCGGTGCCCCGGAGTTCCGTCCAGGGCTGGCCGCGCTGCTGGGCGCGGAGCTGGGGGTGGCTGTTGGATTCGCGCCCAGGGCGGCTCTCTGGGATGGAAGCGGCGCCATCGTGGAAGTGCCGCTAACCAGGCCATCTAGGGGCGCGAGATGAGGCAACTGGGCGGCGGTCAGCAGAGCCAGTTCGACCACCACCTGCGGCAGGCTGGAATCCCGCAAATCGCGTTCCCGTTGCAGGAGCATTTGCAATACCCGGGCGGTCCGGAGCATTTTTTGAGGGCTCTGATCCTGCCGGGTCTCGGCTTCCAACCGGTCCCGGAAGGCCAGCAGGAGTTCCCGCCAGAAATTGACCCAGTCGGCGCCCAGATTGGCGAGCGCCTGGCAGTGGTCCAGGATCGCGATCGTGTCCCCGGCGCCCAGCGCATCCAGCACGCCCTGGACCCGCACGGCAGGCACGATGCCCAATTGTTCCCGCACCACGTCCTCGCGCACATGGCCATCGCCGGCCGCGATGACGCGGTCCAGCGTGGTGAGCGCATCGCGCATGGAGCCCTGCCCCGCCTCCGCCACCAACCGGAGGCTGTGGGGTTCGCAGGTGACGCCTTCGGAATCGCATACCTGCTGGAGGCGGCCCTCGATGAGGCCCACGGGAATCAGGCGGAACGGATAGATCTGCACCCGGCTCTTGATGGTGTCCGGGACGTCCTGCAATTCAGTGGTCGCCAGCACGAAGATGGCGTGGGCCGGCGGCTCTTCGAGCATTTTCAGCAGGGCGTCGAAGGCCTGCCGGGAGAGCATGTGCACTTCGTCGATGATGTAGACCCGGTAGCGGCAGAAGGCCGGCCGTGTCTGCACCTGCTCCCGCAGCGCCCGGGCGTCTTCCACCGAGGCGCGGCTGGCCGCGTCGATCTCGACGATGTCCAGATTCGTGTCGGGCTGCTCCGATGCCTTGCAAGGATCGCAGACCCCGCAGGGGGTGGCCGTTGGCCCCTCGACGCAATTGAGGGCCCGGGCCAGGATGCGGGCAGTGCTGGTCTTGCCGGTGCCGCGGACTCCCGCGAACAGAAAGGCCTGGTGATGGATCCGGCCGCTGGCCTGGGCCCGTTTCAACGCATTGCTTAGCGCATGGACCGACGCTTCCTGGCCCACGAGATCCGAAAGCAGGCGGGGGCGGTACTGAAGGGCAAGAGTCGTCATGGATTCCATTCTAAGGGGCGGAAGTCACCCGTCTGCCATTGGATGTGGGAGAGATTCGTCTGACGGTCAGCCCCGGCCGGAAGGTGCCAGTCCAGGTGAACGCTTATCATGGCCGTGGAAGGA
The DNA here is from genome assembly GCA_016720465.1 of Holophagaceae bacterium. Taxonomy (NCBI): domain Bacteria; kingdom Pseudomonadati; phylum Acidobacteriota; class Holophagae; order Holophagales; family Holophagaceae; species Holophagaceae bacterium. The sequence continues at coordinate 537,025 of JADKKO010000001.1, forward strand.
GGGCGCGGGATGCAGGTGGTGGTGGCGGGGGCTTCGGGCTTCATCGGGCAGAGGCTGGTGCGTGAAGCGCTCGCGCAGGGACATGATGTTTTCGCCCTGATGAGGGTGGATTGCAGCGCAACCATCGATTGGGAGCCCGATTCGGCAGGAAGTCTCACCACCCTGCCCTGGGGGGCGGACCCGGAGGTTCTGGAGCAGGGATTCAGCCTGCCGCGCGGAGCCTGGGTCATCAATGCCGCGGGCCTGCGCAGGGAGCGCCCCGGACTGGATCCGGACAAGGTGCATGAAACCATCTGCAACACCGTGGTGGAGCTGGCCGAAGCCCTGGAAGCCTCGCGGCTGGTCCACCTGGGCCCCCTCCAAGGCCGCCATGGAGATGCCTTCAGCCGTGGCAAAGCGTTGATGGAACGGCGTGTCCAGGAAAGCAAGGTGCCCTGGTCCATTGTTCGCTCGGCACCGGTCTACGGACCCGGCGATGAGCTGTTGGATGGCATCGGCGTGTGGATGGCCAGCAGCCCGCTCCTCCCCAGGTTCCTGGAAGCAGTGCCTCTGCAACCCCTCTGGGTCGGGGATCTGGCCACAGGCCTGCTCCGGAGCCGGGAGGGGGTGCAGGAAGTCGGCGGCGAGCGGATTCTTTGGGGGGAGTTGCTCGAAAAGTGCGCTGAGGCTGCGGGCAAGCGCCTGATGGGACCTGTCCTGCCGGAGTCCACAATCCTCCGATTCGCTCGGACTTTCGGGCACCGGTCCCTTTTCACGGATCTGGTTCCTTTCACAGAGGCTGGGGTGTTGCGCCACAGCCATGGCTACGAAGTGGCTCAAAACGACCTGCCCGGGATGTTGGGGGGACCTCCAAGAAGTCTGGAAGACTACCTCCGTGCCGAATGGCCCTATCGGTACAAGAAATAAAACCAGCCGCAGAAGCAAGGGATGAGCTGTTGAAATCCATGAATTTCCATCAACGGCCAATTCGCGCCGAGAGCGGCGGATTGGAGCGGTATCAACTGGCTTGGGTGAATAGAGAGGGCTGTTGGCCTGGAACGAACCGGGTCGGAGCGGAAATTCGTGCGCCGGTTGCCCAGACCGGCTCTGGCATCAGCCTCTGGGGTCCCCTTGACCTCGATTTCCCGGGCCGGGAACCTGATCGGACGGGGGCTGCCCCGGTTCGTCGACAGAGCGCTTCCTTGAACGCCTGCCGAACCTGTTCCCGATACGCGGGCTCCAAAATATGCAGCCAACGGTGCGCCGCAAGCAGCGAATAGAACGGATCATCCTTCAGGAGCCGCAGACCTCCAACCCAGGCGCTCCTGGCCCCACTATCCCGGACCCGGCCGGCAAAACCAGCGATGTCCCTGACGGCCAATAGCGGTGTGGCGCCGATGGTGACTGGGATGCCGGCTTTGGAGAGCTGCTCCACCGCGCCCCAACGGCTCGGGATGGAGGGCGCATCCGGCTCCACGATCTGCCGGACGGCATCATCATCGGTGGGGATGGAAAAACCGACCGAGAGCCGACCTCCGAATGCTTTCAGGAGTTCCAGATCCTGAAGCACCATGGGAGATCGGGTGTGGAGGATGACCTGGGTCGTGGGGCAGGCAAGCAGGACCTGGAGGCATTTCCGGGTGAGCCGGAAGTTCCGCTCGATGGGCTGGTAAGGATCCGTGGCGCTGGAGATGAAGACCGATTCGTTGTGAAGTTTGTGGCGCTGGGCCCAGAGTAGCTCTGGGGCGTTGAGCTTGGGGGTGACCCATCGGCCCCACTCCTGGGGGTCATGCAGGCCCTTGGCCCTGGCCGAAGGGTTGGCCTCGGCCAGATGGCCACTCTCCTCTTGGCCGGCCAAGGGAGCTGGATACCCCCGCACATAGCAGTAACGGCAGCCATGGCTGCAACCGCGGTAAGGATTCAGGCTGAATCCCCACCCATAGCGGGCATCTTTTTGGGGTCGGAGGATGCTTTTCGCCTCTTCCGGCTCCACCTGGAAGTCGCGAAAAAGCCTGATGGGCATGGCATCAAGGGAAAGCAGGGCGTGAGTCATGCCCTTTAATATTCGCCTTATTTTCGCCTTGTCAAGATCCCCGTTTATTTTTTTGCAATGACATTGATGCGCCCGTTGGTTTCCAGGATGGCCAGGTGCACCTCGGAGATTTCAAGCAGATTGGCCTGCCGGACCGCGGCCATGAGTTCATGGTGTGAAATCCGCTCCTTGGTGAGCACGGCTTCATCGGCCAGGCCGTTGTGGATGATGATCTGGGGCTTGCCGTCGATCAAAGCCTCCATCCGCTTGCTCTTGTAGGTCAGGTAGCCGACCACCGAATTCACCGCCACCAGGGCGCCGGCCAGGAGGAAACCGGCGCCGACGGTGTTATCTCCACCATTCATACTGTTCTGCACCGTGTTGCTGAGCACCAGCAGCAGCACCAGGTCGAAGGGCGCCAACTGGCCCACCTGCCGCTTGCCGGTGAGCCGCAGGGCCACCAGCAGGAATCCATAGACAAGCAGGGCCCGCAGCACGAATTCCCACCAGGGCTGCTGCAGCTTCCACATGGAAGCCACCACGCCCAAAGGCCCATCCAAGGCCAGGAACATCAGAAATTGATGACCAGGGAGGTCGTGAACATCGTGTCGGTCTTTTTCAGGGCCACGGGGACCAGGCCCAGGGTGGCGCCTGGATTGAGGATGGACATGACGGGAACACCGACGGCATTGGGCTTGTTCTTGTAGGCCAGGTCATAGCCGATTTTTAGGGCCAGACGATCGGACAAGTTGGTGCTGAGGGTGGTCTTCCAAATGACCAGATGGTCGTCGGTCTCCTTGGTGTTGCCGACGTAGGCGGCTTCGGAGATGAGGAACGAAGCCGCCCAGAGTTTTTGCTCCACCCTGCCGGAGACCTGCCAGGTGCCATGGTTCTCCTCGAAGCCCTCCGTCACGAAGACCGGCCGCTCCTTGGTGAAACCCACGCCCAGATCGGTGCGCAGCTTGGTTTCTGGCGTGTCCAGCCACTGCATGCCCACGCCCACGATGGCCCGCGTCCTTGAGTCCAGTCCCGCGGGCTTGTTGGTTTCCCAAGCCACGCTTCCGAAGCCGAAGAAGCGCCCGATGAAGGTGCGATCGTAGCGACCGTTGGCGAAGTAGGAATCCGAAGTGAGCGTCTTCGTCTCGGTTTCCGAAAGGACATAGCCGCCAGGATTGGTGCTGAGGCCCGTGGCGCTGCGGACGGTGTTGGTGGTCTCGATGCGCACCCCGCCGAAATTCACGGCCAACGAGGCATTGCTCCACTTGTAGAGGAATTCATTGGAAAAGCCCAGGGAATCGCCCTTGGAATTGCCGCTGGTGGACACCAGGGAAAGGCTGGCCTTGTCGGTCCAGGCCCGCGCGGGGCTCGCCGCGGCTGAGTTGGCGGCTGCCTCCGGGGTGCCGGCGGCCAAGAAAGCGGCCGAGAACAGGCTCGCCGAGGCGGAAAAGATTCTGCGCGAAAGCATGGCGGACTCCTTTATTGGACGGAAGGATCAGGAAGGCATGGGGTGGATTTAATTCCAGGAAACTATACCTGAATCGCCCGGATCATGGCCTCGGCACGTTCACAGCACCCTCAGCCACAACCCTTTCAGGTAGAAGCCCTCGGGATGATTGAGCGCGTAGGGATGGTCCGCGGGCTGCCCCAGATGGCCCAGGACCTGGGCCTCGCGCCCCGCTTCCAGCATCGCGGTCCACACAGCCTCCTGGAAGCGGATGCGGTCGAGATGCTGGCTGCATGAAAAGCACCAGAGCATGCCTCCCTTTGCGGTGGCACGGGCGCCCAGGCGGAACACATCCTTGTAGGCCTTGAAGGCCTTCTCCACATCCTTGCGCTGCTTCGCGAATGCGGGAGGATCCACGACCACGCGATCGAAGGATTCGGCCTTGAATTCGCGCATCAGATCAAAGGCGTCGCCTTCCAACCGCGTGTGCCGCGCGGGATCAAGCCCATTGGCTTCCCAATCTTTTTCGCATTGATCCAAGGCCGCGGCGCTGGTGTCCAGCGTGGCGACCTGGGTTGCGCCGCCCAGCCCCGCGTGGACGGAGAACCCGCCGGTGTATCCGAAGGCGTTCAGGATGCTGCAATCCTTCGACACGCCCCCGAGGGTCACTCGATGCTCCCGCTGATCCAGGAAAAGGCCCGTTTTCTGGCCCTTCAGCAGGTCCACGGTGAATCGCGCCTTGCCTTCCTTGATGGTGATTGGACCGGCCAGGGAACCCTTCAGCAGGCGGTTCACGACCTCCAGTCCCTCTTCTTTGCGGCCGGCTTGGCTGCGTTCCACGAAGACCGTGCAGCCGATCCGCTTGCCGAGGGCCAGGAGTTCCGGCCACCAGGCTTCCCGGAGCGCTTCCAGGCCCGCGGTGCCCACTTGGACTACCAGGGCGTGCGCATAGCGGTCCACCACCAGGCCCGGCAGCAGATCCCCTTCGCCGAAGATCAACCGGCAGGCCCCCTCGGGGTCCATCAGGCCCAGGTCCATACGCAGGCGCAACGCGGCTTCAAAGCGGCTCTTGAAAAAGGGTTCGTCGAGCGGCGCATCTTCGTGGCGGAAAATGCGCACGCTCAGGGCGTTGGAAGCGCTCGCGGTGCCTGTGGCCAGCACGTTGCCCGAGTGGTCCGCAATGCGCACCAGTCTGGACTCCGGCTTGGTTTCCAGCGCGCCGGAGTAGATCCAGGGATGCAGTTTTCCTAAAAGCGCCTCCTTGCCAGGTTTCAGTCGGATGATGGGGTAGGGTTTGTGCGGGCTCATGTTTCCACTTTACCGACCGTTGCCAAATGGCCAGCGCTTTTCTGACAGCTCGTTACGGACGAATGATGGCCTGACGCACACCCCATCCGCCCAATGGTTCACACTGTTCCCATGCGACTGAAGCTGCTGTTCTCCTTCCTGATGGGTGCCTGGCTGGCGGCGGCGCCACCGGTGTTGTTCCTCAGCTTTGATGCGCTGGGAGCAAGTTCCTTCACCTCCCGGACCATGCCGCGGCTTTGGAAGCTGTCCCAGGAGGGGAAGCGCGGCGAGGGCCTGCCGCCTTTCCCTTCCACCACTTTCAACGGCCACGCCACGCTGGCCACGGGTTGCTGGCCCGAACACCATGGCATCGTCTCCAATTCATTCATGGAACCCGGCAAGGGCTTTGTCGCCTACACCTCGAATGCGGGCCTCCTCCAGCGGGAGCCGCTGTGGGTGGCGGCCACCCGCAGCGGAGTGAAGTCAGCCGTCTACCATTGGCCCTGCGCCACAGGTCCCTGGGAAGGGGTGCTGCCTTGGCGCCTGGAAGACTACAAGCCGGGACAGGCCGACAGCCTGGCCATGGCCTTCAGCGAAGCAGCCCTCGACGAAGGCGCCGGCCTGGTCATGGCCTACTTCTCGGGCATGGATGAAGAAGGCCATATGCAAGGACCCGATTCCCAGGAAACGACCCAAAAACTGAAGCGCACAGATGATGAAGTCGCGCCATGGCTGGAACGCATGATGGCCTCGCATCCAGGCCTGCGGGTGGTGCTCGCGGCGGACCACGGCATGGCCGCCATGCGGGCACGGATCCACCTGCCTTCTCTGATCAAAGGCTGTTTCACCCGCATCATCGTCCACGGAGGCAGCGCCTACATCTACAGCAAGCCTGGACGCACGCGGGCGGCCAAGCGACGGCTCCAAGCCGCGGGCCTCCAAGTCTGGGAACGGGCCGAACTGCCAGCGGAATACCACCTCGGGGGCAACGCGCGCGTGGGCGATCTCATCGTGCAGGCGCCCACCGGATCCTGGCTTGCGGGGGCCAGCGGTCCCGCGGCCGCCAAGGAAAGATTGGGGCGCCGGGGCGCCCATGCCTATGACAGTTCCAGGGCTGCCATGCGCACCTGGCTGGTGGTGCTGGGGGACGGCCGCGGCGACTTGGGCGAAGTGCCCATCTGGGACCTTGCGCCCAGCATCGCAGGCTGGCTGGGGATCACCTGGACCGTTCCACCGGATGGCAGGCCGATCGGGTTGAAGCCCCCGGACTGATCATTTCCGGAGGATTTTCTTCAAGGCCTCGACCAAGCGCTCCACCGATGCTTCCGGGGTTCCCGGCAGCATCGAGATGCGGATGACCTGCCGGGCTTCCGCTTCGCTGTAGCCCAGGGCCATGATGGCGTGGCTGGGCTTGGTTGCGCCGCTATGGCAGGCGCTGCCTGTGCTGATGGCGAAGCCTGCGAGATCCAGGGCCATGTGGACCGCTTCGCCGTTGTGGCCGCGCAGCAGGAGGGAGCTGGTGTTCGGCAACCGGGGTTCAGCTTTCCCGATGATTTCGAACTCGGGCGACCAGGAGGCCACCTCGTCTTCCAGGGCGTCGCGGAGGGATTCCAACATCGCATTCTGGGCCAGGCGGCCAGGCAGATGGTTGACGGCCTCTGCAAGCCCCAGGATGGCTGCGGTGTCCTCGGTTCCGCCTCGGCGTCGGCGTTCCTGGGGACCTTCCATCGTCGGCGCCCAGGGCAGGTCCGGGCGCATCCACAGCAACGCCGCGCCGCGCGGCCCGCCCATCTTGTGGGCGCTGAAGACCGCCGCATCGCAATCCGAAAGCTCCACCGCCACCTTCCCCCAGGCCTGGCAGCAGTCCTTGATGCGGACCGCGCCCGCCACCTGCGGCATCTCATGGATGATTCCGCTCTCATTGTTGGCGGCCATTTGCACGATCGTCGCCGCGCCGCTGAGCTCGCAGGGCAGCCAGCGGACATTGGCCCAGGACCGCAGCGGGTTCAGGCAGGCGCTGTGCTCGCCGGGATTCACAACGGCGGGCATGAAGGTCAAAGAGGGGTCCAATCCGCGGATGAGCAGGTGCAGCGCCTCGGTGGCGCTGGCGCAGAACACGAGCTGGGAAGGCGGAACCTCCAGGTTCGCCGCGATGGCTCGACGGGCTTCCTCGATGGCGGCCCGGGCGGCCTGGCCTTCTCGGTGGGTGCTGGTGGGATTGGCCCACGCTTCCCGTTGGGTTCTCTCCATCACCTGCACCACGCTGGGCAGGGGCGGCGCGGTCGCGTTGGCATCGAAATAGAAGCGATCCATGCACCGATGATGGCAGAAGCGGGCAGGACTGGATTCCTGAGCAGGAACGAAGCAAGCTGGAGCATGCCCAAAACCCTTGAAGGCCAGTTGGTCGTCGCCATTTCCTCCCGGGCGCTCTTCGACTTCGAAGAGGAGAACAAGGTCTTCGAGGAAGCGGACGATCGGGCCTACATGAGCCTCCAGCTGGATCGGCTGGAGCAGCCGGCCCGCCCCGGCGTCGCCTTCCCGTTGGTGAAGAAACTCATGTCCTTCAACACCGACCGGGAAAAGCTCGTGGAGGTGGTGATCCTTTCCCGCAACGATCCCGTGAGCGGCCTGCGGGTCTTCCGGAGCGCCCAAGCTTCAGGGTTGCCTCTGGAGCGTGGCGTGTTCACGCGGGGGCGCAGTCCCTTCCAGTACCTGAAGCCGTTGGGGGCCAGTCTTTTTCTTTCGGCGCTCGAATCCGATGTGCGCGCGGCGCTTAATGCGGGGTTCCCGGCGGCCCGGGTCTATGCGAACAGCGCCATGACCGCCGAGAGACATCCCACCGAAGTGCGCATCGCCTTCGATGGCGACGCGGTGCTCTTCAGCGACGAGGCGGAACAGGTGTACCAGGCGGAGGGCATGGACGCCTTCCAGCGCCACGAAACGGAACACGCGGGCGATCCCCTTCCTCCGGGCCCCTTCAAGCCTCTGCTGGAGGCCCTTCAGCGCCTCCAATCCGCCGCCGACGACGACAGCCGCCTGAACAGGATCCCCATGCGCATCCGCACCGCGCTGGTCACCGCGCGAAGCGCACCGGCCCATGAACGGGCCATCCGGACCCTCATGCAATGGAACGTCAACCTCGATGAGGCCATGTTCCTGGGTGGGCTGGAAAAGGCGGATTTCCTGCGGGAATTCGAGCCGGATTTCTTCTTCGACGACCAGACCCGCTACTGCGACACCGCGGCCCAGGTGGGTCCCACCGGCCATGTGGTAAGCGGCGTGGTGAACGGGAACCACAAAGAAAAAAACCGTGCACATGATCAGGACTTGGGTCCCTCGGCTCTCGACTCTTGACTCTCGACTTGAGACTTGGGACTTGAGACTTTGCCATCCCCTTCACCTGAAGGCCGGATCCCTACCCGCGACGGCCTTTTTGCCGTGGTTCAGCCGGTCCGCTTCTTCAAGCAGCTGCTGGGCTGCTGATCTGTCGCCAGCCTGCGCCAAGACCCGGCCCATGTGATACAGGTTCACCGAGGCGCTGCGCCGCTCCCAGGGTGGAAGCGCATACCCAGGCGACTGCACTTTTCCCAGGTAGCCCATGAAAAGGCTCCTGGCCGCTTTCCTGTCGCCTGCCATCTCCTTGCCCAAGCCCTCCAGCAGGCAGGAGATCACGTGGCCCGAAGGCCAGGCTCCACGCAAACCCACGATGGAGCGTTGAAAGAGCTTTTGGTCTTGGAGATCGCGGGCCGCCAACGCCAGGGTCACCTTCAGCAACCTGGAGCTCGGCACTTGTTGAAGGCCCTGTTCCAGCCGGGCCCTGGCTTCGCCTGGGCGGCCCAGCCAAAGCAAGGAGACGCCGGCGGTCAGGTAGGTGTATTCCGCCGACGGTTGCAGCGCCGAAGCCGCATCGGCCTGGCGGATGGACTCCTCGAGATCGCCGTCGTTCTGCATGAGCACGGCGCTGCGGAAGAGGGGGATCCAGTAATCTGGCGCGAGTTCGATGGAACGCCGGTAGTGGCGCCGCGCGATGGCGTGGGCCTCGGCTCCTTCCTCGTAGGCCCAGGCATCCCCCAAGGTCACATAGGCCAGGTAGTCCGCCGGGTCCAAGGCCACCGCATGGGAGGCTGCTTCCTTGGCCTCGGCGTAGCGGCCCTGGAAATTGAGGGCCCCGGCCAGTTCGCGGTGTGCGAAGGAAAGGCCGGGATCCAGGCGGATGGCTTGGCGGGCCTCCTTTTCAGCCTCGAGGAAGTGCGCGTGGGACTGGACGACGTTGCCCAGGTGCCCCTGGGAAGCAGCGATGCCCTGCAACGCATGGGCCAGGCCAGCATGAACCGGCGCGTAATCCGGCTCCTGCCTCGCTGCCTCCAGGTAGAGTTCGCGGGCCGCATCGAAGGCAGCCCTGTTTCCCTTGGCCGAGAGGTCCAGGGCCCGGGCGTAGAGCTCCCGCGTGTGCGGGTCCTTGGCCCGGGAATGGGCGTTCAAGGCTGTCCCGGCGGGCCGCAGTCCCATCATGCCAGGCAGGTGGTCCTGCAGATCGTCTTCCAGCTTCAGCAGGCCACCGGTGGTGCCCTCGGTCGAGTACTGATCCTTCACCTGGCCGCGGGTTCCATCCATCAGCCTTACACTCACCCGGACCTGGTCCCCGGAGACCTGATACCTGCCCAGCACCAGGATGTCGCTCTTCAGTTCCTTCAAAAGTTTTTGGATATTCTTCGGTGGCTGGCCCGGTTCATCCCCCAGGCGCACCATCGCGTCCGCGACCCAGAGACGGTCCAGCACCACCAGGTCCCCGCGCCGCAACAGGCCCGTGGCCATGGCATCCACGAGGCTCGTGCCGAGCCAGGACTGGTCTGCGTTAACTCCCATGGATTCCAGCGGCAAAACCGCGACAACAGTCTTGTCCGATGGGGGGGCCGGGTGGAGGCCATCCTTGAACCTCCACGCGGCCCAGCCCCCGGTCCCCAGAAGCGCCAGCGCAGCCCCCGACAGGGCCCACTTCACAAAGGGTTTGCGGGACCGGAGCACGGGCGTTTTCGCAGAGACTTTCCGGAGGGTCACCGCGTCCGGCAATACGATCGCTCCAGGTCCCTGGCCGGAGAATCCGCCCAAGAGCAGACCGAAGGACCGCAGCCCCGGAAACCGGTGGACAGGGTTCTTTTCCAGCAGCCGGTCCAACGCCGAGGCCAACTGGGGGTCCAGGTCCGGCCGCAGGTTGGACAGCGGTTCCAGCTCGTTTTTCAGGATGGCGTGGAGGGTCTCCACAAGGCCCGCCTGCCGGAACGGATGGTTCCCCGTGGCCAATTCGCGCAGCACCACGCCCAGGCTGAACTGGTCCGATGCCGGTCCGACTGCCTCTCCCCGGACCTGCTCCGGGCTCATGTACGAAGGTGTGCCGGCAGAAAACCCTGGATTGGTTTCTTCCATCCGGGTCACTTCGGAACCCCCGGCCGAAATCGGCACGGTGCGCTTGGACACGCCGAAATCCAGCACTTCCAGCCGGCCTTCGGCCGTCAGCACCAGATTCGCGGGTTTGATGTCCCGATGGACGATGCCTTTCTGATGGGCATGGTCCAGCGCCTCGGCCGCCTGCACCGCCAGGTTCCGCAGATCGGACTCGTCCCACCTGCGGCCGGTCTGCTCGACCAGGGTCCGGCCCTCCACGAACTCCATGGCGATGAAGGGCGCCCCCGCCACCTCGCCAGCGTCGAATACCACCGCGATGTTCGGATGCGTGAGCTGCGAGGCGGTCTTGGCCTCGGCGATGAGGCCTCTGCGGCTGGCTTCGTCCAGTTCCTTGAGGACTTTCAGAGCCACCACGCGTTCCAGGCGCAGATCCAGGGCCTTCCAGACCTGGCCCATGCCTCCTTCGCCCAGGAGTTCGAGGAGCCGGTAGGAACCGAAATTGGCGCCGGGTTCCACGGCCTAGACCGCCGCAGGCGCGGAGTTCACGGGTCCGTAGATATTGTCGCGCTGCCATGGCTCGAAACCGGCGTCGCGGATGAGGCGGACCATCTCGTCCCTGTTCACGCTGTAGCAAGTCCCCGCGGCGCTCACCACGTTTTCTTCGAGCATCAGCGAGCCCATGTCGTCGCACCCATAGTGGAGGGCCACCTGGCCGGTCTTTTTGCCCATGGTGACCCAGCTGGATTGGATGTGGGGGACGTTGTCCAGGTAGATGCGCGCTGCCGCGATGGTGCGCAGGTATTCGGCATCGGTGGTTTTTTCGAGCTTGCCTTCCCAGACCGTGTGGCCGCTCTGGAAGGGCCAGGCCACGAAGGCGGTGTAGCCGCCGCCATTGTTCCTGGCCAGCGCCCGGTCCTGCTGTTCGCGGATGACGCGGAAATGCTCGATGCGTTCAGCCAACGTCTCGGTGATGCCGTACATCATGGTGGCGGTGGTTTTCAGGCCGGCCTCGTGGGCGGCTTCCATCACCTCCAGCCACTTTTCCGGGCCGCCCTTGAGGGGGGCGATCTTCTTGCGGATGCGTGCCACCAATACTTCCGCGCCGCCTCCGGGGATGGAGCCCAGGCCCGCATCCTTGAGGTCCTCGATGGTCTTTCGCAGGGATTGTCCGCTGAGCTTCGCCATCATCTGGATCTCCACGGGCGAGAACCCATGGACCCAAATGCCCAGGTCGTGTTTGAGGTAATGCACCAGATCCAGGTAATAGCTCCAAGGCAGATCGGGATTCACCCCCCCCTGCAGCAGGAAGCCCGTTCCGCCCAGGGCCTTGGTCTCTTCCGCTTTCTGCCGGAGTTGTTCTTTGGTCAGCACGTAGCCGCGCGCGTCGCCCGGCTTATGGTAGAACGCGCAGAACGTGCAGTAGACATTGCAGACATCGGTGTAATTGACATTGCGGTCGATGATGTAGCTGACTTTGCCGGCGCCGTTCTTGCGATTCCGCGCTGCCGTGGCGGCCAAGCCCAGGTCCGCGAGCGCCGCATGATCCAACATGTGCAGAGCCTCGGCCTCATCCAGGCGGATCCCCCGCTCCACCTTGTCGAGGATGGCCGCGGTGAGTTCCATCCCGGCGGAGGCCAGAGGCAGGGTCATGCTCAAACCTGGTAGCCCATGATCCGGAGGCAGCGGCGGCAGACCGAAGCCTGGTTCTCGATCCCATGGTTGAAGTGGTCCATGGTGTATTTGCACCTGCACTTTTCACAGACCTGGGTCGGCTCTGCGGTGTCCTTGGGAGCATAGAGGTGGGTTGGATCTGGCATCAAGGATCTCCGTGAACTTCCAGCTTAGCCGCCCTGGACCTGGAGAACCACGCAGTGTTGCCCACCACGGAAAAAACCGGGAACCGCGAAAGGCGCTAAAAAACGCGAAATCAAAATTTGTTTTTGATTTCGCGTTTTTTAGCGCCTTTCGCGGCTCAATCTTTTCCAGATGCCAAATTTCGAAATCATTCCGCCGCTTCGAGCGGCTCCAGGGGGAGCTCATGTTTGCCCACATGCAGCACCGTCACTTTTTTATCATGCCGTTTGTGGGCCTGGGCCTCGAGCTTATCCATGGCCACGGACAGGCTCTTGTACATATCTGCAGATTCACTGGAGGCCACGAAGGTGTCGTGGCGCGTTTTGAGCGCCACTTCGACGGCATGGCGGTGGTTGTCCACGGAAAAGATGACATGGACATCGATGACGTCGTCCAGAAACGCCGTCAACTTGTCCAGGCGCTCCTTGGACCCAATCCGAAGTGCCTCGGTGACTTCCACATGGCGACCGGTGAAATGAACCTTCATCGTTCCCTCCTTCTGCGGGCCGGAGCCCGGAAAAACAACTGGGACGCGCATTCGGACGGGCGGGACGGTCCCGCCTCCCGGTAATTCCTGAAACCCTGCCGCATAAATCCATCTACCTCTGGCGCCTTCGTGACGCGGGTGGAATCTTGAGTTCTTCACGGTACTTGTTCACGGTCCTCCGGGCCACCTGGATGCCATCTTGTGCGAGCAGCTTCGCCAGGGTTTCATCGGAAAGGGGCCTCGAAGCCTCTTCGGCCTGGACCAGGGCCTTGATCCGGTGCTTCACCACCGTGGCGCTGACATCAGCTCCGCTATCCGAGCCCAGGGAAGCGCTGAAGAAATAGTTCATGTCGAAAAGGCCCTGGGGCGTGTGGATGGTCTTGGCCTTCACCACTCGGGAGATGGTGCTCTCATGGAACCCGGTCGCCTCGGCCACATCCCGCAGCACCATGGGCCTGAGGCCCTCCACTCCCTTCTCCATGAAGTCCCGCTGCAGTTCCACCATGGCCAGGGAGACCCGCAGCACCGTGCGGTTGCGGTCCTCGACGCCGCGGATGAAGTCCCGGGCGGAGCGGTAGCGCTCGCGGATGAAGTCCTTGTCGCCCTTCACGTCCGAAGATGCCAGGAAATTCCGGTACTCGCCGCTGACGCGCAAGCGGGGCAGTCCCTCGTCATTCAGGTAGACCTTCCAGCCACCGTCATCACCCTTGAGCACCACGATGTCGGGCTTCACCACCCGCTCGCCCTCGGGGTCGAAGGCCCGTCCCGGGGCCGGATGCAGATGCCGCAGCACCGCCAGGGCGTCATCGAGCTCCTTGTCATCGCACTGGAGCACTTTTTTCAGCTTGGTGTGGTCCTTCTGGCCCAGCAGATCCGTGTGGTTCCGGATGATGCGGACGGCCAGATCGTCGGGCTCGGCGCCCGCGTGGCTGAGTTGCAGCAGGAGGGATTGCTGCACGGTGAAGCAGCCCACGCCGCTGGGATCGAATTCCTGGAGGATTTCCAGCAGGGCATGGAGTTGTTCGACGGTGACGCCCAGCTCGGCCGCCAGGGCTTCGGGTGTGGCTTCTCCGGGTTCATCGGGATCCATCCGGAGAAATCCTTTGGCATCCAGGAAATTCTCGATGAGCCGTTCCAGCCGGGGAATGCGGGGATCTTCCTCATCGAGGGTCTCGTGCAATTGGGAGACCAGGTGCTCCCGCAGGGTTTCGCTGGAGGTGAGGCGGTCCTCCCAGGACGTGCGCTCATCGTCCGGGAGGCTGCTGGTCCGGGGCAGATCCGTATCCCAGCTGTTCTCGGCGGCCATGTCCACTTCCTGGACCTGGGCGACGCCTTCCTCGGTGAAGGCCTCCAGGTTGGATTCCGGGTTCATCTCGCTCATGGCATCGAGCATCTCGTTCATGGGCCCGAGATCCACCGTGTCCACGCCCTCGGTCAGCTCCACGCCCTCCTGGGCCACCGCGTCCTGGGCATCCTGGCTCACGTCCGAGTCGTGGCCCTCCTCCAGGGCCTCCAAGGTGGGGATTTCGTCGCCCTCTTCGGCCAATTCCAGGAGGGGGTTTTCCTCCAGCTCCCGTTCCACGGTCTGGCTCAGCTCCTGGAGATTCATCTGCCAGAGCTTCAGCTTGAGCTGCATGGACGGCGTCAAAGCCAGGGTTTGGCTTTGGGAAAGACGCTGGGTGAGATTGGGGCCTTGGGCCATGTTGCTTTGTATCCTAATCCAACTTAAACCGATCCCCGAGGTAGACCCGTCGAATATCCGGGTCTTCGGCGATCTCCTGAGGCAGCCCCTGTTTCATGATCATCCCATCGGCCAAGATATAGGCCCGGTCCGCGATCTGCAAGGTCTCCCGGACATTGTGGTCCGTGATGAGCACGCCAATGCCACGTGCTTTCAAATCATCAATTAGGCCTTGAATCTCCATGACCGATTTGGGATCCACACCAGCAAAAGGCTCGTCCAGCAACATTATTTGGGGATCCGTGACCAGGGCCCGGGCCAGCTCGCAACGGCGGCGTTCCCCTCCGGAAAGACTCATACCCAAGGTGTTCCTGACTTTGCCCAGGTGAAAATCTGCCAACAAACGCTCACATCGTGCGATCTGATCAGGTCGTGGGATGGGCTGCAACTCCCCGAGGGCCATGAGGTTTTCCCACACCGTGAGACCCCGGAAGACACTGGATTCCTGGGGCAGGTAGCCGATTCCCATGCGGGCCCGGCGGTGCATGGGCTGCTGGGTAATGTCCGAGCCCTGCCAGAAAATCCGGCCCTGATCGGGCGCTTCCACGCCGACGACCATGTAGAAGGTGGTGGTCTTCCCGGCGCCGTTGGGGCCCAGCAACCCGACGACCTCGCCCGGGGCCACCGCAAGGCTCACATCCCGGACCACGGTGCGATCCCCGAAGGTCTTTTTCAGGTTTTTTGCCTCCAGGCAGATTTGGGCCATGGCTCAAGGTCTCAGAAAGACGCTGGGAAAAGGCGCGGGGGGGGGGGGGGGCGGGGGGGGGGGCGGGCGGCGGGGGGGGGGGGGGGGGGGTCGCGCGGGGCGGCGGGGGGGGGGGGGGGGGGGCGCCGGGGGCGGGGGCCCGCCTGGCCGGGCGGGGGGGGGGGGGGGGGGGGGGGGGGTCGGCCCCCCCCTGTCGCCCCGCCCAGTTTCAGCCCCCCCCTATGCCGGACCCGCCCCTGCCACCTCGCCATCTGGGAATTGATATCCAGATCCAAGGCTTCGCCCCGGCCCTCGCCCATGCGGCCCCGCAACAGGACGCCTCCATCCGCCTTCACGGACTTCACGATCCGGCCCGGCCCAAGGGTCACCAGGATGCGATCCGCCCTGAGCCTCCAACCCAGACCCTGGCATTCCACATGGCCGGACAGAGTCACCTTGGCAGCATCCGAGTCCCCGAGATCAGCCTTGATCGTCACATCACCTTGGCTGGCGGCCAGAGAACCCATGATGCCCTCCGGAAACTGCAACCGCTCCCCCTGCCGGACGATCCGGAGGCCCGTAAGCCGCTCCCTCAAACGCGTCCAGGTGGCGGGCCGTCCCTGGATCGTCCAGGCTGGCGCGGCGCCCTTCTTCGAGTCCTCCCAAAGAAATTTGGCGCCCCGCAGATTGCCCCCGCCGAACAGATCCGCCAGCACGGGTCCTTCAAACACCCAGCGCTGTGGATCGCCGGAGCCAGCGCCGGCGGAAAAGGTGCCCTCCTCGCTGCGCCCATGCACCGGAGCCTCCAGCCTCCACTTGTTCGTGGCCCGCTGCACCATGGCCCGCGGGCTGCTCAAGCTGCGGCGCCCCCACGTGAGGAGGGCTGAACCCTCGGCCCGGGCCTCGCCCACCAACAGGTCCTTGGGCAGATCTTCGCCTGCTCCCTGGCGGAACAGGATGCGGGGGGAGTTCAGCGCCAGCCGCGATCCATCCAATGGTTGGTCCCAGACCACGCTGCCTTCCAGCCGGAGGCCGGCCCTCGTCCAGCGGACCCCATTGGACTTGAGGCGTTCTTCCCCTCCAGGCACCGCCCGATGGGCCTGGAACTGCTTCAATTCGATGAGGTCCACGGTCGCCCCGGGTTTCGGCCTGGGAGCGAAACCACCGGCGGCCTCGCCTTTCCAGCCGTCGTCCCGTTCAAAAGTCAGAGGTCCGGGCCACCGGAATTCTTCGGCCTTCAACTCGGCGATGTCGGCCTGGACGGTGCCTCCCTGGACCACCGCCTTCACCTTCCGGAACTGCCCTTCCTGAAAAGCCGACTTGGCCCAGAGGCTGTCCGCCTCCATCCGCTGGAGAGAACCCGCTTCGAGGGATTCCCACAGCACCGGACCACGATCCACCTCCATCCTTCCATCGCTCGAGCGACGCCAGCCCGCCGGGAGCGCCCAGCGCCCTTTTCCACTGCCTTGCAGGGTTTCCCAGTGGAGCGGGGCCAGGCCTTCCCAGGCACCCTTCTGCCAGCGCAGGGCCGGACCGGTGCCCGCCACATGGCCGCGGCCGAGCACGTCCCCGCTGGGCGAAGTGCCCTGCAGGTCCATGGGCGCCTGGAGGGTCCACTGGCCCTCCTGCCGCTGGGCCGCCGGTGACTCCATGCCCCATCGCACGTCTGGCTCTTCCAGCGCGCCGGTGACGCCTTGCAGGCGGAGATCAGATTCCTGTCCTTCGATGATGCGATAGGAAAGGACGAAGCGGCCGCCGTCCAACTGCTCGGTGATGGTGCCGCGGATCCCCTTCGGAGCGCCGGGAAACACGCTGTCCTTCGGCGCCACGATCTTGGGTCCCCGGCCGATGAAGATGAGGCAGGCGCCAATGGTCCCGGCGATGAGCAGCCACCCCGCGGCGGTCCACGCGGGGTTCCTGGCGGAGGCCCAGGCCAGGGGACTCATGAGCCTGCCTCGTCGCCGACGAATCCGTCCACCAGGTAGCTCCGGCCCCAGCGGGGCTGGTCCTGCACGGCGCAGGCCATCCGGATGAGATCGCCCTTCACTAGCCCCTGGCTCGGCTCGGCGCCGGAAAACCAGGTCAGCGGTTCGGAAAGGCCCACCAGCCGCAGTTTCACGTGGCCATCGCCAAATGGCTGGGGCGCCGACTGCAGGGCCCCCTGCACCACCGTCAGGACCGGCGGGAACCCCTGCCCGAAGGGTTCCAGGCGATCCAATTCCAATGGCGCGGGCACCAGCTCCGGGCCCTGGCCGTCTACTGGAACGCTGGGCGATCGCAACCCCCGCGCCTGCTGGGAGGCACCGCGCTGCAAACTCTGGCGCACGAAGGGCAGCTTGGCGAGATCGAAGCTCATGCCCGCCGCGGCCCGGTGGCCGCCACCGCTCAACAAAAACGGCTCGGCCAGCTGGAGCAGCTCGCCCAGGTCGAAACCTTCAGGCGCACGCAGGGAACATTGCGCCACGCCGTCCAGCACCGTGCAGACGCCCGTGGGGCGTCCGCTTTCGCGCATGCGCTGGCCCGCCACGATGCCGATGACTCCCTTGTGGGCCGATGGCTCGACCACGAGATCGAAATCCTCGCCGTTGGGCGCCGATAGGTTCATGGCGAGGCTCCGCTGGATCTGTCGGCGCTCCGCATTCAGCGATTCGACACGCGCCGCAAGGGTCTGGGCTTCCCCGGAATCCCTCGTCAACAGCAGCCGCACCGCATCTTCGGCTCCCCCCATCCGGCCCACCGCGTTGAGGCGGGGTGCCACCCCGAAGGCGATGTCCTGGGCCCGGACCACGTTCCCGTTTTCGATCCGTGCGGCCTTGAGCAGGGCCGCGAGGCCCGGACCGTTGGCTCCGCGCAAAGCATCGAGCCCGCGGCGCACCAGCAGGGCGTTTTCCCCCTTCAAGGGCATCATGTCGGCGATGGTGCCGATGGCCACCAGCTTCAGCAGGCCATCGAGGAAGGTCCTGTCTTCACCTTTGCTGGAATCGGCATCCAACAGGCCCTGGGCCAATTTGAACGCCACGCCGACACCGGCGAGGCCGCGGTTGGGGTAATCGCCGAGGTGGGGATGGACAACGGCCTTGGCTGGCGGCAGCTCGGCGCCCAGCGAATGGTGGTCGGTGATGATCCAGTCCATGCCCAGCTCTGCGCTGGCCCGGACTTCCTCCACGCTTCGCACGCCGCAATCCACCGATATCAGGAGATCCGGATTCCGGGTTTCCTTCAATTCGCGGATGCAATCCAGATGCAGGCCATAGCCATCGGAAAACCGGTTGGGGATGAAGGAGCTGACCCTGGCGCCAAGCTTCTCCAGCACGCGGACCAGCAGCGCGGTCGCCGTCACCCCGTCTACGTCGTAGTCGCCGTAGACACAGATGGAGAGGCCCTTCTCGGTGGCCTGGCGGACGCACGCCACCGCCTCCCCCAGGCCCGGAAGCAGGTAGGGGTCCGTGCAGCGCGACCAGGCCGGATCCAATCTCCAGGCCAGGTCCTCCGGTTGATCCAGGCCCCGGAGCCAGGCCAAGCGCGCGGTCCTGGTATCAATCCCCAACTCCCGCGCCATCCGGGTCCAGGGCTCCGGCCCCGGCGGAATGGCCCGGCGGAGACGCCAGGGCTTGGCGCTGGAGGCACTGGCCTGCGTGCCTGGCATGGCCTAGCCCACGCTGCCCATGGAAGCGAATTTTTGGTAGCGGGCTTCCACCAGGTCGGCCGGCGCGAGTTCCGACAGTTCCGCGAAGGCCTGGCCCACGGCATCCTTGAGGGCCATGGCGGCGCCATCCCAGTCGCCATGGGCGCCACCGAGGGGTTCCGGAACGATGCCGTCGATGACGCCCAGTTCCAGGAGGGCCGGAGCCGTGAGCTTCAGTGCGCTGGCGGCTTGCGGAGCCATGGCGGGGTCTTTCCAGAGGATCGACGCGCAGCCTTCCGGCGAGATGACGGAATAAATGGCGTTTTCCATCATGAACACCCGGTCCGCCACTCCAAGTGCCAGCGCGCCGCCGGAGCCCCCTTCGCCGATGACCACCGCCACCACCGGCACGCGCAGCTTGGCCATCTCAAGCAGGTTCCGGGCGATGGCTTCCGCCTGCCCGCGCTCCTCGGCATCCACGCCGGGGTAGGCGCCCGGGGTGTCGATGAGGCAAAGGATGGGCCGCTGGAATTTTTCCGCCATATGCATGAACCGCAGCGCCTTGCGGTAGCCCTCGGGCCTGGGCATCCCGAAATTCCGCAGGATCTTCTGCTTGGTGTCCCGGCCCTTCTGCTGGCCGATGATCATGACCGGGTTCCCGTCGATCCAGCCCAGGCCGCCCACGATCGCCGCATCATCGCCGAAATTGCGGTCCCCGTGGATCTCATCGAAGCGGTCGCAGATGCGTTCGATGTAGTCCAGCGTGTAGGGGCGCTTGGGATGGCGGGCCAGCTGGGCCCGCTGCCAGTCCGTGAGACTGGAAAAGGCCTCGCCTTTCAATTTTTTCAGCTTTTTTTCGAGCTTCTCCTTTTTCACGGCCTGGGCCGGATCCATCTCAAGGGCCCGGATTTCCGCTTCCAGCTCCAGGATGGGCTTTTCCAGCTGGGCCAAATCCATTGCCTGTTCCGGGGATGGGTCGCTCACGTAGGCCTCGAAAGGGGTTCGCTTCGAGTGTACCGGAACCTGGCAAAGGGAGCCTTGCGGGCCTACGCTGGCCACCCATAGTGGATCAGGAACAAGGAGGTTCCCATGCGCCATCCATTGCTTCTCCTCGCGCTCCCGATGCTGGGCGCCGCCGCCAGCGACTTCCAGGAAGTGGACGCATCCAAACTGCCGAACATTCCTGGTCCCTCCGCCTCGCAGCTGTCCGATCCCGCGCGGGGCATGGGTTTCTCCGGCCTGGACGCGAAAATCCGCACCCAGGCCCGCCGCGCAGGCACCGTCCAGCCCGCGGTGGCCCTGCCTCCAGGACCGTTGAAGGTGAAGGATAAGGTGTCGGACGTTGCCGGTTGGAAAGCTTATCGCGTGGAAGTACCCAGCCATGGATCCATCCACATGCGCCTGCGGGGGCTCCATGAAGGCTGGTTCGTGGTCCGGACCATTAACAAATGGGGCGTCATGGAGGAGGGGATGCTCCAGAACCTGATCAAAACCGGCAATCCCGAGGCCAGCTACACCAACCCCACCATGAAGGCCAGGACCATCTATTTCGTGGTGGATACCACCGAGCTGAACATGGCCGGCGAGGACTATACACTCGAAGTCACGACCTCCTAGGCTGCACCCTACGGCCTACTATGGAGGGATGCTGAACCCTCCCTTCCCGGTCCTTGGCCTCAGCGGCGGCATCGCCGCAGGCAAGAGTTTCGTCGCGCAGGAGATGGCCAAGCGCGGGTGGGCGGTCATCGACGCGGACCAGTTGGCCCGGGAAGCGGTGGAGCCCGGCAGTCCGGGTCTGGCCGAAGTGGCGCAAGCCTTCGGCCCGGAGGTCGTGGGGGGCGATGGCAGGCTGGATCGAGCGCTCCTGGGCGATCGGATCTTCGGCGACGATCAAGCGCGGGCGCGCCTCAACGCGATCCTCCACCCCCGCATCGAGGCCCTCCGGAATGACCGGCTGGCGGCGCTTCCACCTGGCACCAAAGGCGTTGTGCTCGATGCAGCCCTGTGGGTGGAGCGAGGCCGGACCCATCACTTCGATGAATTCTGGATTGTCACCGCGCCGGAAGACTTGCGCCTACGCCGCCTGCTCGGGCGGGATGAACTGCCGAAGGACGCGGCCCTCGCACGCCTGCGCTCCCAGAGCCACGACGCGGAAAAAGCGCTCCATGCGGATGTGGTGATCGTGAATGACGGGCGCGGCCTCGCCGAGATCCTTGATCGGGCCGAAGTCCGCCTTCTGGCAAACTGGAGGATTGCCCGGCAGCGCCGTTGGAAGGACCGCATGAATTCGAAATTCTCGCCCGAAGAGCTACGACAGATCCTTGAAACCCTGCTTTCCAAAGGCGGGCAGTACGGCGAGGTCTTCGTGGAAACCCGGCGCGCCTGCGCCCTGGGCATGGACGACGGCCGCATGGAGGACGTGGTCGCCAGCGAGACCTTCGGCGCCAGCCTCCGCGTGATGGAAGGCGAGACAACGCGCTTCGCGGACCTTATAGCGCCAACTTTTGACGAGTTATTGGAAGATGCCAGGCTGTTGGCCGCGCCCGGCAATGGGCCCGCCGCAGCCATCCCTCATCTGCAGGCCTTTACTCACCCCACCCCCAGCCCTGTGGAAAGGGATCCCGCGGCGGTCCCGCTATCTGAAAAAGTGGCGCTGGTGCGCCGCACGGAGACCCTGGCGCGGGAGCACGGCGAAAGCCTGCGCCCCGGCGCCCTCAAGCAGGTGTCCGTGGGCTACGGCGATTCCACGCAGAGCGTCTGGATCGCCTCCGCCGAATGGAAGGATGAGGCCTGGCAAACGAGTCTCAGCGCGGATCATCGCACCCAGGAAGTGCTGCGCCTCAACGCCACCTCCGGCGACGGCGTTCAGCTCCAGAGCGGCTATCAGGCCCTGGGCGAGACCAGGGGCTTTGAACTGTTCAGCGAGGAAGCCGTGGCGAGGATCGTCAAGGAGGCCGTGCGCTTGAGCATCCAGGCCCTCGACGCCAAGCCCGCGCCGGCGGGCACCTTCCCCGTGGTGCTCAGTTCATCGGCCGGCGGCACCATGATCCATGAAGCCTGCGGCCATGGGCTGGAGGCGGATCTCGCGCTGGCGGGCATGAGCGCCTTCGCGGGAAAACTGGGCCAGCGGGTGGCCGGGGACTGTGTGACGATCATCGACGACGGCACCCTGCCCTTCAAGCGCGGCAGCCAGAGCATGGACGACGAGGGCAATGCCGTGAGCCGCGTGGTGCTCATCGAAAATGGCATCCTGAAGAACTATCTCCAATCCCGCAAAACGGCCCGGAAGATGGGCCGGGAAGCCACGGGCAACGGCCGCCGGGAAAGCTACCGCCACATCCCCATCCCCCGCATGAGGAACACTTTTCTCGCTCCCGGGAACGAAGCCCCCGAAGCCATCCTGAAGGACCTGGACCGCGGCCTGCTGGTGAAGCACATGGGCGGCGGCCAGGTGGACACCGTCACCGGCAACTTCGTCTTCCAGGTCACCGAAGGCTACTGGGTGGAAAAGGGCGTGGCGATGTATCCCGTGAAGAACGCCACCCTCACCGGCTGCGGACCCGAGGTGCTGGCTTCCCTCACCCGCATCGGCTCGGACCTCCACCACTTCGACATCGGCACCTGCGGCAAGGACGGCCAGGGCGTGCCCGTCAGCGACGCCCTGCCCACCATCCTGGTGCCGGCCCTGGTGGTGGGCGGCACGGCGGAACCGCTGCCGCAGGTGATCTGATCACTCTCACCCCTTGTGCAATGTGTAGGCGTGTGTATTATTAACCCATGGACAGCCGTTCCCTCATCAAGAAGCTTGAAGCGGACGGTTGGGAACTGGTGCGCGTGACAGGAAGCCACCACCATTACCGGCACCCAACCAAACCAGGAACCGTCACGGTCCCACACCCGAAGAAGGACCTGAAAAAGGGCACTGGCAATTCAATCCTCAAGCAAGCGGGCATCAAGTAAACCAGGAAAGGAGAAATGATCATGCGCCGCGTCTATTTCGCCGCCATCCACAAGGATTCCAGTAGCGACTACACAGCGCTTTTCCCCGGTGTCCCTGGCTGCATCACGGCCGCGGATACCCTTGAAGAGCTTGATGCCATGGCCCGGGAAGCGCTCCAGGGCCATCTCGATGTGTCTCGCGACTATGGGGATCCCATTCCGGCTCCCTTGGACCTAGCCGCCGTTAAAGCCCACAAGGACGCCAAAGGCGCGGAATTCTTCATCGCCGTTACTGTCCAGGTGGAGGGCGGCAAGGCCGCCCGCTTGAACATCACGATGCCAGAGGAATTGGTCGAGGAAGTGGATGCCTACTCCAAACGGCGTGGTCTCACCCGAAGTGCCTTCCTCGCCCGGGCCGCGCGCCAAGCCATGCATGCCTGATCACCTGGCCAGCATGAAAACCTTTCCCGTTCTCCACTTCCGATGGCCCACATCCAGTTGATCCGCGGCGGCATCACGGCCCAGGCCGTGGATGCCATCGCCCATGTGGACATTCGTATCCATGCATTCAATAACGATAATTTTTAAGCACTTAATGATGCGCTATAGAAGGAATCCTGATGATCCAAACGTTCATCCCCGAATCCCTTGAGTCCCGGCTGCTGGAAGGCATCCGCCACGCTGAAAGGCTTGGCGCCGCCGGAGCAGAAAGCTTTGTTTCCGTCTCCCGTTCCCGCAAGGCCAAGGTGCAAAATGGCGAGCTGGAGGACCTGAGTGTTTCCAAGCGCGGCGGCATCGGCGTCCGGGTCTTGCGCTCCGGGGACAAGGGCATCAAGGTGGGCTCGGCCACCACCACAGATCTCTCGCGTCCTGATTTCAAGGACCTCTTCGCCCAAGCCTGGGAATTGTCCGAGCTGGGCGACGAGGATCCCTGGATCCGGCAGGCGGACCCCGAAGGCGTGGATGATCTGCCCAGCCGCTTCGATGGCCGGGGCGCGGACCTGACCGCAGAGCAAAGAATCGCCCGGGCCCATGCGCTGGAAGCCTCGGCCCGGAAGGCCTCCTCCAAAGTCGTGGCCGTGCGCGGCGCCACCTGGGCCGACGGCGAAGGCGCGTCTTTGCTGCTCACCCAGAAGGGCGTGCGGGCCTATGACCTGGCTTCCAGTTGTTCCGCCAGCATCGAACTGGCCGTGGCCGAGGGCGAAGACCGCCAAGCCTCCTGGCACTGGGACATGGGACGCCATCCGGACAGCTTCGACCTCGAAGCGGTGGGCGCCGAGGCCGCGGTCAAAGGCGAACAGAAGTTGAATCCCAAGCCCCTGCCCGCGGGCAAGTACCCGGTCGTGCTGCACCCGGAAGTGGCCGTGGACCTCTTCGGCATCATCGCGGGGATGCTCTCGGCGGAATCAGTGCTGAAGCAGCGCAGCCTGTTCGCCGGCAAGAAGGGCGCGCTCATCGCGTCCCCCCTGCTCTCCCTGATTGATGACGGGCGCCTGCCGAACGGCCTGGGCAGCGAGCCCTGGGATGGCGAGGGCCTCTCCACCCGCCGCAATGTGCTGGTGGAAGACGGTGTATTGAAGACCTACCTGCACACCCTGAAGACCGCAGCGGAAATGGGCGAGGCCCCCACGGGCACCGCCAGCCGCGGCCTCGGCGGCAATCCGGGCGTGACGCTGTTCAATCTTTTTCCGAAGGCCGGTGAGAAGTCCGCTGCTGAGTTGCATGGCATGGCGGGCAACGGCGTGCTCATCACCGAGTTGATGGGCTTGCACACCGTGGACCCCGTCAGCGGCGACATGAGCGTGGGCGCTTCAGGCCTCCGCATCCGCGACGGCATCCTGTGCGAGGCCGTGGACAAGATCACCTTCGCGGGCAACCTCCGCGACTTCCTTAACCGCATCGTCGCACTGGGCAGCGATCTCCGCTGGTACGGCAGCAGCGCCGGGCTTTCGATCCTGCTGGAAGAGATGCCGCTGGGCGGAAGCTGATCGTAAAGAGGTTCATTTTCAGCAGCCACGAAGCCACACGAAGGGCACGAAGGCCGCAAATAAAACCGTCGTGTCATCTTCGTGCCGCTTCGTTGTTTTTTTCAGATTGAATCCTGATTACCCACGAGACTCAGCCGGAAAAAGCATCCCGCGAAGGGCCGCGAAATCTCTTTTGCCGCACCAGCGCTTTTGCGACCAGGAGACTCATCTTGGACCAGCCTCGCGGATGGAATTCAGGCGGCCCGGCGCGGATCGGGGGGGGCGGGGGCCGGCGCGGGCGGGGGGTGCGCCCCCGCGAAGCGATACCGGGTTGAACCACTTTTCGCGGGCCTTCGGCCGAGCGCAGCGGATTCGCGGCCCTTCGCGGGCACGCTTCGTCGGTTGAGATTGGGGGATAATCAGGGATTGAATCGCAGCGGAACAAAGCCTACTTCGGCGGGTGTTCCAGGAACCCGATATCCGGATTCTTTTCGGCGGTGGTGCGTCGCTGCCAGTCATTCTCGAACAGCACGGCCGGATTGCCCTCGCCATCTTCCACCAATTCTCCCCAGAAGCGCGTGGGATCGGGCCAGCCGCCGCGCAGCCAGCGGGCCATCTGGAAACTCCGGGATTCCAGGATCACCGGGCAGGCATACTCTTCCTTCAGACGGTGGGCCAGCACTTCGAACTGCAGCTTGCCAACGGCGCCGAGGATCGGCAGCGGGGCGCCGCCCTTGGGCCAGAAGACCTGCACCACGCCCTCTTCGGCGATCTGCCCCAGGCCTTTTAAAAAGCCTTTGCGGGCGCCCGGGTCGGCGAGGCGGACAGCTGAAAACTGCTCGGGAGAGAATTTCGGCACCGCATGGAACTCCAGGGGCCCCGCGTCGCTGATGACATCGCCGATGCGGAAGAGCCCCGGATTGATGAGGCCCAGGATGTCGCCGGGCCAGGCCTCGTCCACGATC
The DNA here is from genome assembly GCA_016720465.1 of Holophagaceae bacterium. Lineage (NCBI taxonomy): Bacteria > Pseudomonadati > Acidobacteriota > Holophagae > Holophagales > Holophagaceae > Holophagaceae bacterium. The sequence goes on from JADKKO010000001.1 coordinate 562,433, forward strand.
TGCCGCTCGCGGCCGAAGAACATGTGCGGATAGTTGAGTTTGATGTTCTTTTTCCCGCGCACATGCAGCGCGTCCATGCCCCGCTCGAAATGGCCGCTGACGATGCGCGCGAAGGCCACGCGATCGCGGTGGGCCTTGTTCATGTTGGCCTGCACTTTGAAAACGAAGGCCGTGAACGGCATTTCCGGACCCACTGCGCCGCCATCCTGGAGGGGCCGCGGACCGGGCGCCGGCGCCAGGTTCAGGAATTCATCCAGGAAATCCGCCACGCCGAAATTGTTCACTGCGCTGCCGAAGAACATGGGCGATTGTTTCCCCGCCAGGAATTCCGCTTGATCAAAGGGCGGCAGCACGTGGTTCATGAGATCCACATCATCCTTGAGCTGCTGAAGTTCGGCCTTGGAAAGGAGGGCCACGATTTCCGGATCCTCCAGGCTGCCCTCGCCGACCATGCGGGCCTTGCGGCCGGCCTTGGCCCGCTCGAAGAGCTGGATTCTACCCGTCGCCCGCACGTACACGCCCTTGAAATCCGGCCCGGAGCCGATGGGCCAGGTCATGGGCACCGCGTGGAGACCAAATAGCTCTTCGACTTCATCGATCAATTCCACGGGCTCGCGGCCCGGACGGTCCAACTTGTTCACGAAGGTGAAGATCGGGAGATTGCGTTCCTTGGCCACGCGGAACAGTTTTTTCGTCTGTTCCTCCACGCCCTTGGCGCAGTCGAGGAGCATCACCACGGAATCAGCGGCGGTCAGCGCGCGGTAGGTGTCTTCGCTGAAATCCTGGTGGCCCGGCGTATCCAACAGGTTGATGCAGTGGCCCTGGTATTCGAACTGCATGGCGGCGGAGGTGACGGAAATCCCGCGCTCCTGTTCGATGCTCATCCAGTCGGAATGGGCCGCGGCACCGCCCTCCCGGGACTTGACCGAACCCGCCCGGTCGATGGCCCCGCCATAGAGCAGCAGCTTTTCGGTGAGCGTGGTCTTGCCCGCGTCGGGATGGCTGATAATCGCAAACGTTCGTCGGCGGGCGATTTGTTTCGAGAGGTCCATGGGCATCCAGCAAAAAGAAACGGCCCGGTGGGCCGTTAAGGAATGATATCAGCCACGCTGGGTTACTTCATCAGTCCGTATCGCTGCTTCAGCTCAAGTTCCTGCAGCTGGAGCGCGTCCGCGCGGGCCTTCAGGGCATTGGCCCGATCTGCGAGCTGGATGGCCGCGGCCTCCGGCCCAGAGGTTGAGAGCGCCTGTTTCAGGTCGCGCAACAAGTCCAGACCCGCGTCCAGGCTCGCGAGGCTCTCCCGGTGATAGGCGGCGCAAGGATGGGGCGGGGAGATGGCGTATAAGCGGTTTCGCGTTGCCTCGGCCTGCTGGATCATGTCATCGAAGCCCGACATGTCCCCCTTGCCGAGGCCCGCCACCACCTGCTGGGCCATGGTTTCAGGATCCCCGCTCGTCGAGGGGTGGATGGCTTCAACGGCCTGGAAATAGGCCGCCACCGAGGCGCGGGCGGGGTCGCCCGGGGAGATCACCGTTCCTGAAGGAGTCGTGGCGGAGGGTGGCGTCGGGTCGGACTGTGAAATCCCGGAGGAGGGAGATCCGACTCCGCTGATCGTCGGCGTGAGCGGAAGTTCATGAGCCGGCGCCACGGGTTTCATCAGGGAGGAAGTGCTCGGTCCAGTCCTGGCTTCTTCGAGATGCCTGCGTCCGGATTCCCGGCCCAGAAGAAATGCTATTCCGAGCACCGCGAGGACAGCCACGCCCACCAGGCCCGCCAACAGGCTTCTTGGCAGCTCGATCTTGGCGCTCATGGCTCTGGCAGCTCCCGTTGCCCGCTATTTCTTGATCCCCACCTGCCTCAACATCCAGGCCATCTCGAAAGCCTTGTCCTTGAGCGCGTCGTAACGCCCAGAGGCGCCGCCGTGGCCCGCCGGGTCCATCTTGCATTTCAGCAGCAGCGGGTTTGAATCGGTCTTTGAGACGCGCAGCTTGGCCACGTACTTGGCGGGCTCCCAGTACATCACCTGGCTGTCGTTGAAGCTGGTGGTGACGAGGATCGCCGGGTAGTTCTTCTTTTCGATGTTGTCGTAGGGGCTGTAGGACCTCATGTAGTCGTAGGCGGCCTTCTCATTGGGGTTGCCCCACTCCAGGTACTCGCCCACGGTGAGGGGCAGCGTGGCGTCCATCATGGTGTTCATCACATCCACGAAGGGCACCGCCGCATGCACCGCCTTGAAGAGGTCGGGCCGCAGGTTGGTGACGGCGCCCATGAGCAGGCCTCCGGCGCTGCCCCCTTCGATGACCAGGCGGTCCTTGGCTGTCCATCGGTTCGCGATAAGCCAATCGGCGCTGTCGATGAAATCGGTGAAGGTGTTCTTCTTCTTCATCAGCATGCCGTCGTCGTGCCAGGCTTCGCCCATTTCATTCCCGCCCCGGATGTGGGCGATGGCGAAGACCACGCCCCGGTCCAGCAGGCTCAGGTTGTTGCTGGAAAAGGCCGCGCTCATCCCGTAGCCGTAGGATCCGTAGGCGTAGAGCCAGAGGGGATTCTTGCCGTCCAGCTTGGTGCCTTTGCGGTACACGGCGGAGATCGGGATCTTCTTGCCATCCCTGGCCTCGGCCCAGAGCCGTTTGCAGGCATACCTGGACGCGTCGAAACCACCCAGGACCTCGGTCTGCTTCAGGAGTTTCCGCTTCCGGGTGGCCATGTCGTAGTCATAGACGCTGTTGGGCGTCACCGGGGACTGGTAATTGAACCGCAGCAGGCGGGTGTCGTATTCCGGATTGCCTCCGGGGAAGGCCGCATAGACTTCCTCGGGAAAGGCGAAATTATGCCACTGCCCCTTGGCGAAATTCAGCACGCGGAAGCGCGTGAGGCCTTCGGCCTTGGTGGTCGCCACGATGAAATCCTTGAACAGCTCCACGCCCTCCAGCAGGGCCGCAGGGTCATGCGGAATGAATTCCTTCCAGGCTTTCGGATCGAGGTCCGCATCCGGCGCGGTGACCACGCGGTAGTTCTTCGCGCCCTTGTTGGTGCGGATGTAGAAGAGCCCCTCCCGATGGTCGATGCCGTATTTGTGGTCCTTCTCCCGGGGCAGGAAGACCTTGGGTTCCTCCTTCGGCCTGGCCGCGTCCAGGTAGCGCATTTCAGTGGAGTCCGTGGCGCCGATATAGACGATGAGGAATTTCTTGTCCTTGGTGCGGCCCACGCCCATGCGGTACAGCTCGTTCTTCTCCTCGTACACCTTCTGGGGGGTCGACCCTGGGTCCATGCGCCAGAGTGTGTCGGAACGCTTGGTGACGGCGTCCTCGGTGGTGAAAAAGACCGTGGCGCTGTCCGAGGCCCACTCGGTGGAAGTCACCCGGTCGGCCAGGGGGGCCGTGACAGCGCCAGTCTCCAGATCCTTGATGAATAATTTGTACTGCCTGAAGCCGGTGTCGTCCGTGGTGAACATGAGCTTCCTGCCATCGTCGCTCACATCGAAGGAGCCCAGGCCGAGGTATTTCTTGCCTTTGGCCAGCTCGTTCTGGTCCAGCAGGACTTCTTCCTCGGCGCCCTTGTCGATGCCGGCCGCGGAACCGTGCTTGCGGCACTGGATGGGGTACTGCTGGCCCTCCACCGTGCGGGAATAGTAGAACCATTCGCCGCGCCGCGCCGGCACGCTCAGGTCCGTCTGCTTGATGCGGCCGAGCATTTCCTTGTAGAGGGCCTCGCTGAACGGTTTCAGCTCCTGGGTCTGGGATTCGGTGAAAGCGTTCTCCGCTTCGAGGTATTTCGCCACCTCCGGATTCGTCTTCTCCCGCAGCCAGAAATAATCATCCTTCACGGTTTCGCCATGGCGGACTTCCGTGTGGGCGCTTTTGGCGGCCAAGGGCGGCTTGGGGTCACTTGCCATGGCCACGGCCGTCAAAAGGGCCAGCAGGGCCGGAGTCCGCAAGGTCGCGATAGGTTTCACGTGATGCTCCTGGGCGAATGTGCTGCACGTCCCATGATACGGAAAAGGAGCGCCCTGGGGCGCCCCTTAGCAATTCCGGAATGCGGAGATCCAAACAGGATCCCTATTTCTGCTACGCCTGCTACTTCATTTCCACCGCCGGGATCCGCATGCCGTAGAAGGAGCGCCATACGAAGACCGTGGAAATCAGGAAGAAGATCAGGGCCGCGATGTGCGCAGTGTCCGGGTTGAGTTCGATGGCGAGCTCGACGGCCAGGAGGCCGAAGAGGGTCGTGAACTTGATGACCGGATTCATGGCCACCGAAGAGGTGTCCTTGAAGGGATCGCCCACGGTGTCGCCCACGACGCAGGCATCGTGGAGGGGCGTGCCCTTGGCCTTCAGCTCGGTTTCCACGAGCTTCTTGGCGTTGTCCCAGGCGCCGCCGGCATTGGCCATGAAGATGGCCTGGTAGAGGCCGAAAATGGCGATGGAGATCAGGTAGCCGATGAAGAAGTAATGGTTCGCGCAGGCGAAGGCCAGGGTGGAGAAGAACACCGCCAGGAAGATGTTGAACATGCCCTTCTGGGCGTACAGGGTGCAGATCTCCACGACCTTCTTGGAGTCCTCCACCGAGGCCTTCTCGGCGCCGGCGTCCAGGTTGATGTTCTGCTTGATGAATTCCACCGCCCGGTAGGCGCCCGTGGCGACCGCCTGGCAGGCGGCGCCCGAGAACCAGAAGATGACCGCGCCGCCGGTGATGAGGCCCAGCAGGAACAGGGGATTGATGATGGACAGTCCCTTGAAGACGTTGTCGGGGCCGAACTTCCCGTTGAGCAGCTGGATGATGGAGAAGATCAGCGTCGTGGCACCCACGACCGCCGTGCCGATGAGCACGGGCTTGGCGGTGGCCTTGAAGGTGTTGCCCGCCCCGTCGTTCTCTTCCAGGTACATCTTCGCATTCTCGAAATCGGGCTTGAAGCCGAAGTCCTTCTCGATGTCCTGCTCGATGCCCGGGATGGCTTCGATGGTGGAGAGCTCGTAGACCGATTGGGCGTTGTCGGTCACGGGGCCGTAGGAATCCACGGCGATGGTGACGGGGCCCATGCCCAGGAAGCCGAAGGCCACCAGGCCGAAGGAGAAGATGGCCGGGGCCACCATGTGGACTTCGAGCCCGAAGGTGGAGACGAAGTAGGCCGCGCCCATGAGGACGACGATGCAGAGGCCCATCCAATAGGCGGAGAAGTAGCCCGCCACCAGGCCGGAGATGATGTTCAGGGAGGCGCCGCCTTCCTTGGAGGCCGTGACGACTTCTTTGACATGGCCGGAATTGGTGGAGGTGAAGACCTTCACCAGTTCAGGGATCAAGGCGCCAGCCAGGGTTCCGCAGGTGATGATGGTGGAGAGCTTCCACCACATGCCGTTGGGGATGTCGCCGATGAGCGCCTTGGACAGGATGTAGGTCATCACGATGGAAAGGATGGACGTCAGCCAGACCAGCGTGGTCAAAGGAGTTTCGAAGTTGAATTTGGCGGCGTCCTTGAACTTGGCTTTCGCCCAGGCGGCGTTCAGCCAGTAGGAGATCGCTGAGGTCACGATCATGCCCACGCGCATGACGAAGATCCAGACCAGCAGGGAGACCTGCATGGCAGGCACCGGCACCGCCAGGATGATGAAGGTGATGAGCGCGACGCCCGTGACGCCGTAGGTCTCGAAGCCGTCGGCCGTGGGGCCCACCGAATCGCCCGCGTTGTCGCCGGTGCAATCAGCGATGACGCCAGGGTTGCGGGCATCGTCTTCCTTGATCTTGAATACGATCTTCATCAGATCCGAGCCGATGTCGGCGATCTTGGTGAAGATGCCGCCGGCGATGCGGAGGGCCGCGGCGCCAAGGGATTCGCCGATGGCGAAGCCGATGAAGCAGGGGCCGGCGGAATCACCGGGGATGAAGAGCAGGATCGCCAGCATCAGGAACAGTTCCACCGAGATGAGCAGCATGCCGATGGACATGCCGGACTTCATGGGGATCGCCATGGTCGGGTAGGGCTTGCCGCCGAGGGATGCGAAGGCCGTGCGGGAATTGGCGAAGGTGTTGATGCGGATGCCGAACCAGGCGACCGCCACCGAACCCAGAATGCCGATGATGGAGAAGAGCAGCACGACCACCACCTGGGCCCAGCTCATGGGCGTGTGGGCCAGGAATTTGAAGTACGCCACCATGATCACGGCGATGAAGGCCCACAGGATGGCGATGAACTTTATTTGGGTCAGCAGATAGGTCTTGCAGGTCTCATAGATCAGCTCGGAGATCTCGAGCATCGATTTGTGCACCGGGAGTTTGCGGATCTGGCTGTACTGCACGAGGCCGAAGGCGATGCCCAGCACGCAGATGAAAAGCCCGATCAGCAGCAGATTGTGCCCCGTCATTCCCATGAAGCTGCCCTCGAGGGCCGGGATCTTCAGTTCCGCCTCGCCGCCGGCGAAGGCCGGGGACGCGGCGAACAGGGAGAACATCGCGAACGCCGCGCCTTTGAGGATGCGGGGGGAGGACAAAAAGCCGAACAGGCGTGCCATCGCCGCCATACAGGTACCCGGTGTGTTCATCGAACCTCCCAACAATCGTATGGTCGTCCCGGTCCACGCAGACATGGAGGCCGGAAATCCAGAAATAAAACAGAGCCGCACGAAATCGCAGACTTTCTGTGATCGGCATGGTGAAACGTTACTTTACCCAACCCAGCCGGAACGCCGCAAGGGTCCAGGCCGGCCGGGCTTGAATGCTTTTGGTCACAAAGCCGCCCGCGCCGCCCCCGCAACCATTCTTAATCTAGTGAATTGGCGCCCCTTGGCGGGTCTCCGCCCCGGGTTTAAGACTTTCTGAAGACAATCCGCCGTGGTACTCCTAGATCGTTTGGGATGGCCGGGCCATTCATCTTTCGGGAGATGCCATGAATCGCAGTGGGCGGCGCAAGGTTACGGTGGTAGGTGCGGGTTTCGTGGGCTCCACGGCGGCCCAGCGGATCATCGAGAAGGGTCTGGCGGACGTGGTGATGGTGGACATCGCCGAGGGCATCCCCCAGGGCAAGGCGCTGGACATGATGGAATCCGGCCCGGTGGAAGGCTTCGACATGGCCATCGTCGGCACCAACGGCTACGAGGCCACCGCCGGCTCGGATGTGGTAGTGGTCACCGCGGGCCTGCCCCGCAAGCCCGGCATGAGCCGCGACGACCTGTTGAAGACCAACGCGGGCATCGTCAAGGGCGTCTGCGAGCAGGTCGCCAAATACAGCCCCGACGCGATCATGATCATCGTTTCCAACCCGCTGGACGCCATGTGCCACGTGGCCCTGACGGCCTCCGGCTTCCCCGCCCACCGGGTCATCGGCATGGCCGGCGTGCTCGACGGCGCCCGCATGCGCCACTTCATCGCCGATGCGGCGAAGGTTTCCGTCAAGAACGTGCAGGCCTTCGTGCTGGGCGGCCACGGCGACACCATGGTGCCCCTCATGCGCTACGCCACCATCAGCGGCATCCCCGTGGACCGCTTCCTGGACAAGGCCACCATCGACGCCATCGCCACCCGCACCCGCAACGGCGGCATCGAGATCGTGAACTACCTGAAGACCGGCAGCGCCTACTACGCGCCGTCCTCCAGCGCCGTGGAGATGGTGGACGCCATCCTCAACGACCGCAAGGAGCTGCTGCCCTGCGCCGTCTACCTGAACGGCCAGTACGGCGCGAAGGATCTCTTCCTCGGCGTGCTCGCCAAGTTGGGCAAGGATGGCGTGGAGCAGGTCATCGAGCTGGAATTGCTCCCCGAAGAACAGGCCAATCTCGACAAGAGCATCGCCGCGGTCAAGGAACTCGTGACTTTGCTTTAAAGCGGCTTTCTGGTTCATTGGGAAATAGGATTCGCAGGGAGGCTTGATGCATTCAGGAGCGGGATTTTTCGGCTCGTCCGTAGGGAAGAAGATCGTGATGGCCGTCACAGGCATCATGCTCATCGGCTTCGTGGTGGTCCACATGGCCGGCAACCTCCAGCTCTACCTGCCCGCCCACGGCGGCGAACACCCGCTGGATGCCTACGGCACCTTCCTGCGCACGCTCCTCCACGGGAGCGGCATCTGGATCGCGCGCGCCGCCCTGCTCTCGGCGGCCGGCCTGCATGTCTGGGCCGCGGTGGGCCTCACCCTCATGAACCGCGCGGCCCGTCCCATCGACTACCAGAACCAGCAGTACGACGCCTCCACAATCTCCTCGCGGTGGATGCGGGTCAGCGGCGTGGTGGTGCTGGTTTTCATCGTCTTCCACCTGCTCCATCTGACCATCGGCTCGGTCCTTCCGGACTTCGTGCACGGCCAGGTCTTCCACAACGTGGTGACGGGCTTCCAGGTGCCGTGGGTCTCGGCCTTCTACATCATCGCGATGCTCTGCCTGGCCACGCATATCCACCACGGGATCTGGTCCATGCTCCAGACCCTGGGCCTTTCGCATCCCCGCTTCAACGGGCTGCGCAACCGGTTCGCAACGCTCCTGACCATCGTGGTGATCGGCGGCAATATCTCCTTCCCCATCGCCGTTCTCACCGGCTTCGTACGTTAAGGACCCGCCATGGAACTCAAATCGAACATCCCTGAGGGCCCGCTCGAAAAGAAGTGGGAGAAATACCGCAACGACATGAAGCTGGTGAATCCCGCCAACAAGCGCAAGTACAAGATCATCGTGGTGGGCTCCGGCCTCGCCGGCGCTTCCGCCGCCGCTTCCATGGCCGAACTCGGCTACGAGGTGGATTGCTTCTGCTACCAGGATTCGCCGCGCCGCGCCCACTCCATCGCGGCCCAGGGCGGCATCAACGCGGCGAAGAACTACCACAACGATGGCGACAGCGTCTTCCGCCTGTTCTACGACACGGTGAAGGGCGGCGATTTCCGCGCCCGGGAAGCCAACGTGCACCGCCTGGCGGAAGTCAGCGTGAATATCATCGACCAGTGCGTGGCCCAGGGCGTGCCCTTCGCCCGCGAATACGGCGGCCTGCTGGACAACCGCTCCTTCGGCGGCGCGCAGGTCTCGCGCACCTTCTACGCCCGGGGGCAAACGGGACAGCAGTTGCTGCTGGGCGCCTACCAGGCCCTGGAGCGCCAGATCGGCCTGGGCAAGGTGAAGATGCACACCCGCCACGACATGCAGGAGCTGATCCTGGTCGATGGAGTCGCCAAGGGCATCGTCACCCGCGACATGGTCACCGGTGCAATCGAATCCCACCTAGCGCACGCGGTATGCCTGGCCACCGGCGGCTACGCGCCGGTCTTCTACCTGTCCACCAACGCCATGGGATGCAACACCACCGCCATCTGGCGCGCCTTCAAGAAGGGCGCCGCGTTCGCGAATCCCTGCTTCACCCAGATCCACCCCACCTGCATCCCCGTCACCGGCGACCACCAGTCGAAGTTGACGCTGATGTCGGAATCCCTGCGCAACGACGGCCGTGTATGGGTTCCCAAGAAGCCCGGCGACAAGCGTGCCCCCAATGACATTCCCGAAGACGAGCGCGACTACTACCTGGAACGCAAGTACCCCAGTTTCGGCAACCTCGCGCCCCGGGACATCGCCTCCCGCGCCGCCAAGGAGGCCTGCGACAACGGCCTGGGCGTCGGCGAGACCGGCCTCGGCGTCTACCTGGATTTCGCGGATTCCATCAAGCGGTTGGGCAGGCACGCCATCGAAGAGAAATACGGCAATCTCTTCGAGATGTACGAGCGCATCACCGACGAGAATCCCTACAAGACGCCCATGCGCATCTATCCCGCGGCCCACTACACCATGGGCGGCCTCTGGGTGGACTACAACCTCATGAGCACCATCCCAGGGCTCTTCGTCATGGGCGAAGCCAATTTCAGCGACCATGGCGCGAACCGCCTGGGCGCTTCCGCCCTGATGCAGGGCCTCGCGGATGGCTACTTCGTGGCGCCCTACACCGTGGGCAACTACCTGGCGGGCGTGAAACCCAGCGAACACCCGACGGCGGCCCACGCCGCCGTGCTCGCCGCCGAGGCTTCAGTCAAGGCGCGGGTTGAAAAACTGATGGCCATCAAAGGCACGAAGACGCCCACGCATTTCCACCGGGAGCTGGGCAAGATCATGTGGGAGCACTGCGGCATGGCCCGCAACGAAGCGGATCTCAAAAAGGGTCTGGAACTCATCCCCAAGTTGCGGGAGGAATTCTGGTCCGATCTGCTGATCCCCGGCGCCGGGAACGAACTGAACCAGTCGCTGGAACACGCGGCCCGCGTCGCGGATTTCTTCGAATTGGCAGAGCTCATGTGCCTGGACGCCCTGCAGCGGCGGGAGAGCTGCGGCGGCCATTTCCGGGAGGAATCCCAGACGCCGGACGGCGAAGCCCAGCGCGACGACGCGAATTTCTGCCACGTCGCGGCCTGGGAATACATGGGCGAGGGACAGGCCCCGGTCCGCCATATCGAGCCGCTCACCTTCGAGAACGTCCACCTCGCCACGCGCAGCTACAAGTAGGAGCGACCGATGTCCTCAGAAAAGAACCTGAACCTCACCCTCAATGTCTGGCGCCAGAAGAACGCCCAGACCGAGGGCGGATTCGAGACCTATGCCGCCCCGGGCATCAGCACGGACATGTCCTTCCTGGAGATGCTCGATGTGGTCAACGAGGAACTGATCACCAAGGGCAATGACCCCATCGCCTTCGACCACGACTGCCGCGAAGGCATCTGCGGCACCTGCTCCATGGTCATCGATGGCCGCCCCCACGGCCCCAAGGAGCGCACCACCGCCTGCCAGCTCCACATGCGCAGCTTCAAGGACGGCGACACCATCGCCATCGAGCCCTGGCGCGCCGCGGCCTTCCCGGTGCAGAAGGATCTCATCGTGGACCGCGGGGCCTTCGACCGCATCATCGCCGCCGGCGGCTTCATCAGCGCGCCCACGGGCTCCGCCCAGGACGCCAACGCCCTGCCTGTCTCCAAACAGAACGCAGATCTCGCCATGGATGCAGCGGCCTGCATCGGGTGCGGCGCCTGCGTGGCCGCCTGCCCGAATGCCTCGGCCATGCTCTTCGTCTCGGCCAAAGTGAGCCAGCTCGCGTTGCTGCCCCAGGGCCAGCCCGAACGCTACATCCGCGTGCGCGACATGATCGCGCAGATGGACGCCGAGGAATTCGGCACTTGCACCAACCATGGCGAATGTGAAGCCGCCTGCCCCAAGGGCATCAGCGTCGAGAACATCGCCCGCATGAACCGCGACTACCTGAAAGCCAGCCTCACCTACCGGCCCGAAGTGGCCAGCGGTGGCGCAGGGTGATCATGGTTCGCCCCATTCAGCTTCTGCAATACAGGAGCATCGACGATGGAAAAATCACCCCACGAACCATCCTCGCTGCCCTGGTATCGGGGTGAACTAAGAAGAAAGATGACCGAGCTCGAGCAGGAAATCTCCGCGCATCGGCACACGCTCGATTTGTTGCGCCAGACTGAAAATGCCTACGGGCGGTTCGTTCCCCACCAGTTGATCCGGTTGCTCCACGCGGAAAGCATCCTTGACCTCGAGTTGGGATCTCAGATCGAGAAGACCATGACGATCCTGTTTTCGGACATCCGCGATTTCACACGCCTGTCCGAATCAATGTCGCCCCAGCAAACCTTTTCCTTCATCAATTCATATCTTGGCGAAATGGAGCCGGTCATCAGCCGGCATGGCGGCATCGTCGATAAGTACATCGGCGACGCCATCATGGCTTTATTCCCATCAGGCGCGGACAAAGGGTTGCATAGCGCCATCGGAATGCTCGCCCAGTTGCAGACCTATAACGAGGGGCGGATGCGGGCCGGTTACTCTCCCATCCGGATCGGCATCGGCCTCAACACCGGCATCGTCATGCTCGGCACCGTCGGCGGGACGCAGCGGATGGAAGGCACAGTCCTGAGCGATGCGGTGAACCTGGCAGCGCGGCTGGAAGCGACCACCAAGGTCTATCAAACCCCGCTGCTGATCAGTGAACACACGCTGTACGCGCTGGCTGACGAGTCAGGCTATTGCATCCGTTTTTTGGATCGGATCCGCGTCAAAGGGAAAAGCCATCCACAATCGGTCTATGAAGTTTTTGACAACGATTCCCAGCAAACGCGGACCGGCAAGATGGCGACCCGGACCCTGTTCGAGGAAGCGGTGGCCTACTATCACTTGAAGGCAATCGATAAGGCCATTCCATTGCTGAATTCGTGCCTGCGCGAGGTTCCAGAGGACCGGCCCGCGCAGATATATCTATGGCGGTGCCAGAATTTTATGGCCACAGGACATCACGAAGGCACCGGAGAGCTATGCAAACTTGAGTGGCGTGATGAATTCCTGGTGGGCATCGACGAAATCGACAATCAGCACCGCGAGCTGCTCGCAAACATCAACCGCCTCGCAACCATGATCGCCACCGGGGACACCTCGGGAATCGATGGAATCCTGGCCTTCCTCGGGGAGTATGTGCAGTTCCACTTCGGCACAGAAGAGCGGATCATGCGCGAACTGTCCTATCCGCTGATGGGCGACCATGTGCGTGAGCATCAGAAACTCATTGAACAGTTCATCCGGCTGAAGGGCGAAATAATCGCTGGATTGCACGACCCCCTTTATCTCGGCTTTCGGATACAGCTGTTCCTGTTCGACTGGTTCGCCAACCACACCACCAAGACTGACCGCCACCTAGGAAAGTTCATCCGAGCCGGCAGCGAAGCAGGCTGATCAAGGCCAACGCCGATGCCGTTCAGATAATGCAGCCACGGCGCCGCATGAATGAATTAAGTTTGTGTGCAATTTGCGCCCCTTCGTGGCGTCCTTTTCCCCAGAGTGAGGCTAGCCTCGCCTGCTATTCACCATCTGTTCCTCAAGGAATAGCTCCAACTGCTTGAAGGCTGCCCTCAGGGTCTTCACGAGCGGCTCAAGATCCGCCCCGCTGCCGGTCCTCGCAGCCTGTTCCAGCACCTGCGCGGAGTCCGCGAGTGTTTTCGCTCCCACGAGGAGACTCGATCCCTTGATGCGGTGGGCGTAGCGGGCCGTTTCCACCGGGCTCCCTGCGGACAGGGCAGACGAGAGCTCGGTCAGGTCGGCGCGGGTGGAGTCGCAGAAATTCCGCAGGATCTCCAAAGCGCTGACGCGATCGCCTTTGCAGAAGCCCCCCAAGAACCCCAGGTCCAGGGGCGGCTCCGCCGCCGGGGTGTCCGGTGCTGCCTCGGCCCGCGGCGTCTCTGTGGGCAGGTCGCACATGAGGGCCGCTGCCGCGGGCATCCACTTCCTCAATTTAGCGTCCAGATCCGGGATGCTGACGGGCTTGATGATGCAGTCATCCATGCCCGCCTCAAGGCAGCGTTCATACTCGCCCTTCAAGGCATTGGCCGTGACCGCCAGCACAGGGGTCCGCGCCGCTTGGGCGATCTCCTCGATTTTCCGGATCTCCCGCGCGAGCTGGTAGCCGTCCATCCGGGGCATCTGGATGTCCGTGAGCACCAACCCGTAGGTCGTTCTTCCCATGGCTTCCAGGGCGGCCACCCCGTCCTCCACCGCGTCCGCCTGGTAACCGGCCATGCCTAGCTGCTTCATGAGGACCAGCCGGTTCGTGGGGTGGTCTTCCACCAGCAGCACCAGACCACGGGCCGCTTCAGCCACCTCCCGGGGCGGAGCTTCCCTCGGCGACCAGGGCTCGGGCGCGGCCCGGTCCAACAGGCTCGGCTCAGCGATGGGGAACATGGCGGCGAAGGTGAGGGTGGTGCCCTTTCCTTCCTCGCTTTCCATGGTGATGGCGCCTCCCATCATCTGCGCGAGGCGCCGCGCGATGGACAGCCCCAGCCCGCTCCCGCCGAACCGCCGCGTCGTCGAGGATTCCCCCTGGACGAAAGGCTGGAAGAGCCGTTGCTGGTTTTCGCGGGAGATGCCGATGCCCGTGTCTGTGACCTGGATGGCGAGGGTCTGGCCGGAGGCGTCCGAAGCGGTGACCTTCGCGCGCAGGGCCACACTGCCCTGCCGCGTGAACTTCAAGGCGTTGCTCAGGAAATTGCCGATGATCTGGCCGAACCGGACCGGGTCCGCCAAATGGGCGGGAGCTATCGCGGAATCCAGTTCGCAGCGCATTTCGAGCCCCTTCTGCGCGCCTCCGCTGGAATAGCTCGCGAACGTCTCTTCCAGGATCTTGCCCAGGGAGACCACCTGAGGTTCCAATTCCAGTTTCCCGGCCTCGATCTTCGAGAAATCGAGGATGTCCCCGATGATCCGCAGCAGCGACCTGGCGGAAGCAGAGATGGTGTCCAACGCGGTCCGCTGATCCGTGTCGAGTTTCGTATGGGACAGGATCTCCACCATCCCCATCATGCCGATCATCGGGGTGCGGATCTCGTGGGTCATGGTGGCGAGGAATTCCGATTTGGCCTGGCTGGCCGCTTGGGCCTGCTCGGCCCGGATCCGTTCCGTCAGGTCGGACATGGCCCCGATCATCCGGAGCGCATTGCCGCTCGAATCGCGGACGACGTAGCCGCGGTCCAACACATTGGCATAGGTTCCATCACTCCGCTGGAACCGGTACTCGCTGGACCAATCGGATCCTCCCCGGCCGATCACTTCCTGCACGCTGGACGTGACCCGCTCCCGGTCTTCGGGGTGGACCCGTTCCGTATGCCATTGCGGCGCGGAGCCAACGTCCTGCGGCATATAGCCGAGCATGGGCAGGACGGAATCTCCCCACACGGTCCGGTCCGCCACCAGATCCCAATCCCAGATGGCGTCCTGGGTGGCCCGTTGGGCCAACTGGTAGAGTTCGGCCTGGCGGCGGTAGGATTCCTCGCTCTGCCGCAGCGCTTCCTCGGCCCGTTTCCGCTCCGTGATGTCCCGCGCGGCCGCGAACACGCCTTGAAGGTCCCCAGCTTCGTTGCGGTAGACCGTCGCGTTGTAGAGCACATCAGTGGTGCGCCCGGAACGGTGTCTGATCGTCAGCGGATAGTCGCGCACATAGCCCTTGGCCAGCACTTCCTGGTAGCCCGCGCGGGCCTTTCCGGGCTCGGTGAAATAGTCCGCGAAATCGGTCCCGATCAAGCGTTCACGCTCCACGCCGGTCACTTCTTCGGTCGTCTTGTTGACATCGGTGATCTGTCCGCCGGGGCTGATGGTCAGCAGCGGATCCAGGCTGGCTTCGATCAGGCTGCGCATGTAGAGCGCGGTGGCGCGCTGGACCTCTTCGGCGCGCTTGCGCTCGGTGACCTCGTTCAGCGAGAAGACCAGATACTCGACCTCGCCTTGCGAGTCGAGGATCGGCACGAGGGTCCAATCCCAGTAGGTGGTCCCGCGCTCCGGCTGGTCCGGGTACACGAAGGCCCGGGTGAAGGTGGTGAAGGGGTGCTTCTCGCGGACGACCTCCTCGAAGATCGCTTGCGCATCGGACGGGTACAGCTCGAAATGGTTCCGGCCGATGAGTTCGCCGCTCTCCTTGCGGGTCCCTCTGGCATAGGCTTCGTTGACCCGAACGAAGTTGAAATTTCGGTCGAGGACCACCAGGCAGCTCAGGCTGTGGTTGAAGATCGTCTCCGCCAGTTTGAATTGCTCAAGCGCGGCTGATTGCGCGCGTTTCCGCTCCGTGATGTCGCGGTCGATCCCCCGGTAGCCCTTGAATGCGCCCTGGACATCGAATACGGGGGCGCCGCTGGTTTCCATCACGACCTCGTGGCCGTCCTTGTGGCGGTTGATGTTTTCGATGGCCAACATCGGCTTCCGCTCGGCAACCACCTCTTTGAAGATGCCCGCCACCCTTTCCGCCTCGGCCGCGGGCATCAAGTCAAACGGCAACCTGCCGATCACTTCCTGGGGCTCATAGCCCAGCAGATCCCGCACCTTGGGGCTGCAATAGCTGTATCTGCCCTGCTCATCGACCTCCCAGACCCAATCAGAAATGGTTTCGACGAGGTCACGGAACCTCTTCTCGCTGGCTGCCATGGACTCTTCGGCGCGTTTGCGCTCGGTGATGTCCTGCACCGTGCCGATGGAACGCAGCGGCGTGCCCGCCTCATCGTAGAAGGTCTCGCACCGCTCATTGACGTACTTCACCCGGCCATCCTTCATCAGCAGCCGGTGCACGATGTCGTAGGGAACCTTCGCCTTGACCGATTCGGTGTAGGCCTTGTTGACGAAGTCTCGGTCGTCGGGATGGATGGCCTCCAGGAAGGCCTCGTAGGAGGCGCCGAACGCCCCCGGATCGATCTCGAAGATCCGGTATATCTCATCGGTCCAGGCGAGCGAGCCGCTCCGGAGATCCAGGTCCCAGTTCCCGATGTGCGCCATGCGCTGGGCATCCTTCAAGCCAGCCTCGCTGCGCTGCAGGGCTTCATTGGCCAGCTTCCGTTCCGCGCGCGCCCGCAGGCCAACGATGCCAAAGGCCAAATCGGCGGCCAGTTCCTCCAGAAGCTGGATTTCGGCCGGAGTGAGCAGGGCCGTCTCCGTCGAATAAATCAGGAACGCGCCGAAGGGCTTCCCGCTTTCATCCGCGAGAGGCAGGACGATGGTGGATCGGTATCCGTGTTCGCGGGCGCCTTTATGCCAAGGGGCCATGCAGGGTTCAGCGGCAATATCCTGGACATGGACCGTCCGGCCTTCGCGGATCGCGATCCCGCAGGGCCCCTGCCCGCGTTCTGCGCCACCGTCCCAACTCAGCCGGGCAGCGGCGATGTACCCGCTATCGTCCCCGGCCCAGGCCACCGGACGCACTGTCTTCCCTTCGTCCTGCTCGGCATACCCGACCCAGGCCATGCGGTAGCCAGCCTCTTCGCACACAATGTGGCAGACGCTCTCAAGCAGGGCAGGCTCGTCCTCGGCATGAATCAGTGTCTGGTTGCAACTGCTGATGGCCCTCAGTTCCCGATTCAGCCTATGCAGCGCATCTTCGGACTTCTTGCGCTCGGTGATATCCAGGAAGGTGACGACCCCGCCCACAGGCCCCTTCCCACTCATTTGCGGATAGGACGAGTATTCAACCGGAATGGAGGTGCCATCAGCCTTCCAGTAGACTTCATCTGTAACGTGGCTCCTCTCCCCCTTCAACGCGGATCGGAGTATCCGGCACTCCTGCGGCGGGAACGGGGTGCCGTCCGGACGGGTATGGTGGAGCAGCGCGTGGGCGTTTTTACCGAGCAGGTCCGACGCATCATGGAAGCCCAGAATGCGCACGCAGGCCGGATTGCAGAAGGTGCACCGCCCTTCCAGGTCGATGCCGTAGATCGCCTCGCCCGTGGAATCCAGCAGCAGTTGGAGCTTCTCCTGGGTCTGGCGCTGGGAGAGGGCCATGGCGATCTGCTCCGCCATCCGCTCCAGGAAATGGATGCGTTCCAGGGTGAAGCGGCCCTTGGCCCTGTCGTTGAGCTGGATGAGGCCCTGGATCTCCTGGCCGTACTGGAATGGGGCCAGGGCGATGGATTCGAAGCCCAGGCGGATGCACAGCCCTCTGGTGAACCGGCTTGTATCCAGGCCCATGGGATCGGCCAGGAGGTCCGTGGTGCTGTTCGTCCAGAAACTCCCGCCCTCGGTGAAGCAGGGATTCGCCGGATCGAACCGGCCGCGGAGGATGTCGCCGCACATGCATTCCAGCACCGGCTTTCCCTCCGCATCGAGCATAGGCTTGGCCTCCGGATCCCGGCGGCATAAGCGGTCTTCCGTCTGGAGGAATTCAGGAGAGAACCCTTGGGACTTGAAATAAGGAAAATCGTCGCCTTCCTTCAACCGGATGCCCACTGCCTCGCAGCCGCTCCATCGCTTTAAAAAGGCGACCACGTCCTCAAGCAGATCCTTCGTGGAGCCCCGGGTGTTCAGGATATTGAGCAGGGCCATGGAATCGTCCCGTTCCCTCCGGCGCTGGACCTCTTCGGAAATATCCGTGAGCATGGCGACGCTGCCCAGGCGGAGGCCGCCGGCCTCCTTGATGGGCGCAGCGGAAATCCGAACGTCAAGGAGCGAGCCGTCCTTGCGCAGGAATCGGGTTTCCATGCGCCCAGGGTCAGCTTGGCCAGGCTTGCCGCCAAGATGGAGAAGCCCGGCCCGTTCCACCGGGCCTAGGAATTCCTGGACCGGCCGGCCCAGCATTTCCGCCTCGGAGTAGCCGAGCATGTCGCAGAGACGGGGATTGACCACGGTCGTCCGGTCGTCTGGATCCAAGGTCCAGATCCCCTCCAGGGCCCCATTCACGATTCTCCGGAACCGGATCTCGCTCTCCTTGAGCGCCTCTTCGGACTGCTTGCGAAGGGCTTCATGATCGATGTTGTCCAAGGCATAGGCGAGATCCGCAACCAACTCTTCCAATAGCGCGATGCGATCCGGTTTGAAAAATCCATGGGTGCGGGAATACAGATTCAGGACCCCAAAGGTCCCGGCACCGCGCTGGATCGGGAACGCGGCGCTGGAACGTATTCCGTATGCGTAGGCTTTCGCCCGCCACGGCTGGACACAGGCCTCCTCTAGCCAGTCCGAGGTGATGAAGGGGCGGCCCTCCGCGAGGCAGCGGGCCGTCGGGCCGTGGGACTCAGGTTCCTCGCCGCCCAGGGGGATGCGCAGGCCCGCGATGTACTCGCGGAAGGGTCCGTAGGAAGCCCGCACCTCGACACGGTCCCCCTCCGGGGCGATCGTGCCGATCCAGGCCAGGTCGAAAAGGCCGTACTGGACACACACCTGGCAGATCTGGGCGAGGAGCTCGTCTTCAGAAGCTGAATGGATGATGGCTTCGTTCGCGTGGCTCAGGGTGGCGTACAGGTCCGAAATGTTTTGCCGGTCTTCCTCAAGTTGGACGCGGTCCGTGATCAGGCGGCTGACGCCGAGCACCTGGGCGACCTTTCCGGAGGGATCCGTGAGCAGGGTGGTGACGGTTTCGGTGGGCACGACCGACCCATCCTTGCGGAAGGCTGAATACCGGTCCGTGGCCACCCGCTGGGATTCGTCCCCGGCCTCCAGGGCGGGGATCCGGATTGCCAGGCCCGCTTTCAATGCCCGGTAGGACTCCGGCGTCAACGCCTTTTCCAAGGGAAGAGCCGCGAACTCCGAGGGTGCGAATCCGGTGATCTTTTCCACCGAGGGGCTGAGGTAGGAGAATTTTTCCAGCGGAATATCGAACAGCGCGATCACCTCGGATGCGTTGTCGGAGATCAGGCGGTAGAGTTTCTCGCTCTCCTTGGCACGGACTTCGAGCTGCTTGCGCTCGATGGAATAGTGAATCACCCGGGCCAGCGCGCTTTCGGTGAGCTTGCTCTTGATGAGGTAGTCCTGGGCGCCGAGCTTGAGGCTTTCCAACCCCATGGAAGCGTCTTCCATGCCGGTGAGCACGACGACGGGCGTGGAAGCGGCCCTGGAAAGGACGATCTGGACGGTGGCCAGGCCCTGGCTGTCGGGAAGGCCCATGTCGAGCAGCACCAGGCTTGGCGACGCTTCCTCCATCCGGGCCAACCCGGAGCTGAGCCGGGTCTCGCTCAGCAGTTCTATGGAGCCCATGCCCCGCAGCATCTCCTTGACATAGCGGATGTCGGCGGGGTTGTCCTCGATGAGGAGGATCTTCAAGGGTGCTTGTCCGGCCGCGTCCATGGGGCGCTCCTGGTGGAGGTCAGCGGTGGGCATCCGGGGGAAGTTTCACCACCGTCAGCCAGAAGTCCTCGATCGATTTTACAACCGAGATGAATTGGTCCATGTCCAATGGCTTGGTGATGTAGCAATTGGCGTGCAGGTTGTAGGTCCGCAGGATGTCCTGCTCGGCGCTGCTCGTGGTGAGGATGACCACCGGGATGGCCCTGAGGGCGGGGCTCTCCTTGATCTCGGCGAGCACTTCCTGGCCGTCTATCTTGGGCAGGTTCAGGTCCAGCAGGATGAGATCGGGACGCGCCGCCTTGGCATAGGCGCCCTGGCGCTTCAGGAAGGCCAAAGCTTCCACGCCGTCCTGGACCACCGACAGGACATTCCTGACTTTCCCTTCCTTCAGCGCCTCCCGGGTCAGGCGCACATCGCCAGGATTGTCCTCCACGAGCAGGATCTCGATGGGTTTGCCGTTGTCCGAAGTCATTGCATGGGCCCTCCATGGTCGGGAATCGTGAAATGGAACGTGGATCCTTTCCCGAGTTCCGAATCCACCCAGATCTTTCCTCCGTGCCGCTCGACGATCTTCTTGCAGATGGCGAGCCCTATTCCTGAACCGGGATACTCCTCGCGCCCGTGCAGCTTCTGGAACACGATGAAGATGCGGTCGAAGAACTGGGAGTCCATCCCGATTCCGTTGTCCGACACGGAGAAGGCCCACTCGGATCCCTGGCGGGCCGCCGCCACGGCGATCTCGGGCGGCCTCCCGCTGCGGAATTTGATGGCGTTCCCGATGAGGTTCTGGAATAGCTCCGCTAGCTGCCTGCCGTCCGCCCGGACCACCGGCAGCCCGCCCCTGGCGATCTTGGCGCCGCTTTCCTCGATGGCGACCCGGAGGTTCCGCAGCGTTTCATCCAGAATGGCGCTCGTGTCCACCGGCTCGAACGGACTTCCGCGGGTGCCCACCCGCGAGAAGGTCAGCAGATCGTTGATCATCTTCTGCATCCGCGTGGCGCCGTCCACGGCGAACTGGATGAACTCCCGGCCGTCCTGGTCCAGGCGCTCGCCATACCGCCTTTCCAGGAGCTGGGTGAAGCTCGCGATCGACCTCAAGGGCTCCTGGAGGTCGTGGGAGGCCACGTAGGCGAATTGTTCCAGCTCCCTGTTCGAGCGCTGGAGTTCCACCACGGTCCGGTTGAGCTGTTCCTGCGCCTCCTTCAGCTTCGCGACGTCCCGGGCGGCGGCGAACACGCCCGCCACGGCTCCGGCTTCATCGCGGTACACCGAGGCGTTGTAGAGCACCGGCGTGGCGCGTCCGTCCCGGTGGCGCACCTCCAAGGGATAATCCCTGACCGCCCCTTCGCTGAACACCTGCTGGTAGCCGGCCCTGGCCTTTTCCGGCTCGGTGAAATAGTCGGCGAAATCGGTTCCGACCAGTTCCTCCCTGGACCGGCCGGTCACGATTTCGGTGGCGGCATTCACATCGGTGATCCGGCCGTCGCGGCCGATGGTCACCAGCGGATCCAGGCTGGCTTCGATCAGGCGGCGGGCATAGAGCGACGCCGAACGCAGCGCTTCCTCCGCCTGCTTGCGGACGGTGAGATCGGTGAAAGCCGCCAGCAGATCCTCTCCCAGCAGCACGCCCGAGATTTCCATGGTGCGGACATCCCCGTTCTTGCAAGCCACCCTGCACTCGAGCGGCGGGATGTCGTTCCCCGCCTCGACGGCGGCCTGAACCGCGGTATTCCAGGCCTCCATGAGGCCCTGGCGATAGCCTTCGTCCGGATATGCCAGCCGCCACCAAGTTTGGATGGACGGCAGATCCTCCAGCGTGTAACCGAACACCTGCTCGAACCGGTCGTTGATGTACTGGATCTCTCCACTTCTCGCTACGAAGGCCAGGGGCACCGGCATGGCCTTCTCAAGGCGGCGGAAGCGCGCCTCGCCTTCGGCCTTGGCCTTTTTCTCCTCCTCGATCCCGTCCAGCGTCCGGTACAGATGGCGGGCGAGCACTCCGATTTCATCGGCGCGCCCGAGATCCATCCGCTGGAAGGAGTGTCCACGTTCCGCATCGTCAGCGACCGCCGCCAGGCGGTTCAACCCATTGGTGAACCTCCGCGCCAGCCAGGTGGCCATGGCTGTGATGATCAGCAGCAGGAGAATCGCGATGCCGACTCCAGCCGAAGCATTCCCGCGCAAATTGGCATTCGCCGTGTCCCTCGTCAGTTCGACCCGCACCCAGCCGATCAGGTGGTTGCCAGCCTTGATCGGCACGGCCACATCGATCAGGTTGGATTCATCGAGCAGTATTTGGGGCTCAGGTTGTTGCGCCAGCAGGCGCTGGCTGACCGCATCGCTGAAAAACTGGCCGACCTGTTCGGGCTTTGTGGACGCCAGCGCTTCGCCCTGTGGTGAAAGCACAACGGCAAACTTCAGGTCGATGGCGTGCGAGGCGCCTTTCAACACCTCCTGCAATCCCGCGATATCGTCCGCCAATACCCAGGAGGTGCTGCTGAAGGAGAGCGTCCGCGCCAGGTCAAACGCGTTCTCGGTGCCCTGGGCGTAGAGGAAATTCCTTTGATAGGAATAAAGCAGATAACCGCTCCCCAGGATGGTGGCCAGGGAAACCAGGGAGAAGGACCACACGAGCTGGCGCCGGATGGATCGGCCCCATCCCCGGGCCAATCGATCAAGCAAGTGGCGGATTGGATTCATTGGGCTCACCGGGCTCAGTGCTCGATCTGACGGACCGTATCGGAAAACTTCTTCAGGAATTCCCGCACCGGCCGGTAGGTTTCATCGGTTGCCGGTTCAAAACGCGAGATGGGCAGGCGGTCCAGCATGGCCTTGCCCTGGGCGGTTCCATGCAATCCGAACAGCAGGCGGGCGAATTGGTCGGCCACGGGCGCTGGAACATCCAGCCGCGCGACCCAGGCATTGTTCTTCAAGGGTTCGGTTTCCCATTTCACGAGGAGTTGGGCGGCCATTTCTGGATGCTCCTGGCGGAAGATCTTCCAAGGCACGGGCCAGGTGGCCCCAGCCGCCACATGGCCGAGGTACACATCCATGATCGAGGACTCCTGGGAGCCGACGTACCGGTTCTCGATATCGCGGTTGATATCCAGGCCGTGGGTATGGAGGTAGTACTGCGGCTGCATGGTCGCCGCCAGGGCGGTCGCGGCCGGATAGCACACCGATTTGCCTTTGAGGTCCCGGACCTCGCGGATGCCGCTGTCCTTGCGCACCAGGATGATGCCGCGGAACACCTCGTCCTCCCCCATCTTGCCGAAGACGCGGTACCCATGCTTGAGTGACAGGACCGTCTGGTATGGATTGGGCATGGCGAAGGAAAAATATCCCGCATAGAGCTTCTTCTCGAACTCTTCGTAGTTGCGCGAAGCCTCCAGTTTGAAACGGGCTTCTGGCATGTGGCTGTTCATGTAGTCGACGATCGGTCCGTACCTCTCCATCAACCGCTGCGGGTTATGCAGGGGATGGATGCCGACCACGTATTCGGCAGCCGGTTGCGGATGCTTCGGACCGAGCCCGGGCTGGTACGCGCTTTGGCCCGACCGGTCGCAGGCGGCTCCCGACAGCGCGAGGGCAAGGCCTGAGGCAAGGAGGCCCAGAAGGCTCTTCTGGAACCCCGGGACTCGGGCCACCGGGCCTATGGCCCCGGCCTGGATGCGGGCGGGTGTTCGCAGGCCCATCTCAGTACCTCAAAGAGCAAGGTTAGTCCCCGCGGCCACGGACCCATCCAAGGATCCCGCCCGCATCCGCGAGTTGTACCCTTTGGCACAACTTCCTGCCGATGAACCCCAGCGGCAATCCCTGCATCAAGCCTGGATCATTCATGATTCTTGGAGGATTGAGCGGTTCATCCGCACCCTCGCAGGCGAAGTAGGGGCCGCGTAGAATTGGCATAAAAACGCGACCTGATTACCCACGAGCCTCAGCCGGAAAAAGCATCCCGCGAAGGGCCGCGAATAGCGGCCATGCCACGGGTATTAGCTTGGCCGATGCTGAGAAAAGGTGAAGGAAGGGCCGCGAAATCTCCTTTGCCACACCAGCGCTTTGGCAACCAAGGGACTCATCATGGGCCAGCTTCGCGGATGGAATTCAGGCGGCCCGGCGACGGGCTCGCACCAAGGTGTGATCCGCGCCGGGCCGCCTGAATTCGCGGGCCCAGGGGCCCACGGGCGCTGCGCGCCCCCGCGAAGCGATACCGGGTTGAATCACTTTTCGCGGCCCTTCGCCAGAGCGCAGCAGCTTCGCGGCCCTTCGCGGGCACGTTTCCTCGGCTGAGATTGGGGAATCATCAGGAAACGCAATTCCGCCGGCTGATCCGCCCCCGCGGGGCTGTGGCCAACCGCCGAATTAAGCTCAGGGCTGCTGGGCTTTCGCCCGGCGATCCAGTTCTTCTGGCGGCACATCCTCGATGTGGGTGGCCACATACCAGACATGCCCGAAGGGGTCCTTCAGCCCCCCGGTGCGGTCGCCGTAGAATTGGTCCGCCAAGGGCCGCTCCACCGTCGCTCCCGCCTCTACAGCCCGGGCGAAAACCCGGTCCACGTCTTCAACATAGAGCATCAGGCTCACGGGCGATCCACCCCAGGTTTCCGGGCTTTTTGCACCCATGTCCGGGTGCTCGTCCGCCAGCATGATGGGCGAGTCCCCGATGCGGATTTCGGCGTGGCCGATGCGGCCGTCAGGCGCTTCCATCCGGAATAGTTCGACCGCGCCAAAGGCCTGTTTATAGAATTCCAGTGCCTTGGCTGCGCCGCGGACGATCAGGTAGGGCGTGACCGAGTGGTAGCCCTCGGGGATGGGTTTCACGGGGGTAGGCATGGAGTCTCCTTGCGGTGTTCGGTTGGATCTTCTTATCGTTTCTTCAAGCTGGTGCCCAGGGTCAGGGCCGCCGGCATTCCAGTGGGATATCGCCGGGAGATCTCACCGCGCAATTTTTCTTCGCGGTTTTCCGGGTTCGGATGGCTTTGGAACCACTCCACGCCGCCCCCGCCCAGGGATTTCAGGATCTGCATGACGCCCACCAGGGCGTGGGGGTTGTAACCTGCCTCCGACATGAATCGGACCCCGAGCACGTCCGCCTGGGATTCGTCGTCCCGGGTGAACTTCAGGTTCGCCAGATTGCCGCCCAGGGCCGCAATGCCGGCGGCGCGCTTGCCTTTGTCGGGATCATTCGGATCGCTGGCCACCACGCCGATGATGCCCACCAGCACGTTGATTCCCATGGCCTCGGTCAGATGCTCGGCGCTGTGCCGCCCCACCACATGGCCGATCTCATGGCCCAGGACGCCAGCGAGCTGGGCTTCATTGTCCAGACGGTCCACCAAGGCCCGGGTGATGCAGACCTGCCCCCCGGGAAGGGCGAAGGCATTGGCCACCTTCCTGTCCGCCAACAGGCGGAACTCGAAAGGATAGCCACTCATCCTGGCCGCGCTGTTGGCCACGACCTTGTCCCCCACGGCCTTCACAATGGTCTGCAACCGCGGGTCCGGATCCAGTCCGCCGCCCTGCTTAACCATTTCGGGCATGGCTTCCCGCCCGAGTTTCACTTCCTCCTCCGGCGTCAGGGACACGAACTGCCGCTTGCCCGTGATGGCGTTCTGCGTCTGGGCGGGCACGCAGGCGAGATGGCCCAGCAGCGCGAGGAGGATTCCGAAGAATGGCCAGATGGATCTGGAACGCATGACTGCTCCGGCAGGTTGAATTGAAGATGATTCTACTCATTCCCCGGGCCGCGTTCCAAAGCCCGGAGGTTGCAGGCATGCTTGAACCACACTTCCGGGGCATCCATGGCAGAACCATCCGGCTACCGCCGCGATATCGGCTTCTTTTCGGCCACGATGATCATCTCCGGCTCCATGATCGGATCGGGCATATTCATCGTGAGCGCCGACATCGTGCGGCAGGTGCATACCGGGCCAATGCTCCTGCTGACCTGGTGCATCACGGGCGCGTTGACCCTTTGCGCGACCCTCAGCTACGGCGAACTCACCGGCATGATGCCAAAGGCCGGCGGGATGTACGTCTACCTGAGGGAAATCTACGGCCCCATGGCTGGCTTCCTCTACGGTTGGGCCTGCTTCCTGGTGATCGAATGCGGCTCCATCGCTGCCGTGGCGGTGGGCAGCGGCCGCTACATGGGATCCTTTTTTCCGGCCGTCAACGATGCCCGATGGCTGATGGGTCCGTGGCACATCAAGGCTTGGCAGGCCATGCCGGGCATCGCCCTGGGGCCCTATGAATTCGGCCTCACGACGGCGCGGGCGGTGGGCATTGCCGTGATCTTCGTGATCGCCCTGGTGAATACCTACGGCGTGAAACTCGGGGCCTGGACGCAGAATCTATTCTCGGTGGCGAAACTGGGTGCCATGGCCGCCCTCATCCTCTCCGGCCTCCTGCTGGCGCCGAAGATCCTGCCCGTGGCCGGCCCCTACGTGCCTCCGATGGACATCGCGCCCGTGACGCTGCTGGCGGCGCTGGTGGTGGCGCAGGCGGGGAGCTTCTTCTCCTGCGACGGATGGCACTACATCGGCAATGTCGGATCGGAGATCAGGAATCCGAAGCGCACGCTGCCCCTCGCCCTGCTCGCGGGGCCCACCCTCGTCATCGGCCTCTACCTGCTGGCGAACCTGGCCTACCTGCGACTGCTGGGCCCTACCGGCATCGCCACCGCCACGGAAGACCGCGTGGGCGCCGCGGCCCTGGGCGCGGTCTTCGGGCCGCTCGGCGGCTCGCTCATGGCCGGGGCCATCATGGTCTCCATGTTCGGTTTCGTGAACGGCGCCTCTTTCACCACTGCCCGCGTCTACCAGGCCATGGGCGAAGACGGACTGTTCATCGGCGGCGCCGGAAAGCTCAACCGGTTCGGCGTCCCCGCCTGGGCCCTGTGGCTGCAGACCATCTGGGCCTGCATCCTCACGCTCACGGGCACCTTCGAACAACTTGTCGAATACTGCACCTTCGCGCAGCTGCTGGCAGTCGTGTCGGTCGTCGCAGGCGTGGTGGTGCTGCGCATCAAGAAGCCTGATCTGGCGCGCCCCTACCGAACCTGGGGCTATCCCGCCGTGCCCATGATCTACCTCCTTGGCGCCGGAGGCATCCTGGTCTTCCTGCTCCGCTTCAAGCCTGGCTTCACGTGGCCTGGGCTAGTGCTCGTGTTGCTGGGGGTGCCCGTGTATTTCTGGCGCTCCCACTATAAGTCGGAATCCGGTCAACGGCCACCTGACCACCCCCATATCGGACAGGACAAGGGTTCCCGTGTCCGCAAGTGAAACGAGCGGGAGCACGCATTGCGTGTGATACACGGGAGTCCTGTCCTCCCGCTCTTCGCTCCGCTCAGTCGCGGACGGGGCCCCGGGGCCTGGGCTAGTGCTCGTGTTGCTGGGGGTGCCGGTCTATTTTTGGGCGGCGAAGCAGCATCCGATATTGAATTCCTGATCGACAAGCAAGCTCAGCCACTTGTTTTTCGCGATTGTCGATTCATCGCCCTTTCGCGTATCAGCGCCAAGCGATTCCTGGGTGAGGTTCAAGGGCAATCCGGTTTAAATTAAACTCTCTCCACCTCACCACTTCGCCCATCAACCCTCAACCCTCACGACTTGATTCCCGGGGTATCCATGTCTGCTGCATCCGGCTTCCGCCGCTCCATCGGCCTGTTCGACGCCATCATGCTGGTTGCGGGTTCCATGATCGGCAGCGGCGTGTTCATCGTCGCGGGGGACATGATCCGCACCGGCGGAACGGGTTCCTTCCTGGTGTGGGCCTGGGTGCTTACCGGGGTGCTGACGGTCTTCGGCGCCCTGAGCTACGGCGAGCTGGCGGGCATGTTCCCCGAAGCGGGCGGCCAGTACACCTACTTGCGGGAGATCTACGGGCCCATGACGGGATTCCTCTACGGCTGGACTTTTTTCGCGGTCATCGAGTGCGGCACCATCGCCGCCGTGGCTGTGGGGTTCGGAAAATACCTGGGCACTTTTCTTCCCTTCGTGAATGACACGGCCTGGATCGGCCCGCATTTCCCATCGGGTCCATGGAAAGTGACGGAAACCATCATCGTCGGCCCCTACAACGTGGGCCTCACCAGCGCGCGGCTCTCGGGCATCCTCATCATCCTGATGCTGAGCTTCGTGAACGCCTACGGCGTGAAGCTGGGCGCACGCATCCAGAACCTGTTCACCGTGGCCAAGATCGGCAGCCTCGCGGCGCTGATCATCCTCGGGCTGGTGCTGAAGCCCGCTGCAGTGGTCAGCTCGGCACCCATCGCGCTCGCGGATGGGGCTACCGCCCTGCCCTTTCTCGTGGCCCTGCTGGTGGTGCAGACCGGTTCCTTGTTCAGCGCCGATGCGTGGAATTCCATCACCTTCATCGCCGGCGAGGTGAAGGAGCCCAAACGCACCATTCCGTTCTCGCTCCTGATCGGCACTTCACTGGTATGCGGCCTCTACATCCTGGCCAACGTGATCTACCTCAAGGTGCTGGGTCCCCAGGGCATCGCCATGGCGCCCAACGATCGCGTGGGCAGCGCCGCCTTGAAAGCGATTCTCGGACCGGCAGGGGAAGGCATCATGGCGGGCGCGATCCTCTGGTCCATGTTCGGCTGCACCAACGGACTGGTGCTCAGCGGCGCGCGGGTCTACCACACCATGGCGATGGATGGGGTGTTCCTGAAGAAGGCCGGAACCTTGAACAAGAGCGGCGTGCCGGCCTTCAGCCTGGCCATCCAGGCGGTGTGGGCGAGCCTGCTGACCCTTTCTGGAACCTACGGCCAATTGCTGGATTACGTAGTCTTCGCAGCGCTGCTTTTCTACGTGCTCACGGTGCTGGGCGTCATCATCCTGCGCGTGCGCGAACCGGGCCTTCAGCGCCCAGTCAAGGTCTTCGCCTATCCGCTGCTTCCGGTGCTCTACCTGATCGGCGCCCTCGCCATCATGGCCGCCCTGCTGATCTACAAACCCGCCTTCACGTGGCCGGGGCTGCTGATCGTGGCCACGGGAGTGCCGGTGTATTTCGCGACGCGGGGGCCGAGGGGTGAGGAGTTGAAGAGTTGAAAAGTCGAAAAGTCGAAAAGTCGAAAAGTCGAAAAGTTGAAGAGTCGAGGAGTCGAAGAGTTGAATTGATGGGGTGTTGAAAGTGGAAGGGATGTTGTGCAGCGATTCACTGAGCTGAAGGTATGGCAACGCTCCCAGGCGCTGGTCCTGAAGGTCTACAAGACCACTGCATCGAATTTTCCTTCGGATGAACGTTTCGGGCTGACATCCCAGCTCCGACGAGCCGCGGTTTCGATCCCTTGCAATATCGCCGAAGGATCGAAGCGCCGGACGAACAGAGACTATGCCCACTTTCTCAATATGGCCGAGGCGTCACTCACGGAAGTAGAATGCATCATCCTGATCGCCCGGGATTTGGACTATATCACACCACATGACGCCGAATCGCTCATCCTGGAATGCATGGCGATCGCCCGAATGCTCCACGCTCTCCGGCTCAAGGTGGAACCAATAACCAAGTGAGCCAACCAAATCCCTGAACTCGACTTCCCCACCCTCCCAACGCATCAACTCTTCAACTCTTCAACTTTTCAACTTTTCAACTAACTCTTCAACTTTTTAACTCTTCAACTCTCAACCCCCATCTCCCCCACCCCCCGGTGCCCCCATGCCCACCCAACACATCATCGTTCTCGGCGCGGGCCGCGTGGGCGCAACCATGGCCCGGGACCTCGCTCCGGATTTCCAAGTGACCGTGGCGGATGTTTCCGACGCGGCTCTTTCGCGCCTCCAAGGGCTGGGCACGCGCAAGGCCGATCTGTCCACTCCCGCGGGGGTCGCTGAGGCCGTCGAGGGGGCGGATCTCGTCATCGGCGCCGTTCCTGGCTTCATGGGCTTCGAGACAGTCAAGGCCGTGCTGGAAGCAGGCAAGGACATCGTGGACATCAGCTTCTTTCCCGAGGACCCCTTCCTGCTGGATGGCTTGGCGACGCAACAAGGCCGCGTGGCGGTGATGGACTGCGGTGTGGCGCCGGGCTGCGGCAACATCCTGCTGGGCCACATGGCCACGCAGCTCGACCGCGTGGACCGCTTCGTGACGCTGGTGGGCGGGCTGCCTGCGGTGCGGAGCTGGCCCTTCGAGTACCAGGCTGGGTTCTCCCCCATCGATGTCATCGAGGAATATACCCGGCCCTCGCGCTACGTGGCCCATGGGAAAGAAGTCGTGATGCCGGCTCTCTCGGAGCCGGAACTCATCGAATTCCCAGGCATCGGCACCCTGGAAGCGTTCAACACCGATGGGCTTCGCACCCTGCTGCACACCATCGACGCACCCTTCAAGATCGAGAAGACCCTGCGCTACCCAGGCCACATCGAGAAGATGCGAATGCTGCGCGAGGTCGGCTTTTTTGGCAAGGAGCCCATCGATGTGGGTGGCGTCAAAGTCGCGCCGCTGGATCTCACCACCAAGCTGCTGTTCCCCATGTGGCAGATGAAGGAAGGCGACGAGGATTTCACCATCCTGCGGGTCATCGTCGAAGGCGAGAAGAACGGCCGAAAAGTGACCCACACCTTCGACATGCTGGACCGCTACGACCGGGCCACCGGCACCACCTCCATGGCCCGCACCACGGGTTACACCTGCACCGCCGTGGCGCGGCTGGTGGCCTCGGGCGGCTATACCCGCAAAGGCATTTCGCCGCCGGAGTTTGTGGGTCGCGAACCGGGTGCCAAGGATTTCGTGCTGGCCGAGCTGCAGAAGCGCGGGATCCGGTTCAACGAGGCTGTTGAGTGAGACGGCTTCTCACGGCGGTACAATGAAGGCTTCCTGGAGGAACCACCTATGCTTTCCATTGTTTCTGCCCTCGCCATGACCGCCCTCGCGGTGCTCCCGCAAACCGCGGAAGCGCCGAAACCGGCCTGGTCCGCCACCACCCTGGAAGCCGCGGCCACCGAGGCCAACAAGGCAGTGCTGAAAAACGGCAAGGCCATGGCCGTCACCGGCGAGGTGGTGGATCTGTCCTGCTACATCCAGCTCGGCAAGCGCGGCGATGGGCACAAGGCCTGCGGCGCCAAGTGCGTCACCAACGGCGCTCCCGTGGGCATCGTCACCAAGGAGAACAAGGTCTACATGTTGGTGGCCGAGCAGCACCACCCGCGCCGCGACGGGCAGCTCGGCTTCGCCAAGGAATACGCTGAGAAGATGGGGACCACCGTCACCATCCATGGCATGTTGAGCGAATTCGGCGGGATCCCCACCATCTTCGTGGAAGCCACCCCAGCGGCGAAGTAGGAACCCGGATGGCATTATGGAAGGGGGCCCGCTCGCGGGCCCCCTTCCGTCTACCGGTCCAGCCCGGCCTTTGGGTCCCGCAGCTCCCGGTGCTGCACGAGCAGGCGGGGCGTGAGATTCTCCAGACGCTGCGCGAGCATTTCCGCCAACGCCACGCTGCGGTGTTGGCCGCCGGTGCAGCCGATGGCCACGTTGAAGTAGGCGCGGCCCTCGGCCTCCACCTGGGGCCAGCACCAGCGGATCCAGTCCTCCACCCGGGAAAGGAATCCCGTGAAGCCTTCGTTACCCAACAGGTAGTCGCGCACAGCGTCGTCCTTGCCCGTCAGCGGCCGCAGGTCGGGGCGATAGTAGGGGTTGGGCAGGAAGCGGGCATCGAGCACCACGTCGGCCTCGGCAGGCAGGCCGAATTTGTACCCGAAGCTGAGGAGCCGGAGCGATGTCCCATGCTCCGGCAGGTCGGGCAGCATTTCCTTGAGCCGGGCCCTCAACTGGCTCAGGGTGAGGCGGCTGGAATCCAGGATCAGGGTGGCCTGCGCCCTCACGGGCTCCAGGAGCTTGCGTTCCCGGGCGATGCCTTCGGCCACGCTGCCCTCCCCGGCCATGGGGTGGGGCCTGCGGGTCTCGGAGAAGCGGCACAGGAGCACGTCGTCGGTGGCTTCGAGGAAGAGGAGTTGCGGGGCCGTGCCCCGCGCCCGAAGTCGGCTGATGAGCTCACCTACTTCCGATGGGAATTCCAGATGCCGGCTGTCCATGCCCACCGCCAGCCTGCCTAGGCCAGGGTTCACCCGCGCCTCGATCTCGATCAATTGCTCGATGAGCGGCGCGGGGACATTGTCCAGGGCCGTGCAACCTGCGTCTTCCAGCGCGCCCAGCACTGCCCGGCGGCCGGCGCCCGAAAGACCCGTCACGATGAGGAGTTCCATGGATCAAGGCTAACGCAGGTGCGGGATCTGAGGTACCAAGGCTGGAGAGTGGGGCCCGGAACCTTTCTTCACTCCGCGCCCTCACCCCTGTTGCAGGTAGCCATGCAGATCCTCGGCGATCCGGTCCATTCCGAGGAAAAAATGGAAGGGCGGATGGACGGTCCCATCGCGGCAGATGACCTTCAAGCTCCAGAGCCCCATGAGCCTGGACCCTACGCTCGATTCCAACCGCAGTTCGGCGATGGAGGCGGAGTCCAATTGGATGGACCCCAGGCGGGTGCCGAGGGGTGTCTTCAGGTTGTAGCTGAGCCCGCGCGCCGCGCTGATGCGGATCCAGGAGCCGGACACATAGCGCAGGGCGAAGAGCAGGACCGGGATCCAGAGCGCCCAGACCAGGAGAGCCCAGCGGTGCGCCGCGGGCCACAGCAGCGCGGTGCTCAGGGCGGCGAAGACCGCCACTCCCAACAGCAGCCGCTTGGAGGGCTGCAGATGGCGGTCCGGCAGGATCAGTTTCATGGATGCGGAGCCAGATCCGCCTTATTCATCGTCGACACCGCCGACATTGAAGCGCATGACGCGCTGGACGCCTTCGCCATCCTTGCCGTTCGAGGTGGTCACCAGGGTGCCTTGCTCGTCGGGGCCCATTTCGATCACTTCCGGCTCGCGGAAGAAATCGTCGTCGGGAACGTAGGAAGGCTGCGGCTCCACGCGGAACAGGTAGGAAACGATTTCGTCCTCGTAGCCAAAGCGCATCTGCTCGAAGTACTCGTAGCTCTCCTTCTTGTACTCCACCAGGGGATCGCGCTGGGCGTAGCCGCGGAAGCTGATGGCCTCCTTCAAGTGGTCCATGACCAGCAGGTGCCGTTTCCAGGCGGAGTCGATGATCTGCAGGATCGACCAGCGCTCATAGGAGCGCATGCCCTCGCCGCCGAGGCGCTCGTCCTTCTCCAGGTAGACCTTCTGGACCAGTTCCGCCAGGGCGTCGATGGACTGGGCCATGGGCATCGCCGCGATGTTGCCGATCTCCTCCCCCCTTAGCGCAAAGAGCTGCTCCACCCGCTCCTTGAAGGCTTCGGTGTCACGCTCGCCCTTGTCCTGCAGGTAGTCGTTGCAGAGCCCTTCGGCGATCTCCCCGGAGATGCGCAGCATGTACTCCTTGGTGTTGCCCTTCAGGATCTCGGTGCGCAGGTTGTAGAAGAAGATCCTCTGCTTGTTCATCACGTCGTCGTATTCGAGCAGATGCTTGCGGATCTCGAAGTTCTGGGTCTCCACGCGCTTCTGGCTCTTTTCGATGGCCCGGCTGACCATGCCCGCTTCGATGGGCTCGTCGTCGCTGGCGCCCAGCGTCGCCATGAGGCTCTTCATCTTGTCGCCGCCGAAGATGCGCATCAGGTCGTCGTCCAGCGACAGGAAGAAGCGGCTGGAGCCCGGATCGCCCTGACGGCCGGCGCGGCCGCGGAGCTGGTTGTCGATGCGGCGGCTCTCGTGGCGCTCGGTGCCCAGGATGTGCAGGCCGCCCAGGGAGATGACCTCTTGCTTCTCGGCTTCGGTCTGGGTGGCGAGTTCTTCCACGAGGGCGCTGAATTCGGGCGTCTCCTTGCCGTCGAGGTCATAGAATTCGATGCCGCGCTTCTTGGCCTCCAGCTTGGCCAGGCCTTCGGGATTGCCGCCCAGCAGGATGTCGGTGCCGCGGCCCGCCATGTTGGTGGCGATGGTGACCGAACCTTTGCGGCCGGCCTGGGCGATGATCTCGGCTTCCTTTTCATGGTGCTTGGCGTTGAGGACCACGTGGCGGAGCTTCGCGGCCTTCAGCAATTCGCTCACGGCCTCGCTGCTCTCGATGCTGGCGGTGCCCACGAGGATGGGCTGCCCGATGGCATTGAGCCGTTTGATTTCCTCCACGATGGCCGCGGACTTTCCCTTGGCGGAGGCGTAGATGACATCCTGGTAGTCGGACCGGATCATGGGCTGGTTGGTGGGCACGACCACCACTTCCAGCTTGTAGGTCTGGTGCAGTTCCGCGGCCTCGGTCTCGGCGGTGCCGGTCATGCCCGCGAGCTTCTTGTACATGCGGAAGAAATTCTGGAAGGTGACCGTGGCGAAGGTCTGGTTCTCGGCGTTGACTTCGACGCCTTCCTTCGCCTCGATGGCCTGGTGCAGCCCGTTGGACCAGCGGCGGCCGGGCATCATGCGGCCCGTGAACTCGTCCACGATGACCACTTCGAGGCCTTTCCCGTCCTCCTTGGGCTTGACCATGTAGTCCACATCCAGCTTGTAGAGGTTGTGCGCCAGCAGGGCCTGGCTGAGGCCGTGCAGGGTCTCGATGGCGCTCGGATCATAGAGGTTCGGCACGCCCAGCAGGGCTTCCGCGTGGCGGATGCCGTCGTCCGTGAGCATCACCTGGCGGTCCTTCTCGTCCACCTTGTAATCCGAATCCTTCACGAGTTTCGGCACCAGGGCGTCGATGACGAAGTATTTGGACGTGTCCTCTTCGCTCGAGCCCGCGATGATCAGCGGCGTCCGGGCCTCATCGATCAGGATGGAATCCACCTCGTCGACGATGGCGTAGGGGAAACCGCGCTGGGTGAAATCGGCGAGGTCCCATTTCATGTTGTCGCGCAGATAGTCGAAGCCCAGCTCGTTGTTGGTGGCGTAGGTGATGTCGGACCCATAAGCCTCACGGCGCTGGTCGTCGGTCAATCCGTGCTGGATGACGCCCACGCTCAGGCCCAGCCAGCTATACAGGCGGCCCATCCATTCCGCGTCGCGGCGGGCGAGGTAGTCGTTCACCGTCACCAAGTGCGCGCCGTGGCCCGTCAGCGCATTGAGATAGAGCGCCAGCGTGGCGGTGAGCGTCTTGCCTTCGCCGGTGCGCATCTCGGCCACCTTGCCCTCGTGGAGCACCATGCCGCCGATGAGCTGCACGTCGAAATGCCGCATCTTCAAGACGCGCCTCGACGCCTCGCGGCAAACCGCAAAGGCTTCCGGCAGGATCTCGTCCACCGTGGACCCCGCCGCCAGCTTCTCCTTGAGGTACGGCGTCTTGGCTTTCAGCTCGTCATCCGAAAGCGCCTTGATGCCTGGTTCCAGGACATTGATTTCCTGGACCCTGGCCCAGAGGCGTTTGAGCTCGCGGTCGTTCTTCGAGCCGATGATCATTTTCAGGATTTGGTCGAGCATGAGGGCTTCCAATCACGTAAACCGTTGATTGTACCGCGTGAATCGGATGTTTCCAAAGCCTATAAACCGGCGCACAGCCCAGTTTCACGGATCATTGGTGGTCGCCCTTGCGCACGCGGTCCATTTCACGCTTGCTTTCGCGCGCTTTCAGCGCCTCCCGCTTGTCGCCCTGGGTCTTGCCGCTGGCCAGGGCGATCTTCACCTTGATGATGTTCTTCTCGTTCAGGTAGATGGCCAAGGGGATGATCGTGAAGCCCTTGCGGACCGAGCGGGACAGGATCTTGGCGATTTCCGCGCGGTTCAGCAGCAGCTTGCGGGGCCGCAGCGGGTCATGGTTGGAATCGGTGCCGAATTTGTAGGGCGAGATGTTCGCCTGCTTGAGCCACAGTTCACCGTCCTGCGCGTCCACATAGGCATCCTGCAGCTGGCCGTGGCCTCCGCGCAGAGCCTTGACCTCCGTGCCCACCAGGACAAGCCCCGCCTCCCACGTATCCTCGATGTGGTAGTCGTGGAAGGCTTTGCGGTTTCGGACTAGATCTTCACCCATGGACTTAAGTCTAGCGGTTCATTCCGGAAAACAGTCGGCCACGGATCGCGCGGATCGCCACCGTCAAAGCCCATCCACCGGCCCATCGGCTTCGGCATACAAAGGATGGCTGAGGTAGCGTTCGCCGGTGTCGCAGAGCACCGCGACAACCGTTTTCCCTTCCCCCAGCTCGGCGGCGACCTTGAGCGCCGCGTGGACGATGGCGCCGGTGGAGATGCCCGAGAACAGGGCTTCTTCGCGGGTCAGGCGGCGGGCCATGGCGACTGCATCCTCGTAGCTCACATCTTCCACCCGCTGGAAGGCCTCGCGATTCAAGATGCCCGGAACGAAATTCGGACCGATGCCCTGGATTTTGTTGGGACCCGTCGTGCCCTTGCTCAGCAGCGGCGAGGTTTCGGGTTCCACCGCCACCACGAGCGTTCCAGGCTTGCGTTGCGCCAGCACCTCGCCCACGCCGGTCACGGTGCCGCCGGTGCCCACGCCCGCCACGAAGGCATCCAGTTCAGGCACTTGTTCCAGAATTTCGAGGGCCGTGGTCTTGCGGTGCACGTCCGGGTTCGCGGGGTTGTCGAACTGGCGCACCAGGAAATAGCTCGAATCGCCCGCGGCGATCTCCTCGGCCTTCTCCACAGCCGCTTTCATGCCGCCCGCCCCGGGCGTCAGCACGATCTGCGCGCCGTAGGCCTTGAGCAGCGCGCGGCGTTCCAGCGTCATGGTGTCGGGCATCACGAGAAGAATCGGATAGCCCTTGGCCGCGGCGATGAAAGCCAGGCCGATGCCGGTGTTGCCGCTG
Organism: Holophagaceae bacterium; assembly: GCA_016720465.1. Lineage (NCBI taxonomy): Bacteria > Pseudomonadati > Acidobacteriota > Holophagae > Holophagales > Holophagaceae > Holophagaceae bacterium. The sequence goes on from JADKKO010000001.1 coordinate 598,709, forward strand.
GTGGCTTCCAGGATCTTCATGCCGGGTTTCAGCGCGCCTTGGCCCTCGGCCTCGCGGATCATGTTCAAGGCGATGCGGTCCTTCACGCTGCCACCTGGATTGGCGCTCTCCAGCTTGACGAAGACCCTGGCTGAACCCTTTGGCACGACACGGTTCAGGCGCACCACCGGCGTGCAGCCCACCAGGTCGTAAATGTGATCGACGCGATTGGGGCGCTGGGGCATGCGGGTCTCCTTGAAGGTCCCACCAGCATACAAAGCCTACTTTTTTGGTCAACTTTAAATTTTTAAGTCAGAAAAGAACCACGCGGAGGGTCGCGGAGAGGCGGAGGGGAGCGGAGGCTAGGTGCTAAATGAGCGCCCGACGCTTGATCAGACCGATGTGCTTCGTGGCCTTCGTTCTCTTCCAAACCTTCTCGTGGCTGCTTGAAGAATCTGTCCTCAGGGGATCTCGTAGACCGTGAGGGCCTCCCGGATGCCGCGCAGCGAGGCCTGCTGGGGCATGGCCTGGATGCCGCGGCCAGCCAGGAGCCGGGCCACACCCGGATTGGACACCACGGGCTCGGTGGTGAAGATGGTGTTCGACTGGGCGAGGCCCTGCACCCGGGCGGCGATGTTCACGGTCTGCCCGAAATAGTCCAGCCGTTCGTTGAGGGTCACCGCCAGGCAGGGACCTTCATGAAGGCCGATCTTCAACAAGAGGTCTTCCCGGTCCACGGGCTCGTTGAGCAGGCCCATGGCTTCCCGCATGCGGAGCGCCGCCTGGAGACCCCGTTCCGGCGTGGGGAAGGTGGCCATCACCGCGTCGCCGATGGTCTTCACCACGGAGCCGGATTCCGAACCGACCACCTCGTGCAGCACCCGGAAATGCGCGCGGACCAGGTCGTAGGCCACCAGGTCGCCCACCCGTTCGTAGAGTTCTGTGGAGCCCTTCAGGTCCGTGAAGAGGAAGGTCAGGCTCGTGATCTTGAGGCGCTGGTTGATGTCCAGCGTGTCGGCCCGGTAGAGATCCCGGAAAGTCTGGCGGGTCAGCAGGTCCTTCGCGGTGAGGAAGCGGCGGCGGTGGCCCATCAGCTCGTGGAGCTGGTCGTTGGCGATGAAGATCCCGGGCAGCACGCGGTGGTCCGTCTGATTCTCCAGCGTGAGGCGCAGGGGGCCTGGCCGCAGCTGCAGGGTGCCCGTAGGAGCGCTGGCTTCGTTGAACACCATGGTCAGATCCTGGCGTTCGCGGGTGGGCTCGCCCTGGACATCGAGGAACATCGCCGAGTGGGTGACGCCATCGAACACGATGAT